>JAJYOG010000029.1 GCA_021785935.1 Actinomycetes bacterium
CACCGACCCTGAAAAACTGCGGCGCAATTGAGACGTCCACTTCTCCGGCCACAACCTCGGATGGGCTGGCGTCAGCTGCCGAGATGCAGCTGTACTGCGACCAGTTCCCCCTGACCCATTATGTTTCTCCTGAGGTTGAAGCGGAGCGCTCGGATAAAGGCCAGCCATTTGCAGGGCTTGCTCAGGAACTGAACGCGACCAGAGAACAGCTACAGTCGGTCCTCGCCCGTCTCGAGGCGACGAACCGGCAGTTGCAGTTGGCTAACGAGGAAATCCTGTCAGTGAATGAGGAACTACAAGGCGCCAATGAGGACTTGCGGGTTTCGAAAGAGCAGCTGGAGTTGGCCAACGGCCAGTTGCGCGCGGTTCATGCCGAGATGGAACACCATGATAGTTTACTGCTCCAGTTACAGAATGACTTCAGCAATGTTGCGAACATTATCGAGGAGGCCGTAGTTATGACGACTGCCGACTTGATCATTCGTCAATTCACGCCGCGGGCGAGGGCTCTTCTCGGCCTGATGGCTTCGGACCTCGGGCGTCCGGTATCGCGGCTCCGGCTAAAGGTGGATACCGCGAGGTTAAGGGATGTCATGCTGCTGGTTGTCCGTGAGCTCCACCATGAACAGCTCCGGGTTCACGACAAGGACGGTAAGGCACTCCTGATTCGCATCGCTCCCTATCGCACGGTGGAGGAACGCATTGACGGCACGATACTGACTGCTCACTACGAAGATGCTTTCAATGTAAGTGTTGGAGGAAAACTGCGGATGAGCGCGCAGCCCTGAATTGCGCACAAGCCAGGACACCCTGAGCGCTTAGTACGGGCAATCAGGCTTATCTGGCAACTTGTGACAGTGGCCGCGCATCCGAAAGGCAGGCATCCTGAATGCATGTCAGGACCGTCGGCCACGCGCTTTCCCGCTTTGCTCGACATGAGCGCAACATGATGAATGCGATGAAATGCCGCACTCTCTTTCTGAAGCAATAGCGCGATCCTGGATACTGCCACTCTGGCCCACTCTGGGCGTTGTTGCCGCGGGAGTTCTGTATCTGAGGGGATGGCGGGTGGCGCGAATTACGCGGCCCCGCGAACTCGCCCCCTGGCGCGCATTATGCTTTTACCTGGGGCTTGCTTCGCTCTGGCTCGCTCTGGCATCGCCACTGGATGCGCTCGATGAATTCCTGCTGGTGGCGCACATGACACAGCACCTTCTGCTGATGTCGATCGCGCCACCGCTGCTGCTGCTCGGCAACCCTGTTGTCCCCTTGCTGCGCGGATTGCCGAAGGGTTTTGTGCGCGAGGAACTCGCCCCCTGGATCAATTCGCGCGCAGTTCACTGGCTCCAGAGGGTCGTTACGAGTCCCGTGTTTGGCTGGCTTTCAATGGCCCTTGCAGTAGTAATGTGGCACATTCCCGCCGCCTATGAACTGGCTCTGCGCTCCAACTCCTGGCATCAGGTGGAACATGGCTGCTTCTTCTTTGCCTCCCTGGCCTTCTGGTGGTACGTAGTCCGTCCCTGGCCCGGTCGGTTTCGCTCATCGCGCTGGATGATCGTTCCATATCTCGCTTCGGCCCATATGATTGTATTTTTCGTAGGGCTCATCATCGCGCTGGATGGCCACGTCCTCTATCCCACCTATGCTCATGTCCCGCGCCTCTTCGGCCTTAGCGCCATGACGGATCAGGCGCTGGCCGGAGGCGAGATGATCATCGTCGGTCTGACGGTGATGATCGCGTCTCTTGTGCCCCTGTTGCTGGTGCTGGTTTCCGACGAAAAGCAGCGGCCTCCGCAGTTCGCTCCCGAGCCGTCGCCACCATACGTCGCCCGCCCCATGGTTCGCGATTTCGACTTGCTGCATCTTCCGCTTGCAGGAGCGTTTCTTCGTTCGCGTTATGGCCGGCGCGGCCTTCAGGCGCTCAGCCTGGCCCTGATTGCCGCAGTGATCTGCGACGGACTTTTCGGCGTGCAGATTGCCCAGCTGAACATGGCCGGAGTGTTGGTGTGGAACATCGTCAGGCCCGTCAATCTCCTGCTGCTGTTGCTGGTGGCCAACGTCTTCTGCATGGCGTGCCCGTTCACTTTGCCGCGGGAACTGGTGCGACTCTTTCGGATCCCGCAGCTGCGCTGGCCGGAATGGCTGTCCTCGAAATGGCTGGCCGCGGCCCTGATGCTGCTCTTCTTCTGGTCGTACGAGCAATTCTCGCTGTGGAGATCGCCGCGTGACACAGCACTGCTCCTGATCTCCTACGTTGCCGGGGCAACGATCGTCAACTCGGTATTTCACGGTGCCAGCTTCTGCAAGTATGTTTGTCCTGTAGGCCAGTTCAACTTCATCGCTTCGATGTTTGCACCGCTCGAACTGGGCGTGCGCAACCGGCACGTATGTTCCGCCTGTTCCACCCATGACTGTGTTCGCGGCAATGATACCCAGCGCGGATGCGAGCTTAAGCTGTATCTGCCCAACAAGGCCGGGAATTTCGACTGTACGCTCTGCATGGACTGCGTGCGGGCCTGCCCGCACGACAATGTGTCGATTCTTCCGCAGTTTCCGCTGCGTGACATCTCGCGCGACCCGGCGCGTTCTTCCCTCGGACGATTCTCGGCGCGTCCCGATCTCGCCGTTCTCGTTCTGGTCGTTGTCTTTTCTTCGATTGCGAATGCGGCGGTGATGATTGCACCCGTGGCGCGTGTCCTTGGCGGCTTCCAGCAGCGCCATCTCTGGGCCGCGAATTCGCTGTTGTCGCTGCTGGCGACCTGCATATTTTCTGTGGCTCTGCTCGTGTTGTATACGGCCGCGGCAAGGGTGATGCAGGCGCTTTCCAGATCGCTGTCCCTGCGCGTCATTTTTTGCCGGTTCTCCCTTGCGCTGCTGCCGCTCGGACTTTCGATTTGGCTCGGCCACCTGATGTTTCATCTGGCGTCGTCGTGGCCATCCGTTCCCATCCTGCTTCATCGTATGTCCGCCGGGCTGGTCGTGGGGCATCATGCGGTTTCGCTCGTGGCCAGGCCAATGCGGGCGAGAGCATCGTCCTCGATGTTGAATCCCATACCTGGAGTGCACGGTCTCAGTCTTTTCGATCTTCAGGTATGGATCGTGAATTTGGGGCTGTTCGTCACATGGTTTGCGGGGCGCACATTGATTCGGCAGATATCGGGTCCGTCCGGCGGATTCCGGTCGATGTTGGCCGTGTGGATTTGCAGCAGCACCGGGCTTTACGCCATCGCGGTGTGGATTTTCACCCAGCCGATGTACATGCGTGGGATGGCTATGTGATGAGGCAAAATCTCGGCCTGCAATCGGCCCGCGTCTTCCTGCTCGTTGTGGGTGTGCTCGCATACGCAAATGCGGCTGTGGCCGATGGAGGCCGTCTGCGCTTTCGCCGGGAGGCTGGGCCATTTGTCGTTACGTTCTTCACCACACCTGATCCCCTTTCCAGGGGGCCGGCGGATTTTAGTGTCGCCGTGCAGCGTCTGGGGACGCGGGGGGTAGTCGAAGATGCGCATGTCGAATTCATTCTTACTTCTGTGAATAGCAGGGGTAAACGGCTCGTCTTGCACGCTTCGCACGCCGCTGCCACCAGCAAGTGGCTGCAGGCCTCGAATTTTTCGATTCCCGCTCAGGGATTGTGGCATGTGACCATCAGAGTGCGCTGCGGCAGGCAGGTCGGGCAGTGTTCCGGGAAAGTAGATGTGAGGGCGGCCGGACCGCGCAGCCTGGTGTGGGATGTGCTTCCCGTGCCGCTCGCAGGGTTGCTGTTGCTTGTGCATCTGAACAGGAAACAGAAATACAGCCGCGAGTGCCGCAGCCGCCGAACCGCGGCGGATCCATAGATTCGAGTCACGAATCCAGCAGTCACTGAATTGACAGGCGGGGAGACGGCGAAAAGCTCAATAGTGGCATCAATCCAATAGGGTTCGCCGGTTGGTTTTCCGGTCGTATCCGCAGCGTAACTTTGCGGTACCGCCGCTTATTTTCCCGGCTGGGTTCTGATCCTTCAATTTCTGAAATTCTCGCGAAAACGAGGAGCCTATGAAGTCCCCTTCTTCCGTGTGTGCCTTTGCGAGTCTACGGCGAGCCAATCGCGCCGTCGGCCATCTCTACGACCTGGTTCTCGCTCCGACAAAACTGAAGGCGACGCAGTACACCATCCTCCATGCCATCGCTCAGGCCGGCGAGATCGCACACTGCGACCTGGCACGCCAGTTTGCCGCATCGGAAGAGACATTTTCCCGCCGCCTTGCGTCCGCAAGGGCATCCGGCTGGGTGCATATGAAGGTTGGGAAGCGCTATCGCCGCGTGTACTCCCTCACTGAGCAGGGCCGCAGTATCCTGGAGCTGGCTATGCCGTATTGGGAACGAGCTCAGGAGCGCATGCGACGTGAACTCGGCGATTTGGAGTGGGCTATGCTTGGTGATTTCGCGGAACGCGTCACCCAGTCGGCAATCCGAGCCGAACAGGCTCCCATGCGCAACGGAAGACCTCGTACCTGCGCCTGACTGGCATCAGCGCGCGGCCGGCGTTGCTCGGGAACATCCTGCGGTGCCCGGCCGGTTGCCATTGCAACCTTCCCTGAACGACCTGCAGGGGAAACTGCCGTCGAGCGAAAGCCATCTACCTACCTTCGACCACGGTTGAGTAGCCCGAGAAGTTTCGGTCCCTTTGGGACTTGCCCCGGGAAGCAGTAGCAGTGCCCGGATTTCGGGTTCACTCATCCCACCCATGGAGTGTGCATGAGTACCACTGCGGTTGCACAGCGGCTGAAGGAAATCTGGGAGACTCCCGATTCGATCTGGGGAAAGTTTGCCACTGTCGACCATAAGGAAATCGGAATTCGGTATCTCATCACTGCCTTTGTGCTGATGTGTATCGGGGGCGTCGAAGCGCTCTGCCTTCGTGTGCAGCTCGCCCGCCCCGACATGCTGATCATGCCGCCGGAGATGTACGACCAGCTCTTCTCCATGCACGGCATCACCATGATTTTCTTCTACGCCTATCCCATCCTTGCCGGGTTTTCGAATTATCTGATCCCGCTGATGATCGGCTCGCGCGATATGGCGTATCCGCGTCTCAATGCATTCACTTACTGGTCGTTCCTGTTCTCCGCAATCCTGATGTACATCGCTCCCCTCATGGGCCAGGGGCCGCATGCCGGCTGGTTCTCCTATGCGCCGTATACCCTCTACCGCTATTCCCCGGGGCACGGGATGGACTTCTATGCGATGGCGCTTATCTTCTTCATGATCTCCCTGACCGCCGGAGGCATCAATTTCATCACCACAATTCTGAAGATGCGTGCTCCCGGCATGTCGATCAACAAGATGCCGCTGATGTGCTACAGCACGCTGACGATCTCGTTCGCCGGCTTGTTCGCGGCGCCCGCCCTGATTGCCTGCTGTGTCTTCCTGGAACTGGATCGGCGCTGGGGCACACACTTTTTCAGCGTTGCGGGAGGCGGTAATCCGGTTCTTTGGCAGCAGCTCTTCTGGTTCTTCGGGCATCCGTGGGTGTATATCATTTTCCTCCCCGCCACAGCCATGGTGTCCATGATTATTCCGGTGTTCTCCCGCCGCCCAATCGTTGGTTATTCCTATGTAGCCGTTTCCACCATGCTGACCGGCGTTGTTGGATTCAGCGTGTGGCTGCACCATATGTTCACTGTCGGAATGTCCGACATGACCATGAGTTTCTTCTCCGCGGGCAGCATGATGATCTCGCTCTTCACGATCGTGCAGATTGTCTGCTGGGTGGTGACGATGTGGAAGGGCAGGCTGGTAACCACCACGGCCATGCATTACGCCATGGCCACCATCGCTGTGCTCATTGTTGGCGGGCTCAACGGAGTCGTTACCGGCATCATTCCGGTGGACTGGCAGGCGCATAATACTTATTTCGTCGTTGGCCACATCCATTACGTGCTTATCGGGGGCAATATGTTCCCGGTGTTCGCCGGTCTGTATTACTGGTATCCGAAAATGACCGGACGCATGTTGAGCGAAAAGCTCGGCAAGGTGAGCTTCTGGGTCATGTTTCTCGGGTTCAACGTCGGTTTTTTCCCCATGCAAATTGTGGGGCTGCTCGGCATGCCGCGCCGGATCTACACCTATCCGTCGGGAATGGGCTGGGCGGCTATGAATTACATCGAGACCGTCGGCGCCTTCGTTCTGGCCGGTGGAATCCTGCTCAGTGTCATCAATTTCATCGTCAGCAGAAAAAGCGGTCGCATTGCCGGACGCAATCCGTGGAATGCCGACACCCTGGAGTGGGCGCTCGACTCCCCCCCCGAGCCGTACTCCATGGTTCATTTCCCAACGGTGGCCACGCGTCATCCATTGTGGGACCAGCATGACGAGGAAGACGATCCGGACAACATGCGCGTGCTGGACGGTGGCCGGCTGACTTATATCACCAGCTGGCTCGATGCCGAGGTCGTTTCTGTAGCCAAGATGCCGGAGGAGACGCTGGCGCCCATGTTGCTCGCTCTGATGATGTTCCTGTTCTTTCTGGCCCTTGCTTTCCAGCTCGTCATCTGGGCCTGCGGCGGATTCGGGGCCACGTTACTGGTCGCTTTTTACTGGCTCTGGCCCCGCAAAAAGGGAGAAGAGGCGCTCTGATGAACCATAGTGTGCCCATCAATCGCAGTTCCAAACTCGTTGCTCTGGATCTGCCTCTCGACGACACGCGCGGTATCTGGGCCATGTGGATGGTCGTTGCGACCGAAGCAACTTTGTTCATCTGCTTCTTTGGGGCCTACTTTTACCTTGAGAACAACAAAGACCGGTGGGCCTATAACCATCCTCCGGCGGAACACTGGGGCTGGGGAATGCTGGCCGCCATCCTGCTCAGTGCCCTGACCATCTGGCTGGGCGATCGCGCCGTTATGCGGCGCAGCTATGGCCACGCACGCGCCCTGCTGGCGCTTACTCTGCTGCTTGGCGTTGGATATCTCATCATGCAGGGATTCGATTTTGCCGGGCACTGGGCGACCCTCACGCCGTACAGTAACTCCTACGGTTCCATCTTTTATGTGATCGAATCCTTCGATGCGCTCCACGCGATCGTCGGCGTGCTCATCCTCGCCTACGTCCTCGCCCTGCCGCATTACGCTCCCGCAAGACGGGCTCCCTACCGGCCCTACCGCGTGGCCGCCATCTATTGGTATTTCGTCGCAACAATCTGGATTGCGATCTTTTGCCTCCTGTACATCATCCCGAATCTAAGAGTGTATGGATTCTGAAATTACAACCCGTCACGATTCGATCAGCGAAGCTCGGCTCTGGTTCGGCATTGCCATGGGCTTCTTCGGCTGGTACCTGGCAGGGATTGCCGGAATGTTCATCAACTGGCGTGTGGGCCTGCACAACGAGGCTTTCGGAAATGCCTGCTCCGCGCCATGGGCCTACGCGGCGGCCTTTATTTCGATTGGTCTGCTGCTGCTCCTGACGGTCGTCGCCGGCGTCACCGCGCACCGGAGTTGGCGTCGCCTCTCAGCCGAAACCAGCATTGTGGAGGCCGAAGGCCATGGCCGAAAGGATTTTATGGCCCAGCTCGGCGTTTTTATCAGTTTCACTCTCGGCGTCGGCATCGTGTGGATGCTGATTCCTCATTTCATACTTCAATACTGCCTGAGGATGCGATGAAGAGTCTCTGGATGTTGGGCGCGGGACTCGTACTGATGGTGGCCGGCGCCCTCAGCGGTTGTACAGGGGGCCAGTCTCCGCATCCCTACGGCCTGGTCGTCGATGGCAATCCGCTGCGCGGCCGTGAGCTCATCGGTCACTATGGCTGCGGTGCGTGCCATACGATTCCAGGCATCTACACGGCCCGCGGCCGGGTGGGGCCTCCGCTCTATTTCTGGAGCCGCAGGACCATGATCGCCGGTGAACTGCCCAATACACCGGCAAATCTCATTCGCTGGATTCGTAACCCTCCATCCGTGGAACCGGGCACGGCGATGCCCGACGTCGGTGTAACTCGCCGCCAGGCCCGCGATATCGCCGCATATCTTTACACGCTGCAGTAGGGGAGAGAAGCAAAATGCGTAATTTCGGCAACAGCTGGGGTCTTTTCGCAAAATGGACCGCCGTGGTCCTGAGCGGCGGTTATCTGGCGCTGGCGGGTGCACAGAACACACCCAAAACGCCGAAGGGCATGACCACCAGCATCCCCGGCGAACTTCCTGGAATCCATCTCGTTTCGCCGGTGCCGGATGGCCAGTGGATACTGCCCGCTGGTGACTTTGCGAATACCCGCTACAGCCCGCTCAGCCAGATTACGAACAAGAACGTGCAAAGCCTGCATGTCGTGGCGACGATGTCCGACGGCATCGACCATGGCCAGGAGGGACAGCCGCTGGTCGTCGACAACACGCTCTATTGGGTTACGCCCTTTCCCAACAACCTAATTGCTTACGACCTGACAAGGCCTGGCTTTCCGATCAAATGGACATTTCAGCCGCATCCCAGCCGCCGGGCTGTCGGAGTGGCATGCTGCGATACGGTGAATCGCGGTGCCAGCTATGCCCGTGGGAAGATCGTCTACAACACGCTCGACGATCACACGGTCGCAGTCGATGCGAAGACCGGCAAGCTGGTGTGGGAAACCGCGGTGGGCAGCATCCGCTATGGCGAAACGGAAACCATGGCCCCGCTCGTCGTGCATGGGATCGTCTATGTCGGCATCAGCGGCGGAGAGATGGGCGTGCGCGGCCGCCTGACAGCTCTCGATCTTAAGACCGGCAAGATACTGTGGCGCGCCTGGAGCACTGGTTCCGACAAGGATGTCCGCATCGGCCCCGGCTTCCACGCCTATTATCCAAAGGACCAGGGAAAGAACCTGGGCATCACCTCATGGAATCCCGGGCAGTGGAAGCATGGTGGCGGCCCGGTATGGGGCTGGATCTCCTATGATCCGGAGCTGAATCTCATCTTTTACGGCACCGGTAATCCGGGACCCTGGGATGCGGACATGCGCCCCGGCAGCAATCACTGGACCTGCACCATTTGGGCGCGCGATCCGAAGACCGGTTATGCGAAGTGGGCCTATCAAATTGTTCCGCACGATTCCTGGGACTACGACGCCATCATGGAGAACATCCCTGTCGATATGCCATGGCATGGAAAGCAGCGTAAGTTGCTGCTGCATCCGGCCCGCAATGGCTACATGGTGGTCATGGATCGAACCACGGGCCAGATTCTCTCCGCCGAACCCTTTGTGCACGTCAACTGGGCCAATGGCTTCAATCTGAAAACAGGTATGCCAAATATCAATCCCAACAAGAGAACGCACGCCGGCAAGTACACCATGAATATCTGCCCATCTTCGACCGGCGGCAAGGACTTCATTCCATCGTCTTTCGATCCGCAGACCGGATACCTCTATATACCCGCGCACAACACCTGCATGGATTACGAGGGTATGTCAGTGAATTACATTGCCGGAACGCCCTATCTGGGAGCCAGCGTCCGCATGTACCCTGGGCCGGGTGGCTACCAGGGAAAACTGATCGCATGGGACGTCGCTACCGCCAAACCGGTGTGGAGCATCAAGGACAAGCTCTTCCCGGTTTACTCCGGTGTTCTGTCCACCGGTGGAGGGCTTGTATTCTACGGCACACTGGAAGGCTGGTTCCGCGCCGTGGATGCCCGAACGGGAAAGGTGCTCTGGCAGTTCAAGACCGGCTCGGGGATTATCGGCGATCCTATTACGTTCACGGGGCCCCACGGAAAGCAGTACGTTGCCGTCTTCTCTGGAATTGGCGGCTGGATGGGCGCCAGCGATTTTCCCAGCATTTCTGCCGATGACCCGTATGCCACTCTGGGAGCGAACGGCGCTATGCGCAACATCAAGGCATATACCAAGCCAGGGGATACGATGTATGTCTTCGCTCTCTAAGGTCCTGGTCCTGGTGTTGCTGGTTTCGGCGACGAGCGCGTTCGCGGCCGAACCGGCTCTGCGGATCTGCGCGAATTCGAAGAACCTGCCGTGGTCCAACCGGCGGGGCCAGGGATTTGAAAATCATCTGGCCGCAATGATGGCCCGGGATTTGAGAATGAAGTTGTCCTATTTCTGGTCTCCGCGAGGAAAGGCCTTTTTCACCAGAACACTCGGCACCGGAGTCTGCGATGTCGTCATGGGGACGCCTGTCGGAATGCCGGGAGTTATCACCACGCATGCTTATTACACCTCCAGTTATGCTTTCCTCTCACTCCGCAGCCGACATCTTGATATTGCATCTTTCGACGATCCGCGTTTGCGCACTCTTCGCGTCGGCGTCCAGACGCCAGGCGACGATGACGGTAGCCTCCCGCCGGTGAATGCACTTGTGAGCCGCGGCATTGTCCATAATCTGGTGGGTTTTAGCCTCTTCGGCGATCCCGGCCACAAGGATCCCTCGGCGAGGCTCGTCGAGGCGGTGATCGACCGCAAAGTGGACATTGCAGTGGTCTGGGGCCCCATGGCTGGCTATCTTGCACGCGATTCCCCGGTTCCGCTGCGGGTCACGCCGGTGCTTTCCGATGTCCGGAATCCCTCGCTGCCCATGTCATTTGCTATCGGGATTGGACTACGCCCCAACGAACAGGTCCTGCGCCGTCGGCTGAATGCGGAACTGGCTCGCCGAAGACCGGCGATCCAGCGACTGCTGGTTGCTTACGGAATACCTCAGGTTAGCCTGCCACCGCCGGTGCGGGAGGGGAACTGATACTATGCGTAGCTGTCTTGCCATGATTATTATTGCCCTCCTGGCGATTGCAACAGGTTGCAATGGTTCCGGACCTGCTGTAGCTGCCGGCGCCGAGCCCGCGATCCGAACCAATGTTGGGCCTATCCCGGGTGCCTCCAGCGCGTCCATCGGGCAAAAGGATCCCTACGCGAATGATCCCATCGCCGCGGAGAATGGCCGGCGTCTTTTTGTCTGGTACAACTGCTACGGCTGCCACGGTGGCCATGGCGGCGGAGGCATGGGGCCCAGCCTGCGCCGCAAGCATTTCATTTTCGGTCACCGCGGCGCTCAAATCTACGATTCGATTGCCGAGGGCCGTTCCAGGGGAATGCCTGCCTGGGGCACAAAGATCCCTTCCGGGCAGATATGGCAACTCGTTGCCTATATTCAGTCGCTGCGTACGCCTCAGGAACCGGACCCGCCTACTGAGCCCGCCAATGAGCAGGTGCCGAACCCCATGCACAACAACCGGATTGCCATTGGCACCCAGTCCCAACACTGAGGAGAAAAGATGATGCGCCGACTCGTCCTGCTCAGTCCGCTTCTGCTCGTCGGCGGATGCGCGTCCGTGCAGTCGACCTTCAACACGCAGGGCCCCGGGGCGGCCCGCATCGCTCCGCTGATGTGGGCGATGATCATCCTGTTCCTCGCCGTCTCTCTGGTGATGTGGATTCTGATCGTCATTCCCGTGCGCCGCCGCGGTTCTCTCGACGAGCACGAGCCTGTCGATATCGGAGGTGGTCAGGGCTGGGTTGCTTTGGGCGGTCTGCTCATTCCCCTATTGGTTCTGTCGGGCTTCTTCATTGCGGGTCTCGTCGTTCTTGAGAGCTTTCCGATACACGATCCCTCCAAACAAACCCGATTCAAGCCCGATATCCTCATCATTGGCCATCAGTGGTGGTGGGAAGTGCATTATCTCGACGGCCCTGTGAACGAACATTTCGTTACCGCCAACGAAATCCATATCCCCGCCGGTCAGCCGGTCACCCTGGAACTGAAGTCTGCGGACGTGATTCACGCTTTCTGGGTTCCAAGCCTGCACGGAAAGCTGGATATGATCCCCGGACACCCGAATTTTATGCGCATTGAGGCGTACCATCCCGGCGATTATGCAGGCGAATGCGCCGAGTACTGTGGCGTGCAGCATGCTCACATGCGCCTGCTGGTCGTTGCCCAGGCACCCTCCGCATATAAGCTGTGGTTGCGGCAGATGGTCAGGCCGGCCGTTCAGCCCACGACGCCGGAAGCCATCGCCGGTGAACATCTGTTCCTGTCCGGTCCCTGCGCGATGTGCCACACGGTCCGTGGAACTCTTGCGGGAGGAAGCGTGGCGCCCGACCTCACACACCTGGCGAGCCGTCAATTTATCGGAACAAATTCACTGCCAAACAATACCGCCTATCTCGAAGCATGGATCACGAACGCTCAATCGCTGGAGCCGGGAGTTCTTATGCCCGATCTCACCGACTTTTCGGGCACGCAACTGCGGGACCTGGTGGCCTATCTCCAGCAGCTGAAGTAGTTCGGAATTGCCGGAGATACGGCAGCGGCTGACCGGGTATCTGCATCCATTCAGCTGCTGTTCATGCCGACTGCCGTCGGGTCCTCATTTCGGTGTTCGTGGTCAGCTTCCGGCCGGAGGGAAGCATCAGAAGACATTATGGCGTGATCTTTATACGGCAGAAGGGAGAAGTATGAGCGACATGATCAATACGATCGAGCGCAAATTCGAGATGAGCGAAACGGAACAGAAAGTTCGCTATGGCATTGGTGCGGCTGCCGCAGCAGCCGCGATTTTTGCTCCTCTGGGATATGCCTGGAAGGGCGTACTCACCGCGGTTGCCGCGGAAAGTATCCTCTCGGCTGTCTACGGATTCTGCCCGTTCAGGAGAATTGCTCAATCCTGATCGAGCTGCGGGCGGCCGCTCCGGCTGCCGTCCGCAGGAACTTCCCGCCCTCATGTGCGCAGGTGGGCAGATCTTCCCGGTGATTCTTGCCATCCACTTTAACCTCTCAGCGAATCACCGGGATGCCAGCGATAAAATTCCGGTGCTACACTCGCCCCTATGGATGAGCCGATCCCGGAAGCTCCGCAGTCTCAGTCATTCACGCCCTCGCCCCAGCCGCCTCTTCTTCCGCCGCGGCCGCCCCAGGCCGAGCACCGCCGCCGTCCCGTGTGGATCTGGTACTTCCTGGGCGCCTGCCTGCTCTTTGCCCTTGTGGGTCTTGCCGGACTCTTCATGTATTTCGCCGTCCGCTCTGGCTCAGGATCATCGGGATTTGCCACGATCGGCAGCGGCAAAATTGCCGTTGTGAGCATCGACGGCGAAATCACCTCCGCCGATACCATCGTCGCCGAGCTGGCCCGCTTCAACCACGACAGCTCCGTCAAGGCGATCATCATCCACATTGATTCCCCCGGCGGAGGCGCCGCCGCCTCGCAGGAAATCTACCACGAGGTCCTGCGCATCCGCGAACAGCACCGCAAGCCCATCGTCGCCTCCATCGAAAGCGTGGGCGCCAGCGGAGCCTATTATGTCGCCTCAGCGGCGGACAAGATCTACGCCAATCAGGCCTCCGTCGTCGGCTCCATCGGCGTCATTATGGAGTGGACCAATTACGGTAAGCTCTTCAAATGGGCCAGGCTTAAGTCCGAGGTCATCCATGCGGGGGCGCTCAAGGACGCCGGCGATCCCACCCGCCCGATGACGCCGCAGGAGCGGGTCTACTTCCAGGGCCTTGTCAATAACATGTACGGTCAGTTCATTCACGATGTTGCAGTCGGCCGCCACCTGCCCGTCGCGACGGTCAGGCCCATTGCGACCGGTCAGGTTTGGACCGGGGAGCAAGCTCTGCCCATGCACCTGATCGACAAGATCGGCGGGTTTCGTGTGGCCCTGCTCGATACGGCTCGATCCGTAGGCATCTCCGGAGAGCCAGGTATCGTGCGTCCGGTTGTCCGCCGCCGCTCGCTCTGGGACATCCTTGCCTCCGATCCCGGCACGCTTTTCCCCAATCCGGGGAAAATCATGGCCCGCCACACAGGCTTCTATTTCCTGTGGAGAGGGTGATCCTGTTTTCCCCCGCATCAAATCGTGCAACTCATTGACTTTGCAAGCAGAACGGAATGCATCTAGTATTGTGAGCGAGGGTTAACTGAAGGAGTGGCTTCCACCATGACGAAAGCGGACCTTGTTGAAGAAGTGACCAAGCTGGGCGATCTCACCCGGCGCGATAGCGAAGTGATCGTCGAAACCATCTTCGATGCGGTGATCGGAGCTCTCCGCTCCGGCGACAAAATCGAAATTCGCGGCTTCGGCAGCTTTCGCATTCGGCAGCGCAAGCCCCGGATCGGTCGCAATCCCAAGACCGGTACCCGGGTTGAAGTTCCTGCCAAGAAGGTTCCTTACTTCAAACCCAGCAAGGAACTGCGCGACCTCGTTAACCCTGCGGGTCAAAGACCCGAACCGCCTAAACCACCGGCGGAAGCAGCCGATTCTGCCGCCTGATGGCATCTGCTCATCGCTGGCAATCTACTGGCCTTTTCCCTCCATCATTCGGCCGGGGATGAGTCGGGGCCACCGTGCAACGTCACCTCCGTTCGGCGCCGTTCCAAACCGCGGCCTCCGGAGGTGTCTTGTGCCCGTTTGCGTAAGCGCTCGGCTGTAAAGCCCTCCGCGTCTATTTTTCGCGAATTGCCAGAAACTTCATGTGGGGTCGCAGAAACTCCATCAAATCGGGTAGCTTTGTGGGTTGGCCAATTTTCACCTTCGGGAGAAAGCTATGCCTGCCATTTCCGAAAAAGCGCCTGGCGCCTCGACGGCTTCCGCCTGGCCCATCCGTCGTCTTGCTGTCCTGGGCGCCGGAACCATGGGTTCGCGGATTGCAGCACATATTGCCAATGCCGGTTATGCCGTTCTTCTGCTCGACATGTTTCAGCCCGGCACCCCCAACGCTCTCACCGCCAAAGCTCTGGACGGTCTGAAGAAGTCCAAACCCGCGGCCCTGGCGGCGCCGAGCGTTCTCTCCCGCATCAGTATCGGCAACTTCGATGCCGATCTGCCTCAGCTTGCGCACTGCGACTGGATCATTGAGGCAGTCGCCGAAGATCCAGCCATCAAGCGCGACCTCCTCGCCCGCGTTATTCCGCATCTCGGCCCACGCTCTATTCTCACCACCAATACCAGCGGCATTCCCATCGGTGACATTGCCGCGGCGCTTCCCGCCCAACTGCGCCCCCGTTTTTTCGGCACGCACTTCTTTAATCCGCCCCGCTACATGCAACTCGTCGAGATCATCGGCGCCCCCGAATCCGATCCCTCCGCTGTCGCGGCCATCCGCGATTTCGCTGAGGTTCACCTCGGCAAAATACCGGTTGCCGCAGCTGACCGCCCCAACTTCATTGCCAACCGCATCGGTTCCTTTTCCCTGCTGAATACGATTCGTGTCATGGAGGCGCAGGGACTTACCGTTGAAGAGGTGGACGCTCTCACCGGCAAACCTCTCGGCTGGCCCAGGACCGGCACTTTCCGGCTCGCCGATATGGTCGGCCTTGACGTACTCGCCAGCGTGATCCGCAACTTCGCCGCCAACACCAAAGACGAGCGCTCGGATGTCCAGGTCCCGCCATTCCTCGACGAAATGCTTAAACGCAAATGGTTTGGAGACAAGGCCGGTCAGGGATTTTATAAGAAATCCGGCGACGAGCGCCTGCTCCTCGATTTCGGCACGCTTGATTACCGCCCCGCGCAAAAGCCGTGCCTGCCTTTGCTGGACGCGACGAAGCTCATCGAATCTCTCCCCGAGCGGATTCGTGCATTACTCTCCGCCAGCCCGGAGAAGGACAAAGCCGCCGCTTTCTATTGGCAGGTGCTCCCCGATCTCTGGCTATATGCAGCCAATCGTCTCGGCGAAATCAGTGACAGCCTCGCCGACATCGACCGCGCCATGCGCTCCGGATTCAACTGGCAGCTCGGACCCTTTGAAATGTGGGACGCCGCGGGAGTGACCTATACCTCTGCCAGACTCAAATCGCAGGCCAGGGATCTGCCGTCTGCGCTGGAACGGCTCCTTGCCACCCCCGAAAAAACCTGGTACCGGAATCAGGGCGCTGAGTACTTCGATCCCCGCTCCGGCGCATACATCCCTGTCGAATCACCCTCCGCCGCGATCAGCCTCACGCGCGCCAGGCGCTCCAACGGTGTCGTTGCAGAAAATTCGGGAGCTTCTCTCATCGATACCGGCGATGGCATTGCGTGCATCGAGTTCCATACCAAGATGAACGCTCTGGGCGCAGACATCGTGAACTTCGTCCGCCAGACGCTCGACCCCGCGTCGCATGCCGTTCGCCAGTTCCGCGCCTTCGTCATCACCAACGATGCTGCCAATTTCTCCGCGGGAGCCAACCTTGTCCAGCTTCTTCTCGCCGCGCAGGACGAGGAATGGGAGGAGATCGACCAGTACATCCGGAGCTTTCAGCAGATGACTCAGGCCATCAGGTTTTGCCCCGTGCCCGTCGTTGCTGCTCCCTTTGGCCTCACGCTCGGTGGCGGTTGCGAAGTTTCACTCCATGCCGCGAAGCGCCAGCCGCATCTGGAGCTGTATATGGGTCTCGTCGAAGCTGGTGTTGGTCTCATCCCCGCCGGCGGGGGCTGTAAGGAGATGACCCTCCGCGCTCTCGAGCTTGCCGCTGCTGCACCACCCGCCTCGCACTCTGACAGCACCGAGCTGCACCACGCGATGCGCACCGTCTTCGAAAACGTCGCACTGGCCAAAGTCTCCACGTCTGCCTTTGACGCCCAGTCTTTGTATCTGCTCCGCTCATCGGACAGAGTTACGATGAATCGCAGCCGCCTGCTGCACGACGCCAGGTTCCAGGCCCTCGCTCTTGCCGAATCCGGCTACGTGCCGCCGCTTCCCCGCACTGACATCCCCGCTCCCGGCAAGTCCGTCCTCAGCGCTCTTTGTCTCGGCGTCCACATGCTCCGCGAAGGCGAATACGCTTCCGAGCACGATGTCACGGTTGCCAACCACCTCGCTGCCATGGAC
>JAJYOG010000030.1 GCA_021785935.1 Actinomycetes bacterium
GGCCGAGCTTAAGGAGTGGGAGCAAAAAAGCGCTGAGATCATCCTTGGGGACAAGGGGCGAAAAGCCTAGTTATGCAGGGGGAAAAATTGTGAGAAAGTGGGTTGGCGATGTGCGGAATGTAAGGTGCGACACCTCTCCCGCCTTGAATAAGAAATCGTTCATACCCTCGGGCTGCACGTGCCCTATATGGTAATACATGAGCCGCTGGCCGTCTGCTTCTATGACGACGTTATGCAACGCTTCGCCGTCCCTGAAATACATGGCTGTTCCTGGGCCGAAAACTTCCTTGACCGCAGCCTCGTCCAGGCCCTTCAGCCAGCAATGCTTGGAAAATTCAGGGTCGTTGCCGGGATCTATATCCGGAAAACCACCAACATCGCGGACTTTTTCCAGCAGGCCCTTTGATTTCAGCCGGAAGCTCGGCAGCGGCGCCTTCATGTCCAGCAAGCAAACAGTGTGATTTATGTTCTGCGAGGTGTTGTGGTAATAGTTGGTGTAACCGTAATCAAAAATAGCCGCATGATGGCCGTCGATCTCGCCTTCCATGTAATTCCTGAATTCGTGCTGCCTGTCCCCCTTGTTAAAGAGATCGAACACCGGTTTTAAGCCGGAAATCAGTGATCCATCAGGCTTTTCCGTGAAAGCAAAGCCCGACAGGGCCGCACTCTTTTTCAAGGCGGCAGATCTCTTTCTGCCAACCGCGCCCATAACCTTCATGGAAATCAGCGCGACGATCGCCGCAAAGGCGATGAGGCCGACGATTATCCCGGCTGTAATCAGTATGGCGTTACTCTGTGACAATAACACCAGCCTCTTCGTTTTTAAGACCTGGCCGCTGCACTTCGAGACAAAACCTGCACTTGAGCCCAAGGCGCCTGCCGCCCGAAACCACTGATTCGTCAACTGGATTTTAGTATGCCAAACACGGCTCCCTGCGGATCCTGAAGAGTGGCAAAGCGGCCGACGCCTTGCGCGTCCATCGGTGGCGAAAGGATCTTACCGCCCAGAGCCTCAACTTTCGCCGCGATCGCGTCTACATCGTTAACCGAGATGTAGGCGCCCCAAAAAGGCGGCGACCCCATCTGCTCGGCCTGCGTTGGCAGCTTCATCATGCCAGCCACCTGCACGCCATCGACCTTGAAAACAGTGTAAGTTCCCTCCTGCATTTCCATATCTTCCGCCGTCCAGCCGAGTACCTCGGTGTAGAATTTTTTGGCTGTCTCAACATCTTTGGTCAACAGTTCATTCCAGCTAAAAACTCCCTGTGTTTTCAAGTCAAGCATTTCTTTTCCTCCTCCTGGGATAATAAAACGCCTTAAAAACGGCATGGTTCTATATAGCCGGGAGGGGCTTTTTCTATACATGGATTAATACGGAGGGTGGATCTTCGTTACTTGCCGGAGCTACCAAAACCGCCGTCGCCACGTCCGGAATCTGGCAATTCATCAACCGCTTCGAAATCGGCGTGCTCAACCGGCATGATCACCAGCTGGGCGATGCGGTCACCGACCTTGATATCGAAATCAGCGTGACCGGTGTTGTGGAGTATGACCTTGATCTCGCCCCGGTAGTTACTGTCGATGAGCCCCGGGGAGTTAGTGAGGGTAATGCCGTGCTTGGCGGCCAGTCCCGAACGGGGCTGCACAAAACCGCCGTAGCCTTTAGGGATGGCGATGGCGATTCCGGTCGGAACCATGGCCCTCTCCCCCGTTCCCAGCGTCATCTCCTCTACGCTGGTCAGGTCAACCCCGGCGTCACCGTCATCATAGGCGTGAGACGGCACAGAAGCCGCGGGGTCAAGTATTTTTATGGGAATGCGCATGTATTTGCTTTCTGCCTGTTTCCTGTCGCGAGTAAACGCGCTCCGCGCTCTTACTTACCGCGCAAACGGCGCGTGAGGCGGATGAATTTGCGCTGCTCGAAGGCGGCCACCTGATCGCGCAAGCGGGCGTTCTCGTTTTTCAGTTGATCAAGCTCGCGTTGCCGCGCGTCGCCAGCTAAGGCAGCGTCGCTGTTTTTATCGCGCTGCTGCTCAATCATGGCCTCGCTGGAAATGGTTTTGTCCGACCAGCCTGATTCTTTTTTATAGGCGTGTATTACTCCGTGATATGGTCCCGGGGAGCCATCGCTGTAATCGAGGCGGAAATCACTGTGCCATTCGACACCGGCAAAGCCGGAAGACGCCGCCATCAGCTCAAGGCACGACCTGGTCGGCACCCAGAATGAATCGCCCTGGTCGTATCCGGTCATGTAGGCAAAGGGGCGATCTGGGTCATCCTCGGTAATTACAGTCGCGATGATTGCTTTATCACCGGTAACGGAAGCAATATTTCGAAGCGCCTTAATGGGATCGGTCAGATGGATGAGCAGGCTGCCACAGAAGACGAAGTCGTGAATGCCGACGGTCTCTGGAGAGACATCGTAAATGTTGATGAACTTCTTTTCGACATCAGCGCCCAGCGCCTGGCGCGCGATTTCAAATGGTTCGCGCAGATAGTTCTGCAGGGTTTCCTGATCTTGCTCGATGCTGTAGTTGGGTCCAAAATCGTGGTCGTACCATTCCGGTAAATCGGTCGCGGTTACCTTGGCGCCGCGCCGCTCAAGCTCAAAGGAAAAAAATCCGCTGGCGGCGCCCAGATCGAGCGCGGTTTTTTCTGAAAGGCTCTCCGGGAGGCCGTACAGGTCCAGGTAATTTCGATGATCGTAATGTCCCGGCGTGACAACGCCATTACCGAGATCGACGGTATGGTACCAGTCCACGGATGCTATCCTGGCGGCCAGATCCTCGTTTGAGCCAATTCCAGCTGAATTCATTGATTGTCCTCGTTCGTTATTAAGCGCCTTGCAGTATAATGCGCCGTCAATCCGCGGGCAAGCCGGCATTGCGGCCAGAGCCGCGCACCGGCCCAACCGCTCGAAGCGCTCCATGACATTAGCGCTTAAACCGCTCGAAGCGCGCCGCGTCTTCACGTGGCAGCCGGGCGCGGATGATGACTCCCTCGGCGGTATTTTCCATCTCGACGTCGGCGCCGACCTTGTAGATTTCGCCGATGACGCGACCATCTCCGTAAGGGAAAAACAGCTCGACGTTTATCATTCTTGCATCGAAAAAATCCTTGATGCGGCGCTTGAGCTGATCGATGCCGGTGCCGTCCAGCGCCGAGATAAATACGGCCTGCGGATAGGTACGGCGCAGAAAATCCTGCTGCACTTCGTCCAACCGGTCTATCTTGTTCATCACCAGGAGATACGGTATCGACCCGGCCTGGATCTCTTCGAGCACGGTATCCACGGCCCGGATCATACCATCAAGTTCTTCTTCAGGCTCGGCAGCATCGGCGACATGAAGGATAAGGTGTGCGATCAGGGTTTCCTCGAGAGTCGAATGAAAAGCCTCAACCAGTTGATGAGGCAGCTTGCGAATAAAACCGACAGTGTCGGTTAAAAGAAAGGTCTGTCCCTCAAACTCATAAGCGCGCGTTGTCGGATCAAGTGTCTCGAAAAGCCTGTCGTTGACTGAAACGCCGCCCCTGGTCAGCGTATTTAAGAGTGTGGATTTGCCAGTGTTGGTGTATCCGGCCAGGGCAATCAAGGGTAGCCGCGACGCCAGGCGGGAGCGGCGCATAACCTCACGCGAGGACGAGACATCCTTGAGGCGCCGCTTGAGATTGCTGATTCTTTTTCTGGCAACCCTCTGGTCAACCTCGAGCTTGGTTTCTCCAGGGCCCCGGGTGCCGATACCGCCTCCCAGCCGGGAAAGCTCGATTCCCTTGCCCCGCATCCGGGTAAAGTTGAATTCGAGTTGCGCCAGCTCTACCTGAAGTTTGCCTTCGGCCGTATGCGCGTGCTGGGCAAAGATGTCGAGAATGAGAGCGGCCCGGTCGATGACGCGCACGCCAAGTTTATCCTCGAGATTACGCTGCTGGGTGGGAGTAAGCTCATCCTCGACGACAACAAGGTCCGGTTTCAGACGGCTGACCTCCTGCTTGAGGTCAGCCAGTTTTCCCTTCCCAAAGTAAGTGGGGGCGGCGGGACGTTCACGCCGCTGTAGCATCTCTCCCGCATATTCCGCGCCCGCGGTAGCAAGCAGTTCCTTCAACTCGGCCAGCGGATCGGCACCCTCTTCGACGGCGGCATTTAAAACGGCGATTAAATAAGCATGCTCCAAAACGCCTTCTAGAGATTTTCCTTGATGCGGTCCAGAGCTTCGGCAATTCGCTCGTCAGGAGCCGTCAGCGAGATACGCACGAATCCTTCGCCGCTGGGACCATAACCGGAACCAGGCGGCACCACCACGGCGCATTTCTCCAGAACCATCTCGGCGAAGGAGGACGAAGTGTAGCCTTCAGGCACCGGCACCCAAATATATATGGAACCCTTGGGCGTATTCACGTCAATACCAATCTCCTTGAGGGTCCCTGCGACCAGGTCACGGCGGCGCTGATAGAGCTTGCACATGTCCTTGACGCATTGCTGCGAACCGGTCATGGCGGTGACCGCTGTTTTTTGCAGGGCCTGGAACATGCCGGAGTCCATGTTTGTCTTAAGGCGCCAGAGTGCTTCGATGATCTCGGCGTTGCCTACCGCCGCACCGATGCGCCATCCAGTCATGTTGTAAGTCTTGGAGAGCGAATAGAACTCAATGCCCACTTCCTTGGAACCAGGTGTTTCGAGAAAACTGGGCGCCGTGTAGCCATCATAAGTAATCTCTGAATAGGCATTGTCGTGGATAATGGCAATTTCGTGCTCACGCCCGAACTCTGCAAGCCTTGAAAAGAAATCGTCCTCGATGACAGCACCGGTAGGATTGTTGGGATAATTGACAAAAAGCATTTTTGCTCGGGATAGAACGTCGGCGCTGATAGCCCCCAGATCGGGCTGGAAATTCAGCTCGGGCAAGAGCGGCATGGTAACAGCTTCGCCGCCCGCGAGGATGGGACCACTGGCATAAACGGGATAACCGGGATCGGCGCCGAGGCAGACATCTCCCTCATCCAGAAAACTCAAGCAGATGTGGGCGATACCCTCCTTGGATCCCAGCAGCGGCATAACCTCTGTCTCGGGGTCCAGGTCAACGCCAAAACGATTCTTGTAAAACGTCGCCACACCCTCCCGAAACTCTTGAAGGCCGCGATTGTTGGGATACTGATGATTGGAGGGGTCGGCCACCTGGCGCTGCATCTCCTCGACTATGTGCGCCGGAGTTGGTGTATCCGGATCGCCGATGCCAAGGCTGATGACATCGACTCCCTGCTTGCGCTTTTCCGCAACCTTGTGCTCGATCTCAGCAAACAGGTACGGAGGCAATCCATCCATGCGCCGCGAAAACCTCATTTTCTACAGCTCCTTCAATCGGTTGATAAAATCCTCTGAAAAACTTCCTGAATAAACTTCCTTGGCGGTCCCGGTCATAACAACATTCAGGCAGTCGTCAACCTCAATCACGAGATCTCCTCCCAGAAGATGAACCGTCACCGGACTGGTGACGCCACGGGTGCGGAAAGCGGCAACAGCCACAGCACAGGCGCCGGTGCCGCAGGCGTTCGTTTCCCCTACCCCCCGCTCCCAGACCCGCATGGATACTTCAGAAGGACCGGCGATCTTCATGAACTCCACATTGGTGCGATTGGGAAACATCTGATGGTTTTCAATCATGGGGCCTACTTTATCAAGTTCGACCGAGTTGAGATCAGTGGTTTCGATCACGCAGTGCGGATTTCCCATATCGACGTACGTGAACTCAAATGTATATTCCGCTACCGTGAGATTCAGGCCAACGGCTTCGCTTTGAGGGTTTTCCTTGCTCATGGATTCATAGCCGATGATGCCGCGGCCGCCTAAAAGCGCCGAGCCCATCTTGACCCTGACCTGCCCGTCTTCCCTTACCGTGGGAGCGATAATGCCGGCGCCGGTAGTTACCGACAGTGTTGTTTCCCTGGCAATCCCGCGGCCGACCAGATAACTCGCCAGCATACGGATGCCGTTCCCGCACATTTCCGCCGTGCTGCCGTCCGGATTGTAGATTTCCAGACTGAAGCCTGAGGCTTCAGTGCCGCTCCAGAGGAGGATGCCGTCGGAGCCGACGCCAAAATGGCGATTACAGATCGCGGCCGCCCTCGCTGGGGTCATTTCAAAAGCAAGGTCGTTCACAGCAACGATTACGTAGTCGTTACCGATTCCCTGCCACTTGGAGAATTCAAGCTGAGGCGTCATTTGATGAGATCGATGATGGCCGCGGCTGCCCGGACGGTTACGCCTGCATCGCTTCCGGCCAGATCGATTCTAACAATATCAGGCATCTTTCGCATCCAGGTCAGCTGGCGCTTGGCATAGCGGCGGCTTTTTTGTTTGATGACCGCGGCGGTATCCTCAAGAGTGATTTTGCCATCGAGATAGTCGCCGATCTCCCTGAAGCCAATTGCCTGGGTGGCGGTATCTGACACATGGCCCTGCCTCGCGGCCCGTACTTCTTCGATCGCTCCGGCAGCCAGCATGCTTTCGACCCGCTCGTCGATAAGCCGGTAGATTTCCTCACGCGGCCTCATCAGACCGAAAGAGGCCACTTCGTAAGGAGAATCCGAAGACCATAGCCGGTGACGCTCGGCTGATATCGTCTTGCCGCTTTTCTCAGCCGCTGCTTCCGCAGCTTCAAGCGCCCGCACCAGACGCCGCGGATTTTTAGAATCGATTTTATTCGCGCTGGCGGGATCCAGGCGCTCGAGTTCCAGTATGGCTGTTTCGGTTCCTTGCTTGTCAATGAGATCGCTCCACTTTTTCCGGGTGGAAGCCCCTGGCCGGCCGGCAAAACCAAAACCTCCCAGAAGCGCTCGAATATATAGACCGGTTCCACCCACAAGCAGTGGCAGATTGCCTCTGCCGTAAATATCCCGGATCACGATCGCGGCCTCGTGTGCGAACCTGGCGGCGCTGTATTCTTCGCTCAGCGCGAGCGAGGCAACCAGATGATGCGGCGCCTCCGCAAGCATTTCGGCCGGCGGCTGATCGGTGAGGATGGAGAGGCCGCTATATACCTGCATTGAATCGGCGGAGACGATCTCTCCCCCGGCGGCGCGCGAAACCTCCACCGCCACCCGGCTCTTGCCAACCGCGGTAGGGCCAAAGATTGCGATAACTCGTATTTTGCTCGTTCCCTGTTTTTTGTTCATATTACGACCATTTTTTTCATCCTATCAAAGATGGCGCCTACGCCCATCACGGCCAGTTCCCTTTGAATTGGAGGAATCCCATAGTATTGCTTGTTTACATAGTTTCAGGCCAGTGTTAAAATTAATAACCTCGTATTTACAGGGCTGGCGCGGAGGCACCGTGTTCAAGGCTCGAGTTGAAGAGGCAGCGGGTGATCCATTTGCAGGTAATCAATCACACAAATCCAAGTAACTTAGCCGTGGGTAAGGTTTGGCGTTATGCCGGCCTTGCCTTTTTGTTTTTGGGCATAGTGGCGGCGATTGCCGGCTTCGGTACGGGAACAGCGCAGGCTGCGTCCAATCCAAAATATATTATCAGCAACGCCGCGGGCGGGCAGGACTGTTCCTCAATCGGCTGGTGGGACGCCGGCACCAAGACCTGCACCCTCAACACGAACATATCCATGGGGTTCGATCAGGACGCCATTTCGATTATCAGCGACGGAGTCACCCTCAACGGCAACGGTCACAGTATTACCGGTCAGGAATTCGCCGGTTTCAGAAGTGTTTCCGGAATCGATGCTATTCCCAGCGGCGGCGCCATATCCATTTCTGGAGTGAATATCATCAATGTTTCCGTATCCGTTTTTGATACTGGTCTGAGTCTGAACAACTGCCTCAACTGCACCGTGGATAACGGTACTTTTACCGCCAACGGTTACGGTATTCAGTTAAACAACTCCTCGGGCTGTCTCGTCTCTGGCAACACCGCCAATGACAGCGTCATCTCGACCATACCCATGACCGGCATCTATCTGAGCGGCGCTGAAGGCAATACCATCTCCGGCAACACCGCCTCCGCCAACGGCACCGGCATCGAAATAGTTTCCGCGAGCTTCGGCAACATCATCAAATGGAACACTCTTAGTGCGAATTTGACGGCCGGTATCTCAATCAATAATTCCAAGAATAATGAGGTCTATAACAATAGTTTTCTTGGCAATGGTTCCCAGGCAACCGTTACCGGAAGCGGCGCTAATGTTTTCTACAGGCCCGGATCCGGCAACTATTGGAGCAATTGGTCGCTACCGGACATTAACTTCGATGGAATTGTCGATGACGCCTATGTTTTCCTTGGCGGTACCGACCAGTTCCCCCTCATAGCTAAAAACGCCTGGCTCGACACCTTGGCGCCGTCCACTACTACCGACGCTCCTGGTGGCTGGCAAAAGACAGACGTGACGGTGAATTTCAGCTGTACGGATAATACCGGCGGCACCGGCTGTTACATCACCAATTATTCAGTGGATAGCGGCGCCGGCAAGATCGGATCGCAGGTAACGATCAGCGACGAAGGCGACCATGAACTTCATTTCTCTTCAAGGGATAAGGCAAACAACAACGAAACCGTCAAAACCGTTCACGTCAGGATAGACAAGAGCAACCCCATTATTAATAACATTTCTCCCAACGGTATTACCAGGACCCACCCTTCATATGTTGAGGCGGACTTCTCGGACGCGGTCTCCGGCATCGTCAGCCTGTCTGGCAAGTTTGATGGATCGCCCATGTCCAACTGCATCACCACCTCCGCAACGCACCTCCGTTGCGACGCACCAGGGGTTGGGGATGGACCCCATGAGATCATACTAACCATGACCGACTTGGCCGGTAACATCGGTACCGCTTCGGCTACCTGGATATTTGACCAGACAGCACCCAGCATCATCGATAAGATTCCGGCCGCTGGCTCCTATATTAATAGCAACAAGCCGGTAATCGGTTTTAATTACTCCGATTTAACTTCAGGGATCGATCAACCGGGCAATGTCAGGGTCACCATTGACGGTACAAACACCAAGGATCTCGAGACAGCCGGCAAGGGCACCAATGTTATTGACGCCACGGGCATCCATTACACGCCCGGCAACAGCGGCGCCCTCGGCAATGGCATCCATTATATTTCAATAGAGGCATGTGATCTCGCCGGCAACTGCAGCGGCGCCGGCCAGGACTGGTCCTTCCATACAGACACGATCCCGCCGGTGGTTAGCAATATCCAGCCATCGGGATTCATCTCCAGCACCAGCGCGACCATTCAAGCCGACCTTTCGGATACTGGCACATCCCTGATAAATGCAGCCAGCTCCTCGATCTCACTCGACGGTCAGGCCCCACTTTCTGGCTGTGACCGCTATGGCTGGTCTATAAGCTGTAGCGCGACCGGCCTGACGCTGGGAGATCACACCATTACTGTCACGGTTGACGACAACGCCGGTAATCATGTTTCAACAGGCGGGTCTTTTAGCGTCGGGCCGCCTCCGGGAGTGGGTAATGTCACGCCATCTGGATGGATCAATACCACCTACGCCAACGTCGGCGCCGACTTTACCAATAACGGCGGCGGTCTCAACCAGAGCACGGCTTCGATATCAGTTGATGGCACAACGCTCGCCGGATCGTGCTGGTGGCCCACAACGACAAGATTTGAGTGTGCTGCTGCCGGGTTGGCGGAAGGTCATCACACTATAGCCGCATCTATCAAGGATAATCTCGGTTCGACCGGTTCCGGCTCCGGTTCATTTGATGTGGATACTACGCAACCGTCGTTTTCAAATATAACCCCGCAGGGTCCATATGTGACCCGCACGGGCGCCAATATCGGAGCAGCTATCAGTGAAACCGGTTCGGGATTAAACGTGGGCGCTTCCGTGGTCACGCTGGACGGTACGGCGCTCTCCGGCTGCACCAAAACATCCACGAGTGTGTCCTGTACGGTTGCCGGCCTTTCGGAGGGCAATCACAACTTCAGCGTAACTGCATACGACCTGGCCGGAAACCTGCAGTACGCAGGAACTGCCTTCTTTGTCGATAGCAAGAATCCGATAGTCAGCAACATCGCTCCGGCGGGGACAGTCAACAACTCCAGCCTGACCGTAGAAGCCGATCTCGCCGATGACACCAGCGGCGGCGCCAATTCCGGCCTTGACCCGGCCACCGCCGAAGTCAAACTAAATGGTAGCGTCCTGAGTGGCTGCTCTGTCGTGTCGGGTCATGTCAGCTGCCCGGCTTCCGGAGTCACTTCTGGCGGATATTTGATTGACGTAAGTGTGAAAGATTACGCCGGCAATACCGGCACAGGCTCAGGGTCCTTTAACGCGGTCGTCAAGCGTGATTACTACTGGACCTGGTACGACAGCGAGAGCGTTGGCGCCAAGGACTGGGTGCTTATGGCCAACCCGTTCGGCTCGGGAAAGACGCTTAATTTCGATCTCAAGATCGCCAATAACCCCAAGATTTTGGACTGCTCCTCCTGTAATAACGGCGTTACCTCACCAGGTCAGAGCATTGCCCCTGAATATGACGGCCTTAGTGGCGGACCGGTAATTGCTACATCGAAGACCGGTGACCAGGCCATCGTCTCCCAGCGCATCCTCTGGAGCGGCAACTCCCTGGAAGAAGTACTCGGCACTGACGCTGACAAGCTCTCCAACCACTTCTGGTGGACCTGGTACGACGAGGAGGCCGGCTCGGGCTTCAAGGACTGGATCCTTATCGCTAATCCCTCGGATACGGCCCCCGTCCATTACCGCATCAAGATCGCGGGAGTAGAGCCCACTGCAAACTCAGAAGGTGCACCGACGGGTACAATCGACGCCGGCAGGAGCGTAGCTCCGCGCTTTCCGGGAGCCAAGAACGGCCCGGTTGAAGTCGAGGCATGTAAAATCGCTTTTAACCAAGATGGTATCTGTAGTGATCCCGCCGATGTCATGGCCTCCCAGCGGGTGCTGAGCAATGCCAATACGGCCTTTAACGAGGTTCCCGGTATTCGCGACTCTGACCTCAAAGCCCGCTATCTCTGGACCTGGTATGACAACAAGAGCCTCGGAGCCAAGGACTGGGTGCTTATAGCCAATCCAGCTGCCATGGTCGACGGCTCGGTCAATCCCAGCCCCATGTATTACGAAATCTGGATCGGCGGACACAAAGTGGCCGGCGATGACACTGGCGGTGGCGGTTACAGCCCTGGCGCCATCGCTGTGGGTGACAAGATAACCCCCATGTTCGACCTGGGAGCCCAAGGCCCGGTTGAGGTAAAGACCTTCAAGGATCAGAATCATACAGTGGAGTTGCGCTCCATAGCCTCGCAGCGCATCATCTGGGGCCCCTCATTTGAAGAGGTGCCTGGCTACCCCTATACGGCCCTGACCAACGATTACCATTGGACCTGGTACGATCAGAGTTCCGGTTCGGGAATGAAAAACTGGGTGCTTATCGCCAATCCCACCGGAAGCACCGTTCGTGCCCAGGTACTCATTGCCGGAGTGCCGCAGAAAAATACGATCGGCGATCCCGGTCCTGACAATCCGGACTACGGCACAACCTACTTCGATATTCCTACGGGTCAGAACGTGACCCCCTGGTTTGATACCGAAATAGGAGGGCCGGTTGAAGTGCGCGGCTACAAGATCGGCGGCGACTGGGCGAACGTAGCTGATCGCCGCAACGTCATGACCTCCCAGCGGGTGCTCTACAACGGCTTCTTCAACGAGACGCTGGGGACGGTACTGAGCTAGGAAAAGGTTCTGGACCAGGGAAAGCGGGGCGCGGGGCGCGCAGAATCTCCTGAACCGGATAAGCTCTCGTCACAACAGGCCCCGACGCAACGCCTCTATCCGCAGCCCCCGCCTTCTGGCTCGTCTCCAGGCTTCCATTCCTCACTGAAGCGTGACACAGTGAACCGCTGCACCTCGAATTCTTCTGATGGATCGATGCCAGCTTTCTGACAGGCGATGCCGAGCTGGTGCTCGACGCTGTCCACGCCCTCCAGATCTGGAAGCAGCACTCCCCGCCGGTATTCACAGCTGACGATGACACCGTAACGCTTGCAGTCCAGATCGTCGCTTGAGCCCACCTTCTGTGGAGAGCTTAAAACATCGACACTGAAAGCCAGATTATCGAACTCGTCGGCTATGACTGCCGGAAAACGCGGATCCCCAAATGCCGCTGATTGTGCATTGCGAATGATCTCCTGCCCCAGATCGGCCTCGGCGGGCTCCAGGGTGCCAATGCAACCGCGAAGCTTGCCCTCCTTTTTAATACTGACGAAACAGGAGGCGTGTTGCCTATAGAATTCATCATCGGGAGGTTCGGGAAGCGCTTTGTATTCCAGCGCTGTTCTGATTACTGCTTTCGCGAACAATGCGGGACTCTGTTTAGGTAAATTTTCCATTTAGACTATTTTTTTGGAAGGATCCGTTTTTTCCTGCTTTGCGGGATGTTCTGCCTGATGGAACTGCCTGATGGCAAGAAGTCCTGGCAGCTAACTGACGACAACGCCGGCATAACCGACGACCTGGTTGTAATCGCCAGTTACATCGCCGGAGGTTTCATACCTTGCCAGCATGGCCTCCCTGGCGCCAAGCTCCTTACACGCGAAAAGCATGGCCGCCGCCGGGGCTACGCCACACATCGAAATGTGATGGGCTTGCACAGTTTCCAGGAGTCCGACCGGGTCCAGCTCCAGCAAATGTTTGATGGCGAGCTGATCTTTTTCCTGCGCGACAGCCTGGGTTTCATAATGAGTCATATCTGAACTGGCGATCACAAGAACAGAGCCGGGGGCTGCTTTAATCGCGGCCGCCACCGCCAAACCAATGTCGCGGCAATAATCAACGCTGGAAACCATCATCGAAATGGGGACGAATTTTATCTCGCCGACCAGATACTGCAAGAAAGGTAGCTGAACCTCGATGGAGTGCTCGAAGAGATGCGCCTTATCATCGACCGCAAGACTGCGGCTGTGAGAAAGGATGGAAAAGGCAAGATTTTCGTCGATAACGGCGTCACCGCCTGGAAGACGCCAGATACCCGAGTCCATGATCGACGCAGCCGTTCCCAACCCCGAATGGTTCGGCCCCAGAATCACAAATGTATGCGGAAGCCTGACGTCGCCATATACTTCCCCGGCGACCCTGCCCGAGTACATATATCCGGCGTGCGGCGCCATTACCCCCAAAGCATCGCGTGCCGGCCCCTGCCCGATCATTTCCTTGACTGACTGCTCCAGCGCCGTACGTGTGCCGGGATAAAATTTCCCTGCTACTGCCGGTTCTCTAACGGGTGTTATGAGAGGATCCAAGAAACGCCACCTTTCGCTTTCCTTCTTCCCCCTTCATCGTAATATCAATCGCAAGCCTGGCGCCCTTTGAGCGTTGTCGATGTAGCGGAGTCAATGGTTACCGTGGTAAAGCAGCCCTCGGCCTTATTTTTAACGCTTGCGCCGGCAACGTAATTCACAACCTTGTTTTGACGAGTACGGCCTCGTAGGCCGTCACCACGGCTGCTGGGCCCTTCTATCAGGACTTCCACCGGCTCGCCGATAATCGCTTCGTTTTTAACTAACGCTATTTGCTGTGTCAGCGACACCAGTTCATGCATCCGGCGCTTAACGGTAGCATCGGGAAGACGGCCGGGAAGATCGGCGGCCGCTGTACCATCGCGCCGCGAATACATGAAAGTAAACGCTCCGTCAAATTGACATTCTGCAGCTAGGGTCATTGTGCGGTAAAAATCTTCTTCCTTTTCTCCCGGGAAACCGACGATGATATCCGTCGTCAAGGAAACGCCAGGGATCTGCTCGTATAGATTTTCGACCAGTTCAAGATAATGTTCACGGCTGTAGCCACGCTTCATACGATCAAGAATGCGATTGGCTCCGGATTGAACCGGCAGGTGAAGATGCTCGCAGACCTTTGGCAGATCCCGCATCGCTTCGACCAGGTCGTTGCCAAGATCCTTGGGGTGGGATGTCATAAAGCGGATGCGCCTTAAACCCTCGATTGCGTCCAGCTTCATCAGCAGATCCGCAAAACTTACCCGATCAGCGGTCCCGGGATCGCGGTCGAGGCCGTAGCTGTTGACATTTTGCCCGAGAATAGTTATTTCTATCACTCCATCGTCGACCAGCCTTTTGACCTCTTCGATGATATCCCTCGCGGACCGGCTGCGCTCCGGGCCGCGAACGCTCGGCACGACGCAGTAGCTGCAGAAGTTTGTACAACCAGTCATTGCCTGTACCCAGGCACGGTACTTTATTTTTCGGCGCGCGGGCAGAGCGGCGCTAAGGAAGTCGTTATCACTAAAGGAACCGGATTGTCCGGATCCCGATTCGGCGGAGTCCAGAAGCGCCGGCAGATCGGCGATGTTTTGAGGGCCGAATGCGAGGTCGAGAAAGGGCATGTCGCGGAAAATCTCGACTTTACGGTTCTGGGCGAAACAGCCGGCCAGCCCGATCAGCCGTTCCGGTTTTTCGTTTTTTAGCCGTCGTGCCTCCCCCAGCCTGCCCCGCAGTCGGCTGACCGCGCTTTCCCTGACCGAACATGTGTTAAAAAGGAGAAGGTCGGCGTCATCAGGCTCAACAGCGGGCATCCATCCGTCTTCCTCGAGCACGCCCCTGATACGTTCTGAGTCATGCTCGTTCATCTGACAGCCGAATGTAGTGAGGTGATAAAACCTCTGACGGGATTCAGTCATGATGGAAAAGACCTGTCTGCCGCGAAAACTGCCCCGCTATTTCGCGTACTCGGTTGCCCGGCTCTCCCGTATTACTGTTACCTTGATCTGGCCGGGATAATCAAGCTGCTTTTCGATCTCCTTGGCGATTTCGCGTGAAAGCAGGGCTGCCTCGTCATCGTCGATCTCTCCCGGTTTGACCATGACGCGAATCTCACGGCCGGCCTGCATGACATAACATTTCTCGACGCCCTTCTTGCTGACGGCGATGCTCTCAAGCGATTCCAGACGTTTTATATAACTCTCAAGGCTGTCGCGGCGGGCTCCCGGGCGGGCGGCGCTGACGGCGTCGGCGGCCTGAACAAGCACAGCTTCCACGGTCTGGGGCTCGACATCGGAATGGTGAGCCTCGATCGCATGAGAGATTGCCTGAGATTCCCTGTTTTTCTTGGCAAGATTGGCGCCAATATCTGCGTGCGTGCCTTCAACCTGGTGGTCCACTGCCTTACCGATATCGTGTAAAAGACCGGCGCGCCGGACGATCTTGGTGTTGGCTCCCAGCTCAGCCGCCATGATGCCGGCCAGATGGCTGACCTCGAGTGAATGCGCCAGCACGTTCTGTCCGTAACTGGTCCTGTATTTGAGACGGCCCAGGAGTTTCACCAGATTCTCAGGGACTCCATGGATGTTGGCTTCGAGCGTTGCCTGCTCGCCGGCTTCGAGGATGGCTTTCTCGACCTCGGCCTTGGCCTGCTTGTACGTATCTTCGATGCGGGCGGGATGGATGCGGCCATCCGACAGTAGTTTGGTCAGGGTCAGGCGCGCTATCTCACGCTTCACGCCGTCGAAGCCACTGAGAACAACGGCCTCGGGCGTGTCGTCGATGATTACATCGATGCCGCTAATATTTTCCAGGGCACGGATGTTGCGGCCCTCGCGGCCGATGATGCGTCCCTTCATCTCGTCGGAGGGAAGCGGGACTACCGAGACAGTCGTTTCAGCCGCATGGTTGGCGGCAGTACGCTGAATACTCAGGGAAAGGATGTTTCTGGCACGGCGCTCGGATTCGCGCCGGGTATCCTCTTCGACGCTACGGATAATCTTGGCCATGTCGTGGCGCGCTTCTTCCTCAACCTGCTTGAGCAGAAGGTCCTTGGCCTGCATGCTCGTGAGGCCGGATACGCGTTCGAGAGAACGGCGCTGCTCGTCAAGGATCTGCTCAAGGTCCTCGCCCAATTTCTTGTTGTTGACCTCACGATCGGTAAGCGACTGCTCCCGGCGCTGCATGTCTTTTTCGCGCTCAGCCAGAGCTTTTTCCTTATCCTCAAGGCGTTGCTCACCTTTAAGCACTTCGGCGCGGCGTTCCTTGAGCTCCGCTTCAGCCTCTTCACGGAGCTTGTGGGCTTCCTCGCGCGCTTCCACCTGGGCGGTGCGTCTCATCGTCTCAATCTCTTTGGCGGCGTCGGTGCGAAGTTTTTCCGCTTCTGTCTCGGCCGAAGAAACGCGAGCTTCTGAAATCATCTTTCGTATATAAAAGCCCGCGGCGAGAGCGACGATGGCGACAACGATCCCTATCAAAGCTGTCATCATGCCTGCTCCAATCTCTTTAAGTACGGATCCGGTTTCTCCCGCCCCGGCATCCGAGTCCTGGTTTAGTTGCTCTAGAAATGCAAAAAACCGGGCATCTGCCCGGTTCGAAAAGTATCTTTGTAAGACGCATCCGGTCGCTCAACAATGTGAGCGCCCTGATGCCGGGGTATTTGAATTTAGTGAAAAAAGTCTAGAGCCGTTTCACTAAGCCCGTTGGCTGTTGCCTAGTTGCCAATGCCTGATTATTACAAAGAAACCGATGAAAATCGATATTTCGACTATGAGCAGATGATTGTGGAACTGTTTTATTCTAACGCCGCCGTGATAGCGGTGTCAATAAAGGC
>JAJYOG010000031.1 GCA_021785935.1 Actinomycetes bacterium
CAGGATCCAGTTGCCGGCCATGCCGTTTACGGGCTTGGAGTCATACCAGGGGAAATAGATCGAGGTCGTCGAGAGCGCCAGAGTAGGCATGCCGGTGACCTCGTTGAAGTTGCCGAGCCAGTGGCCGCCAAGCTGCCGGCTCCAGATGCGATTGGCGATGCGGGCAATATCACGGCCGTAGGTTGTACCCGGCACAGCCCATTGTCCGCCTAACTCCCGCAGGGTATGCGCCGAGTTGCGATGATAGGTACCGAAATGCCTGGGATCAAAATATGAATTGCAGAAATCATTCTGGTGATCGGGAAAAGTGTACCAGGCCAAGTGGGTGTAATGGGCAAGTACTCCCAGATCAGGCGTCGCAAAGGAGTTGCCGGGATTGCCGCCGCCGGTGGCGCCGATGCCCGCGAAGTTGTTCTGCCAGGGCGCAACGTCACCGGGTACGTAATGAGCCGGGTCGCAATTGGCGCAATAACGCAGATAGTTGGTCTCCAGCAGCATCTGGGCGAAGGCGACGTCGGCGCGGATACCGTAGCGGTAGCCCCATTCAACATACATGCGGGCAATGTCGGGATGGATGTGGTTGGGATTGTAGGAGTCCAGCTCCGCCTCCAGCTGCGCCGGTGTGACATTGGAGACTCCGGCTATGGAATCGTATTCACTGACCGCGAAAGCCGGCGTGGCCGGAAAAGCCAAAAATACAATGATCAACGCAGCCGGGATGATCGTGAATGTCACTATTCTTTTTAAACTATTTCCAGTTATCGTCAGTCCGCGTACCGTCATTTGCCTGCTCCTGGCTATTCGCACGGTCCGGCCCCGCAGGAAATCGAATGATACTTATACAGGACTCGTTGGCTGACCATTAAGGGCTGATTGTTAAGTGATACGATTTGGACCGGACCGCCGATCACGTTGGTGAACTTGGGTGTGATGCGCCCGCCCGCGGGGATGGTAAAGAAGTCGTTGGCGGGGTTGTCCGGATCATGCATCTTGCTGCCGCCTATCCAGATTTCAGCCCGTGTTTCGCTGTCGCCCTCGTTGATCGCGAGCAGCCAGTCACTGACCATCTGATTTCCCGGTTGCGAGTCATACCAGGAAAAGAGCTGCTCTCCGGCGAGCGCTGACACCGGCACTCCCTGCACCTCCTCAAAGCTGTCACGGAAGATGACCCTTTGCGAGGCCATAAGCGGCTGGCCGTTAGTAGAGGTAACGCGCACGGGGCCGTCGGTAACGCCGTCAAAGACCGGCGTGACAATGCCGCCCACGGGGATGGCATTGCCCGTGGCGGCGCTGTAGCGGGCCTTTAAGTTGCCGCCGATGGAGATGTCCACATCGGCGGGACCGGTGCCCATGTTGGCTGTGAGCACCCAGTCGCCCCTCATGCCGTTAGCCCGGTCTGAGTCATACCAAGTAAAGAGGTAATCGCTGGGAAGATCCCCGGTTATGGGATAGCCCATAACTTCACTAAAGCTCTCTTTAAAGATCACCCGCTGCGAGGCGATAAGGGGCTGATGGTTGGTGGAGACAACCCTGACCGGTCCGGCCATGGTCTCGTCAAACTGGGGAGTAACTATGGCGCCGGGAGCCAAGGCGTTACCGGTGGCGCTTGAGTAGAGGGCTTTGCGCTCGCTTCCTACCCAGATCTCAACGTCAGCCGGCACAGAGCCTTCATTGGCTACCAGGATCCAGTTACCGGCCATGTAGTTTTCATGCTTGGAGTCATACCATGTGAACTCGTAGGTGTCGGATAGAGATTCGGCGGTGATCCCGGTTACTTCGTTAAAGGAGTCGCGAAAGAGGACCCGCTGGCTGGCGGCAAGCGGCTGGCCGCTAATGGACGTAACCTTGACCGGCCCCCCGATCACCTCGGTGAAGGCGGGTGTTACCTGTCCCCCTTCGGGGATGGTAAAAAAGTCGTTGGCGGGGTTGGCAGGATCGTGCAATATTAAATCACCGATGCGGATCTGCACCGTGGCCGCGCCAGAACCCCGGTTAGACACCAGGATCCAGTTGCCGGCCATGCCGTTTACGGGCTTGGAGTCATACCAGGGGAAATAGATCGAGGTCGTCGAGAGCGCCAGAGTAGGCATGCCGGTGACCTCGTTGAAGTTGCCGAGCCAGTGGCCGACGCCGTTGAAGTAATAGAACTCGTTGGCGTAACGCGCCAGCCTGTCTCCGTAGCCGGTTCCGGGCACAGCCCACTGGCCGCCGAGATCGCGGATGGTGCGCACCGAGTTGCGGTGGTAGCTGCCGTGGCCGGGATCCCAGGTGTGATTGCACCATGCATTAACATCATTGGGATAAATGAACCACGCCAGGTGCGCATAGTGGCCGATTACGCCCGCTTCGGCGTTGGGCCAGGAATAACCGGGGTGCGAGGAATCGAAGGCGCCGATGCCGGCGAAGTTGTTCTGCCAAGGCTGGACGACGCCGCCATAGCGCAACGAACCGGTCTCGTGGAGCATCTGGGCGAAAGCGACGTCGGCGCGGATGCCGAAACGTGGGCCCCAATCCACATAATACTGGGCGATTCCGGGATGGATATGGCCCGGATTGCGTAATGACAGCACGGCATCGAGCTGAGCGGCCGTAACTGGTGAATAGCCCTGGATCCATTCGTCGGCGCTGACGGCTCCGGCGGTATCCGCACCCCAAAGAAATGCGGAACACAGGCAAAAAAGAATCACCACAAACGCGATTATCCATGAAAAACGCACTTTGATTGCCCCCAACGTGGGTGCTCCGGGATAAAAGGGGAGAACGCCCTACATAATACATCGGCCTGCCGGACTGCTCAAGAAAACCGTTAGGAAAACAGCTGTATATGGTAGAATACCGCCCACATTTCACGAAAATTAAGCACGGGAAAAGAGGAGATCAAAACATGAAAGTTCCTAAAGTCGACCAGGAAAAATGCGAAGCCTGCGGTAACTGTGAAGCAATTTGCCCCGAGGTATTTCAGATCATGGAAGAAGACAATGTCTCACATGTAATCGCCGACGATTTTACCGGCCTGGAAGGCTGCATCGAAGCGGCCATCGAAAATTGCCCCGAGGACGCCATCACTTACGAAGAGGAATAAACATGCGGCTTTTCACCTCCCCACACAGGTGTTATACTTCCTCTTGTTGTTGAAAAACCTTTTCAGGGCGAGCGATTGAAAGTTCGAGGAGCCAAAATTAATAGCCGCTCATTGACGCCGGTGCCGATGCACCGGTTATTTCGTTTCATGGACGGTTTTCCAGCCGGCCTGGATGGCAATCCTGCCAGTTTTTCCGGATTATTTTTTTATCCATACGATGGATATTTATCCATACAACACGTATCCATACAACACGTAGGAAGGCGGCGCTTGAATGGCTAAACACATTTTCGTGACCGGTGGGGTGGTATCGTCGTTGGGCAAAGGCATCACCGCGGCTTCCCTGGGCAGGCTGCTGCGTAGCCGCGGACTCAAGGTGCAGATGCAGAAGCTTGACCCCTATATTAACGTCGATCCCGGGACCATGAGCCCCTACGAGCACGGAGAAGTGTTTGTCACCGAGGATGGCGCCGAGACCGATCTCGACCTGGGTCATTACGAGCGCTACGTCGATGAGAACTTGACCAGCGACTGTAATGTCACCTCCGGAACCGTATATTTCAGCGTAATTAACAAGGAACGGCGGGGCGACTACCTGGGCAAGACCGTCCAGTTAATCCCACATATCACTAATGAGATCAAACAACGCATCCACCGCGTTGCCGACATGGGCGGCGGCGTTGATGTTGTCATCACCGAGATTGGCGGCACCGTTGGTGACATCGAATCATTGCCATTTCTCGAAGCCATCCGTCAGTTCCGCATTGACGTCGGCCGCGAAAACGCGCTTTACATCCATGTGTCGCTGGTTCCTTACCTCGAAGCGGCTGGCGAGCAGAAGACAAAGCCGACTCAGCATTCGGTCAAGGAGCTGCGCGGCATCGGTATCACGCCGGACATCATCGTCTGCCGTTCGCCGCGCCACATGAACAAGAACCTGCGGGAGAAAATCGCGCTGCTGTGCGACATCGACGTTGAAGCCGTGGTCACGGCGGTGGACGCTCCCGACATCTATATGGTGCCGCTGATGCTGCGCGAGGAGGGCCTTGACGATCTGGTGATCAGCAAACTTGGCATCGAGGCCGGCGAACCGGATCTAACCGACTGGCAGGATCTGGTGGACAGGATTAACTCCTGCAAACATAAGGTGCGCATCGCCCTGGTTGGTAAATATGTACAGTTGTGGGATGCCTACATGAGCGTTATCCAGGCTCTTAAGAACGCCGCCGTCTTTCATGACCGCGAGCTGGAGCTGGTCTGGGTGGATTCTGAGGACGTATCTCCGATGCTGGTGGAATCGCAGTTGCGCGGCGTCGATGGCATCCTTATCCCTGGCGGCTTCGGTCCCCGGGCCATTGAGGGCAAGATACAAGCTGTTACTTACGCCCGCGAAAACAACATACCCTTCCTGGGCATATGCCTGGGAATGCAATGCGCCGTCGTCGAGTACGCCCGCAACGTCGCCGGTATGCCCGGCGCCAACAGCTCTGAATTCGATCAGGGCACACCGTATCCCGTCATCGACCTGCTTCCGGAGCAGAAGGACGTCGAGGCCATGGGCGGCACCATGCGCCTGGGATCTTATCCCTGTAAGCTGTCGCGATCGGGAAGGGCCGCCAAGGCATATGGTGAGCGCACCATTCACGAGCGCCATCGCCACCGCTATGAAGTCAATAACGCGCTCAGGCCGAAACTGGTTGAGGCCGGCATGAAGATTAGCGGCACCTCTCCGGATAAAAGACTGGTGGAGATTATCGAGCTTTCCGACCATCCCTGGTTTGTCGCTTCCCAGTTCCATCCTGAATTTAAATCCAGGCCCACGCGTCCGCATCCGCTCTTCCGGGACTTCGTTGGCGCCGCTACCGAGAGGGCCCGCTCGCGCCAAGAGTCCGGCGGCCAGCCGGAACAAACAGAGCCGGATCTAGTCGATGAGGCAAGATAGCTTAGCCGCAGAAGACCCTTTGGTCGATCTCTTTTTGGATCTGGCGCGTATTCCGAGTCCTACCGGCCATGAACGCTCCGTGGTTGATTTTCTCACTACCCGCCTGCGGGGGCTTGGCCTCGAGGTTGAGGAAGGAGAAGCCCTCTACCCGGAAAGCGGGTCCAGCGCCGGCAATCTTTACTGCCGACTCGCCGGAAGCGTTCCCGGAATACCCATCATGCTTTCCGCGCACAGCGATACCGTTCCTTATGAGGATGAAGCGCTTCCCGACCCTGTTTTCGAGGACGGCGTCCTCAGGAGCAGAAGCCGTTCGGTCCTTGGCGCCGATGACAAGGCGGCTCTTGCCGCGATCGTTTATGCCCTGGAACAGGTAATCCACAATTCCTTGCCACAGGCCGGAATTGAGCTGTTGCTGACCGTAGGGGAGGAAGGCGGCCTCAGGGGCGCCAAGATAAGCAACGTCGAGAGTATGGCCGCCGAGTGCGGTTTCTGTCTGGACAGCACCGGACCGGTCGGCGGCGTCATCGTCAGGTCACCCTGGCAGAAGACAGTGAGCGCCGAATTCATCGGCAAGTCAGCGCACGCCGGAGTTGTTCCCGAGGAAGGCCGGAATGCCGTGGCCGCGGCGGCCAGAGCTGTGGCGGCGATGAAACTGGGACGCCTGGACGATGAAACTACGGCCAACATCGGCGTTATCAAGGGCGGGGAGGCGGCCAACGTGGTTCCAGACCGCTGCGCCATCCTGGGGGAGGCCCGCAGCCACAACCAGGACAAGCTGGAAAAGCAGGTATCGGCAATGATTGAAGCTATCAATCTGGCCGCCGCTGGGGAAGAGGTTGATGTAGAGCTGAAAGTTGTTGACGAATTTCACGGATTTGATTTTTCCCAGGGAGGCCTGCCGATCGATCTGGCCGAGCGGGCGTTCAAAAGGGCAGGCATCGAGACCAGGCGTACTTCAACTGGAGGCGGCAGCGACGTCAACGTCTTCAATCTCATGGGGCTCGATTGCGTAAACCTCGCGACCGGAATGGAAAAAGTTCACACTCCTGATGAATACATCTCAGCCGAATCTCTTCACCAGATGAACGCGTTTATCTTGGCGCTGGTCGAAGTGGCGCGCGCGTGAACAACCGGCGTCTCTCATCGGAATATGTCTACGAAGGGCGTATCATCAAGCTACGTGTCGATCGGGTGGAGCTGCCAGACGGTCGTCGCACTATTCGTGAGGTTATGGAGCACCCGGGAGCGGCGGTTATCGTTCCCATCGATGACGACGGCAACGTGCGTCTGGTGCGTCAATACCGTGATGCCATTGGCAAGCAGCTCCTCGAGGTTCCCGCCGGCAAGCTCGATCCCGGCGAGACTCCTGATGACTGCGCCCGCCGTGAGCTGCGTGAAGAGCTGGGGCTGATAGCAGGCCGGCTGACCCGGCTGACAAGTTTTTATTCTTCGCCAGGATTTTGTGATGAAATACTGCACGTTTTTCTTGCCGAGGATCTGCGTCAGGAAGAAGAGCAGTCCGACGGCGAGGAATTTATCGAACCTGAGCAGAGGTCCATGGAGCCGCTGGCCGACCTGTTGGCGGAATTCGAGGATGGCAAGTCGCTGATTGGTGTCATGTTTGCTCATCAGGAACTTGCAGGCCGCCGATAGGGTTTTGCGCGGGGTTGCCGCGGCGCCAGGGTTTTACCGCTGTGCTTACATGGAATAACCGGGAGGGAAGGAGAAAAGATTGATTATCGGGGTCCCCTCAGAAGTTGAAGTAGATGAATACCGGGTGGCGATCACGCCCGCGGGTGTGCGCGAACTCGTTAACGCCGGCAATACCGTTCTTGTTCAGAAGGGAGCCGGCGAGGGCAGCAAACTGACGGATGAGGCTTATTCCGGCCAGGGGGCTCAGATAGTTGATGGCGTCGAGGCTCTCTTTGATGAGGCCGAGATGATCGTCAAGGTTAAGGATCCTTCCGCCACTGAAGTCGCCCTGCTCAAACCGAAACATACTGTTTTTTCCTTTCTGCACCTGGCTCCACAGCCGAAGCTGGCTCACAAGTTAATGGACACCGGCGCTACCTGCATTGCCTATGAAACCGTCGAGCAGGACGGACGCCTGCCGCTGTTGGCGCCAATGAGTGAAATTGCCGGACGCATGTCGGCGCAGGTGGGCGCCTATTTTCTGGAAAAGATGATCGGCGGCCGTGGCATCCTGCTCGGGGGCGTAGCCGGAGTGCCGCCGGCGAAAGTAGTAGTACTCGGTTCCGGCATCGTCGGCGCCAATGCGGCCAAGATCGCCGCCGGGATGCTGGCCGACGTTGTTGTCCTCGACAACAACCTGGACCGGTTGCGGTCGCTGCATGGGTATGTATCCGGGCGTCTGACCACCGTTATGTCAACGACACTCAGCATCGAAGAGCACGTTTCCAGCGCGGATCTGGTTATCTGCGCCGTGCTCATACCGGGCGCCAAAGCTCCCAAACTGATTACGGAGAAGATGGTTGAGGATATGATTCCGCATTCTGTTATCGTCGATGTCTCCATCGACCAGGGGGGGAGCGCTGAGACATCGCATATGACCACTCATAGCGAGCCGACCTATATGGTCCACGATGTCATCCATTACTGTGTAGGCAACATCCCCGGCGCGGTTCCGATTACCTCAACCTTTGCTCTTACCAACGCGACCTTGCCCTATATTCTCGAAATCGCCAAGGATGGAGTGAACGCAGCCATTCGCGGAAGCGATGCCCTGGCGCACGGTGTTAATGTCATGGAAGGCAAAATTACCAATCCGGCCGTCGCCGATTCCGTGGGACTGCCTCACTACCCCTTATCCAGCATCATTCCTTTCCGGCTTTCGTCATCGGACCAGTTCCCGGTTTCATGAAAGTCCCAGCAAACCGAAGAATTACATCAATTAAACCATTAATACGCTTCCTGACTGCCGCAACCTTGGCCGTCATAAAATAATCCTGGCAGCGGGTTCCGTCATCAAAATGTTTCCGGTTGAATGTCACCGGGAAAAAAGGAGCATCGATATCCGACCGCGAATCAAGGAGCCATGGAACAACGGATAGATACCACGGGGGCTGAGCTAGAGCGGCAAACAGCGCCCCGGAACCATCTGATCGAAGAATTTCTTGCCTATCTCCAGTTCGAGCGCGGGCTTGCCGATAACACCGTTTCTTCCTACCGTCGTGATCTGGTTCAGTTCCAGATTTTTATTGATGACGGGCACATTGCCGTGGAGGAAGCTACCACATCTAATATCCGTGATTTCATCAGCAGCCTCGGCGGCGAAGATACCATACCTGCCGGAGCCACGGTTGCGCGCAAGGTCAGTGTTCTCAGGAGTTTCTATAAGTATCTCTGCCGCGAACAGTTGACGCCTGCAAACCCGGTCGTACCTATCAAGTCACCCAAGCAGGGGCACAAGCTGCCAACAGTGCTGAATCTCGCCGAAGTAAAAATATTGCTGGCGCAACCCGGAAGCGGCAGCCCCGGCGCTCTGCGCGATTCAGCCATGCTCGAGCTGCTTTACAGCGCCGGGCTCAGGGTTTCGGAGCTGATCGGCCTCGTTTGCGGCGACGTCGATCTCGAGGGCGGCTATGTCCGCTGTATGGGGAAAGGCTCCAAGGAAAGGATGATCCCGGTGGGCGAGCCGGCACTCGACAGCGTTCGGCGCTACCTGAGTTCAGGCCGGCCGTTTCTGGGCAAGGGAGTTAAAACCGCCCATCTTTTCCTCAACCGCTTCGGACGGGGGCTTACCCGTCAGAGTGCGCACAGAATGCTGGTCGGCTACGCACGCAAGACTGGGATCAGCAAGACCGTCACGCCCCATACGCTGAGGCACAGTTTTGCTACGCATCTGCTCTCCGGCGGCGCCGACCTGCGCAGCGTCCAGGAGATGCTCGGCCACGCCGACGTTTCCACGACTCAAATTTATACCCATCTCAGCCACGAGCGGCTGCGTGACATATACTTCGATTCCCATCCGCGTGCGAGGAAGTCTCCCGTAAATGATTAACCCCCTCTGGCTCCTCGGCCGGAAAAGGATGAGACGGCGGGTCCGCTGTCTTTTGATAACGCTTGACGGAGTCGGCTGCGGCGCCCTTCCCGACGCTATCGAATTCGGAGATGAGGGTGCGAATACACTGGCGCACGTAGCCGAGGCCGCAGGTGGGCTGAAGCTGCCAAATCTGGGAGCTCTGGGTCTCGGCAATATCATTCCGATAGCGGGCGTTCCACCCGTGCCCAGGCCGCAAGCCCTGTTCGGCAAACTAAGCGAACGTTCCCGCGGCAAGGACACAACCGTCGGCCACTGGGAACTCATGGGCGCGATCAGCGCCAAGGCTTTCCCCGTTTACCCGGATGGATTTCCCCCTGACCTGATTGAGAGTTTCGAGCGCCTCACCGGCAGGGGCGTATTGGGAAACATACCCGCGTCCGGCACCCAGATAATCAAGGATCTGGGTGAAGAGCACATGAAGACTGGCAACCTGATCGTCTATACTTCGGCCGATAGCGTCTTTCAGATCGCCGCCCATGAGGACATCGTTCCTGTCGAAGAACTATATGAATATTGCCGTCAGGCCCGTGAGCTGTTGCGCGCAGAGAACGAAGTAGTACGCGTCATCGCCCGCCCATTTACGGGTAAAACTGGAAATTTTGTTCGAACGCCGCGGCGCCGCGATTTCTCCCTGACGCCGCCACGGACCTATCTCAACATTCTGGCCGAAATCGGCGTCCCGGTGCATGGTGTGGGAAAAATCTCGCAGATCTTTGCCGAATCGGGTGTTCGCTATGAGCACAAAATCGCCGGTAATACTGAGGGGCTGGAGAAGTCGCTGGAGCTCATGCATGAGTTGGACGAGGGGCTGGTCTTCACCAACCTCGTCGACTTCGACATGTTGTGGGGTCATCGCAACGATGCCGCCGGATTTGCAAAAGGCCTGGAGGAAGCGGACGCAGCGGTTCCCGAGCTACTCTCCTCCTGCGGGGAAAATGACCTGCTGATAATAACTGCCGATCACGGCTGCGATCCGGTCATGCCGGGTACTGACCACACTCGGGAGTTCATCCCCTTGCTGGCGCGGTTGGGTGGCGAGGTATTTTCGCCCGGCGGATCGTTCTTGGAGACGTCATCGGGGGAAGGCACGGGCAAAGGGAGCGGACGCCAGCCGCGAAATCAGCCGTATCTGGGCGAGTTTGCGGACGTGGGGGCGACAGTGCTTAAATTTTTCACAGGGACGGAACTGAAACTGGTGGAGGCGATGAAGCTTGCCGGAAGGTCTTTCCTGGTTCTTAAGGAGGGCTAGGTTTGGCCAGCGAACCTGTTAGAGGGGCGTAACCGGGTCCGGATTCGCCCAGGGCGGTGTGCTGCCCCCAGGTAAGCAGCGGCTGTAAACGAAGGTAGCTTCAGCAGTTTTCCCATCTGCGATCGATGCCGTGACCTGCGTCCCGGCGGATGAGTAATAAGGAATAATACAGACAAAGTATTCAGGCGGCGACACGATAACAGCAGCGTGTCCGAGTTCATCGGTTGCGGTGTCGCTGGAGACAATCCGGAAAGCGTACGGAACCGAGAGGCCCCATTTTACGGGCATTCCTGAGATTGGTTTGCCATCGATGTCCTTGAGCGCGGCCGTAAATGATCTCCACCCGTATCGCTGGTCTTCCGGCAGGGGCAATCCGGCCATTTCCGGCGGCGCTACAGGACAGCCCTCGTTAGCCCAGGCAACTGACGGCTTAATGGAGAACTGGCCGGTATTAACGGGTCTTGGAGCCGGTGCGCAGATAACCCTGGCGCGGCTGTGGAAACTGGTTACTCCTGGGGGAACCCTGTATTTTATGCGGATGGTGGTGCTGGCGGCCTGCGGCACGTTGTTGAGATCGATTGGCAGGGGTGTCTCGACAGTGACTCCCTCAGTGGCTGTCACCTGGGCGATACGAAGGGTGCAGGTGGCACAACTGCTGGTATTCTGGACCGATTCGTCCACGGTGAGCACGTTTTCACTGTAGTCGCCATAACTACCCCAGAATGGAGTGGCGGCGGATTCGGACAGCTGTGGATCGCAAGTGGTCGCGGATGCGAAAGCTGTTGTGGCCACCGTTAAAACCACCAGCGCGGCCAGAAAGAAGATCGATATTGCGGTAAATGACCTTTTCATGCTTTTTCTATACCCCAGAGAAACCCAAAAGCCGACCCAGCTGTCCTCGATTGGGCGACCGGACCGGCTCCTCTAGTGTATGACCCCCAGCTTCAATATCCAAACCCCTCATATGGAAAGGCCCGCTTGCCGGCTTGCGGTGCATCCGGCGATGGCTAGGGTTTCAGAGTACCATAAATTATTCGCGGAGTCGATAGTTTTCATTTATCCTAGGAAATCATGAATAAATATGTGGCGCCTGTGGATTTTATCCAGCACAAACGCGATGGCGGCGAGCATGCCGGCGGGGAGTTGCGCGCATTTATCAACGACTACATGGCCGGCAAGGTTGCCGATTACCAGATGTCGGCCTGGCTGATGGCGGTCTGGCACAGGGGCCTGACTCTGGATGAGACCCTGGCGCTCACGGATGCCCTTCTGGCTTCGGGCCGCAGGCTCGATCTGTCCGGCCTCGGACGCCGGGTAGTAGACAAGCACAGCACCGGCGGCGTCGGCGACAAGGTATCCATGGTTCTGGGGCCGCTAGTCGCCGATTGCGGCGCTATCTTTGGCAAGATGTCGGGCAGGGGGCTCGGCCATACCGGCGGCACGGTCGACAAGCTGGAGTCGATCCCGGGATTTCATACGTCAATCGATTCTGCCGCTTTCAAGCAGCAACTGGGGGAGATCGGCATCTGTATCGCCGGGCAGAGCGCCGATCTGGCGCCTGCCGACAATCGCCTTTATGCGCTGCGTGACGTCACGGCGACCGTTGACTCGAATCCGCTCATAGCCGCCAGCATTCTCAGCAAGAAGCTCGCGGGTGGCGCCGGCGCCGTCGTCATGGATGTCAAAGTCGGCGCCGGGTCGTTTTTTAAGACGCGTGGTCACGCTCATGGGGTCTCTCATCTAATGCGGGAAGTGGGCAAAAGGCGGGGCATCGAGGTTGAAGTGATTATGACCTCGATGGAGCAGCCGCTGGGGCATGCAGTCGGTAATACGCTGGAGGTGCTCGAAGTGGTTCAAACGCTCAAGGGCAATGGACCCGACGACCTGGTGGATGTGGTCGTGGCCCTGGCCACAAGGCTGCTGACGCTCTCCGATCTCGGCTGGAGCCCCGAACAGGCGGAAAAGGAAGCGCGTCGGCGTCTGTCAGCCGGAAGCGCCATGGGCAAGTTCAATCAGTGGATAGAATACCAGGGTGGTGACACCAGATTTATCGATGACCCCGGAGCGCTCGCGGCCGCGCCGCATCGGGAAATGGTTCGAGCCCAGGGATCGGGATGGGTGGAATCGATTGACGCGCTCGCGATCGGCAGGACCGCGCTTTCGCTGGGTGCCGGCCGTCGCCGCCGGGAAGACAAGATAGACCACTCGGTCGGGTTGCTGCTGCGGGCCAAGGTGGGGGACCGGCTAGAGCCCGGATCGGAATTGGCGGAGGTGCATGCGGCGGATGCTGGTGCCGGCAGGGATGCGGCGGCGGCTGTCGCCGCCGCCTACAGGATTTCCGCCTCGCAGGTTGAACCTGCTTCCGTGTTGCTTGATTGATAACGCGATGGCTGTCAGCGACTAACGGTCAATGGGCGCTCAAGCCGGCCATCTGTTTTTCCTGGTTTGCCCGGTAGAGGCTGATTTGTTAGCGTTAGATGGTTGGAATAATTTCGCCCGAAGGAGTTTCTGATAACCGTTGAGATAATCGCCAGGCCCGCGGGTCCGCTGCAGGCTAATTCATATATCGTCTATGACCCGGATGCCGGACGCGGTTTTGTGATCGATCCCGGTGGCGATCCGGATAAGATCATGGAGACTTTTAAACAGGCGGGTGCCGCCTGTGAGGCCATTTTCCTTACCCACGGACATCACGACCACCTGGGGGGGGTCGCTGGTGTAGCCGCGGCTTCAGGCGCACGTGTATACGGAAGCCAGGAAACCGATATCGTGCTCCAGGCGCCCGAAAAACACCAGTTGTTTCCGGGAGCGCCTCTGTTTCCTTCCCACAGAGTCGATCGGGTTTTGGCCGGCGGCGAGACCATTGACGCCGGCGGCATCGATGTCCAGGTCATTGCTACCCCCGGACATTCCCTTGGCTCTCTGACTTATCTGGCGGCCGGCCGCCTCTTCACGGGCGATCTTTTATTCCATGGTTCCATCGGGCGTACCGATCTGCCCGGCGGTTCTTTTGAAGATCTGGCGAAGTCGGTAAAGAATCTGATCCTGCGTTATCCGCCCGACACTCCTGTTTATCCCGGGCACGGCAATTCGACCACGCTTGAGGCCGAGCGTGAAAATAATCCCTTCCTGACGGACCTGGGCTGGTAGATGCAGAGTCCCAAGGGAACATACGATGTCCTGCCGGAAGGGCAACCGCCGCGCAATAAGGTCAGGGAGCTTGCCTCGGCCATTTTCGCCGCAGCCGGATACGGGCGTATCAATACTCCGGCATTTGAGGAGACCGAGCTGTTTGTTCGCGGTGTTGGCACTTCTTCGGACATAGTCCGCAAGGAAATGTACACTTTTGAAGACAAGGGCGGACGCAGCCTGACATTGAAGCCCGAGGGCACCGCGCCAGTGGTGCGCGCCTACATTCAACACGGAATGCACAAACTTCCCCAGCCGGTTAAGCTCTGGTACTTTGAGCGCATGTACCGCTTTGAGCGTCCGCAGGCCGGACGCTACCGCGAACATTATCAGCTGGGCGCCGAGGCCATCGGCTCCGGAGATCCGGAACTCGATGTCGAGATGATCATGATGCTTTCGGATCTTTATGAAGGGCTTGGCGTTCCGGAAGTCGATCTGAGGCTGGGCAGCATGGGTTGTCCGGATTGCCGGCCGCGGTATATCGATCAACTGAAGGATTTTCTGAACCAGACACTGGAAGAACTCTGCGAGGATTGCCATGAAAGGGCGGAGCTTAACCCGCTCCGGGTCTTCGATTGTAAAAACAAACGCTGTCTGGCGCAACTTGCCGGAGCGCCGAAACTGGTTGATAATCTCTGCGGCGCCTGCACAGATCATTTTGCCGCCGTCAGGAGCGGTCTCGATCGTCTGGGCCGTTCATATAGAGTGGATGGAACCCTGGTTCGCGGGTTTGATTATTACACCCGAACCACCTTTGAGTACGAATGCGCCCGCCTCGGCGCTCAGAAGGGTATCGGCGGCGGCGGCCGTTACGACGGGCTTGTCGAAGAGATTGGTGGGCCGCCGATGCCGGCGATTGGCTTTGGCACCGGAATCGAACGAATCGTACTGGCGCTCGAGTCGGCTGGATTCGTTGGGGAGCAGGCGGGCATCGGCGTCTTTTTCACGGCTCTCGACGATCGGGCAAAACCTTTAATAGCCAAGGCATTGCACAATCTGCGCCGCCGCGGGATTGCCGCGGATACGGACTATGCCGGCCGCAAGGCCAAGGGGCAGATGAAGCAGGCTAACCGTCTCGGAGCCGCGTACGTTGTTATCATTGGCGAGGAAGAAATTACCGCCGGCACAGCCACCGTCAAGAACATGGACACCGGCGAGCAGGAGCGGTTAGCCATGGATGGCCTGGAAGGATACCTGGCGAAACGACTGCTGTAGATTGTTTTTAGAATTATGGATGGCGGGATGTTCCCGCCTTCGTTTTAGGTCTTCGACAGAAACTGCGGCGGAAACATCCCGCCGTCTCAACTGTCACAAATAAAGGAAGTTTATGCGCACCGATTACTGCGGCAAATTGAATAGGGAAGATCTCGACCGCGAAGTATCCCTTTGCGGCTGGGTGCACCGGCGTCGCGATCACGGCGGCCTCATCTTCATTGATCTGCGCGACGTTAGCGGCCTGTTGCAGATCGTCTTCGATCCGGAGCGCTCCGGCGAAGTACACACTATCGGCCACTCATTGCGTCCTGAGGATGTTCTCAGGGTCGAGGGGAAGGTCGCACCGCGGCCGCCGGAAACAGTTAATTCCGACCTGGCTACCGGCGAGATCGAGGTCAACGTCACCGCCATCGAAGTGCTCAACCGCTCGGAAACGCCGCCGTTCAGCGTTGAAGAGCGTACCGATGTTGACGATAACCTGCGCCTCAAGTACCGCTATATCGATCTGCGCCGCGAGGACATGCTGGAGAACCTGCTTTTACGCCATCGCGTCTCGCGCACGGTCCGGAACTTTCTTGACTCACATGGTTTCACCGAGGTGGAGACACCTGTGCTCACCAAGAGTACTCCCGAGGGAGCCCGCGACTTTCTGGTGCCCTCGCGCCTGCAGCCGAAGAAATTTTATGCCCTGCCGCAATCGCCGCAGCTTTTTAAACAGCTGCTCATGGTCTCCGGACTCGATCGCTATTATCAGTTTGCGCACGCGTTCCGCGATGAGGACCTGCGCGCCGACCGCCAGCCCGAGCATACTCAGGTCGACATGGAGATGTCTTTCATGACGGCTGACGGAATCATGGGCTTGCTCGAGGACCTGCTGACGGATCTCTTTGAGAAGGAAATGGGCGTTGCGCTCGACAAGCCGTTCGTCAAAATAACCTACGACGAGGCTATGCTGCGCTACGGCTCGGACAAGCCCGATCTGCGTTTCGATCTTCCCATTGTGGAAGTGTCCGAGATCTTTCGCCTTTCGGAATTCGCGGTCTTTGCGCGAGCCATCTCCGATGGCGGCACTGTCAGGGCCTTAAGGGCGCCGGGGGCCGCGACTTTTTCGCGCCGGGAAATAGACGAGCTTACCGACTTTGCCCTGTCTCATGGCGCCAAGGGGCTTGCCTACCTGATCATCAGGGAAAAGCTGGAGATGCAGTCGCCGATTGCCAAGTTCCTTTCCCCGGAGGAAAAAACCCAGGTGCTGGAAGCAACGGGGGCCGAGGAGGGCGACATTATCTTCTTTGTCGCCGATACGGTTTCGACCGCGGTGGATGTTCTCGGAGCGGTCAGGCCGCGACTGGCGGCTGATCTGGGCCTCATTGAAAAAGGCTGGCGTTTCCTCTGGGTCACGGATTTCCCCATGTTCAAGCTGGATGATGACAGCGGTGAGATTGTAGCCGAGCATCATCCTTTTACACTTCCCAATGAAGAAACGATCGGATTTCTCGAGGATGAACCACTCAAGGTCCGCGGCAGCCTCTACGATCTGGTGCTCAACGGCGTTGAGATCGCCAGTGGCGGCCTGCGCATTCACAAACCTGATCTGCAGCGGCGCATTCTGGCCATCCTCGGGCATGAGGACCATCAGATGGAAAAGGATTTCGGGTTCCTGCTGGAGGCTTTGAAATATGG
>JAJYOG010000032.1 GCA_021785935.1 Actinomycetes bacterium
TCGCAAAGGGTCATCTTCCGTGACAGCTTTGAGGAGGTGCAGGGAGTGCCGGTGTCAGCGCTCGCCGGAGAGCAGCTCTTTTCCTGGTATGACTCGCAAATCAGCAATTACATGCGCGGCGACTGGATCCTGGTTGCTAATCAGGGTGAGGGTGATGCCACGGTTGAGATATATTTAGGCGACTCGAAGATGCGTGATCCCGCAAATCCAGGGAATGACTTTTTCACGATCCCGGCAGGAGGCCGCATAACCCCTCAGTTTGCCAATTTGAGGGGTGGCCCGGTGCTGATCGCCTGCACTACCGGGCAGCCGCTTCTGGCCAGTCAGCGCGTATTATTCAAGGATGGGCTGATCAGGTAGCCCTGGCAACTCCCCTAGGCGTCCTCAGCCGTAGCGTCTGCTAAATCCGTTTTATCCATTTTTCCGGGAATTAAGCCATAAAGTGACAGACCGATCAATCCCAGGACAATCGCGAACCAGAATGTGACCAGGCGGATGAGCATGGTGCCGGCGACGGCCACCGTCCGTTCAACATCGTTGGCTATGAGCAGGCCGGTCATGCTGCCTTCGGCCACGCCCAGTCCTCCCGGTACCATGGCGAGCGCTCCGGCCAGTGACGAGATCACGAAAATAAAGGTAACAAGCATGAGCTTCAGGTCAACACCAAGTCCCCGCAGGCACACATACGCCGCCAGGCATTCAAAAAACCAGCCGGCAACGCTCAACAGAACTGCCGGCAGCAGGCGCCGCAGTTTTAGCAGCACGTATGCGTTTTCATAAAATTCTTCCAGATGCCTGGCGAAGCGCTTGATTAGAGGTATCCGCTCGGCGAGATGCAGCAGCCCAAGGCACAAGGGCCGCGTCTGCACCACGGCAATGAAAGCAGCCAGCAGGATGATCGAAATAACCAGTACCTCCCGGCCGAAGCCGTAAGCCAGGGTGCCGGCGCTGCCGAGCACGACCACGCCGATGACATCGGTCACCCTCTCCGCGACGACGACAGGCGACGAGCGGCTGATGGGAATATCACGGTAATCCTTGAGCAGAAAAGATTTCATCACCTCGCCCATCTTTGCCGGCGAGATCGTCATGGTCAGGCCGGAAATGAAGATAATGAAGCTGGGGATGGCAGGAATCCTGATATCGATCACCCTGATCAGGTATTCCCACTTAACAAACCTGACCAGATAATTGATGCATGTCAGCCCCAGGGCCAGCGGCAACAGGCCCCAGGAAAAGCTGCCGAAGGCATCGAGCAGTTTGCCCATGTCGGCATACAGGCCCAGAACCAAATAGAGGCTGACCGCGAGGGCCAGCCCTATCAGGAGATTGCGTTTCAGATTCTTCAGCATTTTTTACTTGTGTCTGGCCATATGGGCCACCCTTTTCATCGCGCTCATGCCTGCAAGGGTACCGGCGGCGGCCACGGCCAGGAAAGTCCCCTTGCCCTTGCCCTGATGCTCCAGCTCGGCTCCCTCGGGCAGATAGGACTGCAGCAACTGCCCCCACTCCGTCTCCGCCATCTGGCTAACCCGCGGCCAGCCCACAAACGGATACCAGTAATAATCGTGGTAAAACTTCGAAGCGGCATATGACCACGGCACGATGGGGCTACGCAGCAGCGCGTTCTCAAGCGGCTTCAGCGGACCGTGATAGATCATCTTCTGCCCCTTGCTGGCAAAGGTGTCCTGCTTTCCGTGGAAATGGAAATTGACCTCGGATATATCCTCGCCGACAAACTCGATCTCATCGAAGACACCGCAACCAAGCCCGCGCTCATGCGCCAGGCGGATATATTTAAGATCCATGGGATTGAAACCCATCATGTGGGCGGCGACCGCATCTATGGCCACCTGGTCGGCGCTGGCGAGGATATAATCCTTGACGAACGGCACCATGGCGCGAGGGCCGGGTCCGTCGCCGCAGATGGTGCCATCCATGACCGCGAATACTCCTGTATGGATCTCCTTCTGGATCGCCAGCAGATCCACCAGGGTCTCGTGGATGACGCTGTGGGTCCAGTGCCGATGCTCCTGCAGCAGGCCGCCAAAAGCATTCTTCATCGCTCCGGTGGTGCCGGTAAATACGTGAGTTTTCACAGTAGGCATCTGGATAATGTTGGTATCGAAGAAGATGTCCGGGATGTGGATGCCGCCGGCATCCTTGAACACCTCGTCCAGCACGAGCATCCCGGCCTTGGGTTCGTAATGCACCCATTTCACCGGCGGTTCGTAGAGCCTGGTGAAATCAACGCCGTACTTCCCGGCGACCGCGGCGTGACCGTTGTTGACCTCGCCGACCCGGTCGTCAACAACAACGGTGCGGTTCTGGGTCAGGTAGAGGGAATCCTTGTCATAGCCATCATCAAGCAGGGTCTTGATGACGCCCTCAAGCTGCCATGGAGCTGTCGAGCAGGCGGGGTACCAGACGTGCCAGGAGATGTTGATCTTGATGTGGGTCTTTTTATCCTTGGGAAGAGTCTCGGTGTAACCGGCCATGCGCATCAACTTGCCGTAATCTTCAACCACCGTTTCCGGACTGGTCTTAAGAATCGCAACCTTTGATTTCATCTATTCAGTCACTCCTCACTTTTCCATCCATTGCAGAACTATGGCAGCTGTTGCCACCCAGAGAACTATATCAATTAACAGGGGCTTGTCTGTCAGAAGCACCTGTTCGGGCGAGCCGCCGCGCAGGTGTTTATGCACAAGATAAAGATAGCGGAAGATACCGTAGAGAACAAAGGGAATCGTCAGCATCATCCCCCGCGACTGCTCAAAAGCGGTAAATGTGTAAAGCGCATACGATACCAGGGTCGCCGAAGCGGTAACGCTGGTCATCTGGTCGACAAGGTCGATGCTGTAGTTCTCAAGATTGCGCCTGTGGTTGCTGGCCTCGTCCTCGAGCAGCACCAGCTCGGCCCTCCTCTTCGCCAGCGCCAGAAACAGCGCCAGCAACATCGTGCAGATAATCAGCCAGGGTGAAATGGTAACGTGGATCACCACGGTCCCGGCGACAGCTCTGAGAACGAATCCGGCCGAGATCAGCAGAACGTCGACAATGACCAGGTGCTTGAACACAAGCGCATAGGAAAATTGCAGCGCCAGATATCCGCCCAGGAACACCGGCAGCCATTGGTCGACAAAGAATCCTCCAGTGATGGCAACGACAACCAGAATGATCGCGACTGTGGACGCGGTGCCGGCGCTGAGGCGGCCGCTTGCTATCGGCCTGTTCCTCTTGTTGGGATGGACCCGGTCCGCTTCCCGGTCGAGGATGTCATTCAGCATATAGCCGGCCCCGACTGCGGCGCAAAAAGCGGCAAACGTCGCCCAAACTTTCCACTGCATCTCGGCGTTGCCCAGATTGCGGGAAAAAATCAGCCCGGCAAAGACCACCAGGTTTTTTATCCACTGCTTGGGCCTGAGGGAAATAAAGATGGCGCTCATGGCGCTCATGCGGCAGCGCCTGAATTTTTTAAAAGTTCGCCGGCGTGGGCGCGGGCCTTTGAGTCTTCAGGACTGGAACCCATCATGCGGCAAAGCTCGTCGACGATGCCTTCGCCCTCAAGACGCTCGACTGCGGTCATGGTCCGGCCGCCCTCGGCATGTTTGACCACCCGGAAATTGGCGTCAGCCGCGCAGGCTATCTGCGGCAGATGGGTGATGCAGATGATCTGGGCATCGCGGGCGAGGCTTTTCAGCTTGGCGCCGATGGCGGCGCCGGTTTCGCCGCCGATGCCGGCGTCGATTTCATCAAAGACGAGCGACGCGGTGTCACGAGACGCGGTCACCGCGCTTTTGATAGCCAGCATGATCCTTGACAGCTCGCCACCGGAAGCCGTTTCCTTAAGCGGCGTGGCCGGCATCCCGGGATTGAGTTTTACCATGAATTCGGCATTGTCGGCTCCATTGCGGTTCATCAATTTGGCATCCAGCTTCAGGGTAGCCTTGTCGCCATCTTCCTCGCCGCCTTCGAGAGGCAGCAGCCGGACTCCAAAACTGCAGTCCTGAAATGCCAGCTGGCGCAGATGCTGGCCCGCTTCCTCCTCCAGACGCGAAGCCGCCTCACTTCTCAGCTGTCGCATATTGGAGGCAAGCACCACCATCTCCCGCTCAACCTCAGCAAGCTCTTTTTCGAGCGCGGGCCGCCCGCCGATGGACCCGGCCAGTGTTTTCAGTTTTGCCTCTGCCTGCAAGCAGAAATTTAACACTTCCTCGATGCCGCCGGCCGCGCCTGAAACGCCGGCGCCGCCAGTCGCGCCGGCGCCGGCGCCATATTTGCGTTGCAGCTGCCTGATAAGCTCCAAGCGTTCGTCGACCTCGGCCAGCCTGGCCGGATCGCTCTCAAAACTGTCAGCCTGGTTGCGAGCGCTCCGGCCCAGCTCTTCCAGTTCAAAACAGCTGTTATGCAATCTCTCGGCGATGGCGTCCAGATCCTCGTCGACACCTGCAGCGCCTTCGAGCCCCGTTAGTGAAGCCAACAGCGCATCCATCAGGCCCTCGCTCTCGCCACCGGTCAGAAGTTCGGCCAGCCGCGAACAGGCTTCACGCAGCTCCGCGGCCCTCATCAGCCGCCCATGCTCGTTTTCCAGAGTTTCGTCTTCACCAGGCTGAAGGCCGGCGGCCTCTATCTCGTCAATCTGAAATTTGAGCAGATCAGCCTCGCGTTGGCGTGCCTCGAAATCGAGATTCAGATCGGACAACTCAGCTGTCAGCTCAGCCCTGTGGTCGTAAAGAAGGCGGTATTCAAGCAAAAGGCCGGCCAGGGCCTCCCCGCAATAATCATCCAGGATTTCAAGCTGCCTCGAAGCCAGCATCAAGCGCTGCTGTTCATGCTGTGCGGAGAAAGCCAGCAGCCGGCCGGTAAGCTCCGCCAGTACTCCCAGCGTCGCCGTGCGGCCGCCGACATAAGCGCGGCTGCGGCCGTCACGCGAAATGCGGCGTCTCACCGCCAGAAATTCATCATCGGGGATATCGATCTCAACATCGATGCCGGAAAAGCATCCCTTGGGAACGGTGAAAATAGCCTCCACTGACGCCTCGGAAGCTCCCGGTCTGATCAGGCCGCTGTCGGCGCGGGCGCCAATGAGGAGCGCGATCGCATGCGCCAGGATGGTCTTCCCGGCTCCGGTTTCACCTGTGATCACGTTCAGACCCGGCTCAAACTCAAGACCGGCGCTGTCGATTACCGCGAGGTTCTCAATATGAAGTTCATTTAGCAACTGAGGCCTTACCGTGAAGGTTGGACGAACCGGTCGCGCAGGGCCCGGTAAAAATTCGAGCCCGGCGGTTTGACCAGATGAGCCTTGCGTGGCAGCAGCGACAGCTTAAGCGATGCACCCGATTTCAAAGTGCCGCCGATACGGCCGTCCAGATAGATGACGGCGTCGGCGCCGATTGTATCGTTCCTAATGGATACACTTTCCTCGGGACCGATTACCAGCGACCTGAACATCAGAGTATGCGGCGCGATCGCCGTGAGCACGAGTGCGTTCAGCTCCAGCGATACCAGCGGTCCGCCATTTGAAAGATTGTAGGCGGTGGATCCCGCCGGAGTCGATACAACCATGCCATCGCAGCTGATGGCGCCGAAATCGACTTCGCCGACCCCGTAGCCAAGCCGTATGACCGAGCCTCCGTCGGGCTTGTGCACGACAACATCGTTAACCGCGAGAACTGTTTCTCCAGCATTTTCCATGCCGATAAGACTCAGCTCGATCGTTTCGTAATCACCCTGCAGGATTGAGCGCAAGCGGCTGGCGATTTCTTCCGGACCGATCGCCGAAAGATAACCGACGCGGCCGAAATTGACTCCCAGTATCGGGATCTGCAGTCCCTGGAAGCGGCTGAAGGCTCGAAGGATGGTGCCATCGCCCCCCAGCGCCACGCACAGGCCGACCTCAGTCTCATCGAGCGACGAAACAATCGTGGCCAGCCCGTCAGCGTTATCGATAGAGTATTTGTCTACTTCCTCACGGGGAAGAACGGCCTCGATCGATAGCTCCTGGCACAGGTCCAGAACCTGCAGGAGCGCCTGCCCGGTGGCATCTGAGCGACGGTGCGTGATGACTGCGATTCTAGTTACCAGGACTATCCCCTTGAAGAAAAATTCTTGCTATGGCCTCATCCCGCCTTGCCGCCGCGTCCGAATCCGGACCTTCCCGGCAAGAGTCCCGCAGATGCATCAGGTACTCAATGTTTCCCTTGGGTCCGCGCACGCATGATTCAATCAGGCCGAGCACCTTCAATTCCCGCGCTTCGGCGAAATCCCATATATCCGCGAGCACCTGCCGGCGCACTTCCAGGTCGCGCACGACGCCACCGCTACCCACGGAAGATTTGCCAGCCTCAAACTGCGGTTTTATCAAGATGACCAACTCAAAGCCCGGCTCAAGGCATTTTATCACAGCGGCCAAAACTTTCTTAAGAGAGATAAATGAGAGGTCAAACGTAGCCAGAGCTGGAGCCTCTGACAACATTTCCTTTTTCAGGTAGCGGATATTGGTGCGCTCGAGCACCTCCACTCTCGTGTCCTGACGGAGTTTCCAGTCGAGCTGTCCGTAACTCACGTCGACGGCGATCACTTTGCCCGCGCCGTGGGAAAGCAGACAATCGGTAAAACCGCCGGTGGAAGCTCCGGCGTCGAGCACAACCTTGCCGGCGACATTCAGGTCGAACCGCTCAAAGGCGCACTGCAGTTTCAGGCCGCCACGTGATACAAAGCGGGGCTCTTCCTTGAGAGAAATTTCAGCGTCCGGCGCGGTCAGCGCGCCTGCCTTGGTCACGGGCTTGCCGCCGACGCTCACCTCTCCGGCCAGGACGGCCGCGGCCGCCTGTGAGCGGGAAGAAAAAAATCCCCGCTGAACGAGGATATTATCGAGTCGCTGCTTCTTTTCGGGAGGCATCTTTCTGCCTCAGATATCGTCGCCGGAAACTTTTCGCCGTTCGGCCGGCACTATTTTCTTCTTGAGCATGCGTCCGCCAATATAGTCGGCGACAGCTTCAGGTGTGAGACCGATATCACGTAATAATTTGTTGCGGTTGCCGTGAGGGATGAATCTGTCGGGAATGGCAAAACTCTTGACCGGCACAGCAGCCTCCTCGGCAAACAGATCGCGTACGGCGCTGCCGAATCCGCCTTTGGCCGTGCCCTCCTCAACAGTCACCACCAGCTCGTGCTCGGCGCCGAGCTTACGGATCAGTTCTTCATCCAGAGGCTTGAGAAAACGGGCGTTAACTACCGTCGAACGCAGGCCGTACTGCTCCACCAGCATGCGGGCAGCCCGCCGGCAGATGCCGACTCCAGTGCCGATGCCCAAGAGCAGCGCGCCTTCGCCGCGGTCGATAACCTCAGCCTTGCCAATTGGCAGCAGCTCAAACTCATCTGGCATGGACACGCCGCGCCCCGCGGCCCGCGGGTAACGAATCGCTACGGGTGAATCCATCTGCAGCGCTGTGTAAACCATGTTCTGCAGCTCGGCCTCATCCCTGGGCGCCATGACCGAAAGGCCCGGAACCAGGTTGAGATAACCGAGGTCGAAAACTCCATGATGAGTAGGGCCGTCATCGCCCACCAGCCCGCCGCGATCGAGAATGAAAATGACGGGGAGCTGCTGCAACGCCACATCCTGGATCAGCATGTCAAAGGCTCGCTGGAGAAAAGTGGAATATATGGCAACTACCGGCTTGAAACCGCCGATGGCAAGACCGGCGGCAAAAGCAACCGCGTGTTCCTCTGCTATGCCGACGTCAAAAAATCTCTCGGGAAACTGCCGCTCGAAATGATAGAGGCCGGTGCCGCTCGACATGGCCGCGGTGATGGCGACAATCTTCTCGTCATCCTCGGCCATCCTGGCGAGCCCCTGCCCGAAAGCCTCGGTATAGGTGATGGGACCCGGTTTCTTGATGGCCTCGCCGGTGCTGATGGTGAAAGGAGCAATGCCATGGAAGGTGTCCGGCCGGGCCTCGGCGGGCTCGTAGCCCTTGCCCTTCGTCGTCTTGATATGGATAAGAACCGGGCGCTCGATCTCCATCGCCGCCCTGATACTCTTCCGCAAAGCCTTGATATCGTGGCCGTCGACGATGCCGATATAGGCAAATCCAAATTCCTCGAAAAGCATCCCCGGTACCAGGAAGGCCTTCATACTCTCCTTGATGGATCGGGAGGCGCCGCGCAGGCCCGGTATTTTCTCGATGCCGTGTTCCAGTTCCTCGCGCAGCTTGTATAGGGTCGGATCCAGCCGCAGCTTGTGCAGATATTGGGAAATGGCGCCAACATTGGGTTTGATCGACATCTCATTATCATTAAGGATGACAATCAGCGGCGTTTTCAGATGACCGGCCTGATTAAGCGCCTCGAAGGCGATGCCACCGGTGAGGGCGCCGTCGCCGATGACGCAGGCAACGTGGCCGGGCTCCTTTTTATCCCCTTCATCGTCTTTCTTGGGATCGTCACTGCTTTCGATCGTGGCCTCGATGCCCGCCAACTCCGTCTGGGCCGTCACCAGCCTGATCGCTTCCTGAATACCCACGCCATAACTGATGGAAGTCGAGCTGTGCCCGGTGCCAACGATGTCGTGCTCGGATTCGCCGCTGTTGGGAAAACCGGAGAGCCCGCCGTACTGGCGGATAGTGTGGAATTCATCGGCGCGGCCGGTGATGATCTTGTGCGTATAGCACTGGTGCCCGACGTCCCAGATGATCTTGTCGTTGGGGCTATCGAGGACGCTGTGAAGCGCCAGCGTCAGCTCTACCACTCCCAGGCTGGGGGCCAGGTGGCCGCCAACCTTAGAGACAGTGCCGATCATGAACTCCCGGATCTCATCAGCGAGGACCTGCAGTTCCCGGTCGTTAAATCGCCGAAGGTCTGAGGGAGAATGGATTTGCTCTAACAGGGACACTTTTTATTGCTGTCGTTCGTAGATGTAATTCGTGATTCCGGCAAGAGCCTCGTTTTTTCCTCCTACCCGGTCGAGGGCTTCGAGAGCTTCGTCCCGAGACTTACGCGCCAGTCGCTCGGCTTCCTTCAGGCCGAAGACACTGACGTAGGTTCGGCGCTCCAGCCTGGCGTCAGTGCCCGCCATCTTGCCCAGTACGGCGGTTTCGCCCACAACATCCAAAATATCGTCTTTTATCTGGAATAGCAATCCGAGATCGGCCGCAAAACGGCGAAGATTTGTTAACTCGGCGTCGGGCGCTCCGGCCAGCAAAGCGCCGCAATGAACGCAGGCCATGATCAATCTGCCTGTTTTAAGCGAGTGCAGCAGTTTTAGCGCTTCGGGATCCCCAGGAGGGATTCCGGATACATCGAGATATTGCCCGCCAACCATCCCCTTAACGCCGGTGGCGATCGCAATCTCCTTGATCACGCCGAGCAGGATCTGAGGCTCGGCATCCTGCCTTTCACATATGAGCCTGAAGGCCTCAGAAAACAGGGCGTCACCGGCAAGGATAGCAGTGCTCTCGCCAAACTTGACGTGACAGGTAGGCTTCCCCCGGCGCAGATCGTCATCGTCGAAAGCCGGGAGGTCATCATGGATAAGCGAATAGGTATGGATCATCTCCAGGGCCGCGGCGGTCGGCAGCAGAGTGGAGGGATCCCGGTCGAAAGCCTGCCCGGTGGCCATCAGTAGCACCGGCCGGATGCGCTTGCCGCCGGCCAGCAGCGAATATTTCATGGCTTCAATCAGGGGAGCGGCAGAAGCATCCTCTCCGAAGGCAAGTTCACGCATATAGTCTTCGAGCAGCGAGGTCAGTTCGTCAGGATAGCTCAAAACGGTCTTTCCTCAGATTCCGGGGACAGGGTCCTGCTCGGGCCGGTCGTCATCCTCCGCTCCGTAGACGACATCCTGAACCACCCGGTCCAGTTTCTGACTGCTCTCCATGGCGAGATCGTTAGCCTCGGCGAGCATTTGCACGGATTCTTCCCAGTCAGAGTCTCCGGCCTCAAGCTTCTGTACGATCTGCTCCATGAGCCCGATCGACTGGTTGAGGCTTTGCAGTGTAGCCGCCAGGGCGCCGGTGAGGTCGTCGCCGGTTTCCTGAGATTCCGGGGATTCTAATATCTCCGGCGAATCCATCGACCCAGCCTGAGCACTTGGTTCGTTTTTTTCCTTATCAATGTTTTCCATGTTATCCATGTCTTCTCTTTTACTCGAAGTTGGCGCTATTCACCAGTTGCCGGCGTCTGTCCAGGCTCATCCGCCTCGACGAGCCTGCCCAGCACGCCGTTAATGAGGGCACCGGCCTGGGCAGAACAAAACCGCTTGCCCAGCTCAACGGCCTCATCAATCGTCACCGCGTAAGGTATGTCCTCGCGCTGCTCGATCTCGTAAATGGCGATGCGTAAAATATTCCGCTCGAGCGCGGCCAGGCGATGAGCCGGCCAGCCCTTGGCATATTCATCGATGACCGAGTCGATCCCGTCCTGCCGCGCCAGAACCCCGCCGACCTCTTCGCGCGTGAAGGCATCTATCTCGCGGCCTTCTTCCCGCTGGAGATTATTATATAACTCATCGAGCGCCCCGCCGGTGATATCGTGCTGGTAAAGCAGCACCATGGCGTCCCTGCGCGCCTGCCGGCGGGATGTGGCGGGAAATTCCACCGGCCACCTAGGCCAGTTCGAGCCGCTCGAGGTTTTCCTCGATAAATGCGGTCGTGTAGTTTCCGGCCTGGAAGTCTGGGTTCCTGAGAATCGCCGAACAGAGTTCCTTGTTGGTGACCACGCCCTCGATAATGTACTCGTTGAGAGCTCTGAGCGCCCGGCGGATGGCCGCGGGACGATCGAGATCCCAGACTATCAGCTTGGCCAGGAGCGAGTCATAAAAAACCGGTATTGTATAGCCTTCGTAGAGATGCGAATCAACCCGCACACCGGGGCCGCCAGGCGGCACATACTTGGTAATGGTGCCAGTGTTGGGGCGAAAATCGTTGGCGGGATCCTCGGCATTGATTCGCAGCTCGATCGCGTGCCCGCGAGTCTGGATCGAGCCGGTAATCGCGAGCAGATCGCCTCGGGCAATTCTGATCTGTTCGCGCACGATATCGATGCCGGTAACCGCCTCGGAAACCGGATGCTCCACCTGCACGCGCGTGTTCATCTCCATGAAGTAAAAATTGCGGTCGTCGTCGACCAGGAATTCCAGGGTGCCGGCATTGACATAGCCACAAGCGCGGCAGGCGGCGATGGCAGCCTCGGCCATCTTCTGGCGGGTATCCCAATTCAGTAGCGGCGAAGGCGATTCCTCAATCAGTTTCTGATGGCGCCGCTGCACCGAGCAGTCGCGCTCGCCGAGTGTCAGCACCGACCCCGCCCGGTCGACCAGAACCTGCACCTCCACGTGATGAGGGCCGACTATCCCTTTTTCCAGGTAAATCGTGCCGTCGCCAAAGGCGGTCTCTGCCTCGCTGCTGGCCATGTTGAAAAGATTATCCATCTCGCCGGGAGACTGCACCAGCCGCATGCCCCGTCCGCCGCCGCCGGCCGAAGCTTTTACCATCACCGGGTAACCAAATTCAGCGGCAAGACGGGCTGCCTCAGCCGCGTCGCCCACCGCTCCCTCCGAACCGGGCACAACGGGAATAAGGGCCTGCTTCATCGTCTGCTTCGCCAGCGATTTGTCGCCCATGCGCCGCATGATCTCGGCCCCGGGACCGATGAACACCATGTCGTTGTCTTCGCAGGCAAGCACGAATTCCGGATTTTCAGCCAGAAATCCGTATCCCGGATGGATGGCGTCACAGCCGGAAATCTCGGCGGCGCCGATGATGTTGGGAATCTTGAGGTAGCTTTCAATCACCGGGCCGGGACCGATACAGACCGTCTCATCTGCCTCCCGGACATGCAGCGAATCGGCATCAGCCTCGGAATAGACGGCCACGCAAGGGATGTCGAGTTCGTGGCAGGCGCGGATTACGCGCAACGCCACCTCGCCCCGGTTGGCTATTAGAATCTTGGAGAGCATTGTTATTCCCGGACCAGCGTCACTCTGGGGCCACGGCCGGCTCGATGTAAAGAAGCGACTGGCCGTATTCCACCGGCTTGGCGTTATCGACGAGAATGCTCCTGACCACCCCGGCCACTTCTGAGGTAACCTCGTTCATCAGCTTCATGGCTTCGAGGATGCACAAGGTCTGACCCTCGGTTACCTCGTCCCCAATCTCAACAAAGGCATCGCTGGTCGGCGAGGCCGCGCGGTAGAATGTGCCCACCATCGGGGATTTAACCACGAAGAGATCGCCGGCATCTTCCTCAGCGGCTTGGGGGGGAGCGGCTACCGCGGCCGTCGCCGTTTCTTCCGCCGGCTCGCCGCTCTTGCGCACCGTAATCCTGGTGTCGCCCTCCTCGATCGTAATCTCGGCAATCGATGATTCCTCGACGGTGGCTATCAGCTCCTTAATCCTGTCTATATCCATATCTGCTCCACTTTTTTCCTCCGTTTCCTGAATCAGGAAAACATCTTCTTCGACCCGGTGCTGACGCTTCTCCAGGAAAGTGCGTCCCGTAGCCGGGAACAGGGCGTAAATCAAAACATCTTCTTCATTGTGCGCCAGATCGCCAATCTCCAGGGCGAAATTATCTACTGTTTCTTCCAGAAGATCAGCGGGACGGATTGTCAGCGGCTCCTCGCCACTTAAAACTTTTTGCATGACTTCCCGGCTGATCGGCCCAGGAGCCTTGCCGTACCGGCCCCTAAGATATGACTTCATCTCGTCGGGGACAACCTGCCAGCGCTTGCCTGAAAGAACATTGAGCACCGCCTGGGTGCCGACGATCTGGCTCATGGGCGTAACCAGCGGCGGATAACCCACCTCGGCACGCACGATTGGAATCTCCTCGAGCACTTCAGGCAGCCGGTCGAGCGCGTTCTGCTCGGTCAGCTGACTCTCGAGGTTGGAGATCATGCCGCCCGGGACCTGGTGCGAATAGACCTGCATGTGGGTCAGCGAGGTAACGCCACGCGCATGGCCTCCGCTAATACGGACCTCTTCCCAATATTTTGCAATATCAAATAACTGGTCCAGCTCCAGCCCGGTGTCAAAAGGTGTGCCCGATAGCGCGCTTACAACCATCTCCGTCGCCGGATTGGATGCCCCGAAGGCAAGCGGCACGGTGGCAGTGTCGATGACATCCACCCCGGCCTCGATCGACTTCAGATAGGTCATGGGCGCCAGGCCGCCGATGTAGTGGCAGTGGAGCTCCAGCGGCAGGTCAATCTCTTCCTTGATCCGGCGGACCAGCTGCTCGCCGCGATAGGGCGAAAGCAGCGCCGCCATGTCCTTGATGCAGAGTGAGTCGGCTCCCATCTCGGCATAAATGTGGGCGACTTCCATGAAGTGATCGATGGTGTGCACCGGGCTGATGGTATAGGAGATGGCCCCCTGAAAATGTTTGCCCGCTTCCTTGATCGCCTCGGCCGCGGCTTCGACGTTGCGGGTGTCGTTGAGGGCGTCAAAGACGCGGAAGATATCGACGCCGCTCTCGGCGGAATGAGCCACGAACTTGCGTACGATGTCATCGCCGTAGTGCCGGTAGCCAACAAGGTTCTGGCCGCGAAGAAGCATCTGCAGCGGTGTCTTGGGACAATGCTGCTTGATGGTCCGCAGCCTCTCCCAGGGATCTTCATCGAGGAAACGGATGCAGCTGTCAAAAGTAGCCCCGCCCCAGACCTCGAGGGAATAATAACCGACCTCGTCCATGGCCGGGAGGATCGGCAGCATCTCGCTGGTGCGCATACGGGTGGCCCAGAGCGACTGATGTCCGTCCCTGAGGGTAGTGTCCGTAATTAGTATGCGCCGGGCCCGGGCCATTGCGGCGGGACCTAAACCCTTTCCACGTAGCTGCCGGTGCGGGTATCGATCTTGAGGCGATCGCCGTTCTTGACAAAGAGCGGTACGTTAACGACGGCTCCGGTCTCTAGCGTCGCCGGCTTGTTGCCGCCGCTGACGGTATCTCCCTTGACGCCAGGCTGGGTATCGGCCACCTCCAGCTCGACAAACATCGGCGGCTCGATCTGCGCCGGTTTGCCGTCGACCATTTGCACCTCGACCTCCATGTTATCCTGGATGTACTGGAGGCCATCGCCGGCCAGCGCAGGCGGCAGCGACATCTGCTCGTAGTTGTCGTTATCCATGAGGACGACTTCATCTGGCGAGGCGTAGAGAAAAAGCATCTTCTTGGATTCAACCCGCACGCGGCGGAACTTGTCCACCGGCCGGAAAGTCCGGTCGATGACTGCGCCGGTGTCAATGTTCTTGAGCTTGGTGCGCACAAAAGCTCCACCCTTGCCAGGCTTGACGTGCTGGAATTCGACAATGGTGAAAATCGTGCCTTCCACCTCGATGGCCATACCGTTCTTAAAGTCACTGGTTGAAACCAAAAATCCTCCGAAGGGTAAAATTACGGTAGAAACAGGGGCAAAAAGGGATTTTACATGAAAAACGAGGGCGGGGAAAGGCTGAAACATCCAGTTTTATGGGGAATCATGGGTGCTTGTCACTAGATTTCATCTGTCCCGGTCAGTTTGAGAAGGCATAGTGAGGAGCAGAAGAACTATAATAATGTTTCCGAAATTGCCCCTTTTTTGCCTAGGAAGCAAAGAAGTTAAAAAACCTTTCAAATTTATTTATTGGAGTAAAAATCAATGACACGTTTGCATGCATCAATTATGTATGAACTCATGTCTTTAAGATATTCAGCTAATTCCCTATCAGTTAGTTGTAAATATTCCGAACTATAATGCGCTCTGGTATCACCAAAAATAAATCTTTCAGTATCCGAATCAACTCCAATAAAAACATTAAAAATACTATTTTCTTCGTCATCAACTTCGAAGCGAAGATTGTTCATTAACCGGCTACCGAGAACTAAATTGATCTTGCCATTGATCATCGAGTTTGCAAGATCTAGAATCTCCTGTCTTTTTTGTTCGGATCTCAAAAACTCACCACCCCGAAACTAATTTTGTTTTAAACTCAACCCTTTCTCCTGTTCTAAGATTCTCGACCCAATGAGTTTCAATCTTTAAACCATCGTTTGCCTCATAAGCAGTACTAGATTTTTTGACCCAGTCAGATGCTACACCACCATATCGATCAGCAATTATCTGTGAATCTCTAAACGGTATATACGGTTCTGAACCTTCCCCAAAGATTATTTTGCCTTCTTCGCTAATTTGTTGCTCACTAGCAAAATATTTGTTGAGGTCAAGCAATTCACGGTTTGTTTTACATACCGAGCCTAGCTCAGCACCTGTTTCCCCGAAACCCCCAAATTCTCCACCTGGCACAGAAACCATTAATGCCATTTCTAATGCAGGATTATGTGCAAATTTGGATATCGGGTTATCATCGGAAAAAATTCCACGCTGAGGCATTCCTCCTAGGGCAGGCTCTTGGAGTACGCGTTTGAGCTCTGATACCTTCTCTTTTATAGCATTAACATAGCTCTCACCTGGGTAAAGACCGTTGAGATCATACCTCACCATCGGATCATTCCCCACATACGGGTAACGATTGCGCTGCTGGGGATCGGCTGGCACTCCCTTAAGCGGATCGGCTGAGACAAACCTGCCCAGACTGGGATCATACTCCCTCACTCCCATCCTGATAGTGCCGGTGGCGTTGTCGCGCTCACGCTGCCATTTGCCGGTGTAGCCGTTGGCGAGGGCGTTGGCGCCGATGGGATTACCGAAGGAATCATAGCGGTAGGTGCCGGTGACATTGCCATTTGAATCTGTAAGCGCTGAGGCATCGCCGTGAGGATTGTAGAGATCATAGGTCGTGACGGGTGACTGGCCGGTGTAGTCGGTCTGGGAAATGAGGCCGTCGGCTCCGCGTTGGTAAGAAACAGATAATGCTCCGGCGGCGTTTGTCTCATAATCAGTGAGATCGCTCTTGGCGTCATGATGGTAGTTGATTGTGCTGGTGCCTTCCGTTCTTGAGATTCTTCTGCCCAGGGCGTCATGGGAGTAGCTGATGATCGATGTTGGCGTGGTTACCTGGGTGAGCTTTTCGAGGCCGCTATAGGAATAGCCGGTGGTGCTGGCGCCGTCTGATTTCTGGGTTACGGCTCCGTTAGCATCATATGAGTAGCTGGTGGTAGCCCCCTGGTAGTTATAGCTCGATGTCAGTTCACTCGCCTGGTTATAGGAGTAGGTGGTTCTTTTGGTGGGGAAGTAGTAGCTGGCTCCGCCTACATCGTTACAGGTGGAGTAAACGGTCGTGGAAAAGCTCGTGACCCCGGTTGGTATAAAGTATTTGAGGGTGAAGGGAGCGTTGGCGCCCTGGTTAATGTTGCCCAGGGCCCTCGGCATCGCGGTAGTGAGGTAGACACCGTTGGTGGCGGTGGCCGCGGTTACCTTGGTCTGATAAGCCGTGCCGGGGC
>JAJYOG010000046.1 GCA_021785935.1 Actinomycetes bacterium
TTATCGTTTAAACCGCCGCCGCAACCGGACCGACCTCTTCCGCCGTTTGCTCAATCGATGTGTCCTTTATACTGGGCCAGTGACTTATGCGCAATTGGTCGTTTCCTGAGCTAATCGGATGAGCAGTAACAATTATTTGCAGAAAAATTAAAGAGAATGAGAACCGAGAAGGGTCTTACACAAAGTGACATAACCCTCGCGCTGGGTTATGACTCGCGAAGCTATGTATCTGATGTTGAAAGTGGCAAGTTCATCCCCCAGCCCGACAAGCTCAAGAAATGGGCCAAAGCACTAGGCATGACCCAACGGGCAATGAATGATCTGCTCCTGGAAGCAAGACTGGAAGATTTAGGACTGACTGACCCCGGAATGACTCTCATGTTCAAGGAAGTCCCGAACATGACCAGTGAAGAGCTTGAATCAGTTGTTAGAGCTTACAAGGCAGTGATTAAGGCCCGAGAGGCCAAAGGAAAGAAAAAATCATGAGATGTGTCATTTATCTTAGAGTTTCAACCAGAGAACAGGCTGAGGGCGGTTACTCCATTCCCGCCCAAAGAGAAGCCTGCATGAAGCTGATCCGGGAAAAAGACTGGAACCTCCTTGATGAATACGCCGACAGAGGCGAATCTGCAAGATCAACAGCCCGCCCCCAGCTTCAGGAAATGCTCTCAAGACTGAAGAAAAAAGACGTAGACGCAGTTATCGTCCATAAGATTGATCGTCTTGCTCGGAATATGTCAGACCATGTAGCCATCAAAGCCGTTTTAACGCGCACCGGGGCACAGCTGGTGTCAGTGGTTGAGAACATTGAGGACAGCGCCTCTGGAAGGTTCGTGGAGGGCATTCATGCGTTAATGGCCGAATTCTACTCTGCCAATCTATCAGCGGAGGTCAAAAAGGGACTCCTTCAAAAAGCCAAATCCGGCGGTATGGTCACAAGAGCCCCCGTCGGTTACAGAAACGTCAGAGACACAATCGAGGGCACAAGCATTGCCAAAGTGGTTATTGATGAAGATATGGCACCACTGGTTAAAGAATGTTTCGATCTCTACGCCACCGGCAATTACTCGCTGGCCGAGATTCAAAAGATCATGGCCAGGAAAGGACTGAGGAATAACTTCTCCAAGAAACGGCCAGCCCCTGAGTTCTGCAAGTCTTCAATTGCTTCACTTCTGCAAAACAGGTTCTATACCGGAGTTGTCAGCTATCGGAAGGTAGAATATCCGGGGCTTCATGAACCGCTCGTTGAACAATCCCTATTCAACAGAGTCCAGCAAGCGCTAAGAAGCCGAGATCAGGCCGGAGAACGAAAGCGGCAGCATCCTCATTATCTGAAAGGAACCATCTACTGCGCTGAGTGCGGTTCCAGGCTCTCGTTCCTGCTTGCCAAGGGCAAGTATCCTTACTTCTACTGCCTGGGACAGAAACGGCATAACGGCTGCTCTCAGAAATACGTGGACGCTCTCTGGGTGGAAAAGAAGATTGAGGATCTCTACAAAAACATCCAGCTTCCTTCTGAAACAGTCAAAGAGCTAAAGGTGAAGCTGGAAGAGGATATTGTCAATCAGCAGGCTTCCTCAATTCTGCAAAGGAAGAGGTTGACCAAGAAAATTGATGAGCTGACGGACAAAAGATACAAACTTGTCGAGGCCTATTATCACGGAGCCATCGCCATAGATATCTTAAAAGGCGAACAGGAACGTCTGGTTTCTGAAATCACGGATTGCGAGGAAAAGCTAAAAGTCCTTGACGGCAAGCATGAGAACGTTCAGGAACTCCTGGAAAGAGCCATAGACCTGGCTGGAAACTGCCACGAGGCTTATCTCAAAGCCCAGCCTGACAACAGGCGGCTACTAAATCAGACCTTCTTGACAAAATTTTCGTCGGAGACATTGAAGAAAAATTGAAAGACCCGGAATACAGCGATCTCTTCCGTGAGCTTTTTTCAGGTGACAGTTTGAATAAGTCAAGTCTGGTCGGGGCGGGCGGATTCGAACCGCCGGCCTCTTGCTCCCAAAGCAAGCGCGCTACCAAGCTGCGCCACGCCCCGGCGAAAATGGAAACGGCGCTAGTGTAATCCAGCGGTTTCCTCCCGCTTATTACCAGGATTGATTATAACAAACTGGCATGGGAGCGTATCTGGTTATAAAAACACTTTCCTTTCTATCTGGTTAACCGGCCACCGGCCAACAGCCGCGTGTAACCTCGCAGAAATTCTTCCTCACTCAGGTGCTTCTTGCCCTCCGGCTGTACTTCCATGAGTTCGAGAATACCGGTGCCGCAAATAACAAAAAGTCGGCCGCCTGTAACTATAATTGTTCCCGGCGATTGTTCCCAGATGGCGCTTGTTGATGCGTCTGCTTCCTCGACAGCACCTACCTGCGTCAGAGCGCCCTCCGCCTGCACTGCCGCGGGTTCCGCCACCCTTGCCTTCCACAGCTTGAGGCGATGGCCGCCTGCATTGGTGTAGGCGCCGATATGCGGCGACAGCGCCCTGATCTGCGCCGATATCTTCCAGGCGGGACGCTCCCAGACAATCTCCGTATCCGCGGGCGTAATCTTTTCCACGTAGGTGGCGGCGTTTTCATCCTGGGGCTCGGGCTCCATGCCGCCGCCTTCCATGGCGTCGAGCACTTCGGCGAGCGCCTCTCCCCCGGCCCGGCCCAGCTTCTCGTACATCGAGCCGGCATCGTCACCATCCCCGATGGGGATGACCCGCTGCAGATAGATGGCGCCGGTATCGACCTTGGGAGTTATATCCATGATCGTGACGCCGGTAACGCGCTCACCGGCCATGATCGCCCGCTCGATGGGAGCAGCGCCGCGGTACTTTGGCAGCAGCGAGCCGTGGACATTGATGCAGGGCATACCGCCGAGAAGCGGCGGCTTCAGAATCTGCCCAAAAGCAGCAACGGTGAGCACCTTGATACCGGCTGCTTTCATCTCATCCACAAAATCGGGAGTGCTAATTTTGTCCGGCTGGGCGATCCTGAGGCCTTCCCTCAGCGCCAGTTTTTTTACCGGTGACTCGCGCAAGGCGCGCCCACGGCCCGCTGGCCGGTCCGGCTGCGTGATCACCAGGGCGACTTCATGCCGCGAACGCAAAAGAGCCCCGAGGACCAGGGCTCCGAAATGAGGTGTTCCGGCAAAGGCGATTTTCACGGTTTAGTCTTCCCCGGGAAGCCTCACCTTCCGCAGACGCGCCATCAGGTCCTTGCGCTGTTCACGGCTGGTGCGGTTGATGATCATCATGCCTTCCAGATGGTCGACTTCATGCTGCAGGATGCGGGCCCTGAGCCCTTCTTCCTCGAAAATCAGAGGGTTGCCTTCCAGATCTTCGCCCTCGACCTTAACGGCCTTGGCCCGCTCGACGTCGACTGCGAGGCTGGCGAGGCTCAGGCAACCCTCGGCGTCGGTGATGGTCTCGTCGGACATCCAGGAAATGCGTGGATTGATCATCACATTTACTTCTTTGTCAAGCACGAAGACGATAATTTTGCGTAACACGCCGATCTGTGGAGCGGCCAGGCCGACGCCATCGGCGGCGTGCATTATTTTAATCATGCGGTCAGCAAGTTTGCGCACCTCGTCATCGACGACGACATCGTGCGATGCCTCCATTAAAACCGGATCGCCAAACTGCCGTATCTGTGACCAGGCGGCCGCCTTGGTTTTCTCATCAACTGCCAATCTTCATCCTCCTCTTCCCATTACGACAACCACTGCGGGTCGACATCGACGACGATGCGGACGCCACGGTTGCGATAAGGCTCGCGGTAATGCTCGATCACCGGTTTAAAAGCGGCAAGCGTCTGCTCGACGCTGGCGGTCTTCACCAGGATATGGCTGCGCGACCATCCTTTTAACCGGAAGAGATCAGCCGGTCCCAAAATTTTCTCATCGGCGCCATGCCTG
>JAJYOG010000033.1 GCA_021785935.1 Actinomycetes bacterium
TTCACGATGGTCGCTTTTCTTAACGGCCATATCGTTCTCCTTTCACGTTATCAGTCGTAGGACTCAAGTTAGCCAGAAGCCCCTTATGATCCGTATGTGTATACGGTGGGACCGCTTTGAGCCTTTGCGCCCATTGTGGTCTTGAACGACGCAACGCTGCCAACATCGTACTGAATGACAGCTGTACCCTCACTGCTGGTGCCGATGGTGCCAATGTAGGCCGGCAGGGCAGTTACGAGAGCAACTGTGCCCGAGGGGCTGGCATTGGTGATCTCGACGCCGGAAGCAGTCGCTGCCGCGCTATTGGCGATACCGAACTTGACGGACAGCCTGTGGGCATTATAGTCGCCGAGGTTGGCCCAGAACGGATACTTGACGCTTACGCTCAGCACCGGCGCCGGAGCACTGGAGAGGCCGGAAGCGGCATAGTAGACGCTCTTGTCAGCGTCAGCAAAGACACCGCAGACAGAATCGGCGAGGCCGCCAACAGAACCGACAAGCGCAGGTGCGCCCGGAGTGCTGATGTCGACGACAAGCTCTACATTGTCATGCTGGTTGTTGTTGTTGCGGGTATTCCGCGACGTGACATACAGGATCGAGCTGTTGCCAGGGGCAAGCTCGACGCCGTGGATGTCATTAGTCTCGGTACCGGTGAGGGCGCGAATGTTAATGTATCCAACCCTGGAACCAGCCAGAGGATCGGTAATGTCGTGCACCACGATGCCACCGGAACTCGAGGTCACGAAGACCTTGCCGTTCGCCTTGTCAACCGTCAGCTGGTGATAGCTGGTGCCAGGCAGGCTCGATCCGGCAATGTCGCCCTGGTACCCAGCGGTAGCGGGATCGCCGGTTGCGTTGAAGAAGTCCTGGCTTACCAGGGGCTCGAACATCTGGGACATATAGCCCATGACGGTATCGGGCGGGCCGCTGCCAGAAGCAGCAAACGGATTACTCCAGCCAACACCACAGGTGCTGGATTCCATCGTGGCGTTACCATCAGCGCTAACAAACGCGGTGTTGGCGCCAGTGGCCAGATCGACATACGACCAGCCGCCTTCTTCATGGCCGGCGCCGCTGCCGCGGGCTCCACCAATGTTGAACGGTACCGGATCGCCCACAGCCGGGGAACCGGCCAGGCCATCAGTGTAGTTCGGGTTATGCACGACATAGTCACAGAAACCCGAGGGGTCGGTATTCTGATAGAAGCAGCCAGGAACCTTCAATACGGAGCCCAGCGTGGCGTTGGCGGCGTTCATCGAGGCCGCTACGAGGGTGCCGGTGCTCTCATTATTGAGGTTGTACTCCAGGCCGCAGTAACCGACCGGGTTAAACGGACCGACGGTATTCATCGGAATGGTGCTGGTCAGACTCTTGGTCGCGGTATTGACCTGGTACATCAGGTAGGTGCCCAGGTTGAACGCGCTGCTGGTGTCGCCCGGAGTGGCATAGCTGCCGCCGGAGAGAGCGCCCAGAGCATAGATGCTGTGACGGTCTGCTGACGGTACGGCACCGTGGATCTCCCAGTTCATGAGTCCGCCGTTAAGAGCGTTGACACCGGCCGGAGTTACCTCGTTCGGTACCGGAATGGTGTCGACGATGTTCATGGTGCCGACGTCAATTACCTTGACGTTGCTGGCGCGGCCGTTGGCGACATACAGCAGCTGGTTGGCAAGCGCCGCCTGGGCTGGTGCATTGTCCAGGTGAGGTACTTGATGCCCAACTCCATACTGGTTATACACGGCCGAGCTTGCTGAAATATACCCGCTGGTGGCAATAGCCAATATAACCAGCAGGGTTAACGGCGCAAGAACCACGAGGGTCCTCCACCTCAAGCCCGCTTTAAATACACTCTTCATTCCTTCACCCTCCTCCTTCTAGTTAGTGAAGTCTCGGTCTGGGTCTTACTTTACTTCTATACTTCTGATCATTATGAGCGCTTTATTCATCACCTCCGGTTACGCCCTCATAAACAATTTTCTAAGTGCCTGCCTATCCTTGAAACGGAGACGAAAAAACGCGCGGCTGAAGGGACAGTGAATCCAGGGTGTAATCAGAATGACTTGACCTTAATGGCCGCCGGTTCCGATTGGAGCCGGCGCTTCGCGCCCTTCAGGCCCGGTGATAAGTCAGTCTGGCGCCCCGCAACCTTGCTCGCGCTTTCCCGAAAATCCCAAGTTTGTGGACAAAGACACTTAATTAATGCAAGTAGTCTACTCTGATTTCGAGATTTGACATGATGCAAATATGTCAATTTCTTAGTTAAGGCAACTCATTCTCGGGGCTCTGGAAACCCCATAGGGTATTTTATAAGTAGCGCTTATGCTCGAATTCGGGTTTAACGATCTGACCCGGGGTACGCTACTTCTATGGCTGCACTTCAGGAACGGTGGATACTGGCGTCTCGGTCGTTACCGGGCTTTTTTCCCGCGGTGCGTAATCGTCGGCATACTGAATATCGTATGAATCATATACCTCTTGCTGATACTGCTTGTAGCGATCGGCAAGCCTCTGATTGCTGGCGTAGAGCATCTGCTCGTCCTTGACCTGATCCCAGGTACGGTTCGATGCCGGTATTATCAGCTCTACCCTGACGATATACCAACCCTGGGCGGACATGATCGGATCGGAGACCTGCCCTTTGGCCAGCGAGAAAGTCACACTGCCAACTTCCGGCGGCATATCTGCTTGCGTAACCACGCCCAGGTAGCCGCCATTTGCCTTGGTTTGAGCATCCGTTGATTCGCTCTTGGCAATAGTCGCCATGTCCTCGCCGGCGTTTATGCGGCCTTCAATCGTTTTGGCGGCCGCCTCGCTCTTGACGATTATCTGACGGACCTGCCGTTTCTCGGGATAAATAAATTTGTCGATATTGGCGTCGTACTGAGCCTTGATCTCCTCTTCGCTGGGAGCAACCTCGGCCCGTAAGGATTCATATAGCTTTCTGTGCAGAATTGTCCGGTAGATCTGGAGGCGCAGTTCTTCCTCGGAGATGCCGCGCCGCGCATAGTCCTCCTGTAATTTCTGCAGGCTGCCAAAATATTTATTCTCGACCACTTGGTCAACTACAGCCGTAATCTCGTCGGCGGAAACCGATACGCCCCTCTTTTCGGCTTCCTGCCTTTCCAGCTCTTCGCCGATAAGTTGCCGTGTAATGTCGCGCTGGAAGCTTTTGTATTCGTCGGAATTCGGGTCAGTAGGTACCTTGCCGGGATTGATGGCGGCGCCAACCTGAATGCGGTGGGCTACGTCATCCTTGCTGATGACTACGCCATTAACAGTAGCGGCGGCATTTTCGGGAACGCTGCTGCATCCGCTGATCGCAAACAATACCAGAGCCATGATTGCCGTACCTGCCGCGAAAAATGATTTCCTGAACATTACAAACCCTTCCCCTATATGTTGGTAATAGCTTGCCGCCAATGGATAGGGACCGGCCGGAGTGATCGCCGATCGCCGAAAGAGGCCATGCGAATTGCTTACTATGTTATACTAAAAAACTGATAATATTGGTCCAGTATAAACCATCCCGCAAGCGGTTTCTAACCCGCGTTTAAATCAAAGGAGAACCGTCGTGTCCAGTTCGTTTATTCGCCAATATCATAAATTCTTCTTCTTGGCGGCGACGGCCGCTGTTTTAATCTTCATTGGCGCGGGTTGCTCCGACTCGACTCAAAAAGCAAGAATGCCGGATATCGGCACTGGACCTCTTACCACACTGACAAAGGATCCCATCTCCAAGGATGCCGTTGAAAAACTTGTTAACCGCAAGCTGGGAGACGCCGGCGTCGCCGGGCAGCCAGTGATCCGGTCAATTACGATTACCCCTGAAGCCGGCGGCAAGTCCGTGGCTATCGATCTGAACCGGACCGCTTCCTGCCATCCAGGCCAGCTGATCGGCAGCAGCGTAACCATGTCACAACAGCTAATGAGCGCGCTCTTCCGCTATCCCGATGTGAGCCGTGTACAATTGGCTCTTTATGGACTCACGGATGAACCGCAAGACCTGAATACAAAGGTGACCCAGATCATGGTCACCAGGGAAGCCGCCGCGAAGATCGACTGGGCCCAGTTCTCTGATGCCAACGTCGAGAAGCTTGCCAGTGAATTCTGGGCGGAACCATCGGTCTATGCTAACTGGAAAATATACGGCGGCGGCGCCTTGACCGACCCAGCGGCTCAGGCAGCAGCCAATGGCGGTCAAACTACTCAGACGCCTCCTAATTCCAGCCAGGGAACAACTCCAACGACTCCTTGATGTTATGGCGAGGCCGCCGGTGCGGCCAAACCGCCGCAACCGGTATTATGGATATGGCAGCCAGTTGTTGCTGTCGGAATTCGACGCCGCTTCCGGTTGCTGATCCGAAGCTTTCCTGGGCTGGCCATCGCTCCCCTTCGTGTAATAGTTCGAGAAGGTAAACCATTTGAGGGCCTGGGGCGAGCCAATGGCGGCCATGTCAACTGTCCATACAAGAGTGGTTCCCGCATAACTTAAAGTTCCAGGGAACTGCGCACCCAAACGTTTCTCGTTGGTTTTCAGGTCGGAGAGGCCATTTACCAATCCGTTTTTGGTATCGACCGCGGTGAAGACACCCCAGTCAGGCTTGCCGTCCTGATCCACATCCAGCAGAAATCCCCACTCGACGGCGCTCCCCGCCTCTGAAACCAGGGGCAGCATGCCGTTAACTTCCATTGTGAACTTGAAGTTATTTCCTTCTTTCGACACGGACGTCCAGTTGATGTCAAGAAATGAAGGAGCGGCGGCAAGGTCGGAGTTCTGGGACGTAACGTCGCTCATCGAATCGATCATCTGCACCGTGCCGGGATTTGGGCGTGACAGACCGGATGTCTCCATGGAAGATTTGGTGCTCGAGCCGGAGTCTCCCGAACTGGAGCTGCCGCAACCAGACATGAGAACGGTCAGGCTCAACACTGTCAAAACCGTTATCGCGGGGATGAGCGTCCTGATGTCGATCAATTCGCCCCGTGAAATCCTGTGTCTGAAATTCATGAGGTCCTCTTCGTTTCGGGTATAGACATAGAGTGGATTCGATTCTCAATTTAACAGACCTATTTCGGGGACACAATACTTAATTGCCCTGGCGGCGATTTCAATCCCGCCGTCTGGGGAATTCTCTGAACGTGTAGAATCATGGGGATGCATTGCAGAAATGCGGTCCCGAGCAGTAATCGCGAGCAGTAATCGCGAGCAGTAATTCGGAGGATGCGGTAGCAACGGAAATTTTGGAGGGTAGATTGCATATGAGGATCAAATTGGAAATGACTCGAAAGCAATTCACAAGGAGAGCATGCAGATGAAACTAGCTATCACCGGCAAGGGCGGCGTCGGCAAAACCACCATCGCCGGCACCCTGGCCCGCATCTACGCAGACCGCGGCGACAAGGTCTACGCGGTAGACGCCGACCCGGATGCCAATCTGGCCTCGGCGATCGGTATCGATCCGGAAGCGGCCGCGGCTATCGTTCCCATCTCCGAGATGAGCCCGCTGATCCGCGAGCGCACCGGTGCCGAACCGGGCGCGATGACGCCTGTCTATAAGATGAACCCGCGGGTGGACGATCTTCCCGAAAGTCTATCCACCGAGGCCCACGGTGTCAGATTGCTGCGCCTGGGCACGGTCAAAAAGGGCGGCGGCGGCTGCGTCTGTCCGGAGTCGGCCCTGCTTAAAACGCTGCTCAGCCACCTGATGCTCAACGAGCGCGAAGTTGTCATCGTTGACATGGAGGCCGGCATCGAACATCTGGGCCGGGCCACAGCCAGGGGCGTCGACGCCATGCTGATCGTGGTGGAGCCCGGCCGGCGCAGCATTCAGACTGCCGAGGCAATCACGCGCCTGGCGGCCGATATCGGCATTATCAATATTTTCATGGTTGTCAACAAGGTGACCGAGGCCGACGCCGATTTCTGCGCCAGGATCAAGGAGGATTACAAGGTCATCGGCTGCCTGCCGCTCAGCGAGGAAGTCCGGCAGGCGGATCTGAACGCCGAAGCGCCGTACGACGCCGCTCCCGGGTTCACGGCGCTGGTCGCGGAAGTGCTGGCCGGCATAGAGCAGCAATTAGGCAAATAACAGGATAGACGGGGCGGAATGTTTCCGCCGCAGTTTCTGTCGAAGACCTAAAACGGAGGCGGGAACATTCCGCCCCGTTTCCCTTTTCAGCTTTACCCATCCCCACATATTGCGTTAGTATACTTTATGGCTCGTGAAAAATGCCACAAGTCCATCCAACAAGTCCATCCAACAGGTGCATCCAACAGCGCACCCAACAAGTTAATCCAGACAAGTTGATCCTGACAAGTTAATCCAGGTTAATCCGACGCACAATAACACGCGCCAAAGGAGCATCCACAGTGTACTTTCCCACTTACAGAATGCGCCGCTTGAGGCAGTCAGAACAGATACGCAACCTAGTTCACGAAACCGACCTGCTCCCCGACCGCCTGATTTATCCCATGTTTGTTGTTCACGGCCAGGACAAGCGCATCCCGATCGAATCGATGCCGGGCTGCTACCAGCAGTCCATCAATAACCTGGTGGAGGAAGCCAGGGAGGTGCGGGACCTGGGCATCCCAGGAGTGCTGCTTTTCGGCATCCCCGCGGAGAAGGACGAGGCCGGCACGGGCGCTTATGATGAGGAGGGCATCATCCAGATGGCGCTCGCCGCCCTTAAGGAGGAAGTGCCCGAGCTGCTGCTCATCACCGACGTCTGCCTCTGCGAATACACCAGCCACGGCCACTGCGGCATCATCAAGGACAACGACGTCGATAACGACCTGACGCTCGAGATGCTCGCCAAGATGGCGCTCTCCCATGCCGAGTCGGGAGCCGACATCGTGGCGCCATCTGACATGATGGACGGCCGCGTCGCCGCCATTCGCGGCGCCCTGGACAGCGAAGGCTTCATCAACACGCCGATCATGTCCTACGCGGCCAAGTTCGCTTCTGCATATTACGGGCCGTTCCGCGAAGCGGCGGAGTCGTCGCCGGAGTTCGGCGACCGCCGCTCGTATCAGATGGACTGCCGCAACAGCGATGAGGCCATGCGCGAGGTTCTGCTCGACATCGAGGAGGGCGCCGACATCGTCATGGTCAAGCCGGCGCTTCCCTATCTGGATATCATTTACCGTGTCAAGCAGGAGACAAAGTTCCCGCTGGCCGCTTACCATGTGAGCGGCGAGTACTCCATGATCAAGGCCACCGCGGCCGCCGGCTGGATCGATGAGAAGCGGGCGGTTCTCGAAGCGATGACCGCAATCCGGCGCGCCGGAGCCGACACCATCATTACTTATCACGCCAAGGACGTCGCCCGCTGGCTTACGTAGGAGCCGGCGGGGACATTAGTGATTCCCGTTAGTGTTTCCCGGAACCCGCTTATCCGGAACGAATAAACAAGATCCGGAACGATAAACAGGAGCAAGATTTGGATACATCGAAATCGCAGGAATTATTCGCGCAGGCCCGGCAACTTATTCCCGGAGGAGTCAACAGTCCCGTCAGGGCCATGCGCTCGGTGGGAACCGACCCGCTCTTCATCGCCCGCGGCGAGGGCAGCCGCATGTACGACGTCGATGGCAATGACTATATAGACTACGTTGGATCCTGGGGACCGCTGATCCTGGGGCACTGCCATCCGGCGGTGCAGGAGGCCCTGGAGAAAACTCTTAAGAACGGTACCAGCTTTGGCGCTCCCAGCCCGCTCGAAGTGGAGCTGGCGCGCAAGGTCATAGATGCGGTCCCTTCGATCGAGATGGTCCGCATGGTGAATTCGGGCACCGAGGCCACCATGAGCGCCATCAGGGTCGCGCGCGGTTTTACCGGCCGGGAGAAGATCATCAAGTTTATTGGCTGTTACCACGGCGCCGTTGACAGCCTGCTGGTTCAGGCTGGTTCCGGTGTCGCCACCCTTTCACTGCCGGATAGCCCCGGCGTCACCAGGGGCGCCTCGGCGGACACCATCCTGGCGCGTTACAACGATCTCGAACATGTGCGCGAGCTGATGGCGGCCGAGAGCGAGCAGGTGGCGGCGATCATCCTTGAGCCCGTGGCCGGCAACATGGGAGTTGTCGCCCCGGCGGACGGCTTTCTCGAAGGATTGAGGAAGCTGGCCGACGAGCACGGCGCCCTGCTCATTTTCGATGAAGTCATGACCGGCTTCAGAGTTGCTTTTGCCGGAGCGCAGTCCCGCTTCAACATCAGGCCGGATATGACCTGCCTGGGCAAGATCATCGGCGGCGGCATGCCCGTGGGCGCTTTTGGCGGCAGCCGGGAAATCATGCAGACAGTGGCTCCGGCGGGAAATACGTACCAAGCCGGGACACTCTCGGGCAATCCCCTGGCAATGGCTGCCGGATTGGCGATGCTCACCGAGCTGGGCAAGCCCGGCATTTATGAGGCCCTGGAGGAAAAATCGGCGCGCCTTGCAGACGGACTCGCCGAGGCAGCCGCCGCAAGTTCGATGCCCGTATGCCAGAACAGGGTCGGCTCGATGATGACCCTCTTTTTCACTGAAGGCCCCGTAACCGATTTTAAATCGGCCAAGACCAGCGACACCGAGCGCTACGGCAAGTACTTCCGGCACATGCTGGAAGCGGGTGTCTATCTGGCCCCCTCGCAGTTTGAAGCCGCGTTCATGTCACTCGCGCACAGCGATGACGACATCGAGCGGACGGTGACCGCGGCGGCGGCCTTCCTCAGCCAGGGTTAAGCTGGGCGGCTTTCTATGGCGCAGAATTCTAAAAAGCTTTCGATCCCCGCGGCAACCGTGCCGCGCCTCTCCCAATATCTGCGAAAACTGCAGGAAGTACAGAGCCGCGGCGTAACTACCATCTCTTCACGGCAACTGGCGGATGAAGTGGGAACCAATCCCGCGCAGATCAGAAAAGACCTTTCCTACTTCGGCGAATTCGGCATTCGCGGCGTCGGCTACGACGTCGACCGCCTGATCGCCGAGCTGAAAAAGTGCCTGGGCCTGAACCGTTCCTGGAACGTCATCATTATTGGATCCGGAAAGCTGGGCACGGCGCTGGCTCTCTACCGCGGCTTTCAGAGGCAGGGATTCAACCTGATCGGCATGTTCGACGCCGACTCCAACGTCATCGGCAAGGACCGTGGCGCCGGAGCGGTACTGCCGATCACGGATCTGGAGAAATTTCTCACCGGGAATGAAGTGCATATCGCCATCGTCACTACCCCGTCGGCGGCGGCCCAGACCGTGATCGACCGGGTCGTCGCGGCCGGAGTGCCTTCCGTGCTCAACTTCGCGCCGATCCGCGCCACCAGCAGCGAACCGGTGATCCTGCGCCAGGTCGACCTCTCCACCGAGCTGATGACGCTTTCTTTCTATCTGGATAAGTGAGGATTAGTGAGACGCGCTCTATGGGGAATTATTGCTGGACAAATGCGGCGCGTTCCATCGAATACCATATGGACAAGTGAAGCGCGTTCTATGGGGATTGTGATATTTACGAGCGAGGCGCTATCTATGGGAAATTCCTGTTACTATTTCCATCTCGCGGTATCCGAATAATGACCGTCGCGGCTGCAACCTTAAGGAAGATGAGGGAAGAGATCGCCGCCGACAGCGCCCTGTTCGGTGCCTGTCTGGGCGATGAGAAATCTCGTCTGGGCGATGAGAAAGATTTATTCGGTTCGTTCGGAAAAACCGGCGAAGCCGGTTTTTCCGATCTGTTTGCGGCAGCCTGCGGCTGTGAAGAGCAAAATGGGGCCACCGGTGATGCCAACCCCTCTGGCGGCGGAAGTCATATCTCCGGTCTGAACCATTATCAGCTCGGCATCGAATACATCTTTGAAGGCTACCTGCTGCATTACGGTATCAGCCGCCTGCTCAATACTCCCGATGAGAACTTCCGCCTGCTTGCCGGAGATTATATGTATGCCCGTGGTCTGGGCGCGATCGCCTCACTCGAAGATCTGGCATGCATCATGGCGCTGGCCGATCTCGTCCGGTCTTTTTCTTTTATCCACTGCGAACAGCTGGACCCGGCGAAAGCAATGACCTTGTGGACAATAACCACGCTCAGTCTGGCCGCGCATGCGCGTAAAGCCGCAACCGGTAATTTGGCCTCCCCGGCCCACTGCTGTGTAAAAAGCAACTCGGAATCGTCAGCTGCCGCCGGCGCACTATCATCTTTCGCCTGCCTGGGCAAGTCCGTCTGGGGCGGCCGAGACACCGGCCCTATCCTCGATGAACTGCTGCTGGATTATCCGGAAGAAAAAGCCAACGTACTCCGCGCCATATTTAGTAAGATAGACGCCAACTTCCGAGTGGAGGCCTGAGCCTGATGGCACTTGACGACCTGCGGCAATTTATCGATGCACTGAAGCAGCAAGGCGACCTGAACGAGATCGACGAGCCGGTCGACCCTGACCTCGAGCTTTCCGAGGTAACCGACCGCGTCAGCAAGGCTTACGGGCCGGCGCTGCTGTTTAAAAACCCCAAGGGCTCAAAGATGCCGGTCCTCATTAACCAGTTTGGCAGCATGCAGCGGATGAGCACCGCCCTGGGCGGCGCCGACCTGGACACAATCGGCGAGCGCCTTGGCGCCGTTCTGGAAATGCAGATTCCTCAAGGGATAGTGGCCAAGGTCAAGGCGCTTGGCAAGCTCAAGAACCTCGCGGATTCAGCTCCGAAGATCGTCAAGTCCGGCCCCTGCCAGGAAGTGGTCATGGACGAGTCCGATCTCGATGCGCTCCCCATCCTCAAGACCTGGCCCGGCGACGGCGGACCTTTCATCACGCTCCCGGTCGTCTTCACCAAGGATCCCGAAGGCCGGCGCAATGCCGGCATGTACCGGCTGCAAAAGTTTGATGCGCGTACGACCGGCATGCACTGGCACATCCACAAGGACGGCGCCGAGAATTTCCGCGCCGCTGAAGGCCGCATCGAAGTGGCAGTGGCCATCGGCACCGATCCGGCTACCACTTATGCCGCCACGGCGCCGCTGCCGAAGGGCATCGACGAGATGATGCTCGCCGGTTTCCTCAAAGGCAGCCCCGTGGAGATGGTCAAGTGCAAGACCGTGGACATGGAGGTGCCCGCGACCGCTGAAATCATCCTCGAAGGTTATGTGGATAAAGATGAGCGCAGGCGCGAAGGGCCGTTCGGCGACCACACCGGTTATTATTCGCTCGCGGGCGACTACCCCGTTTTCCATCTCAACTGCATCACCCATCGCCGCGACCCGATCTACGCCACAACCATTGTCGGACGCCCGCCGATGGAGGACTGTTATCTGGGGAAGGCCACCGAGCGCCTGTTTCTGCCGCTGATCAAGATGACCCTGCCGGAGCTTGTCGACATGAACCTGCCGCTGGAAGGGGTTTTCCACAACTGTGCTATCTTGTCAATCAAGAAGAGTTTCCCCATGCACGCAAAGAAGGTCATGAGCGCCGTCTGGGGTCTGGGGATGCTGTCTCTGACGAAATTTGTCGTTGTCGTCGACGAGCATGTTGACGTCCATAACGAAAGCGAAGTCGCCTGGCGCGTTTTCAACAACGTCGATCCGCGCCGTGACATGATGATCACCGAAGGCCCGCTCGACGTCCTCGACCACTCGAGCCCCACCGCCAACTACGGCGCCAAGATGGGCCTCGATGCCACCAAGACCTGGCCGAGTGAGGGTTATGACCGCGAGTGGCCCGACGATATCGCCATGAGCGAAAATATCATTAATCTGGTCAACGAGAAATGGTCCCGCTACGGGATCGACCTCGGTTAAATCCGGATTCGACGCGGAATGATGCCGCCACAAACTCGATCACGATTGCTTGCCGCTCATGCCCGCTGACGCCTCCACAACTTCGCCGCTGAACCTGCCGGTCCTGTTCGCAAAGTTCGTCAAGATCGAACACAGCGTCTTCGCACTCCCCTTTGCCTACACCGGCGCCTTTCTGGCCATGGGCCGCGTCGGCGATTTCTGGAAGATGTTCTGGATCACCCTGGTCATGGTCGCGGCGCGAAGCCTGGCGATGGGGCTCAACCGCGTCATCGATTGCGAGATCGACGCCCGCAACCCGCGCACCGCCGGCCGTGAGCTGCCAGCGGGCACCCTTTCGATACAACAGGGCCTCGCTTTCTGCCTGGTATCGCTGGCGGCGCTGGCCCTGGGGCTCTCCCAGCTGCCACGGCTGACCTGGTACCTTTCGCCCATTGTCGTGGCGGCCTTCGTCATCTATCCCTATACCAAGAGGTTCACGTCGCTTTGCCATCTGTTCCTGGGAGCCACCATCGGCCTGGCGCCGGTGGGAGCCTGGGTGGCGGTCACCGGGGAACTGGCCTGGCAGCCGTTTCTGCTTATGGGCATCGTCACCCTCTGGATCGGCGGCTTCGATGTCATCTACGCCTGCCTCGATATCGACTTTGACCGGCGCGAGGGGATTCATTCCCTGCCGGTATCGCTCGGCGTCGGCAGGGCGCTTTGGGTGACGCGCATCGCCCATCTGCTGGCCGTAGTGCTGATGATGTGGGTCGGCCTGGCATTCGGGCAATTATTGGGGATGGTTTATTACGTCGGGGTCGCCGTGGTGGCGGTCCTGCTGGCTTATGAAAACGCCATCGTCTCGCCCCGGGATCTCTCGCGAGTAAACACCGCCTTCATGACCATGAACGGGATCATCAGCGTCGTCTACATCGGTTTTGTGGCCGCGGACCTGCTAATCGGCTAACAAGATCTCACGACCGGGAGTGTGTCGCCGGCCTGGCTTCCTCGGGCGGTCATCCTCTTTCATCCACATCGGGGATTTTCTCAACGCAGGCGGCGGCAACCACAAACCACGCGGTTATCGCCGGCAGGTACCATTCCCAGTCAAACATGTTGTAAATGATAAAGATGAGGCAGGAGATCGCCAGGGCTCCGGCAACACTATTCGTCTTCACTATCAACCACTTCAGACTCAGCACCGCAACGTAGACAAGAAACAGGACCAGCAGAGCCGCACCGATGATCCCTGTATCCACCGCCATCTGCAGTATCAGGTTGTGGGCGTACTTGGTGTAAACGGCGATGGCATGTTCGGAGTAGACGGTGGCAAATGAGCCCAGCCCGGAGCCGGTGACCGGCCGCACTTTGAGCGCATCCACCGTCCCCTGCCAGGTGCCGAGCCTGTGGGGAAGCAGACTGCTCAGACTCATTCCTTCCTCAAAACGGATATTGATGATTTCGCGCATGCGCTCACTGGCGGCTGCCAGAACTGCAGCAATAACAAGCCCGGCAGCCGCCACCATGGCCGCTACAATACGAAGTGTCCTGCGGAAAACGGGATTATCCATGCCGCGCTCAATAGACCAGACCGCCACCAGAATCACCATCGCAACCACCGTTCCAATCGAAGGCATGTTGGCTTCCGCGGCCATGGTCGCAACGATGGCGATAGGCACCGAGGCGGCCAGGGAAATGGCGGTCGAGAGCATGAAGCCGCCCCGACGCCCGGTGATTACCAGGTAAATGGATAACAGCGCCAGCGCGATAATGCCAAACCTCGCATAACTGACGATCACGGCGGCGGCCTGCAGGCAGACGGCCGCCGCCAGCTCAGGACGGTCGCGCGAGCCCGGCTGGCGCATAATAGCGACGGTCACCGGCAGCGCCATCAGGCAGAAGCAGCTAAGCGCATTGGAATATTCGAACGTCGAACCGGCGCGATAGACATTGTCCACCAGGCCGGTGTACGGCTCCCATCTCCAGATAAAGGCAATCAGCCCCCAGCCGGCCGTAAAGCTCGCGGTATAAACAAACCAGGCGGCAATGCTTTCGAGAGCGCTCATCCCGTAACGCAACAGCTGGGCGCGGACCACAAAATAAACCGCCAGGTAGCCGAGCATTAACATTGACTCCCTGTTGGTGATCTCAGGCGTCGCGCTCCAGGCGCGGGTCGTGACCGCATAACCCGCAAAAAGGGCGAGCAACAGGAAACCCGGGGACCAGGCCGCCCGCCAGCGGCCGCCGGCGATGGCAACAGCCAGCTCGACGGCTCCGGCTGCCAGCAACCCGACCGCGAGATACCATTTCTGCTCGGGAAAATAACCGCCGCGCCAGAGGGGAGCAATAAGCAGAACCACAAAGAGAAGATAGAAGCTGCTCTTTTTTATCCAGTCAGGAAGCACCGGTTATGCCCCCCGGTGTGGTTTTGATCAGTCTGCCACTGACAATAATACGGGTCTGCAGATCCCAGGGAGGGTCGCAGGTGCTCAGCGTCAGTGAATCGTAGCCGCGCGCTTTGAGAACGCCGACGTCGGTTGGATCGACGTTCGTCTTTGACTCCACCTGATAGGTGAAATCGGCGTAGGCCATGTGGATTACCACATTGTCTCCAACCTCCATCTGGTCGAGTCGCAGGAACGGCGCCGAATAAAGCACGCGGTCACCGGCGATGGCAAAGTTACCGCCCAGTCCCGGGACCGAGGTGCCCTCGATATGGCCAGCCCCTTTTTCAAGGGATGCCGTTGAGCTGCCCTCGATGATCCTCTCCATGACCCCGATGCGCGGAAGCTCGATCAGGCCGATGCTGCGCCCTGCCTGCGACTGGCGCAGCAGATTCTTGGCCGGTAGCTGAACGACGGCTTGTGACAACCTCACGAAAAACTGCTGCGAGATAGTTGCCGTCTGAGCGTCGAATGATTCAAGGCGAATCCGCGAGACCGGCACCGTCTGCTCGTCGCCGCAACCGCCCGTGGCGGCGGTAAACATCAGCAGGAATATTAACGGAAGAAAAAGTCCCGTTAAAGGGACGTGTTTATGTAAGATGATCGAGCGCGTACATTCCCAGTGACGTCCGCCCGAGCGCACTGGAATCAACCGCGAAAATATCGGCTGGATGTATTTCATTTGCTGGAATTTGCCGGAGCCATCATCGCCCGATTCTGTTCTAAATCGCGCGCTCTTTCAACTTTTCCCGGCGGGATTTAAACTGGTGCGTAGAACTGTAGTGCTGGCGCCGCGAGCGAATCGAAAGACCCACATAATTGAAAATGAAACTGGTGTGCATGAAATCATCTAATGGGGAAGAAAACTAGTAATGAAAGCTGTTATTCAGAGAGTAAGCCAGGCGCGCGTGCTTGTGGACGGCGCCGTCAGGGGAGAAATAAAACGAGGCCTCGCGGTGCTGCTCGGCGTGGCCGCCGGCGACGGCCCCGCCGATGCCGGTTTCATCGCCGGCAAGATCGCCCGGTTGCGGATCTTCGGCGACGAACGTGGCCTCATGAACCTGTCGGTGAGCGATGCCGGCGGCGGCGTGCTGCTGGTGAGCCAGTTTACCTTGCTCGGCGATGCGCGCAAGGGCAACCGGCCCAGCTTCACGCAGGCGGCCGGGCCGGCGCTGGCCGAAAAACTTTACGAGCAGGTAATTGAGGAGCTGCGCCGCGGCGGCCTCACCGTTGAGACCGGCGATTTTGGCGCGATGATGTCTGTCGAGCTGGTCAATGACGGGCCGGTGACGATCATTCTGGAAAGTCCGCGCAGTGATGTTGACACCATGTAACATGTATGTTTGTATGCAACAGTTCAACTGAATTAACAAACAGGAGCGGACCCACAGTAATGTCCAGAAGCAGAAAAAAGAAACCGCCGCGTCCCGGAGCGCCGGGCGCCGCTGACAAGCGCGGCAAGCAGCGCAATCCGTTCGCGGGCAGGCCGCAGAGCGGTGCAGGCTTCCACTCGGAAGATAAGTACGGAAAAAAGGATCGCCGCGAGGAGAAACAGGAGATTGAGGAGGAGGCCGGCGAGGAAACCGAAGAGCTACCCTAGCTGCTGATTGTTGGCATTAAGTAACTATCTCAAAAACAGGATTAGCCGCCTCACTCTCGAACTGATGGCTGATGCTGTCAATAATCGAGGAGGTAGTTGCCATGACTGTGGCGGTGAGATGTGCCAGGAAGCCATTGCCAACAATCTGGGAGATCCCAGACGAGTTGTGGGCGCGAATCGAGCCAATTTTGGCGGCGCATTATCCCCCGGCAAAAACAGGGCGGCCTCACGCCGACCTCAGGCAGGTGCTAAATGGGGTCA
>JAJYOG010000034.1 GCA_021785935.1 Actinomycetes bacterium
CCAAAAACGTACTGATCTCCGGGATTGGTATTAATCTGCGCTTGAGCGATCGAAGACTGAGAGAATAATGGATAAAGACAAAAGATCGCCGTGAGAGCTGTGAAAAACAAAAGGCGGCACAAAGCGCCGTCAGTCAGTAAATAATATTTACGATAGGCAGCATAAAGCATAATTCCTCCCCGATGAGAATTATGATTACGACCCTACCGTTTGAGCCATCCCCACGGGGAAGTTTATATCATGTAGAATTTATGTAGTCAAGTAGGTGGGGAATCATTCGGGAGATACGATATGCTCCCAGAGGTTCTTCAGCTGGCCCTGGCGGCCTTGCCTTTCGCGCCCTTGGCGGGCGTGCCCTTGGCCTTGTACCTTGGCTCGCGCTCTTTCCACAGGGTGAGGAGCGGCGCGGCCACAAAGATCGATGAGTAAGCTCCGGACAGAATGCCGACCAGCAGGGCGAAGGCGAAGTCCTTGAGCGTCTCGCCGCCGAAGAGAAGCAGGCAGACGACCGGCATCAGGGTAAGCAGCGTGGTGATGATCGAGCGGGCCATGACCTCCCAGATCGATTCGTTGACCATCGCCGCATAGGCGCCACGGCGGGCGCGCGGTGCGTTCTCACGCACGCGGTCAAAGACAATGATGGTGTCGTAGAGCGAATATCCCAGGATGGTCAGAACCGCGGCCACGGTAGCTGTGGTTACCTCTCTTCCCACCACGGAATAAACCCCGACCGTAATCAAAAGGTCGTGCATCAGCGCCACAATCGTCGCCACGGCGTACTTGTATTCGAACCGGAACGAGACGTAGGCAATCATGAGCAGCCAGGAAATTATGATTGCCTCGAGCATCGAGTTTACAACCTGGCGCCCGAATGTCGGTCCCACGCTCTGCCACGATTTATCCGCGACCCCGATGGAACTGCCCAGGTTCGCGATCACGGTCGTCTCTTCCTCGGGAGTAAGCGATGGCAGCGTGATCTGATAACGGCCTTCGCCGATGGTCTGCACCACGGCGTCGCCATATCCGGCCTTCTGGGTGGCTCCACGCACTTCGTCGACCGAAGTCGCTTTGCTGAAGCTCACAACCAGCCGGCTGCCGCTCTTGAAATCAATACTCAGGTTGAGTCCACGCGTGAGCAGGCTCACCATTCCCACCAGGATAATCAGGCCGGAGATGGCAAACCAGAGATACTTCTTGCCCATGAAGTCAATGTGCATCATTCGGCTGCCTCCTTCTTCGGAGGCTTGATGCCCATCAGTGTGGGATTATTGAAAAATTTGAAATCGGCCAGCAGCGCCAGCATGGCCCTGGTGGCGAGGATGGCGGTGAACATGCTGATGACCACACCAATCATCAGCGTCAGGGCAAAGCCGCGAACGCCGGCCGTTGCCACGGCGAAGATAACCAGCGCCGTAATCACGGTCACCGCGTTGGCGTCAAGGATGGTCTTGAAGCCCTTGGTATAGCCGGAGTTGACGGCCGAACGGATCGTCTTGCCGCCGCGGACTTCTTCCTTGATGCGCTCGAAAATGACGACATTGGCGTCAGCGGCCACACCTACCGTCAGAATCATACCCGCAATTCCAGGCAGCGTCAGTGTCGCGGGGTACCACGGATTGGTCAGCGCCGCAAAAAAGAGAATGCCGTAAATAATGAGCGCCAGGTCAGCGACAATTCCCAGCAGCCTGTAGTAAACAAGCAGGAAGATCATGACCAGGGCCAGGCCGACGGCTCCGGCGATGAGACCCTGGTTCAGCGAGTCCTTGCCGAGCGTGGCGCTGATCTCATTCTTGTCGATCGTCTTCAGCTCGACGGGCAGGGCGCCGGTCTGCAACACCAGGACCACGTTCTGGACTTCCTTCAGCGGGATGTTGCCGGTGATCTCGGCCTTGTCGCTGTTGATTTTTTCCTTGACCGTCGGCGCCGACTCGACTTCGTCATCGAGTACGATCGCCATCTGCGAGGTCTTGCCGGTGATGGCGCCCGCGGTCGCAAGCTTTTCGGTAACGTCGGCGAACTGTTTCTGACCGTCGCTGGTGAAGGTCATATCGACCTTGGGGCGGTTGAACTGGTCGTAACCGACGGCAGCCCCGGAAAGGGCGGCGCCGGTCATGAGCGCCTGCTGGTCGACCACGATCGGAGTGCGCACCGGCTGGCCGTTCTCGTCGCGCACGACCTCGCCCTGATCGTTGCGCTTAGTCTGATAAAGAAGTTGTTTTCCCGGAGGCAGCTTGTCCGGCGTCAGGGTGCCCAGTGTCAGCTGCTGGGTTAAATCCGAATCGACCTGCTTGAACTCAAGGAGGGCGGTCTTGCCAATGAGGGCCATGGCGTCATCAACATTCTTGATGCCGGCGAGGCCCACGGAGATCTGATTACTCCCCTGCCGGTTGATAGCGGGCTCAGAGACGCCGAGCTTGTCGACGCGGTTGCGAACTACCAGTTCGGACTGATCCATCTGATCGCTAGTGACATCACCCTGGGCTTCGAGGATGACCTCGAGACCACCCTGGAGGTCAAGTCCAAGCTTTGTCTTTTCACTCGGCGGGTAGATGAAGAAAAAGGACACGGCCAGCAGCAGGGCCATGATTCCCAGTATGAGCAGATTTTTCTGTTTGTCGGACAAATTATCCTTATCGTGCGCTTACGGTTTTATAGATTTTAAAGATGAGTCTCTATATGAATCTGGCGCGGAAAAATCCGCACCGCTCTCAAGCATAAGTGAAAAGATTAGGGGTGTCAAAAGAGGTTCTTAAGCGCAGCCCGTGCCTTCTCCAATAGTTGCGGCGGCTCAAGGCCGTCTGTGTGCAAACGGATGTCGGCCCGTTCGCGCGCCAGCTTGAGCCGGCGGCGCTGTTCGGCCAGTTGCCGGGGCTCCCATCCGGTCTGCTTACGCTCGGCAACGGTGGCGTCCTCTGCCTCGAGATAGATGACTGCATCCGGCTGCTGGCGCAGAAATAGATCCGGCACCAGCGAATGTTCCTGGGCGACGGCGCGGGCGTCGTAACCCTGGGCCGCAAGGCCTTCCGCCAGTACAGTCTTGCCCGATCCGCAGACGCCGGTGATGACGATGCGGGGCAGCCTTTTCATTTTACAGCGGGAATGACATTGTCATCTCGCGTACGTCCCTTTCCTGCTTGCCCTCGCTAATTTTGACGGCGACGACGCTGATATCGTCTGACGGACGCCCCTGGTCACGCTCGAGCGCCCAGTCGAGGATGCCGCCGCTGATTTCGGCCGGCGTCTTGCCGGCAAGGCTGCCTGCCTCGGCTACCACCAGATCGACCGTCGTGCGGTCGCTCTTGCCTTTGCCGGATGAAAGGATGCCGTCGGAAAAAGCGATGACGGTCCTGGGTTTCTTCAACGCCAGCTGGACGATATGCGGCCGCAGCATGCGTTTGGTGCCGATGGGAAAAGTTTCTTCGTCCAGAATATCCGCCGCATCTCCGGTAAATATCAGCACCGGGCAGTTAGAATTGCGGGAAATAATCAGCTGGCCGTGGTCGGTGTCGGCGGAGATGATTGTTAGGGTAGCGGAAACCTGGGCGCGTCGGCGGGCGTAGAGGGCGTCATTGACGGCGCGCGCGACGGCGCCGTCGCGCGCGCCGTCAGCAATCAAGGAAATCGTCTTTGATACAACAAAAGAACTGATGGCCTTGCCCGCGGGCCCCGATCCCTGTCCGTCAGAAAGAACGATACTGACGCCACCGTTGGGACGCTCCGTTACCTCAACGGTATCGCCGCCGGGCGAAACGCCAAACTTGTCTACCTTGCTGACGGCGAGTTCGAGCTGCACCGTTTATTCCTCTTCCTCAGCGCCTTCCTCAGGCTGCTGTTCCATCTCCGCCTTCTCGCTCTTGCTGACGATCCTGGCGATGGAGTTGCGCGAAAGCTTGACCACGTTCTTTTTGCCCAGGTCAATCATGACGTGATCTTCCTTGACCTGAGTAATCGTTCCGAAGAGCCCGCCGGCGGTCATGATCTCGTCGCCTTTGCTGATGGCGCTCACCAGCTGATCGTGCTGTTTACGCTGCTTCTGGCCTGGGCGGATGAGCAGAAAATAAAAAATCCCGATGAAAAGCACTATATAGATGACGAGCATGTAGCTGCCGGGACCGCTCGATGCCTGGTCACCGCCGCCGGTGTTATCCTGAGCAATCAGGAACAGCAGATTCATTAACATGGCAATCATTTTTTTCCTTTCCCCTTGGTCAAATCCAGCATAAAAATAGTTAAAACAAATCTAAAGAATAGCTAAAACCCTGCCGGCGCCCCCGACCGGAACTCGCTGAAACGCCCCTCTTCGATCGCGGCCCGCGCCCTCCGTGCCAAGTCTAACAAAAAGGTGACGTTGTGTAGAGACAAAAGATGCAGACCCAGTATCTCTTTCTGCGTTACCAGGTGCCTGAGGTAGGAGCGGCTGAAGGTCCGGCAGGTATAACAGCCGCAGCCGGGCTCCAATGGCCCTTCGGCATCGGTGAAAGCGGCATTGCGCAGGTTAAGCCGGCCCTCCGAAGTATAGGCGCGGCCGTTTCTCGCCGCCCTGGTCGGCAAAACGCAGTCGAACATGTCGATACCGGCGGCGATGGCATCGACGATTCCCGCCGGATCGCCCAGACCCATGAAATATCGCGGCCGCTCCGACGGCAGAAGTTCGGCGGTGAACCGCATCGTCTCCAGGGTGCGTGGCCGCTCTTCCCCTACACTGAGCCCACCGATTGCGTAGCCGCCGAAATCAAGCTCAATGGTGCGCTCGACGCTCTCGCGCCGGAGTTCCAGGTCGATTCCGCCCTGGACAATTCCCATGAGCATCTGGTCCTCACGCGTATGAGCGCCGCGGCAGCGGGCAGCCCAAGCGGCCGTCCGCCGGATCGATTCCTGCAGATAGGGGCGCTCCGCGGCCGCCGGTGCGCACTCGTCGAAACACATGATTATGTCGGCTCCCAGATCCTCCTGCAGCTTCGTGACCGATTCCGGCGTGAAATAGTGCTCGGAACCGTTATAGAGTGATTTAAAAGCGACTCCGTCATTGTCAATCCTGGCGGTATCGCCCAGGCTGAAGACCTGATAGCCGCCCGAATCGGTGAGAAGCGGGCGGTCCCAGGCCATAAAGCGGTGTAGCCCTCCCATGCCGGCAACGACGCCTGCTCCCGGCCGGAAATACAGGTGATAGGCATTCGCCAGGACGATGCCGGCGCCAGTTTCCTCCAAATCCCGGGGTGAGAGCGTTTTCACGGTCGCGCGCGTGCCCACCGGCATGAAACACGGAGTCTCCAGTTCGCCATGAGGCGTCGCCAGCACGCCGGCACGCGCATTGCCGTCGGTTGCTTCCATGATGAAATTGAAGGGTTTTGTCATGAGACTCCGCGAAAATAGCCTGATAAATCCATATAGCTCAAATAATCTTATCCTAACCGGCGAAAAGACGTTACCGGCATGTTAAAATCGAGAAGATGCCTTTTTCGAATCTTAAGATTGCGTTTGCTTTCCTGGCTACGCTTATCCTTTTTCTGGGTTTCGCCGGCGTGGTCTCTTCGGATAAACCCAAGGCGCTCCTCGCCCAGTCCGGCTTCGGAAAAGGCCTGGAACAGCCGGCGGTGCAACCTCTGGATCGGCAGGCGCCTGCCACAAGCAAATTCGCGGTCGTCATCGGGATCGTCTACGACAATTTCGAGCTGGGCGACGTCCATTACGCCGATCGGGACGCCAATTCTGTCTACGACCTTTTGACCACCAAGTACGGCTTCCCCAAGGAAAATGTGGTTCTGCTCACAAACGCCAACGCCAACCGCCAGAATATCCTCGCGGCGCTGGACTGGCTTGCGCATAATCCCGACATCGATTCCGGCTCCGACGTTGTCTTTTTCTACAGCGGTCATGGGCTCAGGAGCGCCCCGGATGTCGGACTGAACCTGCCCGGAGGCCAGACCGCCTACGCGCTGGTCCCCTTTGATTTCATGAAGTATGACTTCAAGAAAGGACAGGGGCTGCTCTGGGACTCGGAGCTTAAAGGCTACCTCAAGGATATCCATCCGGGCCGGATGTGGATCAACATCGACAGTTGCTCAAGCGGCGGCTTCAATCAGCCCGGCATCACCGGCCCCAACCGCGTCGTTACCATGTCGAGCCAGGGAGACGAGTTGTCAGGCGAGATTCCGGAGACACAGCGCGGTGTTATGATGCAGTATATGGTCGAGGACGGCATGTCCAGGGGACTTTCCGTGGAGCAGGCATTCGCCGCGGCGTCGCCACGCGCAGCCCTTGGATATAGTCAAAATCCCCAAATTGCCGATGATTATCCTGGAAACATGGATTTAGGAAATTCCCCGCAAATACCGACAAACTAGTCGCCATGTTTCCCCGGGGGCATTCATCTTAAGGCAGGAGAGCCATGGACGCCAAGGACAACATCCACCCAAACGCTTATTCCCTTTCAGGCTGCAAGTTCCAAACCGGGACGATCAAGGTTTCGATTACCACGGATGATTATGAGATCGAAGGTTTCGTGCATATCAAACCTGGAAGTTACCAGTCCCGGGTCAGTGATATCCTCAACATCAAAGAACTGCATTTCATCCCCTTGACCCATGTGACTTATCGCAGCATCCATAACCCGGGCGAACCGCCGCGAACCGCCGAGACGATGATCGTCCGGCTCGATACGATCAAGGTGGTAGTGCCTCACGAGAACGCGAGTGATACTGCGGGTGCCGAAGCCGCTGGAGCGGCCAGCGCCGCAATGGGTGGGGCAGCCGGCGAGGCTGGTGGCGCTGTAATCAGTGGGGCAGCCGGCGAGGCTGGTGGCGCCACAGGCGGGACAGGCGGAAAAATTAGTGGGCCGAACAAGCCGTCCGGTGGGGTACCATCGGGTTGGAATTCGATGTAAGCCCAACAGTTTTTCTCATTTGAAGGATTTCGGGGACACGATTTCATCGTGTCCCCTCTTTTTCCCTCTTTGTCACACCACCAGGTTTTGAACACCGGCGCAAACGTCAATACTCATAAAAGGCTATGCGAAACATCAGGTCTATAACCAGGAGGAGCTCAATGAACGAAACAAACGATAAGATTGCAAAAACTCGACCCGCTGATGATGGCGCCAAACCGAATGAAACCAAGGACAGTCTTATCGGACCCGCAGTGCCAAAAAAAATAGCGCGCAATATTAATGAGTTGCAGGATCAGACGGCCACATTCGGCCAGAAAGCAGCCGACGCGCTGGCCAAGCAGGCGGGAAGTTGGCGCTTCATTTTTTCCTTTATCGTAGTCCTTGCCATCTGGATCATCCTGAACAGCGTCGCTTTCTTAAATAACTGGGACCCATATCCCTTCATCCTGCTCAATTTGTTGCTTTCCTGCCTGGCGGCCATCCAGGCGCCAGTTATCATGATGAGCCAGAACCGTCAGGAGTCGAGGGACAGGCTGAGGGCGGACGCTGACTACCATATCAACGTCAAGGCCGAGCTGGAGCTGGAGCGGCTGCACCGAAAGATTGACCGCCTCAACAGTGAGCGGGTCAGGGATCTGCTTAAGCTCCAGGAAGAGCAGATGGTTTTATTGAATAGGTTGATCGTGCAGAAGGAAGAAAAACCGGCTACCTAGCCGATTAGCATCGCGTCGCCGAAACTGAAGAAACGATATTTTTCGCGCACGGCCTCATGATAGAGGCGTCTGGTATGCTCGACGCCGGCAAAAGCCATCACCAGCGCCAGCAAGGTGGACTTTGGTAAATGAAAATTGGTTAGAAGGGCGTCGACCGCGCGAAAGTCGTAACCAGGTGTAATGAAAAGACTGGTCTCACCAGAGAGCGGGCCCTGTTCTTCCTGGAAGACCGTTTCCAGAACCCGCACTGTGGTCGTCCCAACCGCCACGACCCTGCCGCCCCGCTGCTTTGCCTGGACAACCCCGCTGTACGTGCTTGACGGCATCACATAATGCTCGCTGTGGATTTCGTGCAGCTCCAGTTCATCCTCGCCAATGGGTCGAAAGGTATCGAGCCCGATATGAAGAGTCAACGGCAGCAGGGCGACACCCTCAGCCTTGACGTGTTCGATTAGTTCAGGAGTAAAATGAAGGCCCGCGGTAGGAGCTGCCGCCGAGCCGGACGAGGTGGCGTAAACGGTCTGATAGCGTTCCGGCTCCTCCAGCGGCGCCTTGATGTAAGGAGGCAGCGGCATCTCGCCAAACCGCTCGAGTAGTTCCTCGGTTGTCCCTGCCGTCATGTTCTTGACCAGCCAGCGCCCGCCCCCCAGATTCTCTTTTAGCGTGAAGATGGCGCCGGCCGCGTGCTCGCCGGCCTCGCCTCCCGGGGCAGTCAGCTCAGCCGCGGATTGCGATACAGAATGTGATTCAGATTGTGATACAGATTGTGATACAGAATTCGATTCAGAATCCGGCAGACTGAGCGGCGTTTCCGCACTGAGCCGGGCCGATGGCTTGACCAGCGCTTCCCAGAGCCCCGGCCGCCGGCGCTGCAGAAACAGCAGCTCCACCTTGCCACCAGTCAGTTTGACCACCTGCAGGCGCGCACGCAGCACACGCGAATCGTTGTAGACGAGAGCATCTCCGGGATTTAGATGGGAAAGAAGATCCGGCAGACGGGTATGCTCTATTTTCTCGGCGTGCCGGTCGTAAACCAGCAAGCGGCTGTGATCGCGGGGGATCACCGGATGCTGGGCGATCAGCTCCGGCGGTAAAGTATAATCCAATTCGCTGGTGAGCAAGGCGTTACGCTTCCCGCAGGCGGCCGGTGGGCTTTCCGCGCTCGCGCTCCCGGGCCGCCTCTTCCTCGCTGAAAATGCAGCCGCAATATTTTTGCCGGTAAAGCCCCTCCTCGCGGGACAGGTCGATGCTCCGGCGATAGGCCGGCCTGAGGTCGCGATAGCGGAAATCCACTCCGAATTCGCTTGCCGCCAGGTCCCCTTCCTCGCGGATGATTTCGTGCTCCTGATATGGACTAACCAAGAGCGTTGTGCTAAAAGCTTCAAAGCCCCCGGCGGCAGCGATCTCGGCCGTATGCCGCAGGCGTCCGCGAATGCAAATACGGCAGCGTACCCCCTTCTGTTCCTGGCCGTGGACCTCACACAGCCAGGCGGTAACATCATAGTGCGGAACGCCGATCAGGGGCAGGTCGATCGTTCCGGCGTAATCAAGCAGTGTTTCATAGCGGCGCCGGTGCTCGGCGTATGGATGAATATTGGGATTGAAATAGATTCCCGTGAGTTCGACCGTGTCCAGCCGCCAGGCCTCAACGGTGGCGGTAGAACATGGCGCGCAACAAATGTGAAGCAGCATTTTCATAAAAGCCCGGAACGAATCCTTGAATAAAAAGTGTTTGCCCCTGCTTTGACTTTAACTAACCATTCCGCTACCCTCAAGTAGTTTGCCATGCCAGCCTCGATGCAAAAGTACAACTCCGAGCGTAGCTCGTCGCGAAAATGGGTCCTAATTATCCTCATTATCATTCTCGTGGCCGCTGCCGCCTTCGCTGGTTTCACTTTCTGGTATTCACGCCAGGGTCCCGACCAGGCCAGGTTGGCGGCCGGATTCACAGGCCCCGTTCCTCCGCCACCGCCCCAATATAACTGCCCCCTGGACGGCACCATCGTCACCAACCGGGCCGCGGCTTCCCAGCGTCCTATTGTTGTGCAGGTGGACAATGCTCCGGCCGCACGGGAGCAGGCGGGCCTGAGTAAGGCGGATATCGTTTATGAAGCCATGGCCGAAGGCGACGTCACGCGGTTTTCAGCAATCTTTGCCTGCCATGAAGCCGCAACCGTCGGACCGGTCCGCAGTGCCCGCCTTATCGACCTGGAGCTGGCGCCGGAGTATAACGCGATTCTGGCCGACTCAGGATCCAGTGAAGGTGTCACCGCACGGCTGGAATCCACGCCGGACATTCCCAACATTAATGACAACGGCTTCCATGATATCGCCTACTGGCGAACTGATGACCGCGTCGCTCCCCATAACCTCATGACCAGCACCACCGGTATTCGCAGGGGGGCAGAAAGCATCGGCCAGCCGGTTACCGCTTTCCTGCCATCGCTCGCTTTCAAGGATGACGCGCCGGCGCCGGCCGTTTCGACTATCACAGTGCCCTACTCATCCTGGGCGGCGGTCAATTATAAGTACGATGCCGCCACTAACAGCTGGCTGCGCTTTCACGGCAGCGAGGCGAACATGGATGCCCAGGCCGGTGTTCAGATTGCTCCGAAGAATGTAATCATCCAGTTCGTGCCCTCGATGCAGAGCGATATTGTTGAGGATGTCGGCGGCGCGCATGGCATGGAATACACGTTGACCGGCACAGGCAAGGTACTCATCTTCCGCGATGGACAGGTAATTCAGGGAGTGTGGTCACGGCCGAGCCGTAGCGACGTGACCCAGTATTACGACGCCACCAACAAGCCGATCCCGCTTAACCGTGGTTTGACGTTTGTACAGATTGTTGATACAAGCTTCCAGCCAAGCTGGAGCTAAATTTGGAAACATAGGAAACGTACGTCCCTATAAGCTACAAGGACAGGTGCTCGTATGCCAGGCGGGTGACGGCCCGGCCCCTCGGAGTCCGTTGGAGAAGCCCCTTCTGTAACAGGTAAGGCTCGTAGACATCCTCGATGGTATCGCGTTCCTCGCCAATGGCGACAGCCAGAGTGCTGAGCCCCACCGGTCCACCATCAAACTTCTCGATTATCAACCTGAGAATTTCGCGATCGGTCTTATCGAGTCCCTCGCTGTCGACTTCGAACAGGCGCAGGGCTTTTCCCGCCAGATCGACGGTGATGCGGCCATCGGCCTTAACCTGCGCGTAGTCCCGTACCCGCTTGAGCAGCCGGTTACAGACTCGCGGCGTGCCGCGTGAACGGCCGGCGATCTCCTTGAGTCCCTCTTCCTCCGCCTCAACGCCCAGCAGGGACGCCGATCGGGCGGCGATGCGGGTTAGGTCTTCGCTATTGTAATAATCCAGGCGATGAGTGACTCCGAAACGGTCGCGCAGCGGCGTTGTGATCAGCCCGGTGCGGGTGGTGGCGCCGACCATGGTAAACGGCGGCACATCCAGCCGGATCGTGCGCGCGCTCGGCCCCTGGCCGATGATGATGTCCAGCTGGTAATCCTCCATGGCGGGGTAAAGAACTTCCTCGATGGAACGGCCGAGGCGGTGGATTTCGTCGATGAAGAGGACGTCGCCTTCCTCAAGGTTGGTGAGGATGGCGGCGATGTCAGCCTTGCGCTCAAGCGCCGGACCGGAAGTAGTGCGGATGGAAACACCCATCTCGCCGGCGATGATGCCCGCGAGCGTGGTCTTGCCAAGTCCTGGCGGGCCCACCAGCAGCACATGGTCGAGCGCCTCTTTACGCGTCTGCGCCGCCTCGATGAATATCTGCAGCTGCTCCTTAAGCGATTCCTGGCCGATGAAGTCTGCCAGTTGCCGCGGGCGCAGCGAAACTTCAATGTCCTCGTCTTCGTTGTGGACCACGGGGTCCGCCAACCGGGAGTCGTCGTTCAAAGTGTCACTTCTCCTGCTCTTCCTCTTTATTCACAGAATCCGTCATCTCTGTATCCATCATCTCCTGCTTCTGAATTCGAGCGGCTGCCTGGCGCCGTTTAGCCTTGGCAGTTATATACAGATAATAGAGTGGACCACCGACCGCCAGGCCGAGCAGCAGGCCAAGTACAAGTGAGATGCTCATGCGCCCGGCCTCCAAACTCGCTTAGTTGCCGAACGCTTCATCGGGGTTTTCCCATCTTTTTCAGCGCCTGGCGGACAAGTGCCTCTGCGTCCGTATCGGGGTCTGCCCCGGCCAAAGCCGCCTCGGCCTCAACGAAGTTGTAACCAAGGCTCACGAGCGCTTCGCGGGCCAGTTGGCGGGAGCCGTTGCCTGCGGCAAGAACATCGCCACCCTTTCCGCTTTCGCCCCCAGCGCCAATATCGCCGACCTTGTCTGTTAGTTCGAGTACCAGCCGCTCGGCGGTCTTCTTGCCTATGCCGGAGATGCTTTGAAATAGGGCGACATCCTTGTTGATGACGGCGCGCCGCAGGTCTGCCGGACCATAAGCGGAGAGCACGCTGATTGCCACCTTCGGCCCCACGCCGGAGACACCCTTGAGCAGCTCGAAAAAGTCGCGCTCTCCTGTTTCTACGAAACCGTAGAGGCACATGACGTCTTCGCGGACATGCATGTAAGTGTGAACAAAAACTTCGCCGGCGCCGTTAAGCCTGGTGAGGCTGCGCGCGGGCATGACGACGCGGTAGCCAACTCCGCCGACATCGAGGACGATCCCCTCTGCATCCCTGGACCGGATCTGTCCCGTGAGCGAGGCGATCATGAGATCAGGTTGATGACTTTGGCCGAATGGGCGTGGCAGATGGCGACGCCAAGCGCGTCGGCGGCGTGGTCTGGCGTCGGCACTTTGGGCAGCGCCAGCAGCACCTTGACCATCTGCTGGACCTGCACCTTGCTGGCGCGGCCATAACCGACAACGGCCTGCTTGATTCGCAGCGGCGTGTAATCGGCCGGAATGACGCCGCGCTCGGCACAGGCAAGCGCGATGACTCCGCGCGCCTGCCCGACCGCCAGAGCGGTCTTGAGATTGACGCCGCCGAATAATTGCTCGATGGCGGCCGCACCCGGCTGGTATTCGTCGATGACGTCGAGGATGCCGTGATAAATCTGTTGCAGCCGCTCGTGGGCGGGATCTTTGGCAGAGGTCACAATCATCCCGTGCGCGACCAGCCTCGACTTGCTGACAGCGTGTTCGATCACGCCCCAGCCGGTCACGGCGGTGCCGGGGTCAAGGCCGAGGATTAATTGTGGCGTTTCGGTCAAATCAGGTTCCGCTTTTCCAGAGAACCTTCGCGCAGGTCAGGCCAGCGCTTCCAGTATCTCTTCGCTGATGTCGAAGTTGGCGTGCACTTCCTGAACGTCGTCGCTGTCCTCCAGCGCCTCAATCAGGCGCAGCATCTTCTTGGCGTCGCTCATTTCAAGCTGAACAGTATTCTTGGGAAGCATAGCAAGGTCGGCGGACGTAAAAGCAATGCCCCCCGCTTCAAGCGCCTCGCGTACGGCCATGAAGTCGGCGGGATCGGTGACAATTTCATAGGTATGCTCGTCCTGGGAGACATCCTCGGCGCCGGCTTCGATGGCAACGGTCATAAGCGTGTCCTCATCGGTCGTGCCGGCATCGACGACGATTGAGCCCTTGCGCTCGAATATCCAGGCGACAGTGCCGGTCTCTCCCAGCTTGCCGTTGGTGCGGTTGAAAATGTTGCGGATGTCAGCCGCGGTGCGGTTGCGGTTGTCGGTCATGGCCTCGACGAGAACGGCCACGCCCGCGGGGCCGTAACCCTCGTACATGATGGTCTCATAGTTGGCGCCTTCGCCGCCGCCGGCGCCCCTGGCGATGGCGCGCTCGATGTTATCCTTGGGCATGGAATTGTCCTTGGCCTTCTGGATGGCGGTGGCCAGAGTAGCATTGGCGGACGGATCGCCGCCGCCTTCCTTGGCGGCCACGGTAATGGCGCGGCTGAGTTTCGAGAAGAGCTGGCCCCGCTTGGCGTCGGCGGCGCCCTTCTTATGCTTGATGGATGACCATTTGGAATGTCCGGACACGTGATTCCCTCCGGGGTTCGCGTTTATGTGGACTGGACCTGCTCAAGAGACGCGGCCAACAGGCGGCTGATCTTGCGCAAAACGATAGCTACAATAATATAACAGTAAGGATTGAGGTGCATGTACCGGTGCCCTGCATCGGTTGAGTTTGGAAGGATGGAGGTGCGCAGACGCGCTGCATTTTTTCACAAGGAAGGATTGAGGTGGATTAGTGGCCACGCTTGGATCGATATTGCTGATTGCCGGTGTCGCCGGGATCATCCTGTTACTCGGCGTGCTCACCTTACATTCCGCACATCGCCAACCCACTTTCTCACAATTTTTCCCCCTGCATAACTAGGCTTTTCGCCCCTTGTCCCCAAGGATGATCTCAGCGCTTTTTTGCTCCCACTCCTTAAGCTCGGCC
>JAJYOG010000035.1 GCA_021785935.1 Actinomycetes bacterium
ATCGTTTAAACCGCCGCCGCAACCGGACCGACCTCTTCCGCCGTTTGCTCAATCGATGTGTCCTTTATACTGGGCCAGTGACTTATGCGCAATTGGTCGTTTCCTGAGCTAATCGGATGAGCAGTTTGTTTAATTCCCTTCCAGACATTTCTACCCACATAATATCCACCACCGACTATCATGGCCCCACCTGCCGCCGAGATGCCAGCGCCGTACGCTAACCCCTCACCACCCTCCAAAATATCAATGAAACCGATAGGAGTCACCCGTGCCTCTGCCGTTCCGTAAATAATTACGCCTCCACACGCAACAACTATAAAACCGACTCCAACTAACACGCCGCCAGCAGCTACTTCTCCCCAATCAGGATTATCCGGATTGGGGCGATTATACGGTGGACATCAATAACAAGGATCTGGCCTTTCAGTCCGTTGATTAATTGATGATTGCTCAGGCGCCGCTAACGTAGGGGGCGGCGGTGCCGAGACCGCTGCACCAGAACTCGGGGTACCAATGCCGTAATCAGCATAAAGACCGCAAGCATAACCGTCGCTGTAGTCGTAGCCATAAGTTTCAGCAACGATGCCTCCCCAGGCATCGGAGGGCGGATCCTCAACCCAGGTAAAATGTTCAGCAAATTCGTATTTCCATTCACCACCCTCAACCCAATCTCCGTTTTCGTTCTGATAACAGTATTCAACCCACTTTTGTGAAACAATATATTTATAGCCATCGTCCCGCTGCCACCCCATCCCGCTCGGGATCCACCCTCGTCACCGGGTTATCCCCGCATCAGGCATATAGGCTGGCGCCGATGGCGTCCTTGCCGAACCGGAAGCCAGGATCATTCCGCTGGCGGCAGGAGAGTCTCCACCTGACCAATCAACTGAGGAATATCCTCTGTGGCTGTCCTAAATAGCATTTCGTTATCTATCCGTCCGTATTCGTGGGCCAGAATGTGTCGCTGGCCAATGATTTGATGCCACGGAATATCCGGGTGAACATCCCGGAATGACTGAGACACGCGGCCGGCCGCTTCACCGATGATTTCGATACTTCTTTCGGTTGCGCGAAGGAGAACGACGTTTTGCACAAAATCAGAGAGTGACGCTCCCGCAATCATCCCGGAAACTTCCCTGGCAGCATCAAGCATGTCCCACAAATAAGCAGCGTCGCGGTTCTCAGGCTGCATATAATGCCCTCAGATCCTTCTCGACGGTTTTTCTTCGGTAAGGATTTTCCAGAATGGATGAAGTAGCAAGTTGTACGCTTCGCCCAAACAGGTCCGCCAGCTCATCCTGCAGTTCGACAAGCTTTCCCAGTGAAGGAGTTCTATCGGGAAGAAAGCGGATGAGGATGTCTATATCGCTCTCTGGACCAAAATCAGATCTCGCCGCTGATCCGAAGAGTTCCAGCTTTTTGACTCCGTAACGCTGGCATATTTCTTCCAAACGCTCTTTTGAATTCTCAAAGATTTGACTCATAATGGTGCACCGGTTTCGGTTTCCTCTTCCTGTTGTGTGTCTTTCTATTATATTGCATGGTTTCCTTCATGGACACGATCGAGCCCCCGGACGGCGAAATCGATCGCCTTACAGGATTCGATGATATCAGCAAGGTATGCCCTCTCGTCACGCGGCATAAAGCAGTTGTTTTGTGCGTTCGATGTCTTTTGCGATGTAGCGATTCTTGACAGCACCGACCATGATTAAATCAACTTCGCGCTCAAACAGGGTCCGCAGGTCTTCGAGCAGTCCAAAGTAAGCCTCAGCTCGCATATCCGTCCATCGGTTCAAACTCCACAAGGAAATCAAGATCGCTCTCATCCGGATTGAAATCCTCACTTGACGCAGAGCCAAACACATCCAATTGCGCCACTCCGTGGCGCTCGCACGCTTCTTCGATCTCATCACGGTTTTTTTCCAGGAAATCCACCATGGTTTAGTCTCCGGGCTCATTAGCACCTGTTCGGTGTTATCTTCCGTGAGATAATACTCACCGCAGTTTTTGCAAGCTTGACTCCCCACTCGGATCCACCCTGTTTACCGGGTTATTCCCGCACCAGGCATAGAGATTGGTGCCTGGCGGCAGCGCTTGTAACTTATATCTCAAAGTTTAAAAGAATGTCTGTTCCATTTATACGCAGCGGATTCAACTTCCAAGTGCAACACGAGGTCGTTTTAAAGAGGTAAACTGCGGTAATGTCAGCACTTCTAAACGACCAAGTAAAGGAGCACTATGGGATGTTACGCGCAGCTTACCCAGGAAGAACGATATCAGATTCGCGGTCTTTTGAAAGCGGGCTACAACCTGAGCGAAATAGCCATAGAGACGTGCAGGTACAGTCGGCCAATATCTGCGAAAGTCGCTTATCAGCGAAAAGAAGAATGTAGGACAGAGGACTTTCGAAACATACAGGCAAATCGTGGAAAAGCATCTGATTCCGTCGCTGGGGAATATCCATCTAGCAGATCTAACTCCGCTTGATATCGATCAGTATTACATTTTCGCCCTTGAAAGTGGCAGGCTCGATGGCAAGGGCGGTCTCTCCGCCTGCAGCGTCGCTCACGAGCACCGACTGTTTTTCGAAGCTTTACAACAAGCGTTTGAGTGGGAATTGATCCGCCGTAATCCGGCTGCTGCTGTTAGAGCCCCGAAGGTCGTGCGCAAGGAGATGACGACCCTTAGCGAAGAGCAATTGGCCCGCTTGTTAAAAGCAGCCCAGGGGAGCCGGGCATACATCGCGATTTTGCTGGCCGCGACAACGGGAGCACGGAGGGGAGAGGTTCTGGCGCTTCATTGGGACGATTTGGATCTTGAGGCTGGCATTGCCGTCATCAGTCGATCGCTACAGCTAACCGAAACTGATATTTCTTACAAGGAACCCAAAACCCGAGGAAGCAGCCGTACGATCACACTACCCCTGTTCACGATAACCGCACTCAGAAAACATAGGAAAGAGCAGGCTCGCGAAAAACTTTTGCTGGGTTACGAATACAAAAACAGTGATCTTGTCTGTGCCCAGAAGGACGGGACGCCGATTAACCCCGGAAGTCTTTCCAAGATGTTCCTGGCGATGGTCAGGAGGACGGGGATTCCGCATGTGAGGTTCCACGATCTTCGCCATACCCACGCCACACAACTGCTGCGCCGGGGAATTAACCCGAAGGTCGTGAGCGAAAGGCTTGGGCATGCCTCAGTCAGCGTTACCCTTGATATCTACTCCCATGTGCTTCCCGGCATGCAACAAGAGGCTGCGAAAAAGACCGACAAGGCCCTCAGCCTCGCAATGGCCAGGCTGGCTGCATGATCTGACAGCAACCAGGATATAAAATTGAGGAAATAATGGCTTTTAATTGGAGATTTTTACCCCAGCCGGTACTGCACCCCGAACCCGCCTCGCGGATAGCGCATCTCGATATTGTCGTAGGGGCAGCCGCCGCCACGGCAGGTGCCGCATTCCAGGCATCCCTCGAAGGCGATTGAAATGGACTGTTCCTCTTCCTCCCAGCGGTAGACCTGCGCCGGACAGGTATGGGTGCAGAACTTGCGGCGGCAGATCTCACCGCAGACCTGTTTGTCTTTGATACTCAGGTGTGACGTGCCATCCGGTTTGAACTTGACCAGGCCGAGCTGCGCGGTGACGTTATGCTCAGGCGGCGTCCAGGGACGGTCGTCGTACGGCAGTCTTTTCTTTTCCTCGCTCACGATATCGCCCTCCAGGCTTCATACAGATCCTTGATCATCTTGCGTGACGGCCGTTGGGATCTCACCAGTTTCATGATCAGTTTATGCTTGTCGGCCTTGCTCAGCGAGTCCACGGTCAGGAATTCCTTGACCGCCGCCGAGGCGATCTCGGGATAGAGGCCGAAGAAATGCAGATGCGATGAAAGCAGCGGCATCACATTCTTGTACTGCTTCAGGTCTTTCATGATCAGGCTGTCTTCCAGCAGGCCGCCGTAATAGCTCAATGTCTCGCAGCCGAAAGTTCCGAACTCGGAGGCGCGCAGAACCGTCTGGGCCGCTATCCTTCCGGAAAGCAGCGCCAGGTTGGCTCCTTCGGTGAAGACGGCGTTGACCATGCTGGCCGCGTCCCCCGCCACAAGCACGCCGTCGCCATATAGCCGCGGCATGCCGCGGTATCCGCCCTCGGGGATCAGATGCGCCGTGTACTCCCGGGGACTGGCTCCGGCGATGAGCCGCCGCACCTGAGGCTGCGCCTTGAAGCGCTCCAGGAGGTTATAAGCCGCGCCGGCGCGGTTGACCATGTCCTTGAGGATGACCCCGACGCCAATCGAAACGGTGTCCTTGTTCGTGTAGATAAAACCGGTACCGGGGATACCGTCGGTGATCTCACCGATGATCTCATAAGCGGCGCCGGCTCCATCCTCCAGACTGAAGCGGTCCTCGATCTTCTCCTTCGGGAGCGCCAGCACTTCTTTCACGGCCAGCGCCAGCGAACCGGATTCCGCACCCTGGCAGAGCCCCGCTTTTTCGGTCAGGAATGAATTGGCGCCCTCAGCGATGATGACCACGTCGGCCTCGAGGTCGCCCTCGGACCGGCCCGTGCGCACACCGGCGACGCGCTCGCCATCCCAGAGCAGGTCCTCGACCAGCGTTTCCGTGAGGATGACGGCGCCCTTGGCGCGCGCTTCGCCCGCGAGCCATTTATCGAAGCGCGAACGGAAGACCGTGAAGGCGTTATACGGTTCGACGCCGAAGTCGGTGGACTCGTAAGCGCCCTTGAAGGCGGCGTCGCCGGTGGTGATCCATAGTTCCCGGCGGGTGACCGGGCGTTCGACCGGCCCCCGCTTCCAGAACTCGGGGACGACCTTGGACGTCGGCTGCGCAAAGATGAGGCCGCCCATCATGTTCTTGCTGCCGGGCCAGTCGCCGCGCTCGATCACGCAGACACGCGAGCCGCCATCGGCAAGGGTGCAGGCAGCCGAAAGGCCGGCGGGGCCGCCGCCGACAACGATAGCGTCAAAGCGTCCCTTGGCCGGTTGGCGGTCGCCGAGGGGCAGGGTCATGCCGAGGCCTCACTTTCGAGAAAATCTTCGCCGCCGGTTTCGCCGCCGCCGGTGTCAATTTTGCTCGCGGGTGCGGCCTTGCCGTCCTTCCGCTTCCTCGCCTCGGCGATCATCGCCGGCACTATTTCGAAGAGGTCGCCGACAATGCCGTAATCGGCGATATCGAAGATCGGGGCGTCAGGATCGTTATTGATGGCGACGATGATGTCGGAGTGCTGCATCCCGGTCAGATGCTGGATGGCGCCGGAGATGCCCACCGCTATATATAGTATGGGTCGCACCGTCTGCCCGGTCTGGCCTACCTGGTGCCGCGCGGACACCCAGCCGGCGTCGACGGCGCCGCGCGAGGCGCCGACCACGCCGCCCAGTTCTCGGGCTAGCTCGCCGAGCATGATGAAATTCTTGGCCTGCCGCATGCCGCGTCCGCCGGAGACGATGACGTCGGCTCCCTGGAGCGAGGCTTCATCCTCGGGATCGGGGATGAACTGCAGCTGACGCACAGGTTGATCTTTTGCCAGCTTGGGCTTTGTGGCGATCAGCTCTCCGGAAGCGCCGGCCACTGGTTCAGGCCGAGCAAAGACTCCCGGTCTAACAGTCGCCATCTGCGGGCGCGTATCCGGTGAAATAATAGTGGCCATAATGTTGCCACCGAAAGCGGGACGTGTCTGGCGCAATAGTTTGGTTTCGGGATCGATCCCCAGCTCGGTGCAGTCGGCGGTCAGGCCTGTTTCCAGATCGGTCGCCACGGCCGAGGCCAGGTCGCGGCCCTTGGTGGTCGCGCCTAAAAGGATTACTTCGGGATTATGCTTGCGCGCGAGCGCCGCCAGCGCCTGGCTATGGGGCTCGGCGGTGAAGGGCGTGAGGGCGGGATGATCGGCGACATACGCCGCCTCGGCGCCAAAAGAAAAGGCCTGCTCAGAGAGGGTTTTTCCGTGATCGCCGTCACCGATGATGACCGCTGCCGGGCGCGTGCCCAGTTCCGCTGAGAGCTTTTTGGCAACGCCGAGCAACTCCCAGGAAACTGCTGCAGCCTCGGAGCCCGTGTGTTCCACGACGACCCAGACCTCGCCTGGTTTTTTTAAATTTGCGGCCATTTATGTGTCTCCAACGGGCTTCGAATCAGCGATGCTCGTGCTGCGGCCATTTCCTCCGAGCGTGACGCCCCGCAAGGCTAGCCGGTCAAACACCGTCGCTGCCACTTCCGCGGCGGAACTATCAGCGGCCGCAAAAATCTCTCCCCGTTCCCTGACGGGCGGCGCGAAAATTTTGTTGACCCTTGTGGGCGATCCCTTCAGCCCGAGATGTTCCCGCTCGACCTCGATGTCGTCGACGCCCCAGATTTCCACCGGCTGTTCCGCCGCGGCTATAAGGTCGGGAAGAGAAGCGTAACGGATGCGGTTGCAGGTCTCGGTGATCGTCAGCGCCGCCGGCAGTTTCGCTTCCAGCAGTTCGCGCCCGGTTTCGAGCTGGCGCCAGGCCTTGATGGTCCGCGCCTCGAGATCGATCTCCTCCAGGCCGCATATATAAGTGACCTGGCTCATGCCCAGCCGGTGCGCGAGGCCCGGTCCTACCTGGCCGGTGTCGCCGTCGATCGACTGCTTGCCGCAGATGACCAGATCAACGGGTTCTTCGGCTGCGATTTTTCTAATCGCCGCTGCCAGGGCATAGGTTGTCGCCAGGGTGTCGGCGCCGGCAAAAGCGCGGTCGGAGAGAAGGACTGCCCGGTTGACGCCGAAGCCCAGCACCTTGCGCAGGCTTTCTTCCGCCTGGGGCGGTCCCATGGAGAGCGCGGTTACGCGGCCGCCGTAAATGTCACGCAGCCGCAAGGCGGCCTCGACGGCGTGAAGGTCAAAAGGGTTAACTACCGAGGGTAAGCCGTGGCGTATCAGACTGCCGGTCTCCGGATCGATCCGGACCTGCGTAGTGTCGGGCACCTGCTTGACACAGACCACTGAATTGATAGCCATAAGCCCTCCCTAATAAATCCGAGGCACGATCCCGCCGGACAGAAGCGATCCGGTCAGGTGGCCAGATTCCTGAGCGCGTCCTCCCGGGAGGAAAAAATATCGAAAACACTGTTGAGGCCGGTAATCTGGAAAATCCAGTTGACGTTTTCATCGACGCTGACCAGAACCAGCCTGCCGCCCTTTGGCTTCAGGCGCTTGACGCCGCCGATGAGCACGCCGAGCGCGGAGCTGTCGATGAAATGGACGCCGGTCATATCCACACAAATCTTTAATACATCAGCCTCGAGAGCCGCAAGCAGGTTTTCCTTGAGACGCGGAGCGGTATAAAGATCGAGTTCACCCGCGACGGTAATGACGGCGACGCCGTCTTCTGTTGTTTCACTCTGAATGGCAAGGTCCATAAAGTTCTCCTGATTCTTCCAGTGAGGGGGACAGGTAATTCTAACACCATCGGTTGAATATCAAACATAATGCCAGGTTTTTGGATATCATCTGCGTGGTATGAGAGGATAGCTTTCGAAAACAACCATGGCTCTGCCGGGAAGGAGAACAAAATGAAAGTAAGAATCGAACCGCGGGATGAATGCCTGGGTGATGGCATCTGCGCCGATGAATGTCCGGAAGTTTTTGAGATAGCCGACGATGGCCTGGCCACGGTCACAAATACCGACCCAGGCGATGATTTGCGCGAAGCCTGCCAGAGCGCGGCCGACGAGTGCCCGGCGGAAATCATCATCATAGAAGAATAAGCGTAAGCGTCGAGGATAAATTCAACAGCATGAGCGGGAGGAAGGAAATATGAAAAGGGTTTTTCATCTGATAACGGGTATTTTTCTGCTGGCGGCGCTGCTTGTGAGCGTTTCCGCCTGTGGCGGCAGCAGTGGTGACACTTCGTCAGGAGGCACCGAAACTGTGCCGCCGGGTCAGAACGCTACGGTTTCCGCGAAGAACCTTAAGTTCAGCCCCTCCGATCTGACGGTGACCAAGGGTACGACGGTCACCTGGAGCAACGAGGACACTGTCAATCATACCGTCACCTCGAAGGACAAGATCTTCGATTCCGGAACGATGACTCCGGGGCAGAATTTTGGTTACACCTTTAACGAGGTTGGCACGTTCGATTACTTCTGCACCATCCATGCCTCGATGACGGGAAAAATAACCGTAACAGAGTAGGATCGCGACGTAAGTTTCGCGACGTCCGTGGTAGTCACACATTCAACGGAGGCAGCGTGACACCGGAGCTTCTCATATATTCGACGCCGGGTTGACCTCACTGCGTCAGCCTCAAGGATCTCCTCCGTGCGAGGGGAATCGAGTACAGGGACGTCAATATCCAGGATAACCCGGCGGTGCTGGCCGAGATGAAAGAGCGCACCGGCAAGCAGTTCACGCCTCAGGTGTTCATCGGGGATGAATACGTTGGCGGCTACGCTGAATTTCTGCTGGCTGACGCCCGCGGTGAAATTGACAAGAAGCTTGGGCGGGCGCCGCGCGAAAAGGCGCCTGTGGATGCGGAAATTTTCGATGTGATCATCATCGGCGGCGGCCCCGCCGGCCTCACGGCAGCAGTCTATTCGGCCCGTAAGAACCTGCGGACGGCGATTATCACGGATGAGTTGGGCGGTCAACCACGCTGGACCCTCGGCGTTGAAAACTACATGGGCTTTCAGTACATTACTGGCCCCGAACTGATGGAGAAGTTCGAGGAGCAGGCCGGTCAGTACCAACTCGAAGTCATCACCGAAGAAATGGTGTCGCGGATCGAAAATGAGGAAAGCGGTAAAATTGTGACGACGCGCAGCGGCAGGAATTTTCACTGCCGGGCCGTCATCATCGCTTCGGGCAAGCGCTCGCGGCTTCTGAATATTCCCGGGGAATCTGAGTATGCCGGCCGGGGTGTCAGTTATTGCGCCACCTGCGACGCCCCTGTTTTCGCCGGTCAGCCGGTGATGGTCGTTGGCGGCGGCAACTCCGCCCTGCAGGCGGCCCTGGAGCTTTCTGCCATCTGTCCCAGCGTGGAGCTGGTGTCACTCACGGATCTAACCGGGGATGAAATTCTGGCGGATAAAGCGCTGGCGGCGAAGGGTATTAACATGAATCTGCGCTGGCGGCCCGTTGAGATCAAGGGTAATGGGACGGAAGTGGAGTCGGTAGTGATCGTCGCGGCCGCTGACGGCGAGGGCGGCGAGGACAGCAGCAGGGGCAGCGGGGCCGGCACTGGGCGCAAGGAGCTGGCGGTCAAGGGCGTTTTCGTCGAGATCGGGCTCAATCCCAATTCCAGTTTTGCTGTGGACCTGCTGCGGCTCAACAAGGATGGAGAGATCGTCGTCGACTGTGAATGCCGCACCGGCGTCAAAGGGATTTTCGCCGCTGGCGATGTCACCCAGGTGCGCGACAAACAGATAATTGTGGCGGCCGGCGAAGGCGCCAAGGCAGCGCTCTCGGCATACGACTTTCTCATGTCGAGCCGGTGAGTCGACCGGGCAAACCCGATTTGCTTAGCCCATGAGCGGCGCCGGCAGCACTTATCCGCAAGGCAAGGACCCCCGCGAAACCGTCATGGTTCTGGTACGGGCGGCGCTGGAGGCGGCCGATCCCTACGAGCTGATCCGGAGTAAGCTCTCCCTTTCTGAAGATGCCATCACGATCGTCCACGCCGGAATCATACGAAAAGCCATTCAGAACATTTACGTAATCGGCGCCGGGAAGGCGGGCGCGCCCATGGCCGCGGCGGTTGAGGACGCCTTTGGCGATCTGATCGCGGAAGGGTTCGTGATCGTCAAAGATGGCTACCGCACCGCTCAGACCGAGCACATCGAGATAGTCGAAGCCGCGCATCCGGTCCCGGATGTGAGGGCAGCCGCCGGTGCGAGGCGCGTTCTTGGAATTGCCGGACGGGCTGGCAGGGACGATATCCTCCTCTGCCTGATCTCCGGTGGGGGATCGGCATTGCTGACACTGCCGGCCGAGGGTCTGATGCTTGAGGAAATCCGGCAGACGACCACGGCGCTGCTCAGGAGCGGCGCTTCGATTGATCAGATCAACATCGTGCGTAAACACCTCACACTGGCATCTGGGGGAAGGGTGGCAACTGTGGCCTATCCGGCGTTGGTCTTCACCCTCATAATTTCGGATGTTATCGGCGACGACTTGGGAGTGATTGCATCGGGTCCTACTTTTCCGGACTGGAGCACGTTTGGCGATGCGATCAATGTTCTGGAATCCCATAACCTGCTGGAACAAGTGCCTGCCAGGGTGCTCAAACATCTGGAGGCGGGTGCGGCCGGATTGATCGAGGAGACCCCCAAACCTGGCCGGCACGATAAAGATATTAGGAAACAGGGCAACTTTTATATTCTGGGATCGAACGGCACGGCGCTTGATGCCGCCGCCGCGGCAGCCGCCTCGCTGAATTACCGTGTGAATAAATGGGAGGAGCCGCTCACGGGCAAAGCGTGCGATGAGGCGCGCCGGATAGTTGTTGCCGCGCGCGATGAGGCGCACCCCGCGGATGGGATTGCGAACGGCACGGCGCGGCAACCTTTATGCATCCTCGCCGGCGGCGAGACCACCGTCACGGTCAAGGGATCAGGCCTCGGCGGCCGGGCCCAGGAATTTGTGCTGGCCGCGGCCCTGGAGATCGAAGACCGCGAGGACATCCTTGTCTTCGCCTTCGGCACCGATGGCACCGACGGTCCGACCGACGCCGCGGGGGCCATTGCCGATGGCAGCACGGCGGCGAGGGCGAGGGAACTTGGCATCGATCCCGAAGATTCCCTGAAGAGAAATGATTCCTACAACTTTTTCCAGAGCCTTGGCGATCTCATCATCACCGGGCCGACCGGCACGAATGTAAATGATATCTACGGGGTAATATTGAAGCCATGAATTTGCACCGACTAACCACGACGTGAATCCATGAGCCAAATCAATTCATCACCGCCGGGGAGACTGTGTACCGAACTCAATCCACACCGGTGAACCCATGAGCCTCGAAGACAGGATCCGCGCCGGCCGCGGCGATCAGCCTGCGGATCTTCTGATACAAAACGCGCGCGTTGTCAACGTCATCTCCGGTGAGATCATCAACACCGACGTGGCCGTTTTTGCCGGCAGGGTCATCGGCTTCGGTCATTACGAGGCCCTGTCTTACATGGACCTCGAGGGCCGCTATCTTTGCCCCGGTTTTATCGACGGCCACATCCACATTGAAAGCTCAATGCTGACGCCCCCGGAATTCGCGCGCGCCGTCGTCGGGCATGGCACCTCCGCCGTCATTTGCGATCCCCATGAAATCGCCAACGTGCTCGGCATTGACGGCATCAATTACATGCTGCGCGCGAGCGCCGGCCTGCCCGTGACCGTTTACGTGATGCTGCCTTCCTGCGTGCCGGCAACGCATATGGAGACGTCCGGCGCCGAGCTCAACAGCGGCGATCTGGCGCTGCTCCTCAACCGCAAGCGCGTGATCGGCATCGCCGAGATGATGAACTATCCAGGCGTCGTCGCCGGCGACCACGAGGCTCTCAACAAGATCAGGATCGCCGGCGGCCGCCGCATCGACGGCCACGCACCGGGGCTGTCCGGCAAGGATCTCTGCGCCTACATCGATGCCGGCATCCGTTCGGACCACGAGTGCGTAACCGCCGGCGAGGCGCGCGAGAAGCTCAGGCTGGGCATGTACATCATGGTGCGCGAGGGCACCACGGAAAAGAATCTCAAGGAACTGATCTCGATCGTTAACGATCAAAACTCGCGGCAGTTCATGTTCGTGACCGATGACCGCCATCCCGAGGATGTCCTCGAGGAGGGGCACATCGATCACCTGGTGCGTATGGCGATCGCCGAGGGTGTCAGCCCGATGACTGCGATCCAGATGGCGACGATCAACACGGCTCAGTATTTTGGCCTCAGGCGTGTGGGCGCCGTAGTGCCGGGATTCAGCGCCGACTTCGCCATCCTCGACGACCTCGAGCGGGTAAAAGTTTCGCGGGTGATCAAGGAAGGGCGCGTAGTCGCGGACAAGGGCCGGGCGCTCGATTTTGATTCGGAACCGGCGGTGCACGGCATCCGCGGCACCGTCAATATCGACAGCGACAGTATCAAGGACCTTTCGGTTAAGGCGGAAGGCTCGCAGATGCTGGTGATCGGTATCGTCCCCGGCCAGATCGTCACCGAAAAACTGGTGGTGGAGCCGAAGGTCGAGGGCGGGTTCGTGGTCGCGGACACGGACAATGACATCCTCAAGATGGCGGTCGTGGAACGCCACCGGGCTTCGGGTAATGTCGGCCTGGGATTCGTCCGCGGGATGGGCCTCAAGCTTGGCGCCATCGCCAGCTCCGTGGCCCATGATTCGCACAATATCATCGTCGTCGGCACTAATGACGGCGACATGCGCGCCGCGATCGAAGAGATCGTCAGGATGAACGGCGGCGCGGTCGTGGCCGTCGACCGCAAGCCGCTGGCGAAGCTGCCGCTGCCGGTCGCGGGGCTGATGTCCGACCAGTCCGCGGTGGATGTCGCTACCGCCGCGCGCGAGGTGCTCGGCGCGGCCAATGAGCTGGGCTGCGAACTAGATGACGAGCTGATTTCGCTATCGTTCCTGGCCCTGCCGGTGGTGCCGTCGCTCAAGCTTACAGACATGGGGCTCGTGGATGTGGAGAAGTTCGAGCTGGTGAGTCTGTGGGCGGAAGGCGGCTAGCGGCAGCATAAACGCGCGGCTGCGGCGCGCGGGTTCGCGGCGCGACGAACCAGGCGCCCAGCTAGCGCCGGGTTTCATCCCCCAACCTCACGGGAATATCTAAAATTCCAGCGAAACAGGAGGATAAAACCATGTCACGCGCAATCTGGTCAGGCCCCATCAGCTTTGGCCTGGTAAATATTCCGGTTCAGCTTTTTCCCGCCACCAAGAGCAAGAGTATCGCCTTTCATATGCTTCACGCCGAGGACAGGGTCCCGATCAACATGGTCAAAACATGCCCAGCGGACAATAAACCGCTGGCGCAGGATGAGATTGTGAAGGGCTACGAGTTCGAGAAGGGGCGCTTCGTGGTTATGGAGGATAAGGATTTCGAGGCCGCGCAGGCATCGGTGAAAAGGGGCCGCACCATCGAGATCATTAACTTTGTCAGCCTCGATGAAGTCGATCCCATTTTCTTCCAGAAGTCATATTATCTGGCGCCGGAGGAAAGCAGCGCCAAGGCCTTCAGCCTCCTGGCGCAGGCGATGAAAAACCAGAACAAGGCGGCGCTCGCGCGTTTCGTCCTCAGGGAAAAACAACACCTGGCACTCCTCCTGCCGCGCGCCGGAAATATCCG
>JAJYOG010000011.1 GCA_021785935.1 Actinomycetes bacterium
GCTTCGGATCGCCAGTGGCGGCCTGCGCATTCACAAACCTGATCTGCAGCGGCGCATTCTGGCCATCCTCGGGCATGAGGACCATCAGATGGAAAAGGATTTCGGGTTCCTGCTGGAGGCTTTGAAATATGGAGCGCCGCCGCACGGAGGGCTGGCCTTCGGGCTGGACCGCCTGGTGATGCTGATGGCCGGTCTGGCGACGATCCGGGATGTGATAGCTTTTCCCAAGACCCAAAGCGGTGGCTGTCCCCTCACCGGGGCGCCCGCGGTGGTCGATCCGAAGCAGTTAAAAGAATTAAAAATTCGTCAATAACGCCGGTTAGCAGGATAAAAGCGGCAGGGTCTTGACAAATAATAAAAAAGGGATTTTTGAAGGGTTTCAGAGGGTATTGCCGAACAAGAAACTCGTATGTTAGTATAAATTTAAAGCTCGACCTTGTTTGTGATCTGTAACTTTATTGAGCCAACATATTGTGTAAGGGAGCTTAGTCTTTCCCAACTGCTTACGGGTAGATGGGGAGCGGCGCCCACCTGCTGGAGCAGGTTCAATAAACTAGCGGACACGGCATGGTGGAGCTTTATTTTGACTAAAGAAAGGGGAGCGTGACGAGACTCCTAAGAATTTCAGCCACGGCGATAATGGTAGCGCTGGTGGCTTTTTTATTGGCTGGATGCGGCGAGGATACAACAACCCCGGCTGCGCAGACCGTTACTTCAAAGACCTCCCGGGCTGCTGGCACCAGTACGGGCAAGGCGGAGGACCTGATCGGCCAGGTCGTGACCCCGACTGACCTGTCACCCAAGGATTTCAAGAGTTCGATCGAATCACGGCGGCCTGTCGTGGTAACGTTCTACATGAGCGGCCCCTACGATGATTCGCAGGTACGTTCGTCTGTATCGTCGCTGGAAAGCAAATATCGCGGACAGGCTGATTTCTATAACTATCTTTACACTGATAGCCAGAAATACGGCGATTTGACGGTGCTGCTGAAGGTTTCCACTACCCCGACCGTGGTTGTCATCAACAAGCAGTCGCAGGTGCAACGCGCCTGGTCCGGCTATGCCGATGCCAAGTCGATCGAACAGGGAATCGTCGAAGCAACCAAGCAGTAGCGGCGCCACCGGAATTCGCTGTTCCCATTCAGCCTGCTTTCAACCCCTTTTCAGTAGCATCGATTCCCCGCTATTATCATCCATATGGGCGACCTCATCAGCGAACATTTCAACCATCCTCGCAACAAAGGTGAGATATCCGGAGCCGACGGCGTCGGTGAAGCTGGCGCAGCTGATTGCGGCGCGCGTATCCGCGTTTACATCAGCTTCGATCGCGGCCGGATCGGTCAGGCCCGATTCCAGGCTACGGGATCGAGCGCTGCCATAGCCGCTGGCAGCCTCCTCACCGAGATGATCACTGGTTTGCCCTGGAAAAAAGCTGCGGCTATATCCACAGACAGGATTGTTTTGGTACTGGGTGAGGATAGAGGCCAGAAGGAGGGGAAGCCAGCGGATGGGGGCAAGGCCGGCGCGAGGAACCCCTTCGTGGCTATCGCGGCCGGGTTTGCCATCGAGGCCTTGCATGCCGCTATCGAAGACTCCCTCAGGCGCGGCTCCTTTCCCGGCGTCAGCGTCGTTGATAACGACGCGGTTATGGTAGCCATGAGCGGTGGCGTTGACAGCTCGGTCGCCTGCCTGATGGAAAAAAATGCGGGTCATGATGTCATTGGCATAACCATGCGGCTTTGGAGCGATCCTGACTGCGCCGGTGAAAGCGTCGAAACCTGTTGTTCCCCGCGTGCGATCCGCGACGCCAGGTCTGTCTGTCATAGCCTGGGCGTGCCGCATTTAACGGTCGATTATTCAGAAATCTTCAACCAGATAGTAGTCGCTGATTTCATTGAGGAGTACATAGCCGGGAGGACGCCCAATCCTTGTACGTGCTGCAATGGGCGATTTCGTTTTCCTGAACTTCAGATTCTCGCCGCCCGTCTGGGCGCCGCCAGGGTTGCCACAGGCCATTACGCTCGCATCGAGGCGGGAGATGAGGGGCTGCTGTTGGCTCGGGGGCTTGATAGCAGCAAAGATCAGTCATATATGCTTTGGGCAATTGAACCTTCGCTGCTGGAGCGGATTGATTTTCCTTTAGGAGGGATTAAAAAAGAAGAAACGCGGAGTCTGGCGCGCGAGGCCGGGCTGCTAGTGCACGACCGGCCTGAGAGTCAGGAGGTTTGTTTCATCCCCGATAACGATTACCGGCGGTTCCTGCGCCGGTACGCCAAAGAGCGGCCAGTTGACGGGGAGATTGTGGACTGTGAGGGAACGCATCTCGGCGCCCATGCGGGCTATATCGACTATACCGTGGGCCAGCGTCACGGTCTCGGCGTCAGCGCGCCGCAACCGATGTATGTCCTTCGTACGATACCACAAACAAACCAGGTGGTCATCGGCAGCCATGGGGATCTTGCGGTTCGGCTGCTTACTCTTACCCGGATGAACAGCTTCATAACGCCAGCACAGTTAGCGCAGCTGAAGCCGATGATTCAGGTGCGCTATAATTCCACGCCTGTATCTGGAAAAATTATTGATCACGATTCATCTACATGGTCATTGAAACTGGACAAGCCTGTTTATGGAGTCGCCCCAGGTCAGTCAGCTGTTATCTATGATGGCGATATCCTAATAGGGGGCGGCGTCATCGACGGAACCAGCTGAAACGGTTTCAGGCAGCGTCCTCTCCGGACCGCGGCATTGAAGAGATCCAGGACTCCACGCGATTTCTGCCATTGGTTTTAGCCCGGTAAAGAGCAGTATCGGCTTTGGCGATGAGAATATCCTGGCTTATGGAATCACTATCCCAGGTGGACACGCCCAGGCTGACGGTGATACCGCTTGTCACCTTTTTGCCACCGCAGCTAAATTCGGTCGAGGCTGTTATCTGCCAGATGCGCTCAGCTGCTTCAATGGCATCAGCCATACCCGTACCGGCAAGCAGGAACAGGAATTCCTCGCTGCCATATCGAGCCGCCAGATCTATCTCCCTGATTTCTTTCTGTATCAGTCTGGAAATTTCAATGAGGATTTGATCGCCACTTGTATGCCCGTACTGATCGTTGAAATTCTTGAAGTGATCGAGATCGAGCAAAGGACAGAATCATCATTTCGGAAACTCCCACGCACCTGGTTGACAGGGAAAGGCGGTTTTGTAGTTTCCCCGGAATCGCGGATTGTAAAACAGAAGTAGGTGAGCTATCTTTCCCGGCGCCACCGCAACAGGCGGTAGGCCAGGAAATAGAAGCCGATCGCCAAAAGCAACAACGGAGCGATGATTCCCAGCGCTTCAATGACGAAATTGACCGTCTGTACCGCCAGCCAGCCGGCGTATTTTAGCGAGCTGGCGAAACCCCAATCGATGCCGTTATTTTGTGCATCGCCGCCGTTTTCGGTTTCCCGCAGGTTGACGGTAATCGAGGCGAAGTCTGTGCGTGTATCCATATACTTCATGCGGCCCTTGATCTGCTCTATCTGCGCCTGGACATCGGACAGACGTAACTGCACCGAAAGAATCTCCTCGACAGTCTGCGCTTTTTGCATCAAAGCCAGTAGCTGCGTTTCCTGTGCCTCGGCATTACGCAGACGGCTCTGCAGATCGACGTAATCCTCGGTTACGTCCTGGCTCGACACCTTCTTGCCAGTGACCTTGCCAAGGGCGTCGATCTCCGTCTGCGCCTGGTTAAAGTTGTCATTGGTATTCAGCACGCGGATCGATATCGAGCCTCGCTGCAATAGATCGTGGTTGCTTGGGCTGCTGGCGTCCGCGGAGGCGACATAACCGCCGTATTTCGCAGCGATTGCGGTTACCTGGGCATATTTGTCATTGAACTCACCAGGCTGTATGTCGATCTGGAAGTCGGCTGACAGCATAATTTTTTGTCCGGAGGGGAGGGACTGGGTCCCAATACCGTTTCCGCCCGGCGTTCCTGCCACGGACCCCAGGGAACCGGCATTTTCACCCCTGGCCTGTACGTCCGATTCTACGGGAGCCACTCCGGTTGCTTTCTCCATGGTCTGCGCGTCAGTGGACCTGGTCTGATCGTTAAAGGCCGCTGCTTGCATAGCCGTCCCGCTGCTATTGTAGCCACCATGAATCAGGGCGCCTGCAAGGCCGGCGACGGCAAGGCCCATGACCAGAACCGCCGCGACGGCTGCGATCCTTGGGGCTGTCAGCCATACCGGCAGCCAGTGGCCCTTTCCGGACAAGCACTTTTCACGGAAAGCTCCGTTAGCCGCTGTCTGGTTAGCCGCTGTCTGGTTGGCCGCTGTCTGCGCCCTCAATTTTGCCAGCCTGGACTCCAGGACCCGTTTAAAGGGCTCCGATGGTTCAGGCCGGGCTTCGTTAAGTTCACGCGCTAAAGCCAGCAGCTCATCCGTCTCTGCCTCGGTGGCGCCCGTGCTCTCGACGGTTTCGCTCGCGATCAACTGTTCGATCATTTCCAGCAGCTGTTCTTGTCTGGTTTTGTCATTCATCACTGATCACCCTCTAGCTGGGATTTCATCTTTTTTAACGACCGGTAAAGGATGGTGCCGACGTTGGATTCCGAAATCTCGAGGAGCCTGCCGATTTCACGGTTGTTCATGGACCCGCCGAACTTCAGCGCTACGATTTCAAGCTCGTTCGACTCCAGGCCGGCGAGCGCCTGCTCCAGCTCGCTTCGCAATTCCAGCGCTTTAAAATCTTTTCCGGGATCGACCCCGTAATCTGGTGAATCATTCTCGCCCAGTTCGGTTTCGGCCGCGTTTCTGGCAGTAGCGCGAAAATGATCGGTGAGACAATTTCTGGCGATCGTGAATATCCAGGTTGACAGGGCTCCCTGATCAGTGTCATAGCGATCGAAGCCACGCCAGGCTTTCTCGAATATTTGCGAAGTTATGTCTTCAGCGGTGGAACGATGAATAACCCTGTAGGAAACGAACGCATAAACAGGTTTTATGTAACGAAGGTAAACCTCTTCGAACTCCCCGGCGGCATCTCTTGCCGCATGGGCTCGTGAGTTGTGTTGTTCGCGCGAAAAAAACATTATATTTGCGGCTTCTTCCATGATTCCCGTGCCGGTTAACCTCTCATTTTTCGGTCTCATTCGTGTATACGATGAGAAGAAAAAAGTATCACAAGCAGGAAATGGGCTATTTTCAGCAAATCTAACACAGATGCACTCAGGGTTTTTGCTCCCCGGCAAAAAGGGGCATTCCCCGATAACGTATCCTCTGCGGAATACGATATATTGGCCACCCGTCCTCAAAAAGCATAGGGAATGGGGAAGCATTCGAGGAGGCGATACCGGTCACAATGGGTGTTTTAACTGTGTTAAGATACAAGCGCCAAACCGTCAATCAACGGGAGGAACACCCTAATGGACTGGACAGCCATACTGGAAGGATCGCTAAGCTTCTTTCTTGTGATAACAGCGTTGGCGCTGGCGTTTCTTCTCTTGAAGATGGGCGGAACTTTTTCAAGGTTGAATGTTTTCTTGAAAAGGCTGGACGAGGAAGTCATACCGCTGCTAAGCAAACTTCAAGTGACGCTGGACGAAGTCAACAGCCAGTTGGGCAAACTGGATGACATGATGGGAACCCTGGTTGGAGTTACCGACCGGGTAGACCACACCACCAGGGCGGTCTCAACGGCATTGACAACGCCTGCCAAGAAAGTGGCAGGGCTTTCCGCAGGGGTTTCAGAGGCTATCTCCTCGCTGGTAAGTCAGAGGGGGAGAGGCCATTGATGGGGAAGTTGATCTCTAAGTTGGCTTGGGCAGGCGTGATCGCAGGAGTAGCGGTTGTGGTTTACGCCAAGAAGAGGGCAGACGCCACTGGCAGGGACGTAGGTACAGTTCTGTCTAATCTGCCTGAGGAGTTGAAGGAGACCAGGAACGAATTGGAGCAGGATGTGAAGGTGGCGGTGGAAGTAGGTAAAAAGGCCGCCGCGGAGCGTGAGATTGAATTCGAGAAAGAGCTTGGCGGGGCTGATAAAGAGATAAGCCCAATGCCTGATTTCCTGGTTTAGCTGTTTGGGTTTAAGCATAGCGGCAGCGGGTAGGTCCAAAGCCCGGATTGTGTTTTGTAGAGTACCGGGGTAAAGACAGGGTTTCGGGGAGTACCATCGTAGCAGGCCAATGCGTCGCTACAGGGGGGGACGCACATCGATGGAGGTGGACCATGGCTACAGCGTGTTACGCGAGTCAAACCACGAGCGGATCGCACCGCGGGCATCTTAACGAGGGGCAGTTGTTGGCAGCCTATTGCCGGCAAGGGGACACCTACGCCAGGGATGAACTAATTACCCGATATTTGCCGCTTGTCTACGGCGTCTCCAGGCGATACTGCCAGCGGGGCGAGCAACTCGAAGACCTGGTTCAGGTTGGATGCATCGGACTCATCAAGGCAATCGACCGCTTTGACCTCGATCGCGGTGTCGCCCTTTCCACTTATGCCACTCCCAATATCATCGGCGAAATAAAACGCTATTTCCGTGACAAGGGATGGGCCGTAAAGGTTCCGCGTGGCCTCCTGGAGCTGAACATGCGCCTGGAGCAGGTAATGGGCGATCTCGCTGGTAGCCGCCATCGCGCCCCCAACGTGCATGAACTTGCCGAGGCCGTCGACGCCACTCCGGAAGAAGTCATGGAAGCAATCGAGGCCGGACGCTCACGAAATTCACTTTCACTGGATCATTCACTCTGCCGCGGCGACGATGATGACGAACGTCTGCCGCTGGACTCAATCGGCAACTGCGAGGACGGCTTTGAAATCGCAGAGAAACGTATAATTCTGGAACCGGGATTCGCCCGTCTTACGAAGCGCGAGCGCCACATTCTTCATCAAAGGTTCTTCGAGGGCTTGACTCAGTCGCAGATAGCAGCGAACATAGGCGTATCCCAGATGCACGTCTCCCGCCTAATTCGGCGCGCACTTGCCAAGGTACGCACCGAAATGGAGTTGCGGGAAGGAAAGGAGTGCTGACAGTCCTAGTTGAAGAGTAAAGAGATTCGCTCGAGTTTTCGGGAGTTTTTTCTCGAAAACGGGCATCAAAGCCGTTCCAGTGCTTCGCTGGTTCCTGCCAATGATCCATCGGTGCTGCTCACCACAGCGGGTATGCAGCAGTTTAAACCGTATTTCTTGGGCATACAGCAACCGCCGCACCCGCGTATAACCACCTGCCAAAAATGTTTCCGCACGACCGATATCGATCGCGTCGGCAAGACTGCCAGGCATCTCACCTTCTTCGAGATGCTGGGGAACTTTTCTTTCGGTGATTATTTCAAGGAAGGCGCCATCGATCTTGCCTGGCGCTATTCCACCCAGGTTTTGAAAATGGATGTAGACCGGATCTGGGTCACCATATTTCGCGGCGATGACAAGGTCGGGGCCGACGAAGAGGCGCACGCCGCCTGGCGTGCCGCGGGAGTCCCCGAAGACCGCATCGTGCCGCTCCCGGCTGAGGACAATTTCTGGTCGGCCGGGCCCACCGGTCCGTGCGGACCATGCACCGAACTATATTACGATCTGGGCGAGGCCGCCGGCTGCGACGATTCCAACTGTAAACCCGGTTGTGATTGCGACCGCTTCGTCGAGTTCTGGAACCTGGTATTCATGCAGTTTAATCGCGACGAGGCCGGCGAGCTAACGCCGCTGCCCAAGCAAAACGTGGATACCGGCATGGGCCTGGAGCGTATAACGGCTGTTATGGATGGGAAAATGGCGGTCTTCGAGACTGACATGTTCCAGCCACTGATTGACTATATTTGCGATGCCTCCGGAATTCGTTACGGCGAAGGGCAGAAGACCGACCGCGCCATCCGCGTGCTTGCCGATCATAGCCGGGCAATGACTTTCATGATCGGAGATGGTGTTTTTGCCGGTAATGAAGGCCGTGGCTATGTTCTCAGGCGGGTGATGAGGCGCGCCATTCAGGCGACGTCCGTCCTGGTGATACCAAGTCCCTTTCTCTCGACACTTTGCGACCGCGTCATCGAGGCCATGAAAGGCGATTATCCCGAGCTGGAGCAACATCGCAGGCTCATAGAGGAGGTTGCCAGGCAAGAGGAGCGCCGGTTCGGGCTGACGCTCGAGCAGGGCAATGCCATCCTCATGCAATCCATCGGCAAGACCCGCTCCGGCGGCGGCCGCACGGTCGAGGGCGAGGTAGCTTTCCGTCTGCATGATACGTACGGATTTCCCTTCGATCTCACCCGCGAGATCATTCAGGATGAGGGCCTCGATGTAGATGAGGAAGAATTCGACCGGCTGATGGATGAGCAGCGCCAGCGCGCCCGCACCTCGATGAAAGAAGTCGGATCCAGCGAGCGCGAGGCTCTGGTAGAACTTGGTCGCCAGGCAAAAATTCATACCGAATTTGTGGGCTATCAGAAGAACGAGCTGCACACGTCCATCGGCGACATGAAAGAGATTGATGGAGGCAGGGTAGTCCTGAAGCTACGCGAGTCACCTTTTTACGCCGAGTCCGGCGGTCAGATCTCCGACACCGGCTGGATCCATACCGATGACGGCAAAGCCAATGTCCTTGAAGTCTTTTCGCTAGATGGCGACCAGGTGATCCTGGCCGAAATCGAGGAAGGCAGGCTGGAGGCCGGCGCCCGGGCCAAGGCGATGATCAACCGTGTGCGCCGTCATGCCACCGCTTGTAATCACACTGCCACCCATCTGTTGCATAACGCCCTGCGTAGCCTCCTGGGCGAGCAGATCAGGCAGGGTGGTTCCGCCGTCGGTCCCGACAAGCTGCGTTTCGATTTTACCCACACCGGCTCACTCAGCGACGAAGAGTTGTCGAGAATCGAAGACATTGTCAATCGCAAGATTATCGAGAATCATCCCGTGAAAGCTTTTACCACGACCATGAATTACGCCAGGGATATGGGAGCGATCGCCCTCTTTGATGAAAAATACGGGGAGTTCGTGCGCGTGATCGAAGTGGGGGATTTCAGCCGCGAGCTCTGCGGCGGAACCCATGTCACCAGCACCGCCCAGATCGGCTGCTTCAAGATCGTCTCTGAATCGAGCGTAGGCGCCAATCTGCGCCGAATCGAGGCAATTACATCCAGGGCCGCCATCGAATATTTACGCGGGCGTGACCAACTGGTCGAAAAGCTGGCCGCGGACCTGAAGAGCAAGCCTGACCGGCTGGAAGCGGCGGTCACGGCCTTGGAGGAAGAACTGGGAGAGCTTCGGTTAATAGCCAAGGAAGCGTCATCGGGCCAGGTGACTGAAATCGCCGGAACCCTGAAGGCAAAAGCAACGGAAGTTAGCGGAATAAAATTGATGGTCGAGCAGGTGAGCGTTGAAAATGGCGACCAACTGCTCGAGCTTTCCGATCGAATGCGAGCAGAGCTAAATCCGGCGGCGGTTGTGCTGGCGTGGGTCGCTAAAGGAAAAGTCAGTCTGCTGGCCAATTTCTCTGACGCCGTCGTTGGTAAAGGCGCCAGGGCGGGCGACCTCATCAAGGAGATAGCCCCCATTGTCGGCGGCAAAGGTGGAGGTCGCCCGGCGATGGCTCGAGGTGGCGGCAACGACGCAGCCAGGGTGGAAGTAGCCCTGGCTGCGGCGCGTGAATGGCTCGCGCGGCAACTGTCCTGATCCAGCCGAAGTATTTTACGGCCGTGGATAACGAAAGACATCACTCAACCAGCGGCAGGATTTTGGCCCTGGATTTCGGCAGAGTTCATACAGGGGCCGCAGTTAGTGATCCCACGGGCACTATCGTTCGCCCCCTAAAGCCCGTTGAAAACGCGGCTACTCCAGAAGGCCTTGAGGCAATCGCGAGAATATCCCGCGAAGAAAAGATCGCCCGGGTAATCGTCGGTATGCCGGTATCTTTAAGCGGGGAACGCGGCAGACAGGCGCTCGAAACCGAAGAATTTATCGCGGCGCTCGCGGAGGTTCTGCCGGTGCCAGTATCTTACTGGGACGAGCGTTTTACCAGCAAGCTGGCGGCGGCAAAAGGACGCCATTCAGACAGCGACTCCCACAGCCTCGCCGCCTGCTGCCTGCTTGAAGACTATCTGGTCTCGAATGAGTTTTTGCGGTGGCTCGACGCGGCTGACGCTGACGAGTGATATAGTATTTAATGCGGTCGCCCGCATATATATGGATTTCCCCCGATTAAATCCTGATATTCCATCCGCCGCCGGTAACCGCCCCAAATTGACCGCGGCGGCACTTTTGCTATTCCTGGTTTTGACAATCATGATGATAAGTGGCTGCGGTTCACCCCCCAGGGAGGGTGAAGTTACCATCCGCGTGTCTCCGGGCGCCAGCACCAATGAGATCGCAAAGATGCTGGTGGATGAAAACGTCATAGACAGCGAAAAAGAATTCAACAACAAGGCCAATGACGCCGGCATTGACCAGAAGCTCAAAGCCGGCACCTACCGTTTCGAACGTGGTGAATCGATCGACAGCATTCTGGCCAAACTGTCCCAGGGATTGCAGGCGCCCGAAGGATTTATAACCGTACCCGAGGGCTACAGCCTCGATGACATCGCCAATCTAGTTGTGGCAAAGACCGGTATCACGAAAAAGGATTACATCAAAGCCGCGACGCCGGCGGGAAGAACCTTGCCGCTTCAGGGCGCGTCGGATGCACCGGACCTTGAGGGATTCCTCTTTCCCAGTACCTATAACCTCGACCCTGAAACAGACGCCGCCACCCTCGTCGGCAAGCAACTGCGGACATTCAAGGATAAGACATCTTCGCTTGACTGGAAGGAAGCGGACCGGCTGGGCCTAACTGAATACCAGGCGCTGACGGTTGCCTCCATGGTGGAGAGGGAGGCCAAGGTACCCGAGGAGCGGCCGCTGGTCGCGGCTGTAATCTACAACAGGCTGGCGATCGGCATGAAACTTGAAATTGACGCCACTGTACAGTATGCAATCGGATCATGGAAAAAAGATCTGACCGTCGAGGATCTGGAAACGGATTCTCCCTACAACACCAGGCTTTACGGCGGTCTGCCGCCGGGGCCGATCTGCAATCCTGGCATCGCTTCGATCAATGCCGCCCTGAAACCGGCTTCCGTTGACTATCTGTACTACGTTGCCACCGGAGATGAGGCCGGACATCATACTTTCACCAGCTCGTACGATGAGTTTCTGCAGGCGTCGGCCGCCAGGCCGTAATCACGGCAGAAGCTCGCTTCCTCCCGGCGGCGTCGGGCAAGCTGCCAAGGTTTCTCACGGATCGCTGGTTACCAGGGTTTCACCTTGAGATTGATACCGATGTGGTAGCGGCAAATCTCACGGATGGCTTTCCAGATTTCATTCCCGGTGCTTGCGTCGATCTTCAGTCCGGGCGCTTTGGCTAGAGGCTTCTCCAGCAGATTACGCATTATCTCGAGGGCGCCTGCGCTGATGCGAAACGATTCACCGCCGCAATTTTCGCAGATTGCGCCTCCAGCCTGGGCTGAAAAGCGTGAATGTGCGCCTTCTATACCGCAGACGGCGCAATTCGCCAGATGAGGGAGGAATCCAGCCAGTAAAAGCAATTTTAGTTCAGCCCCCAAAACCAGCGACTTTTGCGCGAAGGCCATTTCCAAAGCGTATTCCTCCTGGTCATACCGTGATCCAGGAAAATTACGTCCGGCAGCATCCATTTCATCAAGATAGCGAACCAGCAGATTGAAGCTTCGCGGCCTGCGTTCGAAATCGGTGGTTATGCTCCCGAGCATATCGATAAAGGCCAAGCCGGCCTGCAGGGATGATGGCCCGTCCCGAAGCGATGCATGAGTCCTGACAGTATCGGCGCCGGTGAGGGTGTGCAGGTTGCGGCCTTCATGCAGTTGTACCTGAAGATGGGTGAAGGGTTCCAGGCGGCCGCCGAACTTCGATTTAACCTTGCGGACTCCTTTGACGACGGTCGGCACTTTGCCCCGAGCGGCCGTAAAAAGGGTGACGACGCGATCTGCCTCTCCGAACTTGTGGGAACCGAGAACGATCGCTTCCGTTGAGTAATTGCGAGACAAGGCTTGCCGGCAGCGGTGAAGCTACTGGTAGCTTTTCAGCCTGTAAAAAGCCCGGGCTGAGGAGAAATTAGGGTTGCGTTCGCCCGGCAGGCTGATAATTTCGGCGGCCCGCCCGATACCGGGGACAAACCAGGAGTAATCGATGGAGGTTATCGTTTCCCCGCGTGTCTTTGAAGAGATTTTGGTCTGGAGCAGCCAGGCGTCAAACGAGCCAGCCGGGACGGTTAGCCGGTTGCGCGCCAAAACGGTATTTTCGGCGATGACATCGGTTTTACCGTTGTCATCGGTCTCAGTGTAGCTGTCGGTCCAGCTCTCGCCGGCCGTCAGCGGAAACGCCAGCGCCTTGGAAGGGTTTGAATAAGTGATTGCTCTGCCATCGGCTGTTACTCTCCCGTAGATGGTCCAGGCCGAGTCATCCTTACCCTGAAACAGATACTCCGAGCCACTGGCGCTTCTGATGGAGGAAGAAGCGGAAGCCCAGTAGGAATAGGTAGATACCGAAGCGTTGGGGAATTCTTGCTGTTGAGGGGCTGTGTCTATCCTGGCTGTGGCAACCTTCAGCGTTGTTTCCTGGGGGCCGGAAGTGAATTTCCAAGGACCTTCGAGATCGAAGTAGACCTGGACCGCGGCGCCGGCGCGGTTCGAGGCGTACTGCAGCAGCGTGCCGTCAGCGAGGGGAAGATCCGCTGATGAATAGGAAGCGTCAGTCACGGTTGCGGACGCTCCCTGCATTACAGTTGAGGCCCCGGCGCCGGAATCGGACGTCAAGGACTGCGCCGGCGTTAAATCGCTCGACGAATTTCCGCAACCCGCAATCAAACCCGCAATCGCCAGTGCGGCAATAAAAAAGATCGCCAGATGTACGGCCCTCTTCATCAATTTGTCATTGTAACATGCCCCATGAACCCGGTTCCCTAAAATACAGTCCCAATCGCATTTTGCGGGCGCAACCTTGTGAATCCCGGGCGCTTTCTATAGTATTACTCCCCGCTTTGAAAGACTTTCCAACGTTTCAGAAGATCATCCTCACCCTGCAGAAATATTGGGCCGGGCAGGGATGCCTGCTCATGCAGCCGTACCACACCGAAGTCGGCGCCGGCACTTTCAATCCTGCCACTTTTCTCCGCGTTCTGGATGACAAACCATGGCGCGCCGCCTACGTCGAGCCGTCGATCCGCCCGTCTGACGGGCGATATGGGGAGAATCCCTATCGCCTTTCCCATTATTATCAGTTTCAGGTCATCCTCAAACCGGCTCCCGAGGACGTTCAGGACATGTATCTAAACTCCCTGGCCGAGCTTGGAGTTGATCTTGCCGCGCATGACATCAGATTTGTGGAGGATGATTGGGAAGGCCCGACGCTGGGCGCCTGGGGTCTGGGCTGGGAGGTCTGGATCGACGGTATGGAAGCAACCCAGTTCACCTATTTCCAGCAGGTGGGCGGTATAGATCTCCATCCGGTATCGGTAGAGCTTACCTATGGCCTCGAGCGCATCGCCATGTACCTGCAAAAGAAGAACAGCGTTTACGATTTGATCTGGTCTGACGGCGTCACCTACGGCGATGTCTACCATCGCAATGAAGCCCAGTGGTCGAAATACAACTTTGAGATCGCCGATACTGAGCTGCTTTTTTCCCATTTCACCGATTATGAGCAGGAGTGCGAGCGCTGCTTGGCTGGCGGGCTTCCGTTACCCGGCTACGATTACGTCCTCAAGTGCTCACACACGTTCAACCTGCTCGATTCACGCGGCGTCATCAGCGTCACCGATCGCACCGGTTACATCGCCCGCGTTCGCAATCTTGCCAGACGCTGTGCCGAGATGTATTTGCGGCAGCAAAAGCCGGAGGCGGAATGACACAGGATTTTCTTTTTGAGATTGGCACCGAAGAGCTGCCCGCGGCGGCTGCGCGTTCGGCTGCGGGTCAGGCAGGCACTCTGACCGAGCGGGCCTTTGCCCGCCATCACGTCGAAGTCGATCCCGGAAATATTTCCGTCTGGGTGACTCCCAGGCGCATTGCTGTATATATAATGGGCCTGGAGCCGGTCCAGGAGACCAGGGAAGTTGCCGACCGCGGCCCCATTGCCTCCAAGGCTTTTAGCGAAAACGGCGAACCCACCAAGGCCGCGGCAGGATTTGCCCGCGCCAAGGGCGTTGCCGTCGATGCGCTCGAGATTCGCGAGCACGAAGGCCAGAAGTTTGTCTTTGCCGTGAGCAGTAAGCAAGGCAAGCCGATCGTTGAGCTGTTGCCGGATATATGCGATCAGATCCTGCTGGGCATCAGCTTTCCCAAGACCATGCGCTGGGATGGTGCAGACATGTCATTTTCACGGCCGGTGCGCTGGATTGTGGCGAAGTTTGGCGACAAAACCGTAAATTTTGAAATTGCGGGGATTAAGAGCGGTGACATCAGCCGCGGCCACAGGTTCCTGGGCGAGCCCCTGGTAAAAATCACCGAAGCATCAAAATACCGCGAGTTGCTGCTCGCTGCGAATGTAACCGTCGACCAGGAGGAACGCCGCCAGATCATACTGGAGGGCCTTGCGGTTGAATCCGGAAAACGGAGCGCTTCGTTCACAGACCCCGCGGGAGAACTCGAAGAAGTTGTCTATCTGGTTGAAAATCCCAGCGTTCACGCCGGAATATTTCCCGAAGAGCATCTTCGTCTGCCAGGCCGGGTACTGACCACCTGCATGCAGTCTCACCAGAGGTATTTTCCTCTTACTGATGAGGATGGTTCGCTGAAGGATGGTTTTCTATATGTTATGAATGGCGATCCGGATCATGCAGCCGGCATCACCGAGGGCAACGAGAGGGTGCTGGAAGGCAGGATCGAGGATGCCGAGTTCTCCTTTGACAAGGATCTGGCCACGGGCATGGAGGCCATGGTTTCCGGGCTTGGCGAGGTTGTCTTCCATCGCCGCCTGGGCTCACTGGCTGATAAAACCGAACGCCTGAAGGGGCTGGTTGAAGCTTTTGCCAACCTTGTGAGCCTCTGCGAGCCCGACCTGAAAACGGCAATGGCCGCCGCGGCTCTGGCCAAGGCGGACCAGGTCAGTATCATGGTGCAGGAGTTCGCGGATCTGGAGGGGTACATCGGCTCTATCTACGCCAATCTGGAAGGCTATCCATCAGGAGTCTGTGCAGCAATCGGGGAGCACTTCCTGCCAACCTCATCGGGAGGAGCCATACCGGCGACCACTCCTGGCGCCGTACTCGCCATCGCTGACAAGATTGATAACATAATTGGCGCCTTTGCGGTTGATGAGGTGCCGACCGGATCCCGCGATCCCTACGGAATCAGACGGGCCGGGGCGGGCATTTCGGCGATTTCGATGAAGTTTGGCTTCGATTTCGATATGGAAGGGCTGCTGGCCTCGGGCCATGCGCTTTATCTGGGTCAGAAGGCAGACGTTGTCAAGGATGCAACCCTGCCTGCGGCTGCGCGTGATTTTGTTTTCGACCGCGTGCAGAACCGGATGGTCGAGGAGGGCCTGCCGGTTGAGATCGTCGAGGCCGCGCGCTCGGCCGGACTCATGAGCACATTAAGGCTCGAAACCCTGGCGGCGGCTTTGGAAGCCTTCCGGGATGAACCCGCTTTTGAGGATTTTCATACCGCGTACTTTCGTTGCTCCAAGATAGCCGCCAAGGCCGGTGAAGGCCTCGAAGGGGTGAAAGTGGATCAGTCGCTGTTTGAACAGGGCACAGAGCGTCAGTTACATAAGGCCGTAACCGCGCTGGAGCCAGAGATCGAGAAACTCACAGCGTCACTTGATTACGCTGGCGCCTTGACGGCAGCGGCAACGATCCGGCCCGAAGTAGACCTTTTCTTCGATGATGTAATGGTGATGGCAGAGGACGAAGCACTTAGAAAAAATCGTCTGGCGCTCGTGCTAAAAGCGGCCGCGATGCTGCGGCGCCTGGGCGATCCGATGCGTGTGGCCGCGGCTCCCAAGAAGGAGCTATAAGAAACACCGTTTGATGCTCCCGTTGAAGCTTAAGTCCCGGGTATGGCCTAAATTCAATTCTTGCGATAAAATCTTGACCCCGTGCCCCACCATTTCGGGGACACAATACTTAATTATTTGCGGGCATAAATTTCTCATTCGCCCTGGCAATGCCAGGAATTCAATAATCAACATAGTAATTGTGGGAGGAATTGCATGAGCAAGAAATATGTTTACGATTTCTCTGAAGGTTCAAAGGAAATGAAAGACCTCCTCGGAGGCAAGGGCGCAAATCTCGCGGAGATGACCAGCCTGGGAATCCCTGTGCCCGATGGTTTCACCATAACCACCGAGGCCTGTATCGAGTATGGCAAGATCGGCAATAAATATCCCGAAGGCCTCCAGGAGGAAGTCGAGCAGCACTTGCTCCGCCTTGAAGAGTCCACCGGCAAGAAACTTGGAGATCCCGATAATCCCCTTCTCGTCAGCGTCCGCTCCGGCGCCAAATTCTCGATGCCGGGCATGATGGACACGGTTCTCAACCTGGGCCTCAACGACGATTCCGTCAAGGGCCTGGCCAAGAACACCAACGACGAGCGTTTTGCCTACGATGCCTACCGCCGCTTCATTCAGATGTTTGGCAAGGTCGTCATGGAAGTGGAGGGGCAGCTTTTCGAGGATGCCCTCACAGTGGCGCGCAACAATGCCGGCGTCAAGTTCGACAATGAGCTTTCGACCGACCAGCTGACGGAAGTCGTCGAGGTCTTCAAGAACATTCTGGAAAAAGAGACCGGCCGCTCCTTTCCCGGCAATCCTCGCGAGCAGATGGAGCTTGCCATCCAGGCCGTCTTCGGCAGCTGGGGCAACCCGCGTGCTGTAACCTACCGCCGTCATTACAACATCTCCGATGACCTGGGCACCGCCGTTAACGTGCAGTTGATGGTCTTCGGCAACATGGGCGACGACTCCGGCACCGGCGTCGCCTTCACCCGCAACCCCTCAACTGGCGAGAAGGAGATCTTTGGCGATTATCTGACCAACGCCCAGGGCGAGGATGTAGTGGCCGGCATCCGTAAGACCAAGAAGCTTGCGGACATGGGCAACGAGATGCCTGAAGTGTTCACCGAACTTACCGGCGTCATGCAGAAGCTGGAGCAGCATTATCGCGAGATGGAAGACATAGAGTTCACCATTGAAAAGCAAAAGCTCTACATGCTGCAGACACGCGACGGTAAACGTACAGCCGCCGCGGCTGTGAAGATCGCCTCGGACCTGGTGGAAGAGGGGCTTATCACCAGGGAAGAGGCAGTGGCCAAGGTGGACCCGGGCCAGCTCGACCATCTCCTGCACCCCATGATCGATCCTACACAAACTTACGAGGCCCTTACCCAGGGCCTTAATGCTTCTCCGGGCGCGGCAGTCGGTAAGGTCGTCTTCGACGCCGACACCGCTGCCGAGCGTGGCAAGGCCGGCGAAGCCGTCATTCTCGTTCGCTGGGAGACCAGCCCCGATGACATACACGGCCTGATCAGCGCCCAGGGTGTCCTCACCTCACACGGAGGCATGACCAGCCACGCGGCCGTGGTTGCCCGCGGTATGGGCAAGCCGGCCGTCTGCGGAGCCGATCAGATAGACATCAGTGAAAAGGATAAAACCTTTACCGTGAACAGCACCACAGTCAAGGAAGGCGATATTCTCACCATCGACGGCACAACCGGGAAGGTCATTCTTGGAGCTGTCGATCTGGTTCCTCCACAGATCAATGAAAACTTCCAGGCCATCGTCGGCTGGGCCGACGAGATCCGCACCATGGCCGTCCGCACCAATGCTGATACTCCCGAAGACGCCGTCAAGGCGCGTGAATTCGGCGCCCAGGGTATCGGCCTGTGCCGCACCGAGCACATGTTCATGGCCGAAGACCGCCTGCCGACCGTCCGCGCCATGATCCTCGCCGAGAACAAGGAAACCAGGGCCACGGCTCTCGAAAAACTGCTGCCGATGCAGCAGGGCGATTTTGAGGGGATCTTCGAGGCCATGCACGGGCTGCCGGTAACCATCCGCCTGCTGGATCCACCTCTGCACGAGTTCCTGCCCGATTACACTGACCTGATGGTCGAGCTGGAGCGCGCCAAGCTCACCGGCGCTTCCGAGGCTGAGATTACTGAAAAGGAAAAACTTGCCGCTCGTGTTCGCTCCCTTAAGGAGATGAACCCGATGCTCGGCACCCGCGGCTGCCGCCTTGGTATCCAGTGGCCTGAAATCTACGAGATGCAAGTGCGCGCAATCATGCAGGCCGCCGTCGCCATCCAGAAGAAAGCAGGGGATGCGCCATTGGTAGAAATCATGATCCCGCTTGTCGGCTACGCCGCGGAGCTGAAACTCATGCGCGAGCTTACGGTTACGGCTTGCGATGACGTTCTCGCCAAGGCGGGAGTCAGCATCGATTACCTGGTGGGCACCATGATCGAGCTTCCCCGGGCGGCGCTGACCGCGGACCACATCTCCGACTATGCCGATTTCTTCAGCTTTGGCACCAACGATCTGACTCAGACGACACTGGGATTCTCTCGTGATGACGCCGAGGGCAAATTCCTGACTTATTATCTCGAGGAAGGCATCGTCAAGAACAATCCCTTCGAGACCATAGATGTCAACGGCGTCGGCAAACTGGTAGAGCTGGCGGTAAGCGCCAGCCGCGCCAAAAAGCCCGGCATCAAGCTGGGCGTCTGCGGCGAACACGGCGGCGAACCCGGTAGCGTCAAGTTCTGCCACCACGTGGGCCTTAACTATGTCAGTTGTTCACCGTACCGCGTGCCGCTGGCGAGGCTGGCGGCAGCCCAGGCGGTTCTGGAAGAGAAAAAGATGGCCTTCACGACCGCATGATACAAAGTTATCGAACTTAATAACGAATGCCACAGGCCGGGCCTCAAAGTCCGGCCTGTTCTGTCCGGATAGTGAGATATAATTTTACTGATGATCACCGATATGACATCGGCGGAAGCAAACCTCTCGCGCTTTGCCGTGAAGGCGGCCGGGAGCAAGGGCCGTGCCGAACCGGAAGAGCCCTGCTCGCTTAGAACCTGCTTCCAGCGCGACCGGGACCGCATCGTCCACAGCAAGAGTTTCCGCCGCCTGAAACACAAGACCCAGGTTTTTATTGCTCCCGAAGGAGACCACTACCGCACCCGGCTGACGCATACGCTTGAGGTGTCGGGAATCTCAAGAACTGCGGCGCGGGCGCTGCGTCTTAACGAAGACCTGTCCGAGGCGATCAGCCTCGGACACGACCTTGGGCACACTCCCTTCGGCCACATCGGTGAAGACGCTCTTTCTCGCTCTCTCGAAAAACGTACGGGTCATGGTTTTGAACACAATCACCAGAGCCTGAGAGTGGTGCGCTTTCTTGAAAATGACGGCAAGGGGCTAAATCTCTGCCGGGAGGTGGAAGACGGCATCCTGAACCACACCGGGCCGGAATTTCCATCGACTCTCGAAGGCCGCATCGTCCGCATCGCCGACCGTGTCGCATATATCAACCACGATATCGACGACGCCCTGCGTGCCGGCATCATCGAGCCCGAGGATCTCCCTGAAAAGGAGATAGCGCTACTGGGTGGCACCGGCAGCCAGCGCATTGACGTTATGGTTCATGACCTGGTCGAATCGAGCTGGGAAAAGGGTGAGATCATCCAGAGCCCACTGATGCGCGAGGCGATGAACAATCTCAGGTCCTTTCTCTACGACCGTGTCTATATTGGATCAGTCGCCAGCCGGGAGACAGAAAGGGTCAATCGTCTGGTGGAAAACCTGTTCAGTTTTTACTTGGATAAACCAGATCACCTTCCCGGCCATGTGGGGGACGGCGAAAATGATCTCGTCACCAGGGTTACGGATTATATCGCCGGCATGACCGACCGCTATTCCATCAGGATTTTCAAAGATCGTTTTCTCCCCAGCGAATGGGATCTGTAGATGGCCTTGATCGAACAGGCGAGTATTCAGGCGGTACTTGATGCTTGTGACATGCTCGAAGTCGTCGCCCCTTACACGACTCTGAAAAAGAGCGGATCGAATTACATGGGCAGATGTCCCTTTCACGGGGAGAAGACGCCTTCTTTCTCGGTTGACCCTTCACAGAAACTTTATTACTGCTTTGGTTGCGGTGAGGGTGGAAATGTCTTCAAATTTCTGGAGAAGAAGGAAGGCCTGGAATTTGCCGACGCCGTCAAGACTTTGGCCGAGAAATACGGTGTCAACATTCACTATGAAGCATCAAGCCCGGGCCAGGAACGCCGACGCCAGGAGCGCGGCCGTTTATTGGCGCTTCTTGATCAAGCGGCAACCTATTATTCACGTGTGCTCGTCGAAGCCAAGCCGGCAGGCGCCGCCCGCGCCTATCTGGAGAATCGGGGCTTTAAGGCGCCTGTCATCCATGCCTTTCGCCTTGGTTACTCTCCGGCAGCCGGCACGGCGCTGCTCAAGGCCGCAACAACCACCGGGAACGATGAAAGCGACCTTCTGAAGGCGGGTCTGGTTCTAATGCGCAACGGACGCACCTACGACCGCTTCCGTGGACGCCTGATGTTTCCCTTCACCGATCACCGCGGCCGGGTACTGGGATTTGGAGCCCGCGTACTGGACGATAGCAAACCGAAATATCTCAATTCGCCAGATTCCGATATCTACCACAAGACCAATCTGGTTTTTGGACTCGGAAACGCCCGTCAATCAATAACCAAAGAGGACCGGGTGTTTATCGTCGAAGGTTATACGGACGTTCTGGCGCTGCATCAAGCAGGAGTTGAAAATGCTGTTGCTTCGATGGGAACAGCGCTGACCGAGCAGCAACTGCGCGAAATCTCCCGGTTCACACGCAATATCTATCTTGCTTTCGATGCCGATGCCGCTGGCCGGGCCGCCATGTTGCGAGCGCTGGAGTTGGCAAAAAAACACAATCTTGCCGTGCGTGTGGTTGAGATTCCGGCAGGCCGCGACCCCGCTGACCTTGTCCTTGATGAGGAGGGATTGCGAACCTTTAATGAACTTGCCGCTGCAGCGCCGACGCTGCTAGAATACCAGGTCCAGGCTACGTTGAGGACAGCTGGTCTGGATAGTTCTCAGGGCAGGGTGCAGGCTTTTTCAGCGCTAAAGACAGTGCTTGCCGGTGCGGCGAACTCTATCGAGCGCGATGAGCAGTTGCGGATTATCGCCGATCGACTCCGCCTTAGCCCTGAAAATGTGGCATACTTAATGGAGTCGGCCCCTAGGAACGATATAGAGGAAGATGGGGGCACGCGACGGCGGGTTTTATCTCACGAGGAAATTGCTGAGAGAAGCTTTCTCAGCCTGTGCCTGGCAAACCCAGGGGAGGCCAGAAGGTACTTGCAGCTGATGACCGACGCTCACTTTACTACGGAGCCAAACCGGGCCGCTTTTCTGTGGGTCAGGGAACGGCTGGCAGGAAAGAAAGTGCATTCTGATATGAATGCCGCGCGCCTGCCATTAGATGATAAAGCCCGCGAGGCTCTCCCCGAGCTGATGATTCGTTCGAAGACCGAAACAACTTCCCCCGATGCGTTGCCAGAGCTTTATTTCAGGCTTTGTGAGGCCGAATTGTCACGCCGTATTGTTGCTATAAAATCGACGATTGTTGAGGCTAGTGATGAGAGCGGCGATCTCAGGGAACTCTACCGCCTTGAAGGGCGCCGCCGCGATATCCTCAAGGTGATCCAGGACGGATCCTACGAAACCGTATGAGTCATTCAGAAGACACCAGTGTTACGCATTCCGACGAACTTACGATTGACGAAGTTCGCGAGCTTCTTCTGGAGGGAAGGGAGCAGGGTTACCTTTCTTCCGACCGCGTAGCGGATGTTCTGCAGGACATCGAACTCTCCACCGAACAGATCGAGAACATCTATGCGATCTTTTTAGATATGGGCATCGATGTTGTTGAGGATGATGATGAGCTTTTAATGGCCCGTGAAGTTGAAGCGGCCAAGGAGAGCGAAGAGGCAATTCTCAAGCGTCTCGATCTTTCGGTAAAGACCCCGACCAGCGATCCGGTCCGCCTGTATCTGAAAGAGATCGGCCGTGTTCCATTGCTGACCGCAGAAGAAGAAGTCACGTTGGCAAAACGGATCGAGCGTCAGGACATGGAGGCGAAGAGGAAGCTGATCCAGGCGAACCTGAGACTGGTCGTCAGTATTGCCAAGCGTTATGTAGGCAGAGGGATGCTATTCCTCGATCTGATTCAGGAAGGCAACCTCGGGCTCATTCGTGCCGTCGAAAAATTTGATTATCGCAAGGGTTATAAATTCTCGACTTACGCCACCTGGTGGATTCGTCAGGCCATCACCCGCGCCATCGCCGATCAGGCCCGCACTATCCGAATCCCGGTTCATATGGTTGAAACTATCAACAAACTTATCCGCGTGCAACGCCAACTGCTACAGGACAAGGGCCGTGAGCCGACCCCGTTCGAAATCGCCAAGGAGATGGACACCACTCCGGAGAAAGTGCGCGAAATACTAAAAATTTCACAGGAACCTGTTTCCCTGGAAACACCCATTGGCGAGGAGGAAGACAGCCAGTTAGGCGATTTCATCGAAGATAATGATGCTGTTGCGCCATGTGACGCGGTATCTGACATTATGCAAAAAGAAGACCTCGCCGAAGTGCTCGGCAGCCTCACTCACCGCGAAAGAAAAGTGATAGAGCTCAGGTTTGGGCTAAAGGGCGAACATCCCCGGACGCTTGAAGAAGTGGGACAAAAATTTGGAGTGACCCGGGAGCGTATCCGGCAGATAGAAGCAAAGACGCTAGTCAAGCTGAAAAGTTACCGCGAATCACAGAAACTGAAGGAATTTCTCGAATAATCCCCGCTTAATGTCTGTAACTTCTGGAAATTTGATACGCCAATGGTCAGTGATATACTTTTATCTCCACAACACGGAACGAATAATCGCGCTAACGGTCTGGGTTAAACGCTCTGTGGAATAGAAGGGGGTAGGAGCGGTGGATGACGAAGCGAAACAGATAAAGTGCTGGGAATTGAAACCCAACTGCATGATGAAGAATCGCAGTCGCGAGTCGGCAAACTGTCCGGCATACAGAGATGGTAAAGGCTGTTGGGAAGTTGATTGGAGAAGCATTGTGGCCTCATTGCCGGCCGGACAACAGGAATATTGGCTTTCGTTTCTCGACAATTGTGAAAACTGTGTGGCTTATAAGGCGCATCCCCAAGAGATGCAAGCACGCATTGATGCTGTCAGATCAATGATTTTTGACGACTGATACGCATTCAGTAACGCGACTATTCCTCTTGTGCTCCTCGGTAGCTCAATGGTAGAGCATCCGGCTGTTAACCGGATTGTTGCAGGTTCGAGTCCTGCCCGAGGAGCCAGTTTTTCCCTTTCTTACCCCAAAAAGACCTCTTTTATTAAGAAAATATCCTTATTTAAGGGTTATCCCTGATGCCGGGCGACAAGTTCAGCGACTATACTTGTAGACATGAATTCCTTGTCTTGCCCTTACTGTGGACAGCAAAAAAACGAGCACGCTCCGGATCAATTCACCGGCTGCCGTATCTGTGGGTTTAAGTCGGCCCTGGTCCCATCAGACGACGGGATGCTTCTAATCGTTGACAGGCGCATGCCGTATCTTCAGAGACGTTGCCAGGATTTGACTGAGAAGAATCCAGAGTGCAGGGTGATTGTTGATCGCCGCATTACACAGGATTCCCATGACGTTCCAGATCGCAGAATGGTCCTGAACGTCGAAGATGCTTAAAGTTCAGCCAGGGCTCTTCCCGAATCGTAAGCGGCCTGGAGCGCCTCCTCATTTTTAAGAACATCACCCTTGTCGTCGACTTCGCGGATAAGCACATACAACTCTTCGCGTGGCTTCACATCGATCGCATCGAAGAAATACTTGATGGTGAGCTTGGAACCCTCGAACAGATTTTCTCCGCTGGTTCCCCCAACAGAGATGAATGTGCCGTAACGTACCGGTGCGTCCGTGGGCCGAGAGAGTTTTTCTTTGAGAATGTATTTAAGCGCCCAGAAACACTGGCAACGGTCAATCACGGCTTTTGCCTGCGATGTTACTCCCATGAAAAACATAGGTGAGGCAAAAATTATGCGGTCGGCGCGTTCTATTGCATCATAGATGTCATCCATTTCGTCACCGATTGTACAGGTTCCGGATTCGTAGCAGTCATTGCACTCAATGCACCCGGATATATCATAATCGCAGACAACGATCTTCTCTGTTTTGGCGCCGGCTTCAGCCGCCCCGGCAAGGGCTTTGTCGAGCAGGATCTCCGTATTGCCCCCTTGCCTGGGGCTGCCCAACAATCCAAGAACAGTCGCACTACTCAATTCTCCGCACTTTCGTTGTCAAAGGATATCTTCCAGGGGAGGGGGGAGCCGCGACGGGATAACCGATGCAAACGATCGCAATAAGATGTTTTTTCGGGTCAATTCCAAGGAAACGGTTAAGCAAATCACGGTCGAACAGGGTGAACCAGAGGCTGCCAAGCCCCAAGGCTTCCGCAGCCAGTAGCATATTCTGAATGGCAGCGGAGCAGGCGTATTTGTATCCGTCATGAACCCTTTCGACCTGGCTTGGTCTGACCGTGGGCTCGGGATTGCCGACAACCGCAATCATAACGGGAACATTCTTGAGAAATGAAAGTGAATAATCGCTGGGAGGCAAGTCTGACTTCGGGCTCTCATCCGCGCCATAGGGGACAGGGCGAACGAATGAGAACCCATGCAATTCGACAAAACCTTCTTTTCTTGCCTGCTCGGAAAGTTCAATCAGACGCATGCGGGCATCGGAACCGCTGACGACAATGAATTCCCAAGGTTGATTATTCGCTGGAGAAGGCGCCCATTGAGCCGCATCGAGAATCTGATCGATTTTTTCAAACTCGACTCGATCTCGCTTAAAAGCGCGATGGCTACGCCTACCCCTGATGGCATCAAATACGTCCATCGTCTCCGCCGTCAGTCGTCTCCGCCGTCAGGTTTATATTTCAAATTAAAAAACTACTTCTTTTTTCTTGATGCGGCTTTTTTCGGTGCTGCTTTCCTGACAGTCTTCTTGACAGTGGTCTTCCTGGCAGTCGTCTTCTTGGCGGCGGGCTTGCGTGCCGAGGTCTTCTTGGCAGTGGTCTTCTTGGCGGCCGCTTTCACAGTTCGCTTTGCTGCGGGCTTCCTGGTGGTCGTCTTCTTGGCTGCGGGCTTGCGTGCCGCGGTCTTTTTGGCCGCGGGCTTCCTGGCGGTCTTCTTCTTGGCAGTGGTCTTCTTGGCGGCCGCTTTCACAGTTCGCTTTGCTGCGGGCTTGCGTGCTGCAGTCGTCTTCTTGGCGGCCGCTTTCACGGTTCGCTTGGCTGCGGGCTTCCTGGCGGTACTTTTCTTGGCAGTGGTGGTCTTACGGGCAGTTTTCTTCACAGCTGCCTTGGTGGTCTTGCGAGCCGGTGCGACCTTCTTCTTGACTGCCTTGGATTTCGCTGCTACCTTCTTTTTGGGTGCTGTTTTTTTTGCTGCCATACGACGCCTCCTTGTGAAGATTTGGACCGAATGCGAAAACCCCATTCAGCCTGCTGGCCTAATCTAATATCCAAAAGGATAAAAGGTCAAATAATTATGCTGGTTATGCCACAAGCATAAACTTGTTTTTCACCTCCCCAAAGGTCAAGGATAAGAAATATTTTCCGATAGGAATCCCATGGCGGGGAGGCTCCCCTTTTACTGCGCCAATAATAGTCACGTTTATCAACGAACTCCCTGCGTGATACCTATCAGATAATTTTGATTAAAGTTTTATAATCCCGGAAGGTGTTTCATGAATAAACAAACGATTTCCGGAACCGGATACAATCAAAATACAGGTTCCGACAATCAAAAAAGTTACAGTCCGGGACTTTATTTCATACTGTTTATTCTAGTAGTAGTGTCACTTCTCCTTGTAACCGGTTTGACCTTCATCACATATCTTGAAAGTGATAACTTTACTTTTTCCAGCAACGCTTTTTTCATTGCTGAGTTTTTCGCGGTCATTCTTGCTGGTTCGTTCGCGCTGGCAACCGGAATTTACTTTACCCGCTTACGAAAACGGCATCTGGAAAAGTTTGAGAATGCCATTGATGCCATGTTGCGTGGTGAGCAGAATCATCATAATGAATTCGCCGATAAAGGAAACTTTTCCTATTTGGAAACAAAAATTAACAGGTTGGTCACTACTCAAAACCAGAAAATGGAAAAGTTGCGGCGCGAACAGAATCGTTTTCACTCCATTCATCAAGGCCTAACCGATGGGATAATTATTTTTGATCGTCTGGGACGAGTGGTATCAGCCAATCCCGTGGCTGAAGCTGCCATTGGCAGGCTAGAAGAAGAAATAAGGGGACAATGGCTGATCGGCATGCCTGAAATCGAAGACCTAATCACAGCGCCGGATATTGTTTCAGATGTTCACAAAGTAAAGTGCTGGGTGACGAAAAAATGCAATCACCAGGAATGTCCATCATATAAAAGTGAAGACTTACGGTGCTGGTTGCAGTGCGGCACTTATTGCCATAACGAAATTCAGGGAACATTCAGCCAAAAACGCGATGCCTGCGAGCGTTGCGACGTTTATTTGAATAATGGGATTAAAGTGATGGATTTATCTCGCGGGGGTCGTGAATATTCAGTGACTGTCAGCCCAATACTGAATGACGACGCTCATGAGGAAGGCAGGATGGCCCTGTTTCATGACATCACAGATTTAAAATCCGCAAGCGAAGCTATCAATCGCCGCAATCGCGATCTAACGGTTTTAAATGATATAGCCCAGTCGATGTCAGCCATCCTTGATGATATCGACGTTGTCCTGGAGGAGAACCTCGAGAGGGTTGCGCTAGCAATCGGCGTCAGCAGCGGCATTATCCTACTGAAGGAGAATGAAAGGCAATCTCTACGGCTCGCAGCCCATTATGGTATTTCTCCCCAAACGGCGTTGCTCATCAATTTGCTGGACATGTCGGAAGGTGTTGAGAATTTTATCGATGCGGACGGGACTGTTAATGTCAGCAAGGTTCTAACAAGACATCGATCATTCGAGCAGATGATCGCCCGGGAAGGATTGCAGAAGCCACTCGCCGTACCCGTCATGGCCAAGGGAGAATTCATTGGAATTATCGCTATAGCTGATCCCGAAAAATCGGTATACAACGAGGATGAAATTCATTTACTGAATGCGGTTGCGGCTCAGGTAGGCACGACCTCACAAAATCTTGAGCTTTTCAACGGCATGTCCAAAGCCAAGCAGGCATGGGAAACAACTCTTGACTCAATGACCGATTGCGTTTCTGTTCATGATATTGATTACAACATCGTCAGGGTCAACAAGGCGCTATCGGAATTGTTGGGAATCGAGAAGGCCGAAATTACGGGAAAGAAATGTTTTGAAGTAGTGCATGGTTGCGGTTCCCCGATAGGCAAATGTCCCCAGTCCGAAGTGATCAGGACCGGCAAGAGTATTTCCGTCGAGATTGAAGACTTGCGCCTTAACAAGATATTCCGTCTTTCGATGAACCCGATTCTGGACGGCGCCGGAGAGGTCGTTGGCCTAGTGCACGTAATGAGGGACGTTACCGAAAGGAAAGAGCTACGGGAAAAACTTATCCAATCGGAGAAGATGGCCGCGGTCGGTCAGCTCGTATCCGGAGTCGCCCATGAGCTCAATAATCCGCTGACGGGCGTAATCGGCTATGCCCAACTGATGATGCGGCGTCTGGGCGGCAGTGGCGCCTCAGCTGAGCAAAAGGATCTGGAGGCCATTCTTTCCGAGGCGAAAAGGGCATCGAAGATCGTGAAGAACCTTCTGTCATTCGCGAGAAAGTATGAGCCTCAGAAGAAATATGTGGATTTAAACGAAACCATCCGCAAGGTTCTTCAGCTAAGGGCTCACGAGCTAAAGCAAAACAGTGTACAGGTAGAAACAAATTTCGATGAAAGCCTGCCGCAGACGATGGTTGACGAGCACCAGATCCAGCAGGTGTTGCTAAATGTTTTCATCAATGCCGAACACGCAATCTCCAAATCAGGAAACAAGGGCCTGATCGTTATTACGACTGCTGTTGTGGATCAAAGGATTCATATCGAGATCAAGGACAACGGAGAGGGCATTTCCGTAGAAGATCTCGCCCGAATCTACGATCCGTTTTTCTCTACGAAAGAGATAGGGAAAGGCACAGGCCTTGGCTTGAGTATCTGTTACGGAATCGTTGAAGAGCACGGCGGCATGATAACGGCGGAGAGCCTCAAAGGTGAAGGCGCCAAGTTTACGATTGAACTGCCACTGACCGGTTCTCAAGAGACAGTCTCAAATGTCGGCAAAGGATCGAAACCTTTTGACGCTTATCGCCGGCAAGTACTTGTTGTTGATGACGAACCGGCGATAGTCGACCTGTTGACGGACATTTTGACTATGGACGGACACGGCGTGGACATTGCCAACGATGGTAAAACGGCGATAGAAAAGCTTTTGAATTCACACTACGACAACGTGATTACAGACATCAAAATGCCGAATATGGATGGGCGCGAGCTTCATCAACGCATTCGTGAGATAGATCCCGGGCTGGCTGCTAATGTAATTTTCATTACAGGTGACACTGTTAGCGGTGACACGCGCGAGTATCTCGATAACACCGGGAATCTATATTTGATCAAACCATTTAATCTTCAGGATTTACGGGAGGTCTTACATAAGGTGATGAATAAAAATGGATAATGAAAAAAAAGCTAACGTGCTGATCGTCGATGACGAAGCGACAATTCGCGAAGTTCTGCAGCGGACTCTCGAATCGGAAGGTTACGAATGCCATACGGCAGCCGATGCTTACGAGGCGCTCGAGCTGATGGAGGCCAACATCGCCGATCTCGTCCTTTCGGATATCATGATGCCCGGCATGTCAGGAGTTGATCTTCTGAAAGAGATTAACGAGCGCAGCCCCGATACGGCAGTAATTCTGGTGACGGCTGTTTCCGACACGCAGACCGCGATCAACGCCATGAAGTTGGGGGCCAGCGATTATGTAACCAAGCCTTTCAATCTGGTTGAGGTAATGATGAGTGTGGACCGCGCCCTCGAGAAGAGGTCACTGGTACTTTCAAACCGCGATTATCGTGAAAAGCTGGAAGAAAAGGTCGAGAAGCAAACCGAAGAAATAAGGACGACGTTCCTGGGGGCGGTCAAGGCGCTTGCGGAGGCATTGGAAGCCAAGGATCCATATACGCATGGACATTCCAAGCGCGTGACGGAGATCGCGATTACATTGGCGCAGGAAATGGGTTTGCCTCAGGAAGAGCAGGAACGCATTCGCCTGGCCGGGCTCGTTCATGACATTGGCAAAATCGGCATTCCCGAAGAGATCCTGCATAAGGCGGGAAGACTGACTCCGGAGGAGTTTGACTATATCAAGGAGCACCCATCCATCGGCGAGAGAATCCTAAAGCCGATTATTCGAGATGTCCAGGTACTGGAAATCGTGAGGCACCATCATGAGCATTTTAGCGGCGGCGGCTATCCCGAAGGTCTGGAAGGAGAGAATATTCCCCTGGGCTCACGGCTTATGGCGGTAGCCGATGCTTACGACGCGATGACATCCAGCCGGCCGTACAGAAATGCTTTGGATGTGGCAAAAGCCCGTAAACAGCTCCTCGATAACCGCGGCGTTCAGTTTGATCCCGAAGCCGTAGATCTTTTCATGAAGATCGAACATAAGATTCCCTTCTGCCCGATGTCGGCCAGGCCGGCGCGAAAAGCGAGCTGATTGGCCAACAACCAGCCATGGGTTTGTTTTTTTTATGATCAGGGTAGATCTTAGCCATAAGTAAGGTCATTCCCCGATACCGCATTTCGTTATATCTGGATAAGCTAGCTCTGCCGCTGAGATAGCGGTTTCAAGAAAGCCAGGAGGTGGTGGCAATGAAGATGTACGATTGTGATGTATGCATGTCCGCCGGTTCAGTAAACCAATGGGGTTATTGCGAAATATGCGGCGAAGATTTTGAGGATCCCGGTTCGCTGATCCGCTGGCATGGTCTTTCCTTTACGGAAAGGGACGGCTTTGCGGAGGTTGAAATTTCGTCAAACACAACCATTGGCCTTGCGGTGGTAGACCGGGACGCAGCCTGAGTAATATAATGAGTTAGCATGAATATTTTTTTGCGTTTGAACGCGGGTTTATTGTGCCCGCTTTTTTATTTCGCGGTAATTTATTATGAAATTCCCGAAATGATATAATCCTGTTACATACATACGGGGGAGCTGCTTTGAGCGGCTGAGAAAGTGATGAGATCACTGACCCCATGAACCTGATCTGGATAATGCCAGCGCAGGGAGGACTCTTGGCTACTTAAGGGCCGTACCAGCGTTGGTGCGGCCCTTTTTCAATTAAGGAAAGGATTGGCATATGGCTTTGTTTCACCCAATTGATGAGAAGGATGTAACCCGCGCAATTGTTGGTGGTTTCATGCGTCAATTTGAGGAATACGCCGAGAGCGACGTTATCATCGTCGGCGGTGGACCCAGCGGCCTGATCGCCGGCAAGGAGCTTGCGTCCAAGGGCATCAAGACACTGATAGTGGAACGCAATAACTATATCGGGGGCGGCTTCTGGATCGGCGGCTACCTCATGAACAAGGTGACATTCCGGGCGCCGGCGCAAAGGGTGCTCGATGAGCTTGGTGTTCCTTACGAGGAAGCACAGGAAGGTCTGTATGTGGCCGATGGCCCTCATGCATGTTCTAAACTGATCGCGGCTGCTTGCGATGCGGGAGTCAAATTCGCCAATATGACCATCTTTGAAGACGTGGTTCTGCGTGAGGAGAACCGGGTTGCGGGCGTGGTCATCAACTGGACTCCCATACAATCTTTGCCTCGAGAGATCACCTGTGTGGACCCGGTGGCAATTGAATGCAAAGTAGTAATTGACGCTACCGGTCATGACGCCTGTGTTCTTGCCAAACTCGAACAGCGGGGCTTGGCCAAAACAGTTGGTTTCGGCGCCATGTGGGTTGAACGCTCCGAGGATTTGCTGGTTGAGCATACCGGTGAGTTCATGCCCGGCCTTGTTATTTCCGGTATGGCGGTTTCGACCGCATACGGTTTGCCCAGAATGGGACCAACCTTTGGCGGCATGTTATTGTCCGGCAAACGCGCTGCTCAGGTGGTGATTGAGATGGTTCCCGATAAGGTATCTGCTTCATAATTGGTCATCTGGAAGCGGTAGATGGGATATTCGGAACGTTTGGATTTGATCTCCAGTATTCATATATATATGGAGCCAGGATGCGCCAGTCTTGATTTTGACGAAGTTGCGGAATATGTCGCTGGTTTGCTGCCGGCGGCTGAGATTATGTTGAGGGATTCTCTTCTGGACAGTTGGATCGATGATGATGGTCTTCGGGTCTTGGCGACCAGGCTGGCGATGGCTAAGGTAAGGGATCTTAACCGGCAGTTGCCGGCCGAACGGCCGCCGCTGACTGGTGAAATAACATACGAAAAGCGCAGGTTAGATGATGGCCGGAACCAGGTTTATGGACTGCTATATGATGCTTTTGCATTCTCGGACATCTGCCTGGATTTGCTGCCACCTGGTAAAACCTGTCTCGAGCAGCTAAATATCGTATTTACAAACCAGTTGATTGGCACCTGGGAAATAGCTGACAGGCGTTATCACGCTCGAACCATAATCTGCGGATCGCCTTCGATCATCTCAATCAGCGGTCTGGTCGAGGCGCCGGCGAAATCACCTGCTTATTATCTGGCCAGGCGATCGGCCGAAGCGTTTGGGCTGGCAGAGGAATCAAAGGTGGAGTTGGCGAGTTCTTTTGCCGATGACTGCCTAGGCCCCGAAGACGGAAGGCTGACAGAAGTTGCCAAAGGGTATGTGATGCAGGCGATTGTATATAGGATAACGGGTGAAGCATTTTGTGAAGATCCTGGCTGCCGGCTGTACAATGCTCATTGGCAACGTGAATTGCTGGAAGCTCAATTCGGGGGGGATTACGAATATTGCCGGAAACACAGTCAAATGTTCCGGCGCCTGGCTAAGGATGGTAAAGCATGATGATAGACCTGGGATTATATGTCATTACTACCTCAATTCCCGCGTTGGGACGCGATCACTATGATGTGGCGGCTGCGGCGATTGAGGGTGGCGCCACAGCAATTCAGCTTCGAATCAAGAAGCGCTCGATGGGGGAGGCTCTTAAAATTGCCAATGCCATTCATGAACTGACGCAAGAGGCTGGAATTCCGCTGATCATAAATGACCATGTTGGTATCGCCATGGCCTCAAAGGCCGAAGGTCTGCATATCGGTCCTGACGACATTTCCGTGCCGTCAGCCTTGCGTATGCTGGGCAGCGGTGTCATGGTTGGCAAATCGACCAGCAAGCATGTTGAAGCCATTAAGGCCGAGAAGGAGGGCGCAAGCTATGTTGGGGTCGGCCCGATCTATGCTACCGAGAACAAACCAGGGACTACACCAATAGGTTTACAGAGGATAACCAAGGCTAGCGCAGTTGTGGGAGTTCCAGTAGTGGCGATCGGAGGAATCGATGCATCCAGGGTCCCCGAATGCATCAAGGCCGGCGCCGATGGTATAGCGGTCATATCTGCGGTTGCCATGGCTGATGACATGGTCGCAGCTACCGCTGCCCTCAGGCAGGAGCTGGATAATGCCAGGGAAAAGATGCATGGTGGCGAACGCGTTAAGGGAAGAAGATGAAAAAAACCCTACTCCAGATGCTACGGCAGGGTGTTATCCCCGAGCAATTACACGATGTTTCGCAAAAAGAGCGGATAACCGAGGACGCTCTTGCTGAAGACGTGCTGAATGGTTTTACGGTTATTCCCGGAGGCAATAGCGGGCGCACAGTTCTGGCGACGGCAATCGGGCGAGGACTACGAACCAAGGTCAACGCAAATATTGGCTCGTCTACCGAATCCGTTTCAACTAACGATGAACTTGAAAAATTAAATGCCGCTATAAGCGCTGGAGCTGATGCGGTTATGGATCTATCCACTGGCGGGAATCTCAGAGTCCTTAGGCGCACTCTGCTTGATGGCTGTGATATTCCCTTTGGAACCGTACCAATATATGAAGCGACCGTGGCCGCTCGTGAGAAAACGGGTGACATGGTGACGATGGATGCCGACGACCTTATGACTGTTATCGAGCAGCAAGCCGCCGAAGGCGTGGATTTCATGACCATCCACGCCGGGCTGACGCGCTCCGCGCTTGATGAGCTGCATGCGCAGGGACGCCTGATGGATGTTGTCAGCAGGGGCGGTGCATTCATGATCGCCTGGATGTTGCATCACGATCGCGAAAATCCTTTTTATGAAGAGTTTGATCGCTTGCTGGAGATATTGGGGCGTTGGGATGTAACGCTCAGCCTTGGGGATGGTCTCCGGCCTGGATGCCTGGAAGATGCCAGCGACAGGGCTCAGATCAGCGAACTCAGTACTTTAGGCAGTCTGGCTGTCCGGGCCAAAGAGGCTGGAATTCAGTCAATGATCGAAGGCCCCGGCCATGTACCTTTCCAGGATATCGATACCAATATCAGGATTGCCAAGAAACTGACCGGCGGGGCTCCCCTGTACGTTCTGGGGCCTCTAGTGACTGATGTGGCTCCGGGTTACGATCACATCACCGCGGCGATAGGCGGAGCTCTTGCAGGCGCTTGCGGGGCCGATTTTCTTTGCTATGTCACTTCAACCGAACACCTGGGGCTGCCGAATGCCGCTGATGTACGTCAGGGAGTGATTGTTTCGCGCATCGCCGCTCACGCCGCTGATATTGCCAAGGGAATTCCCGGTGCCAGTGAATGGGATCGCGAGATGGCGATGGCGCGTAAATCTCTTGACTGGGACAAGCAGATCGAGTTATCGATAGACCCGGAAACTGCACGTTCGATCTATGATGACAGGCAAAGCGGTTCGGTAGATGGCTGCAGCATGTGCGGGGATCTTTGCGCCATGAAGGTTGTGTCGGATTACCTGGGCGTCAAGGAGGGAGAGATCTCGGGTTGTTAATCGGCGATCTGGGAGAGGAGGCGCTCCTGAAGGAGCTGCGGAGTCTCTTTGCCGCGGCCCAGCCGGACGTGCCGACGGGAATCGGTGACGACGCCGCTGTGATCAGCTTCCCCCCCGGCGCCGAAGGTGTCTGGACTACAGATCTTCTGATTGAGGGCGTTCATTTCCGCAGGGACTGGCAAACCCCGGGTCAGCTTGGAAGAAAGTGCCTCTCCGTTAACCTCAGTGACATTGCCTCCATGGGTGCGACTCCCAGGTTCGCGCTGCTTTCTTTTGCTTGCCCGGCAAGTACGCCGCTGGATTACATTCTTGAATTCGGCCGGGGACTTGCCGAACTTGCCGCGGAAACTGGAGTTACGGTAATTGGAGGCGATACTTCCGGATCAGCATCTGGAGAAATAATCGTCAGTATCGCCGTGGGTGGCTATGTAGCCAGCGGTTGTGCCGTCCTTCGTTCGGGCGCGCAACCGGGCGATTCCATTTTAGTAACGGGTTATCTTGGCAATGCCGCCGGCGGCCTGAATCTTCTTGACGCAGGCGGAGATGCTAAATATCCCGGCCTCATCGAGGCCTTCATCAATCCTGCCGCTCGCCTCGTTGCCGCGAAAGCCGCCTCTGAAGCCGGGGCTACCGCGATGACCGACATTAGTGACGGGCTCGCGAGTGACCTGAGGCATATCTGTGAAGAGAGTGGAACCGGAGCGCAGCTCAGGCGGGAATCACTGCCTGCCTCGGTTCAGCTGGAGAAGGCGGCCGTGGAGCATGGATGGGACCTGGAGTCAATGATATTGACCGGCGGCGAGGATTACGAGCTGCTCTTCACTCTGCCGAGCGATATGGCTGGCCCCATTAAAGCCGTAATTGCCGCTGCCAGCACTGTCCCCGTGAGCATAATTGGCGAGATCATGCCTCATGGATACGGGATCCAGATACTGGATCTGGACGGCAAACAGCAGCCCTTGCCAATTCATGGCTTTGACCACTTTCTAAAAAATGATTGAGTCACCACCTTTGGCGGTAATGACTGTTGCGGGCTCTGACCCTAGCGGGGGCGCCGGGGTGCAGGCCGATCTCAGAGTCTTCAACCGGCTTAACCTCCTGGGGCTCAGTGTCATTTCCGCCCTGACCGCGCAAAATACCAAAGATGTAAAATCGGTCAATACCGTGACTGCGGGAGAAGTAAAAGCTCAATTGGAATCTGTCACCTCGGACATTCAACCTTTAATGACAAAGACCGGCATGCTTCCCAGTGCTGACATTATTGAAGAAGTTTACACGTTCGCCGTGTCCGGACGCTTGGGAGGCCTGATTATCGATCCTGTCCTGAAAAGCAGCAGTGGTGTCAAACTGGCGGAAGAAGGATGCGCCCGGAAATTGATGCAGCGGTTGGCTCCACATTGCCTCCTAATGACGCCGAATATTATGGAAGCTGCCATGCTTACGGATCGAAAGGTGGAAAACGCCAACGAGGCAATTGAAGCCGCGCGGGCCCTCGTTGATGCAGGCGCCGGCGCTGTCTGCGTTACCGGAGGCCATTGGCCCGACGCCCCCATTGACTATTTATTTGATGGCGAACAGGTATATGAATTCACGGGCGAGCGCATGCCGGGCGGTCCCTTTCATGGAACTGGTTGTTTTTTCTCGGCCGCGGCAACAGGTTTCCTGGCGCTCGGCGCCGAAATGCCTGAGGCCCTTTTAAAGGCTAAAAGGCTTTTGGAACAAGCGATGAAAGACGCTATTTCCCCTGGCGCCGGCATGAAAATTCTTTGGCTGAAGCGGTAAGCTCTGCTCCTGAAAATATGGCCGGCTTGAACCTGGGCCGCTCAACAATTAACCTTTAATCCCAGACGCGCTGTTTGGCGCATCCCCGAACCGAAAGAGAAAACCGTTTGAAAACCCTGAAGCTTGGCGACCGCGGCAAAGAAGTGCTGGATGTCCAGTCGAGGCTTTGCAGCCTGGGCTATGATGTCGGCACCGATGGAGTCGATGGATATTTCGGCCGCGATACCCAGGAGGCCGTGCTTACCTTTCAGCAGGAAAGTGGACTCAATGCCGATGGCGTCGTGGCTGATAATACCTGGTGCGAGCTGGTCGAGGGAGGTTACAGGGCAGGCGAGCGCCTTATGTATTTACGAATTCCGCCGTTCAGGGGCGCGGACGTACTTTTATTGCAACGGTCACTTAACTGTCTCGGTTTTAACGCCGGGCCCGAAGACGGCATCTTTGGACCTCTGACCGAGATGGCTGTCCTCGATTTCCAGAAGAATTCAGGCCTGGTCATGGATGGCATGGTGGACGATTCCGTTTTGAAGGTGATGGCAAAAGTCACCAAGGACGGAGAACCACATTCCAACGAGGCCAAGATTCCGGATCGCAATGGCGGCAGCGCTGGAGGCCGCTCACTTGCGGATCTTATTGTCGTAGTCGATCCGGGACACGGCGGGAGTGATACCGGTTATGTAACAGCTACGGGGATGAATGAAAAGGATTTAAACCTGAAGACCAGTTTTTTTTTGGCAAAGTCCCTTGAGCGATTGGGATCGAAAGTAATGATGACCCGAACGGAGGATGTGCCGGTGCCGCTGTATGATCGACCGTCAAGGGCCAACGCGGAGCAAGCGGACATTTTCCTGAGCATTCATCATAACGGTGATTTCAGCGATCATGCCCAGGGTGCGGCGGCATACTATTTCAGCAGGAAGGGCTACTTTTCCGAAGCGGGCAGCCTGCTAGCGCAGCATATTGTCGATCACCTTTCAGCGGAGCTTGGAGTACCGGCCCTGCCGGCAATGGGCCGAAACTTCGCTGTTTTACGCGAAACCGAGATGACCGCCGTGCTGGTTGAGCCGGTGTTTATCACCGGCGTTGGCCTTGAAGGCGCTGATCTGGAACAGCTGGCACAAAGCGAATCTGAAGCGATCCTGGCGGGCCTCAGGGAATATTTTGGCGACTTATAAGGGCATTTACCCATAAAAATGTCGCTATTTGCATGAATTACAATGATTAATTACCCTCGGATTTGACTTCGGTTTTAGGCCCTGTTAATGTTCACAAGGTTTTTGTATGAAGAAAGCAAAGCCAACTGACCGACGCCGTTAGACGTCCTAAAGGAGGCGAATAACATCAGGTTTAAGCTACAGTCATTATCAGAAGTAGGCAGACCCCACGTATTCGTAAACCCCAAAAAAGCTCTAAAAAGACTAAGTGTCTTTCTTGTTTGTATCCCTTTAATTTTCCTGATTGTCCTGATGGCGTTGACCGCTGTCGCAGGGGCTGATCCAGCAGGCGATATCTCCGCAAAACAGTCTCAGGCCGAGTCGGTTCGCAGCGAGATTGCAACCCTGAACAGTGATCTTGAGACGAAAGTTGAAATCTATAACAACGCTAATTACCAGCTCGCCAAGATCGAAGGCAGCATTGAGGAAAACCAGGCCAGCCTGGATGCCGCGTCTGTCAAACTGGGCGAAATGCAGGACAGGCTTACACAGCGAGTTGTAAAGATTTATCGCAATGGGGACGTTAACGTCCTCGATGTACTAATGCAGACAAACGACCTCAGCGAGTTTCTCACCAAGTACGATATGCTGACCAAGGTCGGCGAGCAGGACCGCGACGATCTCGAGCAAGTTAAAATGCTCAAGGAGCAGGTCGAGCAGGCCAAGATTCAGCTTGATAGCGACAAGGCGACTCAATCCACGCTGGTCGACCAGCTAGCTTCGGAAAAAACCGATATTGAAGCAGGCTTGTCGCAGAGGCGGCAGATGCTTACCGGCATCGAGGGTGACATAGCTTCACTGCAGGCGCAGCAAAAGGCCCAGCAGGAAGCAGCGTTCCAGGCACAGCAAGCAGCTGCTTCCAGCACTGAGGGTGAAGGTGATGGCGGTGGCAGTGGCGGCCGTGTAGGCCCGCTACATCCGTCGACAGCAGGCGGCGCTGTAGGCATCGCCATGCAGTATCTTGGTGTGCCTTACGTCTGGGGTGGCGCATCACCGTCTGGTTTTGACTGCTCCGGCCTGGTGATGTATGTATACGCTCAGCTTGGCATCTCTCTGCCGCACGGAGCCACGGCTCAATATGCTGCCGGTACGCCGATAGATTATTCCGAGTTGCAGCCAGGAGATCTGGTCTTCTTCGGAAGCGGCGGTGGCTACATGAGCCACGTCGGCATCTATATTGGCGGCGGCAGCATGATCCATGCTCCGTTTGAAGGCACCGTGGTTCAGATCGGTTCGGTCAGTTCCGGCGGATCATTCCGGGGCGCCTGCAGGCTGTAGCGCCAACTGAAACAGAGATCAAAAGAGCCCGGTTGTTTAATCGGGCTCTTTTTTGTGGCATCCTTCCAGGGACTGGAAATATGGCGGACACGCATAACAAAACAACTGAAAGATCACCGGGCGAGACTATTGCTCCGAGGCTTCGCTTCGCGCCGAGTCCTACCGGCCATCTCCATGTGGGCGGAGCCAGGACAGCCCTGTACAACTGGTTGTATGCCAGGGGGAGGGGGGGAAGCTTCGTACTGCGGATCGAAGATACAGACCTGGCCCGATCTACTGACGAATCAATCAGGCAGATCATATCCAGCCTGGTGTGGTTGGGGCTTGATTGGGATGAAGGACCGGGCGTGGGTGGAGATCATGGTCCCTACCGGCAGACGGAGCGTATGCATATCTATGAAGAGACGGTCAAAGCACTGCTTGCATCCGGCAAGGCATATCGATGCTATTGTTCACCCGATGAGCTGGAGCATGAGAGAGAGAAGGCCAGAGCCGCCGGGCAGCCGCTTGTCTACGGAGGCCGCTGCCGGGCGTTGAGCCCGGAAGAGGAACAGTCACTGCAGACCGAGGGCCGGGACGCCGTCATAAGGCTAAGAACGCCGGATACCGGCTCCACGATTGTTCCGGACCTCATCAAGGGGGACGTCGAATTCGAGAACGTGAATATCGGTGATTTCATTATTGTGCGGTCATCAGGGGTCCCTACCTATAATTTCGCCGTGGCGGTCGATGACGCCAGCATGGGCATCACTCATGTAATCCGTGGAGATGACCACCTGCCGAATACTCCTCGCCAGCTGATGCTGTTCGAGGCAATGGGGAAAAAGCCACCCGCTTACGGCCATCTGTCATTAATTTTAGGACCCGATAGAACGCCGCTTTCGAAACGCCATGGCGCTTCGTCCATAGAAGAGTTTATTTCCAGGGGTTATGTCAGGGAGGCGCTCTGCAACTATCTGGCGCTAATGGGCTGGAGTCTTGACGGTGAAACTACATTTTTCAGCATGGATGAGATGGTTGAGAAATTCTCGCTGGAACGCGTTGGGAGCACAGCAGCTGCTTTCGACAACGATAAGCTGCTGTGGATGAACGGCCATTACATTCGCGAGATGGAAGAAAATGAGCTGGCAAAACGGATCGAACTCTTCCTCCAGGACACAGAGCTTGCCGCGCTCCACGGGCATGCCGGCACGCCTACGATATCCGCCCTGGTCCCATTGGTCCAGGAAAAAATGAAAACCCTGGCTGATTTCGTCGATTATACCGATTTCTTCTTCCTTCCTCTGGTATTTGAGGAGAAGGCGCTGGTTAAGCTTGAAAAGGATGAAAAGGCAGCGGCGGTTCTGGCCGCGGCGCAGAACGTCATCGAATCGGTGGAGCCTTATGACGCGGAAACTCTGGATGCGGCACTTCGCGCCGCTGCGGAGAGAATGGAGATCAAGCTCGGCAAATTCCTCCAGCCAATCAGGATTGCCGTGAGCGGCAAAACCATAACTCCTGGAATGTTTGAAACCCTGGCCATGCTTGGCCGGGAAATAAGCGCCGCTCGCCTCGACGCGGCAATCAAGCTGCTGAGCCCTTCCTGACGTTCAGTGATTAGATAACTTCGCCCCCGGGTATCTCTGAACAAGTTGCTTCACTTTCGACTGGAGGATAATTTGGCGCCGGTAAAGATCAACGAAGGAATTTACTGGGTTGGCGAAGTCGACTGGGATATCCGCGATTTTCACGGTCTGACAACTTCTGTTGGCAGCACCTATAACTCTTACCTCGTAGTCGACGAAAAAACAGCGCTGATCGATGCTGTCAGCAAGGGAGGCAGCACCATGCTGCTGCGCCGTATTTCTGAGATTATCGATCCCTCGAGCATTGATTATGTCATCTCCAATCATGCGGAGCCCGATCATTCCGGAGCTCTGAATAGCGTGATGGAGGCTGCTCCGGGTGCCAGGCTGCTGGCAAGTAAAAACGGGATCAGGCGGCTGGATGATATGTACCACGCCGGTTGGGAAATGAAGGCGGTAGATGATGGCGAAGAGATATTCCTCGGCCGGAAGTCTCTTCAGTTTCATAACGCTCCCCTGCTGCATTGGCCCGAGACCATGTTCACATATTGTCCCGAGGCCCGTACCATTTTCTCATGCGATCTCTTCGGAGCGCATATCGCCGGCACCAGCCGGTTTGTCGATCGGCTGGGTGCGGCTTATGTGCTTCAGCATACACGCAAATATTATGCCTTCTTGATGGCGTCATTCCGAACGAGCGTGCTCAGCGCCATGAAAAAAATGGAACCGCTTGAAATCGATATCATCGCTCCTTCACACGGACCCGTCTGGCGTGATGACCTTTCGCCTCTCCTGGACTCCTATGAAGAATGGGCGAATCTTAACCTGCTGCCAAAAGCTACGATTGTTTACGGCACGATGTGGGGCGGCACCGGCTCCATGGTCGACGCGGTTGCTGACGGGCTTAAGGAAGGCGGTCTCGACTGTACGGCATGGAATGTCGTTTCGACCGACCCGAGTGACATAATCGCCGACCTATTCGACAGCAGTCTGGTGCTGATAGCCTCGCCCACGTTTGTAAGCGGTATATTTCCGCCGGTCGAAGCGTTCATTCCCTTCCTGCGCGTACCGAGGGACAAAAGCAAGAAGGTAGCGTGCTTTGGCTCGTACGGGTGGGGAGGAGGAGCTGTGCGACGGCTCGTAGAGATTCTCAAGGCCGAGGGTTACGATGTCATGGATGAGCAACTCGCCCAGCAGTTTTTCCCGGGTAACGAGGAACTGAAAGAGTGCTACGAGTTCGGCCGTGGCGCCGCTGAATGGGCGCTTTCCACCGGAAAATAACTTTCGTATGGCGCATGGCCCACTAGTTTCCAAAGCTTTATTCAGCCCAGCGAAGCAGAAAAGAAAATGGTAGCGCATAGGGGATTTGAACCCCTGCTACCGCCGTGAGAGGGCGGCGTCCTAGGCCACTAGACGAATGCGCCACATGAAGGCTTTATTGAACCTGGGTGAATCCGGCCCCATATTTTACACAGCGATGTCACGCCTTTCAAACCAGATAATCGCGCAGGCCGTGGTCAAAATCGAAATTACGGCCAAGACGGCAAGGTCGGTCCAGGCGAAGGAAGCATTGTGCAGGTAGCGGTAGGGATCCCAATAATAAAACAGTGAGAGAAAATGGACATTACTGATGGTGTCGTTGATCTTTGCCAGGATATCCAGAGCGTAGAAAAAGATAATTATTCCAAGAGCGACGAAAATCGCGACTCCGCGGCTATTAAACAGGCTGGAGAAGAAGAACGTCATGGAGCCGATAGCCGTAAAAAACAGAAATGAGGGCACAATCATGGCTAGCAGGCCGGAATAGTTAAGGTCCGCACTGGCCAGTGGTGCACCCACGGCAATCGGTATCAGAGTCGCGGCAATCAAGAAAAGCAGGCCCAGTTCAAAAAATAGGTGGCGAGTTATCAGGATCGACCGGCGTGAGATCGGCTGTGCCAGCAGCAGTTCCATGGTTCCCTTCTCGATCTCAAAGGCAATTGCTCCCGTAGCAATGCTGACACAAAATGCTATCATCACAATGACCCACATCTGATTGAAGTACTCCACCGACAGGAATCCGTCAAAAGTGGCAAAGACCATGTTCTCTCCGCCGAAAGCCTTCCTGATGCTTTCGGGATAACTCTCCCAAAGCTGGTTGAGCGTCTCCATGTTAGTGCGAAGCGAGGGCCAAATCGCCAGTATAAACACCGCATAAGCGGACACACCCAACGCATACACCAGGATGGAAATACGTTTATCCGCAATGCTTCGCCTAAGCAGATTCAGATTCACTTTGCCCTCCGGGCTGCCCATAAAAGCTCATAAAGAAATCTTCAAGGCTCGGCTGGGTGAACGTGAGGTCCTCCACCTGGTGTAGTGCTATCTGTTTAATGAGCGCATCGATATCTCCCTTGATGGTTATCCTCATGTGACTATTGAGTTCTTCCACGGAGATTACATGCGGCAACTTCTGGAACTCATCAGGAGATACGTAATTGGTAAAAAGTACATCCATGTGGCGGATCTTGTTCTGCCTGAGCTCCTCGATGGCTCGCACGTCAACCAGACGCCCTTCCTTGACGATTCCTACGCGGTCACAGGCGCGCTCCACTTCCGAAAGAATATGGGAGGACAAAAAGACAGTATGGCCGCGGTCCTTGAACTCCCCCAGAATCGAATAGAACTCCTGTTGCATGAGGGGGTCAAGCCCAAGCGTGGGTTCATCCAGAATGAGGATTTCCGGGTCGTGCATCATCGCCAGGATGATAGCTACTTTCTGGCGGTTGCCGCGTGAAAGTGATTTAACTTTCTTTTTCACATCGAGATCGAGGCGTTCGGTAAGCTCTCCACGAAGAGGATCCGGACCCGGACGGAAACGATCGATATACTCAAGCAGATCATGAACGTGCAAGTTGTCGTATAGACTGACATCGTCAGGAATATGGCCGACGTGGCTCTTTATGGGCGTTGACTTGGCCCAGGTATCCATACCCATGATCGTAGCTGAACCATTTGTGGGCCTGAGCAGTCCCATAAACATGCGTATGGTCGTGGTTTTCCCGGCTCCGTTAGGCCCCAGGAAGCCGAAAATTTCTCCGCGCCCTACCTCGAGATTTAGACCTTCTATGCCCCGCGTGCGTCCGTAATATTTGGTCAGGCCTTTACAGACAATATTTGGGGCTTCATCGACCATGGCGCTCTATTAGCCGTTCCTGTCACTTGTCCTGCAGATGGGTAAAGTGCGACGAGATCATAAAAAGTTACCCGGAAAGAGCACGATTCAATCAATGGGGAATTGGAAAGGCCAGGATTGGGAAGGATTTGGCTGAGGCGGGAGGATTCGAACCTCCACCGGCGGTTCCAGAGACCGCTGTCCTACCATTAGACGACGCCTCAAGCTGCGGCAAATAGCTTAGCACAGGTCGATTGCAGCTACCAGAAAGGCAGTTATCGACTCGCCGGGTCAAGTATGCCTGTGTGATATCCGAAGAATTTATAGGAGGATTTCCCCGCGGGTATTCTACGGGAGGCAATTTAATGAAGAGCATTGACGAACTGTTACAGATAATGGTGCAACGAGGTGCGTCGGATCTGCACCTGAAATCCGGCAGCCCGCCGGTAATACGTGTCGACGGCGAGCTATATTTGTTGGGCGATGAGCATGTAACGCCGGACGGCATGAAGGATTATGCCGCTGCTATTATGAGCGACAAACAGATCGCCATCTTCTCCGAACAAAACGAGATCGATTTTGCATATGGCGTCAAGGGCGTTGGCCGTTTCCGGGTAAACATCTTTCGCCAACGCGGTAGCATCAGCATTGCCATGCGCCAGGTGGTCAGCAAAATCCCTGGTTTCGAGGAGTTGCATTTACCTCCGGTTCTTAGCCGGATGTCGCTAGAACCGCGCGGTCTGATTTTGGTAACGGGAACAACCGGCAGTGGCAAGACGACGACACTGGCGGCAATGATCGATTACATAAACCAGAATGTATGCAGGCATATCGTCACTATTGAGGATCCGATCGAGATCCTGCATGCCGACTCAAAGTCCATGATCAACCAGAGGGAGATCGGCATTGACACGCGCAGTTATGCAACAGCTCTGAAATATGTGCTGAGGCAGGATCCGGACGTAATCTTCATTGGAGAGATGCGCGATCTGGAAACGGTCAAAACCGCGATGACAGCGGCACAAACCGGGCATCTTGTTCTGAGCACGCTGCATACCATCGACGTTAGTGAAACCATAAACCGGATAATCGACTTCTTCCCCCTGCATCAGCAAAAGCAGGTTCGCATTCTGCTAGCGGGTTCTTTGAGAGGCGTCATCTCACAACGCCTCTTGCCGCGAGCGGATGGCAAAGGCAGGGTTCCGGCGCTTGAGGTCATGGTGATGACCAAGAGGATTAGAGACCTCATTATCGACTCCGAACAGACACACAAGATCGAAGATGCCATTCGTGAGGGAGACTATTATGGCATGCAAACATTTGATCAGTCGCTTCTTTCGCTCTATCGCGATGGCCTGGTAACTCTGCAAGATGCCGCCCTGGTGGCAACCAGCCCGCATGATTTCAAGCTGATGGCTCAGCAGGAAGGTTTCGACGTCTCGCTCATCAGCGGAGTAGTATAGGGATCGACGGAAAAACGGTAAATTTTGGGACCCGCCGGAGTGGGGGTCCCTTTTTCGTTTTCATGCTACAATATCGAGCGGTGCCCGGGCCGGTCGTAGCCCGGCCGCCACGAATTTTCCTCTCACGTCGGGGTGTGGCTCAGCCTGGTAGAGCGCACGGTTCGGGACCGTGAGGCCGGCGGTTCAAATCCGCCCACCCCGACCAGATTCTTCTCCGCAATCACCGATTTCAGAAAGAACATCCCTCACCGAACGACAACTTGCCTGCCCTGTTGCCTCAAAAAAATCTACTCTAAAGAGGCCGGCCCGCCCGTTGACCGGCCGTGCCCGCAGCGG
>JAJYOG010000012.1 GCA_021785935.1 Actinomycetes bacterium
GTAAGCGCGTGTCACTGCAAGATCAACTCAGGCGACTTCAATGTACAACATGAACCGCCGTGTACGGAACCGTACGCACGGTGGTGTGGGAGGACAGGGGGCGTGAGCCCCCCTCCTACCCGATTTTTCTAGGCCGAAACACACACTTCTTCATCGAAGACCAACTAACATAGATTTCGCTCGACTTTTTTTACGAATTTCCGATAGTAAAGGTGCCCATAGCGAAAGCTAACTTGCAATAGAGCGCGGCTCACATAACTGGCCGAGCAAGGGCTGTTCTAATTCTGGGCGCAAAAGGGGAAAACATGAGGGACGTGAAGGAAACAGGATGTACCAAGAGCAATAGCGGTTTCACGCTGGTAGAAACTCTGATTGCGCTATTTCTTCTGGTTGTTGCCTTAATTCCACTTGCGGCAATACTCACCGGCACGATGCGTCAGGCTACTGTTAGCAAGGTACGCAACCACGCCAGAGAGATCGCGGCAAGCGAAAGAGATAAGGCTAAAAGCCTTACCTTTAACGCCATTGGAGTTGCGGGAGGCACGACAACCTTTAACAATCCCAGTTCAAATAATAACGATAAATTGCGGCCGGAGTCGGCATACACTCAATCTGCGCTTGCAGACGGACCGGAAACGCAAACATACCAGAACTATACATATACGATACGGCGGGATGTCAGAAAAAGTGTTGATCAATACAGTGGAAATACGGCAACGAAGAAAGTAATTATTACAGTTTCATGGACCAATCCAAGCCCAGGCGGATCGGTATCGCTCACAACTGAAATTGGTCCTACAGCGATGGCACCTTAGTCTAATGAAGAGAAATCTGATAAAGAAAAACCTTTGTTTCCATGATCAATCTGGCACTACGCTCGTGGAGCTTTTAACGGTGGTTGTCTTATTGAGCATCGCTATGACTGGCATCACCAAAATGGTGATAACGACCATGGATTCTCAGCAAAAAATCGATGCGGAGTTCAGGGCACAGCAAGATGCTAGGCAAGTCGAATACGACATGGAAAAAATCTTGGGAGAAGCAAAGAGGCTGGATGCAGCTTCACATCAGTATGCTGAATTTCGAGATGACTATGTGTCTGTTCCCAATCAAAATGGTGGCTGGACTACTTATTATTATGCGACACCACCTGGAGCTATCGGCCCGACCATCGTTAGACTGATTACTTCATCAAAACCTGTTTATGCACCTACGTTAAGGACTTCCGACAAGCAGATGATTAACGTAATGCCAAATGCCAGTAATCAATCAACTACGGTAGAGAGAATAAATAGCGGACCCATTTTCACGTACTACAAAAGTGATGGAACACAGGCGACGTTTAGCGGTGGAAAAGTCCAGACACCGAGGGACGTTAGATCCATATTGGTCAATTATCGGATCACAGTAAGTGAAGGGCATACCTTGAAAGAGCCAGTAAACGCCTCGACAAGAATCAATCTGAGGAATTACTAAGGGGATCCAAGATGTTAAAAAAAATGTTAATTGACATACGACTGCGGTTTTCATGGCGCCAAGAGGGTATTTCGCGAATGTTTGCGAACGAGGATGGGGCTGCGCTGATTGTTACTTTGGGTGTAATCATGATCATGATGGCTACGGGAGTCGTAGTTGTATCGATGACGGTAAATCGTGATAAAACAGTGACTCATGATCGCCAACTGTCCGAAGCTGAGAGTGTGGCAGAGGCCGGCGCCGATGAAGCCATCAATGTAACGCTTGGAAACTATGCATCCGTTTATCAGTCTGGCATCCCATCTGCCGACACCCCCGGAGACGGCGCTCTACTATTTAATAACATTCCGTTAAAAAGCAGCGACGGGACAACGGTCGTGGGGCATTACTCTGTGTGGACAAAAGCCGATCCGGAACGCACCGGAAATGTACTTATTACAGCCAAGGGTACGGACGATGCCCCTGCCGCAAGTGCTTTTTCAAGTACTGTGCGGGTGTCGGTTAAGTATGTCAGTACTTTTGACTATACGCTATTCACCGGTGCGCCTTCTCATCTATCGACAACAACTCTAACGGCTCAGGGAAGAGGAGACCACGAAGATGAAGATGAAGATTGCGGCGAAGACGATGATCATGGAGATGACGGCAGCTGTGGAGCTAACATCAGTGTTACCGGCAAGGTTAATGTCAATGGGACACTGGCTATCAACGCGTTAGAAAGCGGAAATTACGGCAGTCATTATGACGATCACGATGGACATCATCACTATGACGATCATAATCATCATCCGGGATATGTCACATTCCTGCCGCGGGATGGATTTGCTGATCCGGTGAACTGGACGAGTGCGCTCTCAGGGAACAGACCGTCTGGGACCCAGCCAGAAAGAGGAAACACAGTAGCTTTCCCGACCGTCGTTTTTAGCGCCTTCACTGGATCGTCGGTAACTACAGTGAACTTCACATCCAGTGGGACTCCTTCGGGGTGGTCACGCAATTATCACAATAATACTTACAGTATTAGTGCAGATAATTTCCAGAGCAGATATGGTAGTTACGATGTTGTTAAGCTAACTACCAACCTATCTAATGTCAAACTGCAGGTCACAGGCTCTTGTTCATCACCCTCGATTACTTCCACAATTATGATCCCTGGAGTGTCTGGCAGCGCCGGAATCTCCGAGCTGGACCTGGTCGGGCCTGGAATTGATTTACAACCGAACAACGGTATTGCCATTCTTGCTGGAGAGGGCTTAGTATCTCTTCAAAATGAGGTCGAAGTTGGCGCTTTGAATGATGGAGCGTTGATATATGTCAACGGTCAGAATGGGGCGACGAGCACATTCCAGGCCACGGGAAACCTGATCATGTACGGCTCGCTCGTCGTCAATGGCACAGTAAACATGACGGCTCAGGGAGTGGGAAGAGTGGATCATCACGAGCATGATAATGAAGATCATCATTACGGCAGTTACTACTGCGATGCCAACTACGATGAGCATCATCACGAGCACGACGATGAACATCACGACAATAATGAGAATCATACAATAAACCAGTTCATAACCTACGATGGCGCCTATCTGACGAACAGCAGGTTGCCCAAGGAGACCTGGTGGACATGGACTGGCGGCAGCGATTACACAGCGGTAAAGGATAACTTCGTTAGAAGCTAATAGTGAATAAAGGAAATATAGGGAAGGTTCAGAGAAGCCCTCTTCGGAGGGCTTCTTTTGTTGGATTGATAAAATCAGTTTAGATCGGCAAAAGGGCACCGATACTTAATATGAAAGGACTTTGGCATGATGTTGGTCTTTAGACTTTGCGTTGATGGATTGTCCCGTGCGGTTTTTCGCTCTATTCGGTTAATTGCACATAGATGGCATGATCCCCCGGGGTCGCGCTCGAAAGGTATAAACCTCCACGCCCCGATTTATTGGAAGTCTGGATTCACGATCGTCGAAATAGTTGCAGCACTCACCTTGTTCAGTATCTTGGCAGCGATGTCCATTGGGTCCCTTTCCTATTATCTGGCAGGCCGCTCGCTGGATACGGGGGCTGCTGAGTTGGTGTCACAGATTCACGAAGCCCAATCACTGGCCGTAGCAACGGGCAATACCTACAGGATCGATTTCAGCGATTCCTCACATACTGTCTACACTTTGCAAAGACGCCAGGGAAGCCAGTGGGTTAACGTCCGCGGTCCGATGTCGCTGCCCGGGGTTCAGTTTAGCTCAACTCCTTCATTTGGAAACGATGGTTATCTTGAGTTCTATGCCAGGGGGACCTCCGAAAGTGGCCAGCTGTTTCTCATCAGCCGCTACGGAAGATCCAAATCTCTCCAGGTCAATGGGGAAACAGTAAACGTAACGGTTAGCTAACTCGTTGGAGATCATTTTGGTTACAAGAAATACCAAAAGTTCAGTTATGAATCGAGTATGCCTCAGATTGTTTGGTGAGGAAGGTCTGACTCTGATCGAAATCATGGTGGCGATGATGATATTCATGGTGGTTGCCACAGGCGTCGCCGGTTCCCTGATTACCGGTTTACGTGCTACGGCAAGTGGCAGGCAGTCGACTTTCGGCAAGGAGACCGCACAGAAACGAATTGAGGAGATGAGGTCACGTACCTTCTATGTGCCTTATAGCTCTGACCCGAATGTTGGTACAACTGCGGACTATGATCTGCTCGATGTTTATTATCCCAATCTTGGTACTAGCGCATATCAGAACTGGACTGGAGCTTATTATCCTGGAGCAGATGCGCACTTTACGATGGTTTCTCCTCCTGATATCCATGGGATCATAACTACCGTGGAGACACGTTTTGTGGACGTCAACCGTAACGTTGTAGTACCGCCAGGCTCCTACAATTCTAATTCACCAACGAATGACATTCCGCCGAGTAACCTTGTCGATGTAATCGTGACGACATCGTGGAGCGACCGATCTGACCTTAATAGCTACTCATTGGAATCACTCATTTCATCGACGGGACAGACTCCACCTGTCAGCGAGAATGGTTGCGAACATTCCTCCAATACCAGGGTTGATGTGCAGGGAATCGTAATATCGGCTTCGCTCGGTACGGCTGATCCCTATACGTTAATGCTGCAAGGTACTTTTGGTGATGCTCATGCGTCAGCCGTTTATAGCTGCAATTCCAATCTTCTGGCTAGTGCAACAGGCGGCAAGCTCTCAGTCGTTGCCGGTCTCACTTCTACCGGGGCAACAGCGTCCGTGTCAGGGCCACCGGAAATCGAGAGGATAATTGGTCCAATCAACCTGCAACAACCCGACATTTGGCCGAGTCTGTCAATCCTCAACAGCCGGGTTAAAGCCCAGGTGGGTGGTGATCAGAGCGGAATGGAAGTCGAAGCTGAGGGAGAAGCTAATGTCGGAACCCAATCGCTGAGCCTGGAAGAGGTCAGCGGAATCCCGCTGGATCTCATCAGTGGCTACAAGCGTTGGGATTTCATCAATCCGACTGTAACGGTGACCGGTTCTAACAGCGGCGATGACGGTGAAGACATCGAAGCCGAAATCGAGCAACAAAATGGCGAAACCGAAGGAAAGACAGAAATAGGTTACCAGTTAGTCAATATTTTGCCGCTTCAGCAGTGGCCATTATTGACAACGACTAACCCCTCCGCGGCTCAGGGCCTGATTTTCATCCGCGATTTTCATGCTAATGCGCATGCGAAGGCCAATGCTCAACCAGGTGGCCAAACCACGACGATGGATTACGAGTTCACGCTTGGTATGTTCAATCCCCTTAAGTCGGGCTGCGATTATCAAAGCACGGGTGACACTTGTTATGACATGTATAGCATCACCCCGGAAACTCCGCTCCAGAACGTGTCGCTTGGCAATCCGGGCTACCGTTTACAAAATGAGCTATTGACAGAGTGGTATAGCTACACCAACAACGACATCACGCACGCGATGGACGTGTCGGCTGACGGCAAGACCGCGACGATAACCGCGGACGCTCTAGTGAAGATCTCTGGCAGATTCGGTGACGAGATCAGATGGAACAATAACGACAACTCGATCTCGCTGGTCAATCAAAAGGGAATTCAGAAGGTCTGGTTTGGCGCCATAGATATCACGGTGGAGCAAGATGGTTAAGCTTAAAAAAAACACAGTAAGTGCGATCAGGAAAAGGCTTGATCGGGGCCGCAGCGAGCAGGGCTTCACCCTGGTTGAATTGCTGGTATCGATCTCAATCCTGACTGTGATCATGATCGGGATGATCGCATTCATGTGGAGTGCAAGCAGTTATTGGCGTTCCGGGCAAAGCATTGCGAATATGACCGATAATGCGCGCCTCGGTCTCAATCGGATGACACGTGAGCTGAGGCAGGCTTCGATAGTGGAAACTGCTCAAACAAATCTGCTCTCATATAAAGTCGATTTTGGTGGTGGCCAGGAGATCATTACATATGGGTTCTCGGCAGGCGACTCAGGTCAGTCGGGGTATGTCTGGCGCTCGACATCGGCAGTTCCCGGCGAGCAGCTGGTGCTGGTTGAAGATGTGGATTTCATGCAATTCTCGTACTTTGGCAATGATTACAAGTGTGACACGAATAATGATGGAATTACAACTTGGGCAGAACTCCAGGCGTGCAGCACAACCCCAGTTTCAAAGGTCGCGCGTGTTGATATCAGCCTTACATTAAAGGCCGGCGAAGATGGCAGCCAGACATTCGTGGATCAAGCTTGGTTGAGGAACCGTTTAACTTCATCATGATGAAATGAGAAAGACGTAGGCAATGAACAGGGAAGAATTAAATCCAAGGAACGAAGATGGTATTGCTCTGATTACGGTGATCATTCTTACTGCAGTGTTGATGGTGATCGGCACCGGCATGTACTTTGTGGCTAGCCGGGAAGGAACCATGTCCAGCGCGGATTATTCCGGGGGACAGGCTTTTTCATACGCAGAAGGCGGGATTGAAAACGTGATGAACATCTTGAATTATGTAGTTACTGTAAGCCAGCTGACTCAGGCGAGAGCAGATCAGAGCCCCGACGGGTACGGATACCTGATGGATCCCAATCCATCCCTGCGTCAGACTCCGACCGATCCGGTGGTGATGAATATTGGCAATGATAGCTTCACGGTCTGGCTGGATGAAGTAGATCAATACGGCGAGCATTGCGATAACTGTGATTTGAAATTAAACAGTACCAATCCTGCCGACAAGACCGCATATCTGTTGATTACCGCCGAAGGTCAGTCGTCGCAGGGTTATCGCAAACTACAGCAACGGGTCAGGGTTCAAGCCAGTGGTTATCCACTGACCTTTTATATAAATGGAGACGTCACGATGAACGGCGGCCCGACCCTCTCCAGCGAGAGCATCTATGTGCGCGGAAGTTTTTATGGGCGTGAGAAACTGCAGGTGAGCGGCGCCGATCAGATATATGGTGGCCCGGCCGGAGTCAGGGCAACCGGTTCAATATATGCCAAGAGCAATGGTCATAACTCTCAGATTTATACAGCTTCTGGCGGCCACAGCAGTTATTGGGCGTCCAACTACATTAATGACAGGGACAATCGTGGACCGAATGGCAACAAATTTACGATTAACAATCTTGATGGTACTTTCAGCACCTCTGGACTATCATCAACTCAAATGGCGACGTTGAAGCAGCAGGCGAAAACATCTGGTTACTATAATGGAAATCCTGGCAACAACTTGTCCATACAACAGAGTGATTTGCCCGGCCGCGAGGGTGATGTTGTAATTTATGTTGAATATCCATCAGGCAATCCCTCAAACAACGAGGTCAATCTGAAATTCACCTGGCCGAGTAGTCCGTACACAACCGGCAAGGCCATAGTCATCGTTAAAAACGGCAGTGTCAGGTTGACTGGCAGTGCTATCGGCGATTTGCGGGGTGTTATCTACTGCCCCGATGGTGAGGTAAGGGCTGACGGTAGTGGTAACGGACAATTTACGGGGTATGTCTGGGGCAAAGGCATGACCAACATCGGCAATTTCAACTTCACCATGGACCAGCTGTTTGCTGATGATCCTCCCTTCTTCGCCTGGAGCGTAACGCGGGAGACGGCTTGGACGGAGGTTGACCGTTAAGGCTCCCCGGGATAAAAATATTGGATCCATTGAGAACGCAAGAAATGAATTAGAGCGTTAGAGCAGACTGAAAATCCTGTAAAGAAGAAAGGGGGCGGCGCGCCGAAGGCGCGCCGCCCCCATCAACCTCATTATTTACTACCGGCTCCGCCGGTATTACTTTCTGGCTTTAATATGAACCGGCGGTGCTGGGAACTGTCAGCCCGCTCACATCGGGAACCGTCACAGTGCCGCTGCTACCCGATGTTCCCGTGCCCAGGCTGCTACCTCCAAGCGCACCGCCCAGAAGGCCGGCGCCAGAGAACAGGTCACTCAGTTTCAGGATATTGCCTTCTGGCTTGGTAATGTTCATATCCTTGTTGAAGTCGGATCTTATCATGGTAATTGACAACGTTACCGTACCAGTGCTCGACGCGGCCCCGCCGGTATCTGCGCCCATAATGCTGCTGGCGGCGCCAGCAGCGACAGCCGGATCAAGCTCGAGACCAATCTTGATCTGGTTTATGTTGTTTTCCTTATCGATCCACAGCTCAATCGTTTTTGTCTTGAACATCTGGCCCAGCTGATTTCTTCCCGCATCAACTGCCCCGGAAGCTGCCCCGCCGCCGCAATCGCGCCCGGCGTTGGAAAACTCCGCAAGCATCTGATCCAGATTGAGATTGGCCTTGAAATGCTGCGTATCGACACCATTGATGCTTTCTCCTGAGAGTTCCTGGATATCGGTCATGATCTTGGTGGCGCCGAAACGGTTGGTGTCCTTGAGGGCATTAAGGACGCAACTCATATCCACATTACCGGCACTGGAGGCGGCTGAGCCCATTCCACCGGCGAGGCCGCTGGCGAGGCCGCTGGCCGCCGAAGCGTCAGTTTGATACCAGAGCCCACCCAGATTGACATAGGCTTTGTCCTCAAGCAACACAAACTGAATACCCTGCGCATTGGTTAACAATCCGCCGATCAGGTCAACCTCTGACCCCGTCGAGCTGTCGGTGGACAGTGAACCGCTAAGGCCCTTCAGGATCGCATCGAGCCCCTCGAACTTGACGGTGCCCTGGGTTTTCGGTTTAGAGCCACGGAGATCTACATCCGCGCCGCCAGAGATGCCAAGCGAATATGAAGGTTGGCTGGGATCACCCTTGCTATCAACTCTCAAATCGTAATCAGTATGAAAAGTTTTGGTATCCGCGGACTTGGAAATGGCGCTATCGATTTTCGATTCGCTGCCGCCGCCGCATCCTGTAGCGATAATGGCAGAAAAAAGTAATACCGCGCAAAGCCCGGTTCCGAGCAGCAAAGCAACTGTTTTCTTCATGGTCTCCCCTTTGTCTGTAGCCGATACAGGGACATCCTATATATTGCCGGCGCTTGATGGCAATCGGGATTTGCCGAATTCTGCCGCGGTGCCGGACGGGTTTGGATTCGGAAGCCGCCTTGCGATGAAGCCAGGGATTTGGATACAGTACCTTAACCTCAACATCGGGCTCCGGGACCAGCGTGCGAGCCTCGCCCATCTCATGAAATCAGGCAGATGAACATACTCCAGGTCGTACGCCAGTATTTACCCAGCACCGGGGGAATGGAAACGTACGTCTCCAGCCTCTCCCGGCGGCTGTCCGACCGCGGCCACAAATCAGATGTGGCCACCCTGGATTACCTTTTCAAGACGAACGAGCCGCTCCCTCATTTCGAACGCATCGATGACATTGATGTTATCCGGCTGCCGTCTTCGGGCAATCCTAGATACTTTTTCGCGCCGCGCCTGATGGAGCTGGCGCCGCGTTACGATGTCATCCATGTGCACGGGGTGGATTTCTTCGTCGACCTGCTCGGCGCCTGCAAAGGGATGCATGAAAGGCCGGTGGTGCTGTCCACCCACGGGGGTTTCTTTCACACGCCATGGTTCCCGGCGCTCAAGAGTGCTTTCTTTCAAACGGTGACGCGGTTTTCCCTGCGTGGCATCGACCGCGTCATCGCCTCTAGCCCCAAGGATGAAAAACTGTTCTCGCGGATCTGCCGGAATGTGACCCTGGTGGATAACGGCATCGACTATGACGTGTTCGCGGCAGTGGAAAAACCGCCATCATTATTTGAGCCGGCGAGTGTGTTTGAGGCGGCGGAGGCTGGCGGCGGCGATGCCCGGGGCACAGGCAGCGCAGGAGGCGCAGGAGGTACAGTCGGCGCCAAGCTGGTTTTCGTCGGCCGCATCTCCAAGAACAAGCGGGTCGACCGGCTGCTGGAGATACTGGCGCGGTTGCGGGCCGAGCGCCCCGGTGTAACTCTCACCGTCATTGGTCCGGATTGGGAAGGCCTGCAGCCCGGTCTGCAGGAACAGGCGGCGGCGCTGGGAATAAGCGAAGCAGTTACATTCAAGGGAGTGCTGCCGCAAGACAAGATGCTTGATGAACTGGCGTCGGCGAAACTGTTCGTTTCCGCTTCGGAGTATGAGGCCTTCGGACTGTCGACCGTCGAAGCCATGGCAACCGGCACCGTTCCCGCGGTCAGCAACATTCCCGCATTTATGGGATTGGTTGAGGATGGTAAAACCGGATTTATTCTGGACTTTGATGACCCGGCCGCGGCGGCCGCGAAGATACGGGAAGCTCTTGAGTTGCCCGGAGTCACATCGAAAGAAATGAGCGACGCCGCCCGGAGGGCGGCGTCGCAGCACGACTGGGATAAAGTTATCGGCCGCATAATCAATATCTATGAAGAAGTGCTGGCAGGTCATGAAAGGAGTGCTGGCGGGTCATGAACGGCGCTGAAAGCGAAATGAAATTCGGGTCGCTCGAAGTGCTCGGTGTCCGTGTGGACCGGGTCGATTCCTTGCACGCGCTCAAAGCTATCGCCTCCTTCCTGAACACACCCGGATGCAAGCAGGTGGTAACGCTTAATCCCGAATATGTGATGCGGGCCGGCGAGGACCTTGAGCTCAAACGGCTCATCAACGCCAGCGAGCTGATAGTCCCCGACGGCACCGGCATCGTCTGGGCTTCGCGGCTGTCGGGGCAACCGCTCAAGGACAGGGTGACCGGCTCCAACCTGCTTCCGGAGATCGCCCGACTCTGCGCGGCGCGCGGCGAGAGCCTCTTTCTGTTGGGCGGCAGGCCGGACGTAGCTGAACTGACCGCGGCAAAACTCCTTGAACAAAATCCTGCGCTTGAAATAGCGGGTGTCAGCAGTAACGATCCCGATGATTCCCTTGACCCACAAACCATCGCCGAGATCAACGACTCGGGTGCGACGATCCTGGCGGTGGCCTACGGCTGCCCCAAGCAGGATTTCTGGATCGATAAAAATCGCGGGGATCTGACCAGCGTACGTGTCGCCATCGGCGTCGGCGGATCCTTCGACTTTGTCTCCGGACAGATCCCGCGGGCGCCAGTGATCATGCAAAAGCTGGGACTGGAGTGGCTCTTCCGTCTGTGGCTGGAGCCGGAGCGGGCGCGCCGGATGGCGGCACTACCGAGGTTCGCTGTGAACGTACTAAAGTCGCGCGGAAATAGCGAAGCCTGATTCAAGCGCTGACTTCGGGTTAGGCGCGATCTTGATCAAGCGCGGCTGGCGCGAATCCTTGTCGCCAACCTGGCTATGCCGGCTGCTGCAAGCAACACCACTGAGAGGATGACGGCGGCCAGATAGACCGAGTAGACCGGATCCAGTATTCCAGACGCCAGTGGTTTCATGACCTGACGCAGAAGCTGCTCCTGCCCCGCTACCAGACCCCCGCTATCCGGCAGCCAGTTGTTAAAGGCGCCTCTGGTAAAAACAAGGAGCAGGAAAGGGCCCCAGCTGGCGATCGCCAGGCTAATTCCCGGGCTGATCATCTTGCCGAATCTCCGGCTGAAAATAATGTAAGGGATGCCGAGCGCCGCCAGCAAAACCGTCAGCACCGCCAGGATTCCTCCCAACGCCTGGTGCACGCCGCCGCTAAAAAATTTGAGCGGGATCGTGTAGAACTTGAGCATTGTCTTCGTCCCCTGAGCCGGTCCCTCCGACTGTCCCATGGGGCCGGTGCCGAAGGTGCTTCCATCAGGCGATACTGAGCCGTTGGCTATAGTGCCGTCGTCAGGCGAAGGCGGCAGGACGGGGCCATTCGGGATGGCGTCTATCTCAGCATCAAGCGCCGACGGATTTTCATAGACGGTCTGGGCAAAATCGGGGCTCTGCAGGAAGTTGGTCATACCCGGCGCGACGGTAGTGGTATCCCCCATGAACTGCTGCTCCGCGAGGATTGGTTCATTGGCAGCCGCGATCGTCTGCTGGGCATTGTCGCTGGCGGTAGCCATGAACATCGCCAGAACCGCTACGGTCAGTGCGAGGATAACGGTGAACGGGATTCCAAACAGCCATTTGAGGTCGATGCGCCAGTGACGTATGTTGTCGCCGCCGTTGGTTCCAAAATCGGTAGTCACACCGTCAGCAGTTGCTGGCACTGAGGATGGGACCGGAGATATCGCAGGAGGCGCGGGTTTGGGCTTCGGTGTGGGCTCAACGCCTCCGCTGGCTGGAAGATGATGAATACTTGCTCCGGAACCCATGTCTGCCCCCTAACGAGTGAAAATAGCCCAATTTCAGATGAAAAACAGATGCATTAAATGAGTCGGCGAAAAGGGGGTGGGGCAAGAGGAGAGGTGTTGGCCATACTTAACTTTGGTGAAAAGATTTCGGGATTAGTTTGACAATGTAAATCTAAAATTTGGAGCGGATGACGGGATTCGAACCCGCGATCTTCGGCTTGGGAAGCCGACGCGTTACCAACTACGCCACATCCGCCAGTTGTTCCCTGGGGACATGATTATTCGTGTCCCCAGTCCAATCAATGTGTCCTAGATCCGCGGAGCTTGTGAAAATAATTAAGTATTGTGTCCCCGAATTAGAAGGTGCCTTCTTCCTCGAAATACACCTTGAACCACTCGACCGTCTGCTTGAGGCCGTCCTCGACCGGAATGGTCGGTTCCCAGCCCGTCAGCTTCTTGGCCAGCGTGATGTCAGGCTTGCGGCGCTTGGGATCATCCGTCGGCAGTGACTGATAGATGACCTCGCTCTTGCTGCAGATCAGCTTGATGATGATTTCCGCCAGCTGCTCGATCGTATATTCCGAAGGGTTGCCGAGATTTACCGGCCCGTGGTAATCGCTCATCATCACCCGGAAGATGCCTTCCACCAGGTCCGATACATAACAGAAACTGCGCGTCTGGCTGCCATCCCCGAAAACGGTTAGATGCTTGTCCTCCAGCGCCTGCCTGATAAACGTCGGAACCGCCCGGCCGTCGTACGGGCGCATACGGGGTCCATACGTGTTGAATAGCCTCACTATGCGCGTGTCCACGCCCTGCTGACGGTGGTATGCCATCGTTGTCGTCTCGGCATACCGCTTGGCCTCGTCGTAGACGCTCCTCGGCCCGATGGGATTGACGTTTCCCCAGTAATCCTCCGTCTGGGGATGCACCTCGGGGTCTCCATAGACCTCGGATGTGGACGTCAGCAGGAACCGCGCCCGCTTCCACTTGGCCAGACCGATAGCGTTGCGCGTGCCCACCGCTCCAACCTTCAGCGTGTGCAGGGGAATCTGCAGATAATCGATGGGGCTGGCCGGGCTCGCCAGGTGATAAACGAAGTCGACCTCACCCGGAATATCGATAAAGCTGGTGATATCGACGTTCATGTAGACGAAATCGTCGCTGCCGATGTGCTCGAGATTGCGCAGGGTGCCGGTGTTGAGATTGTCGAGACCGAAGACCCTGTGGCCCTTCGCCAGCAGGTAATCGCACAGATGGGATCCTATAAAACCGGCCGCGCCGGTTACAACTGAGACTTTCTGACGTTCCTTGGCCAATGCATCCTCCTGGTGGGTTAGCTCGCGTAAAGGACAAAGGCCCCCGTGGCAGCCGTTTCGCCGCCTTCGCTTTTTCTATAGAATAATCTCATATTTTATCCGTTGTTACTAACAGCGCGGGCAAGCGCTCGCGGCCACGGGAGGACCGTTCTGAGCAGAATCCAAGTAGTCGGACTGGCGGTGGCGCTGATCCTGTTCCTCTTCCTTTTCCAGCTAATTCGCAAGAAGAAGCTCAAGGAGCAGTACTCGCTGCTATGGTTCCTGGTCGTGGCCGTGGTCTTCCTACTCGCCATCTGGGACCGGCCGCTGACCTGGATCAGCGAGACCACCGGCATCCAGCTGCCCTCTAACACGCTCTTTTTACTGGCGATCCTGTTCCTTTCGGGGATGGCGCTGCACTTCTCGCTGCTGGTCTCACGCCTGACCGATCAGAGCACGATGCTGGCCCAGAAGCTGGCCCAGCTCGACCGGGACCTTCGAAAACAGCAGGAGCAGCAGGATGAAGAATCTAGCCATGGACGGAGCCATGAAGGCGCCTCCGATGCTCGTGACTGACCAGGCGCCGGAGCCAACCTCGGCGGGCACCGGGTTCGCCGGCCGCCTGAAAGCACTCACGCGCTCGCGGATCCTGCGGATCGCGGTGAGCGTACTGCTGCTGGCCTTCCTGCTTTCGAGGATGGACCTGGCGCAGCTGGCCGATACGCTGAGGGGAATCGATCCGGGGCTGCTGGCCGTCGGCGTCCTCATCTTCCTGATCTGCAACATGGTCAGCGTCTTCAAGTGGCGGGTGATCGTCCGGACGCAGGGAACCCCGGTCTCGTATTTCTACCTGACTTCCCTCTTCTATATTGGCCTCTTTTTCAACAATTTTCTGCCCTCGAACATTGGCGGCGACGTCGTCAGGACCTGGAAGCTTTCCAAGGTTACCGGCAAGCCCGTGGAAGCCGTGAGTTCAGTCGTGCTCGACCGGGCCAGTTCGACCTTTGCCCTGCTGCTCATCGCCATCGTGCCAGCGCTGTTCGAGCTGCGGCTGCTGGGAGCGCGGGTCGCCGCTCTGATAATCGCCATGTTTGTCGTCTCAGTCGTAGCGATCGTGCTTCTCGCCAACGAGCGGGCGGTGTTGTGGCTGGGAAGATTTCGTTTATTTCGTAGCGATGCTTTCGGCATCAGGGGGCACATAAAAAATTTCTATTACTCGCTCTACAAATTCGGGGATCACAAGGGAGCACTGGGGATCGTCTTCGGCTGCTCGCTCGCGTATCAGGCCCTGCACATCACGACCATATATTTTCTGGCGATGTCCCTGGGGATCCATCTTCCCGTCGTTTACTTTTTCCTCTTCATCCCCATTGTTATTGTCGTGGGCCTGATCCCGATCTCCCTGAACGGCCTCGGCATGCGCGAGGGCGCCTGGGTGCTTTTATTCGGGCAGGTCGGGCTGTCGTCGGCCGAAGCCTTTTCGATGTCCATCCTCAGCTACATCGTCGTCGCCGTCGTCAGCCTGGCGGGCGGCATCTTTTATCTCTTCGATCGCGCCGCGCCGGCGCCGCAGGGAGACGCGAGCCATGGATAAACCCCGCATCCTGATTATCATTCCCGCGCATAATGAGGCAGCGAGCCTTGCCGGCGTCATTCGCGAAATTCGCTCCGCAGTCGAAGCCGACATCGTTGTCGTTAATGACCACTCCACCGACGACACCGCCGCGGTCGCTCTGAGAGAAAATGTCGAGCTTTTAAGCTTGCCGTTCAACGTCGGCATCGGTGGCACCATGCAGACCGGTTTTAAATTCGCCTGCCGTGAGGGTTACGAGGTCGCCGTGCAGGTGGACGGCGACGGCCAGCACGATCCTTCCGAGTTGCCGGTAATTTTGGGGCCGGTGCTTGCCGGTGAATACGATCTGGTCGTCGGCTCCCGTTACCTGGAGCCCGGAAATTATAAAGGCGCCGCCGGCCGGCGCGTTGGCACCGCCATTTTCTCCAGGCTGCTTTCACTGATGACCCGCGAGCATGTCACCGACGGCACCTCGGGCTTCCGGGCGATCGATCGCGAACTGATAGAAATCTTCGCGCGCGATTATCCGCGCGACTATCCGGAAGTGGAGGCGATCCTTCTGGCGCACAAGGCCCGGAAACGGATCATGGAGGCGCCGGTGCATATGCGGCAGCGCGGCGGCGGGCGTTCCTCCATCAACACCTTTCGCTCTGTCTATTACATGGTGAAGGTTCTGCTGGCGCTCATGGTAGTGGCGACCCGCAAGCGGGCACAGGGTTCACAATGACGGACGCCAATTACTACAATTATTACTTTTCCTCAAACGAGATCAAGGGAAGTTCCCAGCGCCTGCGCGCCCGCAGCGAACTCATCTACGAGCTGATCGAACCGCTGCTGCCGCTGAACGCTCCGGTGCTGGAGCTGGGCGTCGGCAAGGGACTGTTCGCGGAGACCTGCACTACTCACGGGCACCCCTATCATGGTGTTGAAGACAACAGCGCCCAGTGCCACCAGCTGGAGGCTGACGGTTTCAAGGTCACCTGCGGCCGCGTGCCGCCGGTGCCACTGGAGCGGGGTAAGTTCGGCCTGATCTACAGCTCCCACCTGATCGAGCATCTGCCTGGCAGCCACGCCGTGCACGAACTCCTGACCGATTGCCAGCGGCTGCTGGCTCCCGGCGGAGTCCTGGCGCTGGTCTTCCCGGACATCATGTCGATGGGGAACCACTTCTGGAACGTCGATTACACGCACGCGTGGGCAACGACCGAAAGGCGAGTGTCGCAAGTGCTGGCTGACTCGGGCTACTCGGTCAGGGCCGTCCACAAGCTGCGCGGCCACCTGCGCGGCGGCCGGAAACTGCTGGCCGCGGCCGGCTCCCGGCCGATCGTCCTCAAGGCCGCGCACACGATCGCGCGCAATCCCGAGAAGCGCGACATCTATTACCGCGGCTGGCTCTATCTGCAGCGGGAGATCTTGCTGATAGCGGCGCCAAGGTCCGGCTGAATTTCACAAAGAGGGCGGGTAAATTCCTATTCCAATCAATAAGGTGAAAGACGCGGAAAAAGACGTAGAAAATACTGGCGTCACGGTTGAATGCATCCTCGTCAATTACAAATCCCCTTGGGAAATGCTCGAACGCTGCCTGCGATCGCTCAGGGACGCTAGCGGCGAGGCGCCACTCAAGGTTACCCTGATCGATAATGCATCCGGCGACGGCGTCATCGAGCGGGCGCGGAGCGACTTTCCTGATGTGCGGATCGTCGAAATGGGCCGGAATGCCGGCTTCGCGGCAGCGGTCAACCGGGGGCTCGATACAGTCGCGGGACCGATGGTGCTACTTTTAAATACCGATGCTGTGCTCACTCCGGGGGCACTGGGGACCATGGTGTCGGCTCTGGAGGCCGCCGACAGCAACTGCGCCGGCGTCGCTCCCAAGATGATGTCGAGCGCGCATGAGGGAGTTATCGATGCGATCGGCACGGTCATGCCCCCCAATGGCGCCGGTTTCAACCGCGGCATCGGCCAGTGCGACCTCGGACAGTACGACTCCCCCGAAGAAGTCGCGGGCGTCTGTTTTGGCGCTGCCCTCCTCCGGCGCAAGTTATTTGAACCGGACGGCGTCGGCCGTCTCTACGAAGGCTACTTTCTTTATTTCGAGGACTCCGACTGGTGCCACCGCGCCGCGGCCTGTGGCTACAGTTTTTTGACAGCCCCCGAGGCAGTGGTGCTGCATCTGCATTCCGGGGTTACCAGAAATGAGTCCCTGGCATTCAAGTACAAGCTGATCGAGCTGAACACTTTGCGGCTGGTGGTTCGCAACTTTGAAAGTCCCCTGCGAGCCGCGAGAGTCGTGGGCGCCCGTAGCGCCAGGCTGATTGCGCGCACGCTGATCCGGAGGAAATTTATTGGCGCCAACCTGGCGACACTGGCGCAGTTTGCCCGCGAGCTGCCGCGGCTGCTGGAAGAACGTAAGCGGCTGGGGCGGAAGAGAACTGTTTCCGACGCCGGCATTTTCCAGCTGGCTGAAGGTGAAGACGCCTTCTTCGACACGGTCGATTACCGTCCTGACCGTTGCCTGGATTCGCTCATCGCTACATATGTGCGGCTGCTGCAACGCGAAAAGAATCCCGCGCACGGAAAGATCCTGGCGGCGCTTTATCGTTTGAGTCAGGAGCAGGTATCCGGGCGGGCGCCCTTGCTCGACCCGAAGACAGCCGAGCTTTTCGCCAGCGAATGTGAGTGCGTGCGGGCACTGCTGGACAGCGCCACCGTAAGCTGAACCCCGCTAACATCACTGCGAAAATTCGCGTCCCACCAGAATGCCATCCCCGACTCGCAGTCGCTACTTTTTCCTCTGATAAAAATAGGCGCCGTCTTTGTTGAAGCCGGCCATCTGCTCCAGGCATGAGAACCGCGATTCATCGGGCCGGTAGCTGAAGGCGAAGTTGGTAATGCCCGCCTCCCGAAGGGCCGGTGCGCAGGGATCGACCGTCACAGCGAAGCGATCCTGATAAAAGAGCGTGAATACGGCTCCCGCCGAACTCGGAGCGCCGGCATCAGCTGAAACCGCCTCCCCCAGGTCGTTAAGACCGGGCTCCAAAAAAACGATCAGGCTGTAACGGTTGTAGACATTCTGATTGTTGCCATCGGGATCGAGATGGCGAAAGAACTCCATGTCTGGTGTGTACTGGTAGCCATTGGCGATATCCAGACCGGACGTCTTCAGGAAGCTGGACAGGAAAATATTGCCGTAAACCAGCCATCTTGAACCGGGTGATTGGTCCTTGACGGCAACTCCTTCCTTATACACATCCTGATTGAAAATAGCGCCCATGCCCGCCATCACGGGATGGGTCCGTATATTGGGCAGGGTCGCCAGCAATATCAGAATCATGAACGCCAGCTTCCGGCGGCTTAACAAGGTATAGGAAATGACAGCGAAAACTGCCGCCATCGGCAGAAGGTACCGGAAACGGAAGAAGTCGCCGGTGTCGCGCTTGAGTATGACGGCATATGTCAGTAAAGCGACGAACGCGAGCATGGACGCGGCGATATAGAAGAGTTTGTCTTCCCGCCTGCGCTCCGCCTCATCGGGATCGCCGCTCCCGGCAACCTCCGGCTTGCCACCATGTTCCTCGCTCCCTGATTCCTCACTCCCGGCCAGGTAAATCATGACCAACAACACGCTGCCGATGCCAAGCCCCAGCAATGCCCGCTGCGGGGGAACGTAACTGAGCAGGCTGATTCTGGCCACGATCGCGGGGATCTTAACCAGCGTCCAGACTGTCAACGCCAACAGGTAGATCGAGAGCGTGCCGACTAACAGGCGGCTGCGACGGTTGCGAAGCCGGTTCCAGGCCGCAACCAGCATCACCACTGGAAACAACAGAATGAAATTGCTGGCCTCGCTGGCGTTGTTCCAACTCGACGGCAGGCTGTCCTCATTCCATGGAACTCCCGTGAATCCGGAAAACAGGTGGGCGATTCCCACTGTTCCGCCAACCGCGACACGCTTGCCCGGATAGATGGTATTAGTGATTGACTCTATCGTTTGCCTGGTATCGCGATAGAAAAATCCCATGACCACAGCGACGATAATGCCCGCAAACACCACCGCCACCACCCGTACCGGAAACCGCCGCCAGAGCCGCTGCCGGTTTTCCGGATCGAGTAGAAAACCGGCAAGCAGGGCGGTGAGAAGAAAACCCAGGACGATCTGGAAGGGAGGATAAAAAACAATAACGAAATTGACGCCGAAGAGAACCAGCAGCAGCCAGGCAATAACAACTTGCCAGGCTTTCCTCGAGATTAAAATGTAGACCGTGGCTATAAAGACCAAAATGAATGCAATCACCGTCTCCGGAATGATCGTAGAGAACCACCATTGAATATAGCCGGAGAGAAAAAGCCAGAGGGCGCCGCCCGCCGACAGCCAGAAATTACTGCGCGTGACCAACATCATCAGCAAAAACGAAGCCGCCAGCAGTCCGAAAACCCGGTAACACCAGAAAAAGGAAAAACCGCGCTCGACGCCGAGGGTGAAATAGCCCCAGTTATACGGCCGGAAGGCCGTGGAAAAGTGCTTGACCGGCAGGCTCATAAGCAATGTGTCCTCGTGCGTCCCGACGTTGGTGTTCTGGACCGGATAGCCGTGCTGGTACTGTGAAATCACATACGGCGTGAAGACCAGCCACTCGTCGCTCCTGATCTCTTCTGGTGAGCCCAGAAGCAAGCCGTTATCGCTGGAGGGTTGGGGCAGTTTTTGATCCCAGATGGCGATGGAGGATCCACTGATGTTGAAAGCAACACAGAGGATGAATGCCGCCAGCAGGAAGCCCAGCAGCAGCAGGGAGCGATGATCGAACCGTATGAGGCCCTCCTCGCCCAGCCTGCCACCGGCGAGGTTGAGCCTCTCTTTTAGTACCAGCGGTCTGTTAGCCGTCGCCGTCAACGGCCTTGATCTTGGCGGCAAAATCGAGCACGTGCTTTGGCTGGCCCACCAGCAGCTGGCCCAGGCGCCGGGTTAAGACGGCCCTGTCAAACCTGAGCTTGCTTTTGTTAAGCGCGTCGAGGCCCTTCCAGACGCCGAGAGCCTCCTCTTCGCCGGTTACGGTATAGAGGCGGCGATAGGCGGTGCTCAGAGTGTCGAGCGTATACTCGGGGCTGTATCCGGATGGATTGAAATAGGGAACCTCGCCGTATGAATATTTGAGGATATCCAGATCCCTGACACGGCGGCGCTTTTGAATCTCCCAGCGCTTGGGCAGCAGGCGGGGAAGATCGATCAGAAATTCGAAGATGATCCGGGCGCTCACAAGGGCGCTGCCCGAACGGCGGGAGGTCGCGTGCCGCAGATGCGTGCGCAGCCTGAGGAGCGGTATCTCGACCGCCTGGCGCCGCTGGTAGTCCTTAACCACGGTGCGCAGCAGGTTCAGTTCGATCAGCTTGAACTTAAAGCTGTAGTTCTTGTCCTTGACGCTGGCTGAATGTTCGTGATGGACAACCGCCGCCGGCGCCGTGAAAAATTTCTCCCCCATGAGATTGGCGCGGAAGCACCAGTCGAAATCCTCAAAGTACATGAAATAGGATTCGTCCAGCGGTCCGACATTGCCTGGTTCGAAAGCCCTGCGCCTGATTAAGGCCGCGCCGAAACAGGCGCCGAAAACCCTCTCGCTCATGTCGTACTGCCCGACATCAGGCTGACCGATTCCCTGATTGAAAGCACCGGCATTATCGCCCAGGGCGGTGCCGACACTATCAAATATCTGCGGTAAGTCAGCAAGCAGGATTTTGGGCGCCACGCCGACAATGCCGGGATCGCCTTCGGCTACAGCCACCATCTCGCTCACGCAGCCGGGCTCGACCACGGTATCGAAATTGAGAAGGTAGACGTAGTCGGCGCCGGCCGCTTTGGCTACGCCCCGGTTAATCCCTCCGGAAAAGCCGTAGTTGCGATCCAGGGTAACGATCTCGACATCCGGATGCGCCGCCGCGACCTCATCGAGGATGTCCACACTGGAACCATTGTCCACCAGGATCACCCGGTGGTTATCATATGTCTGCGCCCTCAGGGATTCCAGACATTTGAGCATGGTTTCCAGAGGCGCGTTGTAATTTAGAACTATGGTGCAGACCGACGGTTGCACTATGCCACCTTTCCCAGTAACTGTTGGTATTCCTTAACGGCGCGGTCCCAGCGAAACCGCTCGCTGTTGGCGAGCGCGGCGGCGCCCATATCCGCCCTCAGTCCTTCGTCGCCGGCCAGACGCATGATTGCTTTTTCCATCTCATCCATGCCGGCGCCCAGAAAGCCGGACGACCCGTCGGCGACTACCTCGGGGTGTGCCCCTATTTTAAGGCCGACCACGGGCTTGCCGAAAGATTGGGCTTCGACAATCGGCAGGTCGAAACCTTCCCAGCGGGAAGCGGTAACATAGATATCGCTGGCGGCAAATATCGCCGGCATCTGCTCCGCGGGCGCGTTTGCGAGCACCAGCACTCCCTCACCTTCCAGCCAGGCGCGCTCCTCCTCGCCGCCAAAGCCTGCCATCAGCAGCCGTATGGCCGGGTTCTGGGTCCGTAGCCGCCGGTACATGTCGACCAGCTGGGCGGTTCCCTTGTATGGCTGGTGATGGGCCGCAAGCCGTCCCACGTAAAGCATCAGCACTTCATCGCCGGCGACTCCCAGCTCCGAGCGCAGTGACTGGCGCCCGTTTTCAGAGTCATCTGCCCGCTGAGGATAATGGTCGGCGCCGTTATAGATGACACTGGTCCTGGACCTGAGCCCAGCCGGCAGCTCCTGACGCAGATATTCGGAAACGGTCACGATCCGGCGAGCATACCTCAAGTATAAATGTTGGTGCAAAAAATTAAGATAGGCGAAATTGGCTCTGATCTTCCAGGGAAAACCCTCCGTGGATGAAACCCCGTGGTCCACCGCCACCGCCGGCGTCTTCAGACGCGGCAGATAGGAAAAATAGGGAAATGTCTCAATAAAGTAAACATCGTTTTTTTCCTCATTGATGAATCGCAGGTGCCGCTGGGCTGAAAGCTCGTAGCGCGGAAAGAATGAATATGCCGGCGTCGGGATCAGCTTCAGCCGGTAGCCTCCGGAGTCGAGAGTCTCGTCGGTAACGCTGGCGTAAACTGTGACCTCGTGCCCGTTGGCCGCCAGCCCACCGGCGACCCGGTCGATAACCAGGTCCACGCCAAAACCGCGCAGCATCCGCTCGGTGATGAAACCGATCCTCACTCAGCCGTGCCTTTTTCCGGAAGAATTTTCTGGAGATGCTCGATCGCCAGATCCTTGTCCTTCACCATCCTCTTCAGGTTCTCGATGTGGCCGTCCTTCTCGATCACCATTTCCCAGAGTGTCTGAACATGATCGTCCTTGCGCCTGACCAGATCCCAGAAGCTGCCCTTATCCAGGCTCTGGCGCGGCGCCGGCTGCACCGCGGGGTCATACCCGGCGAGCCTGCGGCCGATGGCGGCGGCGGCATTTTTCCAGGTAAACCCGGGCGCCACCCGGCGCAGATTTTCACGGCAGCTTTCCCTGAAGCCATCATCGTCGACTAGCTTTTCGATTGCGCCGGCATACGCCTGGGCGTCACCGGAAGCCACGACGATGCCCAGCTGTCTGGCTTCGATAAGATCGCTGAGGCTGTCCCCAGCGGTGGAGACAACCGGCAGGCCGGCCCAGATGCAGTCGAGGATTCTGGTCCGGAATGAGAACCGGGTTTCGATATGGGGCAGGTTGGCGCTGGCCCCGAGGTCGGATTCCAGCAGATAGTTCACCCGGTCCTCGTACTCGACCCACTTGTCGTTGAAGATGACGCTCTCGCCGAAGACGCCCAGCTCGCGGCTGAGAGCAACCGCCTCGTCATAGGCGCGCATAGCCGGAACCTGAGGATCCGGATGGCGCGCGCCCAGGAAAAATAGCTTAATATCATTTCTCTTTTGTGACAGTAAGGCCGCGGCCCGGATCGGCGTCAACGGGTCCAGCCAGTTATAGATGCCACCGCCCCAGAGAAGCACCTTGTCGTCAGCGGCGACTCCCGAATACACTCCCTTGAGCACCTTGCCCGTCGCCCGCGGCGCCTCCTCGGGAAAACCGAAGGGAACGACATCGATCAGGCGGCGCAGGTCGGGATCATCCCCGAAAGCATCCGGCGTCACCCGGCCCGCCGCCGCCAGCCAGCCAAGCCAGAAATGACGCTGGCGCTCGGAGGCGCAGATGAAGAAGTCGCCCGCCGCGAGCTTGTCGGCGGTCGCCATCAAAACCTTCCCCTGCGTTTCCAGCTGTTCTTCCACGTCACCGGACTCATAAGTCACCAGCGCCTCGAGAGCTAGCGGCACGTAGAGATCGACGATGAGAAACTTGCCCAGCCGCTTGAGATCGGGGTGACGATTCAAGGTAAATCCCTGGCAGAGGATGACGTCGCAGCCGGCTAGCGCCTGGTCCAGATCCCGCTCGGCAACCGCGGCCAGTTCGAAACCATCAGGCTCGAGCGACGAGCCCTCCGGCGCATAAAGAGTTACTTCAAATTCCTCCGAGAGCGCTCCCGCCAGCTCCCAGCAACGGATCGCCGGACCGGCCATCGACTTGCCGATGGGCTGGTAGCAGATTATTCCCAGTTTCAGCCGCGCTTCGGTCATGCCTCGTCCCCCGCTTCCCCCGCTTCCCCCGCTTCCAGCCGCCCCGTTCCCTTTCCTCCCGCTCCTATATCCTCTTTATCCAATTTCTCTTCCCCCGGTTGCCATCCGGACCATTGATGATCCAGGTGCATCAGACCTACCTCTACATCCGGACCCTCGACCACGCGAAATTCAAAACGGCGGTTATGGTAATCGTAATTCTCGCTGGCATCGCCGTTATGCAGCGAAACCGAGACCTGGTAACTTCCCGGCAGAAGCGGCAAACGGTCGACCTCGAACCAGACCTCGCCCTCCCCTTTGAGGAAAGCCGGCGCCGGCCCCTCCTCCAGAGTATTGACGCCAAAAATGTGCACGCCGTCGTGTCGGTGAATCGACATGCCGATGACGGGATCTTCCGCGTGTTCGCGGTCACTGTAGGCAATCCTGATCCTGAACTTATCTCCGGTCTCGAAAATATGCTTTTGCTCACCGTCGGCGCCGCACAGTCTGACCTCGGTGATCTCGGCGCGTCCGGTTCCCCAACGATTCTCGTCGCGATCCTCACCTTTAAAGGATGACAACCGCTCCTCCTCCTGCTCGTTAACGTGCCAGAGGTAATAATCGATGACCTTGTCCACGGCGCCCTGCGCCTTGATCTCGCCCTTGTCAAGCCAAAGAGCCTCATCGCAAAAGCTGCGGATGGAGTCGAGGCTGTGCGATACAAACATGATGGTCTTGCCTTCACCCTTGAACCTGTCCATGCGGTCAAGGCACTTGCGCTGGAAAGACTCGTCGCCGACGGCAAAGACCTCGTCGATGAGGATGATGTCGGGGTCGACATTCACGGCCACCGAGAAAGCCAGGCGCAGGAACATGCCCGACGAATAAGTCTTGGCGGGAGCATCGACAAACTCCTCCATGCCGGCAAAGGCCACAATCTCATCAAAGCGTTCGTCGACCACTTCGCGGGAAAGGCCCATGATGGCGCCATCGAGGTAGATATTCTCGCGGCCGGTAAAATCTGGATGGAATCCCGCGCCCAGCTCCAGTAGCGCCGAGACCCGGCCGTTGACCTCGACGCTGCCGCTGGTGGGCCGCGAGGTGCCGGCGATGAGTTTGAGCATCGTGCTCTTGCCCGAACCGTTGGCGCCGATGATGCCAAGAGTCTGGCCCGGAGTAACATCAAAGCTGACGTGGTCGAGAGCGTTGATCTTCTCCTCGAAGATCCTCTGCCTCAGGAACAGCTCCTTGAGCGTGCGCCCCTTCTCGTGACGCACGCGGTACTGTTTGACCACATCTTTTATGGTTACGGCGGGAAGCGCCGCGTCCTTGTCCACCCTACACCTCTTCCTCGAAGCGGAATTTATAGCGATTGAAAAGCGCGAAGCCGCCCACGAAAAACACGACCGCTACCACCGACGAATAACCCAGCCAGAACCAGTCGGGTTGAACATGATCGAGTATTATCGATTGATAGGCGGTGGTAATGCCCGTCATCGGGTTCAGATGGATGCCAATGTCCGCCCACCGCGCCTTGTCCGCCACCCTTCCCACCGGATAGAGAATCGGCGTCAGATACATCCAGGCCATGACGATAATGCCAAGGATGTGCTCGATGTCCCGGTAGAAAACCTCGCCGCAAGCAAAGAAATACGCCAGTCCGAGGATAAATATGAACTGTACCAGGAAGGGTACGGGCAGCAGCAACAAGGACGGCCCGACACCGACGCCGAAACCAATCACCACGGCGAAGAGGACAATCATGCCTAAAAGCAGGCTGACGAATTGTGAAAGAACCGAGGTCAGAGGCAGCACCTGCAGAGGGAAGTAGATCTTCTTCACCAGATTGGCGTTGCCGACCACCGACATGGCGCCGCCGTTTAAAGAGTTGGCGAGAAAATTCCAGGGCAAAAGTCCGGTAAAGAGGAAGACGGCGAAAGGATAATCTCCCGGTGGCGCCACCTTGATGATGATGCCCATCAGCACCCAGAAGACCAGCAGTTGCAGCAAAGGGATGGCGAAGTTCCACGCAAATCCAAGGACCGATCCCTTGTAACGGGAGCGGATGTCTTTGGACACCAGCGTTCGCAGCAGTTCGCGGTACTCGACCAGTTGTTTCAAGTTGGAAATCATAAGCCAGGCTAAAGGAGGTTTCAGACTAAACAACCGGCTGTCCGGTCGGGATGAAATTCTATCACAGCCGGGGATGTGGTGAGGCATGAAGGAAGGAAAGCCACCCGGCAGTCGCAATCCGGCGGCTGAAAGGCCGGCAACCGGCTACATGCTGGTGATAGCTACCCGGATGTTACCGCTGGTATCGATGGTCTGCACGGCGGTCCCTGAGTAGTAATACCCGAGGATGGTGGTGTAGGAATCGCCGCGATTGGCGCGCGCCAGCGCTCCGTGGCCGCTAAGGCCGACGCCGTGACCGGCCATGGCCATTCCGGCGTCATCAGGGTCATTTACGCTTGCCAGCCAGGGCCAGCTGGAGGTGCCCCACGCTTCCTGCGCAGACCTGGTTCTGCCATCATCATTGGAAAAGTAAGTTGTAATGGCCGGAGCGCCGCCGTAAGTGACTACCTGTCCGGCAGTGTCATTGACGGCAGTGACGAGATCGGGGAAGCGGATTTCAAGGCCGTAACCCTTGTACTGCTGGTCGTCGCCGTTGCCGTTGCGGCTGTTCTTCAGCTGGAATACTTCGGAGGGGCCATACTTGCCCCCGTGGGAGACATGATAATAGGCATAGCCGCGAGCGGCTACGCTCATCGCTTTCAGAAAGTCGGCGTCAAGGCCGGAGCTGGTCTCGGCGATACCCTTCAGATACTGCTCCAGAGGCAGGTCGTTGACCACCCAGACTCTATCGGAAACCGGCGAGTAACGGACCTCGATCGCTCCCCGGAACCTGTTGTCGTCAAGGCTTGGGTTCCAGGCGGGAATGTCGTGGTAAGAGGTCACCTGCATCACTCCGCCCGATGCGGCAAACCTGACATATGAGTTGCCGGTAAGAGAGACTCCCGGTGCCCTGAAGCTGTAAATGCCGCCCGCATAACTCACCGAAGCAGTCTGACCCGCTGCCAGTGTCGCCAGGAGAACGCCGTTGCCGTCTCTGGCTTCGTAAGCTGAGTCGGAAGTCACAGTCGCCTCCGGGCCGACGACAACGTGAGCACCGGTGCCCGCATCCCAATATATATATCCACCCTGGAAGTCGGTGCGTCGTCCGGCGCCCGAAGCATACTCATCACTGGTCGGAACTCCCAGCACCGACGCTGAACCGCCGTAGTCGAGAAAAGCCTGCAGAATCGCTCCGTAGACCAGACGGGCTCCGGTTGTCTGCGACCAGTAAATGCGGCCGTGCTCGAAGTCATTTTCACGGGCGCCGGCAACGCCCGGCGCCGCGATCTCACCTGTGAGCGGCATGCCCAGGTACCCGGCCGGGCCGCCGTATTCATACCATTTGGCTGCGATCGCCCCGTAAACTTCATGGGCGCCGGTGCCAGCAGACCAGTAGATGCGTCCCCACAGGAAGTCACTTTCGCGGCCGCCCACCATTCCGGCAATGCTGTATTCATCCGTGGTCGGAATGCCTAGGCCGGCAGAGGCGCCCAGCGCCACATAATTGCTTAGAATCGCGCCGTGGACTTCAGTGGTCCCGGTCTGGGGAGACCAGTACACCCGCCCGCCGATGAAGTCGCTCTCGCGAGCGCCGGCAACACCAGGAGCGTCGATTTCGTCGCTGGAAGCGATGCCCATGAATCCGTTGGGACCGCCAGTCTGACGATATTTGGACAGGACGCCCCCATAAACCACGTGCGTTCCTACCCCGTCGCCCGTGGTCAGCAAGGCCCTTTGCAGCTCCTGCGCCTGTCCGCCAATGGCCGGGTAGGGGTCAGAGGTCGGTAATCCAAAATATCCTCCTGGGCCGCCAAGCTCGTCGTACCTGGCGCGGAAGCTAGTGAGCATCGGGTGCGAGCCAGTCTCAGCCGACCAATAGATGACACTGCCGCCGCCAAATTCGTTTTCTCTTCCCCCGGGCCGTCCTGGTATATCGATCTCATCGGTGATGGGAATATCAAGCACCGCCGGGCCGCCCGCCTGCAGATAGGAGGCCAAAATACCGCCGTAGATCATGTGCTCGCCATGGCCTATTTCCCAATAGATACGGCCCCACTGGAAATCACTCTCGCGGCCTCCAGTCACTCCCGGGGCGTCATATTCATCGGTCCAGGGAAAGCCCAGCCTCGAAGGGCCGCCCTCGGCAACATACTTCCCAAGGATTCCTCCGTAGACCACATGTGCATCCGTGGCGGCAGACCAGTAAATTTTGCCGCCGTCGAAATCGCTGGCGCGGCCGCCGCCGGTGCTGTACTCATCACTGGTTGGAAAGCCCATGAAGCCATCCCATTTTCCCAAGGCGTTGTACTTGGCCAGAATGGAGCCCACAACCCAGTATGTCTGGCCGGTCGACTCTTTCCATATGAGCCTGCCGACCTGGAAGTCCTGAGCCTTGCCTCCTGGAATAACATACTGTTCAGCCAGAGCCGCTCCCGGCTGGCCGGCCAGGTCAGTCCATTTATCCGCGAATGGCGCTTCGATAGGCACCGGCGAGTAACGGTTATAGGCATCGATCCTGAATTGGGCTATGCGCGCATAGAGATAATCGCCCGGACAGGCGGTCTGGCCGACGTCGCGATGACCGAGATAATTGGGCAGGTTAGCGCCGTTGAGATAATCATTTCCAATCGGGTTTACATGGTTGACATTCGATTTCCAGGCCATTAGTTCAACAAAGGCGCTATACATGGCCGGCGTGATGTCACCCTCGGCATAATTACCCAGGGCGGCGATGCCCACGGATCCATAATTCCAGGTCAGTGCATGCCCGCCAACAACGCTGTTGCCGCCATAACGGCCTTCATAAATCCGGCCCTGCGGATCAATCAGGAAGTTGTAGCCGATGTCGCCCCAGCCGAGACTGACGGCGTGATAATAAAAGATTGACCTGACAGTGGCGGCCGGATCGGGATCGGAGTTGCTGGTCACGGTGTGGTGCACAATGATCTTCTTGATCGGCACGTACTCTGGAGGCCAGTTGGCCAGAGTGTAGGCGTCATCGGCTCCCCACTGCGCCCGCGAGATGATTGCCGGCTGGGCATCGGCCTGGGCCGGACTCAGCACGGCGCTGACGTTGCGGGTGATATTGGAGAGGGAAAGCGTCGACTGGTTGTAGCCCTTGGCATCGATAAAACTGGCCGTCAGCTTGGTCACTGCCGGCGCTTCGCCGTTGGCGTTGGCCTTGAGGCTGAGCCGGTACTGGAAATAGCGGGCGTGGTCCGCGAAGGCCAACTGGCCGATGGTCTCGCCGGCTGAACTGGTGCGATCGATATGATCGGGCAGATCCGGGTCGTCGATATTGATCTTTACCCAGTCGCCCCAGCTATTGCCATCCGGACTGAACCGCACGTCGGCATCCACCCTGGAGCCCTCTGGCAGATCCGCTTTCCAGTGAAGCCCCAGGGCGTTAAAAGTATAATCAGCCTGTTGCGGTTCGGAGACAAAGCCACCCTGGGATTGGGTGGGCTGTAAAGACAATACCAGATTACCGGAGATGGGCGAGGCGGTAACGCTGGTTCCGTTCAGATCCCCAGCCTCAAAATCGGCCCCCTGGCGTACGATGTCACCACCGATTGTTTCCGGAGGAGGAGTCTTGCCGCCGAATCCTGGCAGGAAAAGAACCGCAGTTATTAAAATCAGTACGGCCGCCGTAGCCGTTCCGATCCAATATTTCTTGCTACGCGTCGACATTAATACTCCGCTCGCTGCTAATACCCCGCCGCCTACAGTCTTACCTTATCAAAAGTAGCCGCGGATTTTGGGAATCAAACGTAATCTATATCATGCTTTTGTAAAAGACTCGTAAGAAAGTCGTAGCTTGCAACTTTGCGCTACGGGCTCGATCTCCTTCAAATTCCTTCAAATTGGCCGGCCAACCCTATAGGATTCGATTTATGAGAATCGGTATCGAAGGCTTACCCCTCCTGTTCCACCGAACTGGAACTTCCACTTATACTCACGAGCTGGTCCAGAATCTGCGGCGCCTGAATCTGGGCGACCAGGTGATGCTCTTTGCGCGGAACCAGCGCAAGGGAGGAAGCTCTTATCACGATATTTCCTACAGAGAACGGCTGGCAAACTACTTCTACAAGGAATATCGGCTACCTCAGGAGTTGGCCGAACACGGGATCGAGATCTACCACTCGCCCCGGGACATGGGGTTGCCGTCGACATCACGCCTTCCCTGCCTCACCATCATGACCCTGCACGACATTATTCTGGTGCGGCGGGCGCTCGATTATTACAGCCCCTCAAGGGCGAAGATGTACGAGCGGCGCTTGCGTGAAAAAGTGGCAGAGGTGGATCACGTCGTCACAATTTCAGATTTTTCGCGGCGCGATATCCTTGACTGGTGTGGTATCGAAGCCTCCAGGGTGAGCGTCGTCTACGACGGCCTCAGTGAAAAATTCAAGCCGGTTATCGATGAGTCGCACCTGGCCGCGGCAAGCAACCGTTACCAGTTGCCGCCCCGCTATATTCTCAGCGTCGGCTCCACCGAACCGAGAAAAAACCTTCGCACCGCCATTAAAGCCTTCAATCAGATACACCGGGTTCACGGTGAATTGCAGCTGGTAATCACCGGCGTGGATTATTGCCGCATCAGGCCGGAGAAAGCCTTTGCCGGGCTCGATCTCACCGGAGTCCATTTCGCCGGCTATATCCACGACGATGACATGGCAGCCGTATACACAATGGCCGAGGTGCTTCTCTTCCCATCTCTTTACGAAGGCTTTGGACTGCCGCCGCTGGAGTCAATGGCCTGCGGCACGCCCGTGGTTACTTCGAACTCCACCGCGATTCCGGAAATTGTCGGTGATGCCGCCATCCTGGTTGATCCTCTTAATGCCACGGAGATTGCCGGCGCCCTGGAGATGGTGCTTTCCTCAACGGAAGTGCGGGTGGAACTGGTCGAAAAGGGAAAAGACAAAGCTACCAAGTATCACTGGCGCATCTGCGCTGAAGAGACAAGAAAAATCTACCAGCGGGTAATAGAAACCCGTGCCCACTAACGCCGAAATAGCCACCATCCTGGAGACGCTCGCCGAGCTGATGGAGCTCGACGAAGTGAACAAGTTTAAATTCATCGCCGTCCAGAATGCCGCCCGGCGCGTAGCCGAGTCCAACTTCTCCATTGAGAGTCGCGCCGCAGACGGCACGCTCACGGAAATCCCCGATATCGGCAAGAGCATCGCCGCCAAAATCGAGGAGATCGTGGCCACGGGCAAGCTCGGCGAACTCGAGGAATACTTTCAGAAATATCCGCCTTCCCTGGTTGAAATCGAGCGCGTCCAGGGTGTGGGGCCAAGGACCGCCCGCCGGGTCTGGGAAGAGTTGGGAATCAGCACCATGGCCGAACTCGAGGCGGCTGCCCGCGACGGCAGCATCGCCGGTCTTGCCGGCATGGGAAAGAAATCAGCGGAGAACATCCTCAAGGGCATTCGCAGACTCGAGGCCAGGGGAAACAGGCTGCTCCTGGGGGAGGTGCTCCCGGTTGCGGAGGAAATCCTGGATATCCTCAAGCAGATGCCTGAAGCCCGCAACGTGACCTGTGCCGGCAGCGCGCGCCGCATGAAGGAGACGGTCAAGGATGTCGACATCATCGCGACCGCCACCGATCCCGAGGCGCTCACCGGCGCCTTCAGCCAGCTGCCACTGGTCGAAGAAGTAATCGGCAGCGGCCCTACCAAATGTTCTATACGAACGCATACCGGTCTGCAGATTGACCTCCGCGTTGTCCCCGACGCACTCTACGGCAACCTGCTGCAACATTTTACCGGATCGAAGGAACACAATGTAGCCCTGCGCGAGCTGGCTATATCCAAGGGAATGAAAGTCAGCGAGTATGGGGTCGAGGACACCGCCAGCGGCATGGTGCATGAATGTGACATGGAAGATAATGTATATCAACTGCTCGGACTTGAGTATATTGCGCCCGAGCTCAGGGAAAATAATGGTGAGATCGAGGCGGCCGCGACTGGCTCCCTGCCGCGGCTGATTGAACCCGGCGATCTCAAGGGCGATCTGCACCTGCACTCGGACTGGAGCGATGGCCATGCTAGCATCATGGAAATGGCGCTGGCGGCGAAGAAACGCGGTTTCAAGTACATCGCTGTCTCCGATCATACCCAGTCGATGGGAATGGTGCGCGGCCTGACCCCGGAGCGGCTGGAAAAACAGCTCGAAGAGATAGCAAGGGTTAATGATGAGCTCGATGGATTTCGGGTTTTCGCCAGCGCCGAGGTCGACGTGCGGTCCGACGGCGTCCTCGACCTCCCCGATGAGTCACTGGCGCGGCTGGATTTTGTTACCGTCTCCATCCATTCAGGATTCAATCAGGATAAGCAGCAGATCATGGAGAGGATGCGGGTGGCGATGGAAAATCCATACGTTCGCGCGATTGGGCATCCGACCGGGCGCCTCATCAATAGGCGGGATCCTTATGAAGTCGATATGGAGGCAATTATCGCCATGGCCGCGAGAACCGGAACGGCGCTGGAGATCAACTCGCATTTCCAGCGCCTGGACCTTAACGACCGCCATGCCCGCGCGGCGCAGGCGGCCGGAGCAAAACTGGTCATAAACAGCGATGCCCACCGTCCCGGCCACCTCGACCTCCTGCGATATGGAATCGCCACGGCAAGAAGGGGCTGGATCGAACCAGGCACCGTTCTCAATACGCTAAGCGCCGCCGGCATGAAGAATATGCTCGCCAAACCCAAAAAGGGCAGGGCCAAATGAAGGGCAGGGCCAAATGAGCTTTACCCCAAGACCTGCGGGGGCAGGCAGATGAAACGCTTCCCTGCCACTGCCTGCGTGGCGCTTTTTTTCCTGCTGGCTGTCTTTTTAACCGGATGCCTGGGTGAACCGCCAGTCAATACCGACTGGGCCACTCCCGCGGGCGCCGGTGTCTCCGGCAACGGTGATGGCATCCAGGATGCCCTGAGCGCCTACGCTCAGGCTCTTGTCGACAAGGATCGCGACAAATTCGCATCCACACTTGATGCCGCGAACACCAGTTTCGCCGCCGCGGAGTTGCAGAAATTTGATAACCTCCGGGATGTTCCTTTCGATCGCTACGTGATCAACCTCTCCAACCTGAGCGAAGCGGCCGACGGCACGGTGACGGCCAAGGTCACCAGCGGCTATACCCTGCGCGACAGTTTCCCTGAACTGCCGGATCTCGATCGCGCTGCCTACTTCCTGATCAACCGCGGTGACGGTTGGAAGATCTCCGGCGACGCCAGCGTGCAAGCCCTCGGCAAACCGCGGGAGGCGCGGTTTGAGGATTTCGGCAAGGTCGAAGTGCTCAACAGTGGTCGCGCCATCGTGCTATTTCAGGAACCACAGCGCGAAACCGCGATCCAGGCGCTGACAATGGTCCAATCGGCGCTGCCCCGGCTGGAAGAGGTCGTCCCCGGGACAAGTTTGCCGAAAGTGCCGGTCAGGGTCTACGCAGGCATAACCGAGATCAACCAGACCTTTCCCGGAAAGTGGCAGGAATGGACCGGCGGCGCCTCACGCCAGCTTGGCGAGAAGACCGGACAGGGCGGCGAAATCATCATCGATGCCCAGGTGTTCATCGATACGAACCGGACCACTCCCGGATATAACCAGAAGATGATGGCCCACGAACTGACGCATATTTCCCTCTTCCCCCTGACGGGCAACCGCACGCCGCCATTCCTGATCGAGGGGATGGCTGATTATGTCGCGGGCATAGAAGATGTTGTCCTGCTGAAAGAGCGGCTGCGTGCGGGCGGAGCTTACAGTCCGACGCTCAGGGATCTGTATCAGCCCGGCAGCTTTACTGTTTTGCTGAATACGGATGCGGCAACGCTCGCTTACGAGGAAGCCGATACTGCGGTCGCCCTGCTGGAACAGAAATACGGCAACGAAAGAGTAATGTCTCTTTTACGCGAGTTCCAGCGCCACGAGCAGGACAAACAAAGCCAGGATGTGATCGTGGACGATGTCTTCCGCTCCGGGCTTCGAACCGGCTGGAATGATTTCGAGAACGAGTGGCGAGCTTTTGTGTTAGGGAATTAAATGAACCGTCTTTTATATATAGCCATATTTTTGGTATTGATTGTGGCCGCTGCCGTCGCCGGCTGGCTGGGTCTCGGCTGGGTTCAGCAAACGCGCGCGAACCTGGACCTGAGCGCCGCCAACACCCACATTGAAAACGCCAACCGCCTGATGGCGGATATCAGCGTGGCTCAGATGAGTTCCGAAACCTTCTCCTCACTCGACAAGATCGCCGGCGCCGCCGCGGCCGTCGAAGCGATGTCGCCTCTGCTTGATCAGGCTGCCGTCGAGGTCAAAGGCGCCCAGGATGATGCGGGCTCGGCCGCAGAACATCCATTGCTTCCCGATTGGTATCAAAAGTATCTGCAAAAGAAGGAAGAGACCGCCTCGGCGCGGTCGCAACAGATAGCAGTCCTCTCTGGAACCGCGACCAAGCTGCGGGAGCTTTACGCCGCCGGTCCGGCTATTTTCAGCGCCACCCAGGAAATGGACCGGCTGTTCGGCCAGTTTCAGGTGGCCATGGGCATCGTCCAGTCCAATCCGCGTGAAGCCAGCGCCACCCTGAACCAGATTGCGCAGTCTTTCACCCAGGTGCAAAGTCAGCTCGGCCAGGCCAATGCACAGGGCAGTTTTGAGATATTGCCCGAGCTGTCAAAAATAGCCGCCGACAACGCTGAATTGTCAACCCTGGCGGCCCGCCTGGCGGACGCAGCCGGCGCCGGCGATCAGGCCACGGCACAGCAGATCGCAATCCAGCTTGAACAAAAATTGCTCACGACCTCGATCGGGAGCAACGCCATCGATCCCTGGTGGCAGTCACAGATCCAGCCACTGCAACAGCAGTACACCGATCTGCAGGCACAAGAGGATGCCCTCGACCGGGAGTCGGCGATCCTCTTCACCCAAAAAGACGGCTAACTGCCGCCCAGCTCTCCACGGATCAGGCGCTCGGCCTCTGTGAATCCCTCGGTTCGCCTGAGCGAATCACGCAACGATGCGCCAGGCTTATATGGTTTCAGGTACCATCCGTAATATTTACGCATATACCGCCCGGCACGCTCATCGCCCATTTCTGAGACGACGTCGCGCCAGAATATTTTCATCTCCGCAAGAACATCTTCGAGATCGCGGTGGTGAGGCTCGGCCCCGTTCAGCAGGTCCTCGAAAATCCACGGATTCCCCAGCGCCGCGCGGCCGACCATGACAGCCTCGCAGCCGCGCGCCAGCAGGCTCTCCGCCTCCGCGGGACCAGAGATGTCGCCACTGGCAATCACAGGGATGGAAAGTTTTGCCGCCAGTTCGGCGCTGACATCGTGAGCCGCCTTCCCCTTCTGTCCCTGGGACGCCAGCCGCGGATGAATGCAGATTGCCGCGGCGCCGGCCGCTTCAAGGCGCTGGGCAAATGTTAGAGCGGTCACTTCCCGTGATAGACCGGAGCGAATCTTGACGGTCACTGGCACCTTCACCACGGCAACCACGGCAGCGGTCAACCGCGCCGCCAGCCCGGTGTCGGCCATCAAAGCCACACCAGCTCCGGTTTTGACCACTTTCCTGACCGGGCAGCCCATATTGATATCGATGATGTCCGCGCCAGCCGCGGCTGCGAACGCCGCCGCCGCCGCCATGATTTCCGGCCTGGCGCCAAAAATCTGCACCGCCACGGGATGCTCATCCGCGATCGGATCCAGCATGGCCTGTGTCCTTGGATTACGATAAGCGATGCCATGACTCGAAACCATCTCCGTGGTCATCAGCGCGGCGCCAAAACGCCGGGCCTGGAGGCGAAAGGCGTGGCCGCTGATGCCGGCCATAGGCGCCTGCACAATGCGGTTTTTAAGGCGCACGGCACCTATATTGAAGGATTCACTGATATGTGACGAAGTATGCGGCATGCTAGAATACGCTCACATGGCTGACCTAGTGCTCGAAACACACAATCTCACCAAAGAGTTTATCAGGCGCAAGGGTCTTTCTTCGCCCCGGAACCCACTCGAAAAGAAAGTTTTCACCGCCGTCAGGGATATTAACCTGTCAGTTGAGCGAGGGGAAATCTTTGGGCTGCTGGGACCGAACGGAGCCGGCAAGACTACTCTGACCAAGATGCTGTGCACCCTCATTCTGCCCAGCCGCGGCACGGCCGCCGTCTGCGGTTTCAACCTGGCCAAACAGCAGGGTAAGGTCAAATCCAAAATAGCGCTGATCTCGAGCGAGGAACGAACTTTTTACTGGCGCCTGACCGGCAGGCAGAACCTGGATTTTTTTGCTGCCCTGCATGGCATCCCCAAGAAACTGGCGGCCCGCCGTATTGTAGAGGTCCTGGAGATTGTCGAAATGACGGACGCGGCCGACCGCCGTTTCCAGGAATATTCCACCGGGATGAAACAGCGGATGGGATTGGCCCGGGGCCTGCTCGCGGATCCGGAGATTTTCTTCATGGACGAGCCCACCAAGGGACTTGACCCGATCGCCACCTGGCATCTTCATGAATTCATCCGCGGCACTCTCGCCGCCGCTGGAAAGACCGTAATCGTGGCTACCCACCACCTGGCCGAGGCCGAGCAGATCTGCGACCGCATCGGCATCATGATCGCCGGTGAGATGCTGGCGAGCGGTCCGGTCAAGGAACTGACGGGTGACGCCTCGCTGGCGGATTTCTTCCGCAACCTGGTCGAGCAGACCATGGTTGAACGGCTGGATAGTTAGCAAACCATGTTGACAATGAGAAAACCGCTGGCTTTTTTAAAAAAGGACTTCCTGATGGAGGTCAGCTACCGCTTTTCCTTCGTGCTGCAGTTTGCCAGCATCTTTTTCTCAGTGGTCATGTTTTATTTCGTGGCCAAACTGCTTGGAGAAGCGCCATCGGTGCAAAAAAGCCTCAGCGAATATGGCGGCAATTATTTTTCCTTTGTCCTCATCGGCATCGCTTTCTCCAACTTCCTCTCCGTGGGGCTCGGGAGTTTCTCCACGAACATCCGCTCGGAACAGATGCTCGGCACCCTTGAGGCGATGCTGGTCACGCCGACGCGCCTGTCAAATATTGTCCTTTCCTCGTCACAGTGGAGTTTTGCGTTCACCTCCCTGCGGGTCGGTGTCTATCTTTTAATTGGCGGCATCTTCTTTGGCGTCAGCTTCTCCGGCGCCGCAATCATTCCGGCGCTACTGGCCCTGGTACTGACCGTGGTCGCCTTCTCCAGCCTCGGTATAATCTCAGCAAGCTTCATCATGATCTTCAAACGCGGCGATCCCATCGCTTTCGTGCTCTCGACCTCGTCAACCCTGCTCGGCGGTGTCTATTACCCCATCAGCATTCTGCCAGACTGGATGCAGACCGTTTCCTACCTCTTCCCGATTACCTACTCGCTGAGGGCCATCCGCCTGTCACTCCTGCAAGGGGCGGGTTTCAGCGAAGTCGGCGGCGACCTGCTGGCGCTGATCATCTTCTCGCTGATCACCCTGCCTATCAGCCTGGCCTGTTTCCGTTATGCCGTCAGGCGAGCGAAACGGGACGGGAGCCTGGCGCACTATTAACGATCGCGGTCGACCATGCGTCCACGGCCAACCATGGTTCCACTTTCAGCCGCCAGAGTCTACAATTAGCTCAACAATGTTTTTTTGGCAAACTATTATCAAATCCGCTGCGAAGTTACCCCAGTTAAGCGGGCAAACATCCACTTGAGGTAAATAACCAAGAGTCCGAAAGCCTGTTCATGGAACTCAAACCCACCCTGAAAACATCGCCGGCGGTAAGCCAGCAACTGGTCCTTTCCCCAAGGCTCTACCAGAGCCTCAGTATACTTCGCCTGGGCGCGCCCGAACTGCAGGAGCTGATCCAGAAAGAACTGGACGAGAACCCGACTCTGGAGATCCCGGAACCTTCAGACTTCGATATCGAGGCCCCCGCTTCGTCTGACCGGGAGCTATGGGAGGATTACCTGGGAGCCAACCGCGGCGCTGATGGCAGCGGCCGGGGCGGAGACTTGACCGCCGCAGTCGACGCCAGCGATCTTACGGCCAGTCCCGTGACGCTCTCAGATCATCTCACCCTGCAGCTGGATCTTGCCAACCTGCCGGACGAGCAGCGGCGAATCGGCCTTGCCATCATAGGCAGCCTTGACGAAGACGGCTACCTGCGCGAGCCGCTGGAACAGCTGTCGCAAACCATTAACCGCCCCGTCTCGGAGATCGAGGAAGTTCTCGCTGTCATCCAGCGCTTTGATCCACCCGGCGTGGCGGCGCGTTCCCTTGAAGAATGTCTGTCCATCCAGCTCCGGCAGCTGAATGCCGGCGAAGTCTCCAGGCGGATTGCACGTGAATTCCTGCCGCAGGTCGCACGAGGCTCTTATGCTGAGATCGCCAGGACGCTGGGCGTCTCCGCCGCCAGGGTTCGCAACGCCGTGGAGCTGATTCGCAAGTTAAGCCCTTCGCCCGGTTCACTCTTCGACACAAGCCCGCTGGCTGCTACCATCATCCCCGACGTTTACGCCCGGCCCGATCGCGGCCGCGTCCGTATTCTTGCCAATCGCGAAATTCTGCCGTCGCTCAGGCTGAGCCGCATTTACCGGGATATGGCCAAAGCCGGCGGCAGTTCCGATCCCGAAACCTCCCGTTATATCAAGGAAAAGCTGGCTGAGGCTTCGCGTCTCATACGAGATATAGATCAACGGCGAGCGACGGTTACCAAAGTCGCCCGCGCCATCACTGAAGCCCAGCCCGACTTCTTTACGCAAGGGCCGGGGCACCTGCACCCGCTGGGACTGGAAGAGATCGCCGACCGCCTCCAGGTGCATCCTTCAACCGTGAGCCGGGCCATCCTGGGAAAATACATGAGCACGCCATACGGAATCTTCGAGTTTCGCTATTTCTTTTCCGCGGGTTATACAACCTCGGGCGGTGAAGAGCTTGCATCCACCGCGGTCAAGCAAAGGCTCAGCGCCCTGGTATCTAATGAAGATACCCGAAAGCCGCTTTCAGACCAGAAAATCGCCGACCATCTCAGCGGCGAGGGCATTAGCATCTCACGGCGCACCGTAGCGAAATACCGGGAAGCCATTAGGATTCCACCCTCCTGGGACCGTAAGCGAGCGGCGGGCGCCTCTTGACCGGGCGCCGGAATCTTCAGACCGCAATATGTCAATAAACAGATCAAATATCAAAGTTGCCGCTCAGATCCGCGACGGTGTTCTGGTTGCGATCGCGGTTGTCGTCATAACCTATTTCCACTACTATCCGCCGCATCTCGATTTCATGACGCACGAGAATTTTCACATCCTCCTGCGGCGGCTTTATTACATTCCCATCCTCTATGCCGCCTTCCGCTTTGGTATCAAGGGAGGCCTGTTAACATCGCTCAGCGTCACCGCGCTCTTCGTTCCCCACGCACTGATGTCGATGGGCGGGCTCTTTGACAGCGCGGCGCTGGAGAATCTCTTTGATGTAATCCTCTATAACATGATGGCGCTGATCACCGGCGCCGTCGTCGAGACCAAACGGCGCCAAGCCCAGCGTTATGAGGAAGTGCTCAAACTTAACAAGGAAATCGAGGATCGCGAAACCGCGATCCGGCACATGAAAGCCTACACCGAAAGCATCCTGAGCAGCGTCGGCAGCGGTGTCATCTCCTGCGATCGCCGCGGCATCATTGTCACCGTCAACCCCGCGGCGCGGCGTTTGCTTGCGCGAGGAGAAGAGGATCTCGTAGCGTTTCCCCTGGCGAAAGTCTTCGCCGGGCACGAGGAGCTGGCGCGCGCGGCAGAGCTGGTGCTGGCGGGGGATCAGGACCGCGCCACCCTGGAGACCGAACTTGAAGCCGACGGCCGCCCCCTGACCGTTGCTGTGAGAATTGCCCCTCACCGAAGCCGCGGCCGCAATGTGGGTGTGGTTATTACTCTCGAAGACCTCACCGAGGTCAAGGATTTAACCGAACAACTGCTGCGCGCCGACAAGCTTTCCGGCCTGGGCGAGCTGGTGGCCGGGGTGGCTCACGAAGTGAGAAATCCCCTGGGCGTCATCAAGGCCAGCGTGCAGATGCTAGAACAGGAAATGGACCAGGGCTGCCAGGACGCAGAGCTCACCCATGTCATGGCCCAGGAAATCGACCGGCTTGACTCGGTGGTTAACGCTCTGCTTGACTTCGGCAGGCCCTCTGAGGCACAGTTTGGGCCTGTGGACTCCGCTCGTGTGTTGGGCGAAGTGGTTTTGCTCACCAAGCAGTTCGCCAAGCAGCAGCTAGTTAATGTGATTTCCGAAATGCCCGATGGACTGCCCGAGATCTGGGCTGACGAGGACAGATTGAAACAAATTTTTGTCAATCTCATATCCAATGCGATCCAGGCCATGCCAGGGGGCGGCGACCTGACGATAAACGCCGCGGCCCGTGATGGTTACCTGCGGATGTTGTTCACCGACACCGGCACCGGTATCGCTCCGGAGGAAAAAGAACGCATCTTCGATCCCTTCCATACAACCCGGGCTGAAGGCAGCGGCCTCGGCCTCTCCATCGTGCATCGAATCGTCGACGCGCATAACGGTTTTATCACCGCCGACAGCGAGCCGGGCAAGGGCGCTACTTTCACCGTTGGCTTACCGCTGGCCCGCTCGCGTGAGACGGCTGAGGCAGAAACCCAGGGAGGAAATTAAGCGATGGCCGACTCAATACTCATCGTTGATGATGAAAAGAATATGCGTTTTGTCGTCAGACGGGCGCTGTCCGGAGCCGGGCACGATGTGCGTGAAGCCGCCTCTGGCGAGGAGGCGCTTGAGAGCATCGGCAATGAGGCGCCGGACCTGGTAATCCTCGATCAACGCATGCCGGGAATGGGCGGCCTCGCCGCCCTCGGTGAGATCAAAAAGGGACAACCTGAGCTGCCGGTGATCATGCTTACGGCACACGGCAACGTCGAGAGCGCCGTCCAGGCAATGAAAGCCGGGGCCACCGATTATCTGACCAAACCGTTTGACGTCGAGGAATTAAAACTGACCGTGGCCAAGGCGCTCAACGTCACCAAACTTGTTCGCGAAGTCGACTATCTACGTGGCGAACTCGACCGGAACTACGACCCGTCGGGGATCATTGGCGAAAGCACGCTAATGAAAGAAATCCTCGACACCGTTTCAAGGGTCGCCGCCTCAGATGCCAGCGTCATGATCTATGGCGAAAGCGGCACCGGCAAGGAGCTGATCGCCAGGGCTCTGCACACGCAGAGCGTACGCAAGAACAAGCCGTTTATCCAGCTGAGCTGCGCCGCCCTTCCCGAAACACTCCTTGAAAGTGAGCTCTTCGGATATGAGAAGGGAGCTTTCACCGGCGCCGCCGACTCCAAACCCGGACGCTTCGAGCTGGCCGATACCGGCACCCTCTTCCTCGACGAGATCGGCGACATTTCCCTGACCGTGCAGGTAAAGTTATTGCGCGTCCTGGAGCAGATGAGCTTCGAGCGGTTGGGCAGCTCCAAGACTTTAAATGTAGATGTACGCCTGATCGGCGCCACCAACCGGGATCTGCCGGCGATGATAAAAACCGGCGAATTTCGCGAGGACCTTTTTTACCGCCTCAATGTCATCCCGATCAACCTGCCGCCGCTCCGTGAAAGGCGCGGTGATATCAAACTCCTGGCCGCTCATTTCCTCAAACGTTTCGCGCCCGGCAAAGAATTGTCGACCGAATCATTCCGGCTTCTGGAGGATTACCACTGGCCTGGAAACGTGCGCGAGCTGCAGAACACCATCGAAAGGGCAACCATTCTCAGCCAAGGAGATATCATCGGCCCGGACGATCTTCCCGCGGAAATCACCCGCGGCGTTTCCCTGTCCGGCGACACCATCCGCCTGCCGGCGGAAGGCGTCGCCCTGGAAAAAGTGGAACGCGAGCTGATCGCCCAGGCTCTGAAGCGTACTGGCGGCAATCGCACCAAGGCCGCGGAGCTACTGGGAATCAGCCGCCATACCCTGCTGTACCGCATTGAAAAATACGGGATCAACGGATCAGCTTGACGCTGACAAGTGACAAATGTATCCTGAATAGCAGCCTCATGAACTATTTTTGTCTCATTAGCCAGGAGCCTGGGAAGGTCTCATGAAACGACTCGGGCTTCTATATCTAGCCGCGCAAAACCTCAGGCGTAAGCCCTTCCGGAGCTTCGTTACCATCGCCATTGTCGGTCTCGCGGCGGGCACACTCTTCTCCGCGACCCTGCTCATCGGCAGTGTCGACCGCAGCCTGGAAGTAGGCATGGAGAGGCTTGGCGCCGACCTGCTGGTAGTCCCCGAGGGCTATCAGGAATCGGGACAGACGGCACTGATTACTGGCGCGCCCACAAGCTTTTACATGGATGGCGCCGTCCTCGGACAGGTTAGCAGCATCTCCGGAGTCGACCAGGCTTCGCCCCAGCTCTTCATTGAATCGATGGTCTCATCCCAGTGCTGTACCGGCCACGTGCAGATAGTCGGTTACGATCCGGGCAGCGACTTCGTGATCAATCCCTGGCTTGCCCAGAATCTCAACCGGACCCTCAATCCCGACGAAGTTGTGATCGGCTCGCTGATCCTGGCCAACAAGGGCGAGCAAGTCCACTTTTACGGGCACAACTTCGACGTTGCCGGCGTGCTTGACGCGACCGGCATGGGCGCCGACGAGAGCGTCTTCATGAGCCTGGATACCGCCTATCTAATGGCCGCCGAATCGGCACAAGTTGCCGAATCACCTCTGGACATCAAGCCAGGTACCATTTCATCGGTGCTGGTGAAGATCGCTCCTGGAGCCAATATCGATCAGGTGTCGCAACGCATCAAGACCACCGTTCCCGGCACCATGGTGATCACCGCCAACGAACTCAGCCGCTCCGTGACCGACCGCATCTCTGGCTTCAAGCGCGGCTTTATCGCCGTCGACGCGATCGTCTGGGTCATGTCGCTGCTTACAATCGCCGCCATCTTTTCCATGATCGTCAACGAGCGCCAGCGCGAGATCGGACTCCTGAGGGCGATGGGCTCCACGCGCAGGTTTATCTTCCGCCTGATGCTTGCGGAAGCCGTAATTCTGACCGCCGCTGGCGGCATCGCCGGCATTTTCGTGGGCGGCGCCGCGCTTTTTATCTTTAAAACCGTGATTACTTCCAGCCTGGGAATACCATATCTATGGCCTCCAATTTTGACCTTTGTCGAGCTAACGTTTATCACCCTGTCCCTCGCGGTCTTCAGCGGCGCCGTGTCGTCGCTTTACCCGGCGATAAGCTCCAGCAGGCTCGAGCCTTACGCCGCCATCAGGCAGGGGGAGTGATCCAGACATGACCGACGAAGCCAGGACAGATGACGCCATGATCGTGCTCAAGGATTTAAGCAAGGCCTACAAAGTCGGACCAAGCACTGTGCGTGCCGTCGATAGTGTCGACCTGGAGATCCCGAGGGGCCAGATGGTCTCCATCGTCGGTCACTCCGGCTCGGGCAAGACCACCCTCCTCAGCCTCATGGGCGGCCTTACCAAACCCAGCTCCGGCCGGGTAATCATTGACGGCATCAACATCTGGAATCTCTCGGACAAGGAAATGTCGCAACTCAGGAACGAGAAGATCGGCTTCTCCTTCCAGTTCGCCAGCCTGATGCCGACTCTGAACGCCATGGATAATGTCAGCCTGCCCTCAACATTCAGCGGGCGGCCGCACGATAACTCCCGCGCCGTCAATCTGCTCAAACTCGTTGGTCTCGAAGACAGGATCTATTCCTACCCGGAACAGCTTTCCGGAGGTGAGCAACGGCGGGTGGCGCTCGCACGCACCCTGATGAACGAACCGAGGCTCATTCTTGCCGACGAACCCACCGGAGACCTCGACGAGGAAACTGAGGCCGATATACTAGAAATCTTCAGGCGTATCAATGGCGAGGGAGTGACAATCGTCATCGTCACCCACTCCCGGGCCGTGGCTTCACAGGCCGAACGCGCGCTGCGCATGCACCGGGGACACCTCTCTGAGGAAGCAGACGTGGGAGCGTCCAGACCATGACCCGCCGCCGCCGGCAACTGTTCCCAAGGGGGAAAAGTACTCTCATCATCGCTACCGTAACCCTGATAGCGCTCACCACGCTGGCCGCCGCCGGCTGCGGCAGCAAAAGCGGCATCAGCCGCGACCAGTTTGCCCAGGTGCAGAAGGGCATGACCCTGGATCAGGTCGAGGGATTACTGGGCCAGCCGGATCGCACGCATCACCTTGGCACCAGCAAAAACCTCAACATCATCTGGTATTACAACAAGTCCGAATCCGACGGCCTCGTCCGCGTCTCCTTCCTGGACGGGAAGGTCGACAGCACCACCCCGTACGACACCAACGTCACACCTGAGGAATAATCGCGCCGCCCGGCCAGCGTTCGTCCTCCACCGTTTCATTTTCCGTCACCCTCGCGAGGAAGACCGCACATCCGTAGCATTTGCCACATCCATGGTGTCAGACGGCGCACCGATTGCCACTTTCAAGCCTGATTCCGGTCAATCCAGTTTTCCCTCAGGCCTAGCATCCAGGTAAAAACCCTGACAACCCCTTAATTTGCAGGGGTTTTATTTCTTGGATGAAATAATCGCAAATTTCTGGCGGAATTGGCATGATCCTTGCGTATTCTTGTTGGCAGTAAGCGACTTTTGCCCCTCTAATCGGTCTGGGTCTGAAGTTTTCGCTTTTTTTAGCGCTCCGGACGGTGAACCGGAGCACGAATGTAACCGGAGTTCATGAGCCGGATTAGATACGCCAGTGACTGAGAGCGAATCCATAAATTTTGAAAGCGAAGAAAATAACGAGACTCGGCACTTGATTGATTAAACTGCTCATCCGATTAGCTCAGGAAACGACCAATTGCGCATAAGTCACTGGCCCAGTATAAAGGACACATCGATTGAGCAAGCGGCGGAAGAGGTCGGTCCGGTTGCGGCGGCGGTTTAAACGAT
>JAJYOG010000001.1 GCA_021785935.1 Actinomycetes bacterium
ATCCGCCCGACATCCACTGAACCAGAATCCGCCGTTCCGTTGCCTGTCGCAAGGCCACCTTCCTCTGCCTCACCGCTTTTTCCCCAGCCGCTGTTTTCCAGAACTGCGACGCCCTCAAAAAAATCATCCACTTCATTGTAGGTCAGCCGGCGGCGACTGTTGATAACACTGCGGTAGAAACGAACCTTCCGCGGAAACATCGAGTCCAGCGCCAGAGCCTTGTCCTTGTCGGCGACATCTCCCTTCCCACCCTTTTTGCTCTTCCCGCTTTTCCCCGAGTCAGCCCTGTCACCGCCATTTAATTTAGTATTGTGTCCCCGAAATTCCCCCCGAAATTCCTCTGTGCCATCGTCGACTTCTTCCCAATCGAAGATCAGCTCCACCGTCACGCATTTGCGGTCGACGCCGGCCTTCAGGCTGCAGGCGTCATTCGAGAGCGGCAGCGGCAGCATTGGCTCAACGGATACCGGCAGGTAGACGCTGCAGGCCTTGCTCTGCGCTTCCCGATCTACCGCCGAACCGGGCGGCACAAAATAGGCGACATCGGCGATGTGCACATATAGAGTGACCTCGCCGGCGCCGGGCCCATCCACCAAAGAGATGGCGTCGTCGAAGTCCTTGGCCTCATCTGGATCGATGGTAAATGTATAAAGTCCGGTGAGATCGCGCCGGCCCTCGTCATCGACCGCGGTCAGACCGCTCTGCGCCTCCGCTTCCTCCAGCGCGGCCGGCGAAAACCCTCGGGGGACCTGATAATAGGTAAGGATTCCCTCCATCAGCACCTTAAGCGATCCCGCCTTACCCAGCCTCTTGATTACTTCGCCGCGGCCGCGCCCGTCAGGCCGGAGTACCACCAGATCGCCCGGGCGCGCTCCATTGAGCGCCTTGCGCCCGACAAACAGTTCCTTGATATTGTCAAAGAGAGGATCGGCGCGGTAAATTTTTCCGCTCTTGGAGAGGACGGCCACATAAGGACCGGAACGGATGTCCGGGGACTTTGCCAGAATCAGCGGGCCAGTTCCGCCAGCCCGCGGTCAAGAACTTCGTCAGCCGGGGTGGCCGGATCATCGACAACCGGAATATCTGGTTCGATGCCAATTTTGTTGATATCGATGCCCTTTGGTGTGTAATAACTTCCAGATGTGAACTTGAGGCCACCGCCATTACTGAGGGGGACTATATTCTGAACCACACCCTTGCCGAAGGTCTTCTCACCAATAAGCACCCCGCGGGCGTCGTCCTTGATGGCCCCGGAAACGATCTCCGACGCGCTCGCCGTGTAACCATTGACGAGCACAGCCAGCGGGATGGTCTCATTGGCGTCGCCGCGAGTGTCATATACCTGGCTCTTGCCATCGCGGCCGACGACTGAAACGATGGTCCCATTCTGGATGAAGACGCTGGCGACATTGATCGATTCTTCCAGCAGACCGCCGCCGTTATTGCGCAGATCGAGCACGATTCCCTGGGCTCCCTGCCCCACCAGCTTGTCAACAGAGGCCTTGAACTTGACGCCGGAGTCCAACGAGAACTGATCGAGGCGGACATAACCTATCTTCTTGTTGTTGACGTCCATCATTTTGTCGGTGACGATGGGAAGCTCTATCTCCCGCCTCGTCATCGTGAACTCCAGTTCGCCAGAGCCGCGGCGCACCTTCAGTATCACCGACGACCCAGCTGGACCGCGAATAAGCGCCGAGGTCTCTTCTTCAGTCATGCTCGCGACGGGCTTGCCGTCGACCCCGACAATCACGTCGCCCTCCATGATTCCGGCCTCCCGGGCCGGAGAGTTATCGAATACCTGGACCACCTTGAGCTGTCTGTCTTTCTGCTCCATCAACACACCGATGCCGGTGAACTGCCCGTTGGAATGGTCGTTGAACATCCGGAAGTCGTCCGGAGTGAAGTAAGTTGTGTAAGGATCCTTGAGGCTGCCGACCATGCCCTCCATGGCCCCATTTTCAAGTGTGGCGGGATCGACCGGCTGATAAAAACCCTCCTCGAGGATGCCCTCGATTTCCCGTTCCAGCTGCAAGGTATTATCGCCGGGAAAGAAAGCGCCGCGGAGGGCTTCCGGAAAAAGATTTATCAGCGGAGACACGCGGTAGTAATGCCCGCCGAAATAGATGCCGGACAGAAAGGCCACCGAAATCGCCAGAATGATGAAGAATACCCTAAAAATGCGTGGCATGATCGTAGGTTAGCTGCTTTCATGAGCAAGCGCAATGCGGTTCAATAATGAACGCAAAAACGGCGTTTTTCTTCTTGACAGCCTCTGCCGTTCATGTATTTAATTACTTCGTCGCCGCCTGGGGATTTACTTTTCCCGAGGTGGTGGGGGCGCGGGCGGCAGCTGCGGAAGAAATCGCTGACCTTTGCTGATTTCACGATGCTTATCCTGACCATCCCACTTTCGACCATTGCGCCTGCGGTTGCGAGTGGGCAGGTGGACCCGCGGCTGGAATGGAAAAGGAGAACCCAACAACGTATTTCCGGGCAAGGACAAGAAGACTTGTTCGTCGATTTGCAAACAGGTTGCAAACTGAAGTATTGAGGAGGAAAAATGGCTGAAGCCAAGAATGATCGGAACAAAATTTATGCTGCGGGAGTGGTTGTTTTCCTGGCAATCATTTCGCTCCTGTACTACCTCTCCGCACCGGTATATTTATACATTGTGGCTTATATGTGGTTTGGATTCCTTTATGGTATTTTGCAGCAGTACGGGCGTTTTTGCATGGCCAGCGCCTGGCGGGACCTGATCATGGTGAAAGTGCCGCGTATGTTTGTAGGCGTAATGATTGGCATGATAGCGCTCAGCTTCATCGCGGTGTTTATCTTCAACCAATATCCCGAGCGTTATCACACAACCCAGATAGGCCTGCACGGGCTCATCGGCGGCCTGCTGTTTGGCCTGGGTATGGTCTTCGCCGGAGGTTGCGCAACAGGCAGCCTTTACAAGACCGGTGAAGGTAACATGATTTCGCTTACGGTTCTACTCAGCCTGTCATTCGCACAGGCGATCTTTGCGGTGACTATCTTTGATTCCATTTTCCAAAGATTCATAGAGTTCCTGCCAAGGACTTCCATGGTAGAGCTGATTTTCGGGAAGCCGGCGGTACCGGCGGGAACCGAATATCATCTGAATTATGCGGACTATAGTTTCTGGCAGCACATGATCGCCGATGCCGGCGTCAATGCTTTGTTGATCAGCGCCATACTGCTGATCGGCGTCTATGTCATCGTTGTGCGAAAAGGCTTCCTCCGCCGCCGCGCCGCTGCTATCACGGCTAAATCTGGAGCCGCCGCAGATGGCGGAGAAGCCAAAATGGGTTTCAAGGACGAAGTGGCTGGTTTCTGGTCCATGATCACTTCCTCCAGGCGTACGTCCATCGCCGCGATTTTAATCGCCCTCGTCGCCGCCGGTCAGGTCTTCAGCCTCGCCTGGATGGCCGACAAATTCGATTTCATCAACTTCGGAAATGTGCTGGTACATCAGACAGCCTCCAAAAATGCGCCGCCATCGACCTGGCCGGATGAGACCTATCCAAACGATGTCGCGGTTCGTAGTGGCAATACCGTTTTCGATCCCGGGTACTGGTACATCACAACCCAGGAAGCCATGTTCGCCGGCTGGTCGATGAAGACAGTCGGCCTCGACAGCCATCCAGCTGACGGTTCGCCAGGGTATCTGGAAAATAACCATTACTTTGGTGATTACAACGGACTTCCCCGGCCATGGCTCAGCCCGGCGATGCTTCTTTCTTTCGGCCTGATCCTCGGAGCATCATTCAAGGCCTTGCTCGCCAGGGAATTCAAATGGAAGTTCCCCACAAGGGAGTTGTTCATATACGCCGTGATCGGTGGCACGCTTATGGGCATTGGCGCCCGAATCGCGCTCGGTTGTAACATCGGTGCTTTCTATGCCCCGGTGGCGTTTGGCGATCCCAGTGGATGGGTCTTCTTCGTCGGCATGGGCCTCGGCGCCTATATCTCAGCCAAATTCGTGAATTGGATCGCCAACCGCAAGATGGCCGACATGGACATGGATTTCGACATCGAGCTGTAATCAAGCTAAACTTATATTGGCTGGAAGCAACACTAGGAGGTGAAAGACATGAAATTCAACAAGAAAGACGACGGCACTTACGAGTTGGACGTGCGCGGTTATGTCTGCCCGCACCCGCAGCTATATACGCTCAAGTCCCTGGAGAAGATGCAGGACGGCATGATTCTTGAAGTCCTGATTGACAACCCCTCCTCGGTGGAGTCGGTTACCCAGGCCTGTAATGGCAGGGGATACGCGATCCTGGAGCAGAACTCACCGAAGGCTGGTGTTACCGCCATCAAGATCCAGAAGTAATTGGTTTTTCCGAAGTCTGACAAGGCACGGGACATACAGGAAGCATCCTGTATGTCCCGTGCCTTGTTCTTGCTCTATGTTTCTTGAGTTACTCTTCGGGCAATAATATAATCGCGGCTGCACCCCTGAATGAAGGGGGCCGTAACAACGACGATTATGGAGGTGCGTGCGCATGGAGGTTGGATCATGAGTAAACTAGGGATTCTCCTTAACTCGGACAAGTATCGCGATGATGTCGTCGGCATCATCAAGGCAGCCAAGGCTGCCGGCCATGATGTGTCTGTCTTTATGATGGACGATGGCACCCTGCTGGCTTCGGATATCAGCAGCGAGTGCAGCGGCGATGCTGAATTCGCTTATTGCGACCATAGTGCCGAGCCCCGCGGCGTCAAGGATGTTCAGGGCGCTTCCGCGGGAAGCCAGTACCAGAACGCAGTCATGGTGCATGATGCAGACAAGGTGGTGGTCTTCTAATGGGTGACGATCAGAAAAAACTAGCTGTCGTCGTCAGGGACCGCCAGGGCGAGGCCCTACGCATGTCACTCGGACTTGTGCTCGCGGATGATCAGGTTACAGTTTTCAACCTCGGCGCTCCGATTGAGAAGAACGACGACAATGACCTGAATGTCGAGAGCCTGGCCATGATGGATTGCATACTCTATTCGGTCAACCAGAACGACGAGGGCTTTGAGCAGATGGCTATGCAGCAGGTCCCGCTGAAGCTGCTCGAGTACGATCACGTCATCGCCTATTAATAGAGGAGCAATCCATGAAGATACTTCACATCATCAAAGAACGCACACCCTCGGGAAACGCCGAGACCATCATCCAGGACCAGTCTGAGGGTACGGACAATGACGTAACTGTCGTCAATGTTTATGAAGACAAGGACTACGCCAAGCTGGTAGACCTCATCTTTGCCAGCGACAAGGTTTTCACCTGGTAAAGAACGGCTGCATTAACCCGCATGGGGACATAACCGCAAGGGGACACGATGAAATCGTGTCCCCTTTCTCCGAAAAGAACTATAAAAAAGGCCCTCGCATGAGGGCCTTTCAATTTACCCAAGTGGGTGCTATGCGACAGGACGCACGTTCGTAGCCTGGGGACCCTTGGGGCCCTCCGCCGGCTCGAAAGTCACTTTCTGCCCTTCAGCGAGGGTTTTGAAGCCATCCGACTGAATCTCAGAAAAGTGAACGAACAGGTCACTGCCGTTCTCCTGCTCAATAAAGCCGTAGCCTTTTTGATCGGAGAACCATTTGACTGTTCCTTCTGGCAAGGTAATTCCTCCTCTCACCATTCCCGTGGCAAAAGTACTCGAACCATGCCAAAAGCAAACCGCCAAGCACTTCAAACCAGATTACCGCCCCGCTCATACTGCATGAGCAATTTAACTATACTTCCACCTGCGAGATAAGGCAAACATTTTTTCACGCGGAAATAGCCCCGGTTTCGGCTTGGTTACGGCCCTTTAGCGACCCCGGGCTTCCGCGCGCGAGGTTTTCTTCGGCCACAAACGGAAAATTATCAAACCCGTCACGACGATGCCAATGAAATCGATGGCGACGTCGCGCGGAGTTCCCTGCCGCCCGGATACGAAGTGCTGATGAAATTCATCGGAGCAAGCGTATAAAAATGCCGCGATTCCTGCAATCGCGATGGTCAGGCCCGGCCTCTTCCCACGTTGCTTAAGCGCATTCCAGATCAAGAAGAACAGCACCGCGTACTCGCCAACGTGGGCCGACTTGCGAAGGAAAAAATCCCAGGCGCCCAGATTCGAGCCAATGCTTGGTTGCGCTGAGAGAACGAAGATGATCACTGTCCAAATCAGAACAGCCAGCCAGGACAGTTTCTGACGGTGGGCGGAGGACACAGCTGGCATCCGGCTATCCTCCCAGCGGTACGGCGTCCCAGTCCTCGGAATAACCGCAGATCCAGTTCAGCGCGTACAGGCGCTCGACGGCGATGGAATTCGCTTCGCGGTATTCGTCAGCTGTGATTTCGGCATAGGCTCTACCGAAGACAGGAAAATCGCCATTTATCGGTTCGGGAATATCTCCGGCGCTGAATGCTTTTTGAGCAGCCGCCGCGATCGTTTCGGCGCGATTGCGGCTTTCACTGGCCTGGGCGCTCTCGGCATAGCTCTCTTTTTCCTGCCGCGAACGCCAGTACCACAACCCTGCCAGATCACGCATTTTCTCGATTTCGGCGGCGGGCCTCAACCGGGCCTTCTCCAGAAAGGCCGTGATTGACGCGAAAAGATTAAGCGGTTTGATCGTCTCTTGGGGAGTAAACTGTTTGTCCCAGGATGGCATCGTCTCGAAGAATGACAGCGCCCAGAGGATAGCTCCCAGTGAATTTGCCCGCCAGGCCGAATCTATAAGCTCCTGACGGTTCCACGAACCCAGCGCCTTGCTAACCAGAGGTTTTTCATTAGTCGACTGTGAAGCGATCAACCCTTCATCGGCGATCCACATATTAAGCTGGGTGGCGAGTTCTTCGTGAACGGTCATCATCGGTTCGGAAGCCGTGGGCACGATGGACTCGAACTTGCTGCGCATGACTACAGCTCCCAGGCAGAGGGCGCGCCGCGCGATCTCGTTCTGGTCCCGGTGTTTCACGGGCTAGATTTTGAGGAAGCGCCTTAGAGCCAGGCCGCTGCCCACGGAGCCGAGCAGCGTGCCGCCGATGACGACCAGCAGCACCAGCCAGAACATCGGTACCGCTTCCGAGTTGAAGGGCAGGAACGGCATTTTGTTGACGACGCTTTCAATAATAAAGCGGTTGGTGAGCATTACCATGATGGCCGCGATCGCGGCGCCCACCATGCCCGTGAATATACCTTCCATGATGAAAGGCCAGCGGATGAACCAGTTGGTCGCGCCCACGAGCCGCATGATCTCCACTTCGCGGCGGCGCGCGAAAATTGACAGCCTAGTCGTATTGGAGATGAGCAGCACCGATGCCACCGTCAGCAGCATCACAAAGCTGGCGCCGCCTATGAGGAAGTACGTGGTTACCTTCAGCAGGCGTTCGGAGGTCTCGCCGCCGTATTTAACGCCGTCGTGCGTCCCCGGCGTGTTATCGACAATCGGATTGTCGAAGAAACGGCTGGCCACAGTCTCGATCTGCTGCGGATCCTTAAGCGTGATCTCGTATGAAGGAGGCAGCGGATTGCCGGAAAGGGCATCCAGAACATCCTCGTGGCCCTTGAGGCTGCCGCGGAGCCGGTCCAGCGCCTCATCTTTGCTGATGAAGCCGACATCCTTGACCTCGGGCATTGCCCTGATCTCGTCACCGAGACCGTTGATCTCATCCGGGGATGCCGTGTTCTTGATAAAGACCTCGACTTCAAGCTTGTTGCGCAGATCGCTGATCGCGGTCTGGAAATTGAAAAACATTATCAGCCCGAGGCCCAGAACGAACATGGACACCAGGACGGTGACTATTGCGGCCACGCTCATTACCCAGTTGCGCACCAGGGAATTGACGGCCTCATTGAAAAAGAATTTAAAATGCATTTAGCGGTACAGCCCCTTATCTTCGTCTCGTATTACCTTGCCGTCCTCCAGCGCGATAACCCGCTTGCGCATCTTGTCCACCATCTCGCGGTCGTGAGTGGCCATGAGCACGGTGGTCCCCGTACGATTAATGCGGTAAAGAAGCTGCATGATACCCACCGAAGTGTCCGGGTCCAGGTTTCCTGTGGGTTCATCCGCCACCAGAAGCGAGGGATGATTCACAAAAGCCCTGGCCACGCTTACGCGCTGTTGTTCGCCGGCGGAAAGCTCGTCAGGGAGATTATTCATCTTGTCGCCAAGGCCGACCAGGTTCAGGATCTCAGGCACCTTGCGCCGGATAGCCCGCGCCGGCTGGCCGGTAACCCTGAGGGCGTAGGCCACATTGTCCGCTACCGTTTTATTGGGCAGCAGCTTGAAATCCTGAAAGACGCAGCCAAGGTTGCGGCGATGATAGGGGAGAGCCGAACGCCGCATGCGCTGGAGGTTGCGGCCGGCTACCGTGATCGAACCTTCGGTCGGCTCGAATTCCTTGAGCAGCAACCGGATGAAGGTCGATTTTCCCGAACCGCTGTGTCCCACCAGGAAGCAGAACTCGCCACGCTCGATGTGAATATTGACATCCTCAAGCCCGACGATGTTGGGATCGTATGTTTTTGCTACATTTTCAAAACGTATCAATTTATTACCTCTGGTCCGCTTTTAAATCGTTGCCGGCCTTTTTGCCGGCTGGCCTTCAACATGCACGCCAGATTTCTAGTTATTTTAAACAGGCAGGAAAAACCGGAAGGTGCAAAAGTATGGCTGCCGCCGGATGAAACCGTCGGCAGCGCCTGACGCCGTGTTACTTGCCGCTGGCCAAAACCTGTTCGGCTAGCCCCACCATATGCTCGGTCGTCAGGTGAAATTCCTCTAAAAGCTGGTCCGGCGTACCGGATTTTCCAAACACATCCTTAATTCCAAGGCGGCCTATCCTCACGGGGCAATATTCCGCGGCGACTTCCTGCACCGCGTCACCCAGACCACCGATTATACTGTGCTCTTCTGCCGTAACCGCGCAACCGGTCTTAGCCAGGCTGGCCGCTACGGTGTCCACATCGATCGGCTTGATGATACTGACGTTTACCACCTCGGCGCTGATATCCCTTTTTTTCAACTCTTCAGCCGCCTCGAGCGCGCGCACTACCATTATGCCACAGGCCAGCAGGGAAATGTCGGAACCCTCCCTGAGGACATCCGCGCCCCGGCCCAGCGTTGCCGGCGGCTCCGGATAAAGAAACGGCGTTTTGGGCCTGCCGGTACGGATGTACATCGGCCCTTCCGTCTTATAACTCTCCAGTACGGCTCCGTAGGTCTGATTGAAATCCGCCGGGACCACCACCTTCATATTGGGCAGCAGCCGCATGAGGCCGATGTCTTCGATCGACTGGTGCGTACAGCCGTCCTCCCCTACCGTCAGCCCCCCGTGGCTGGCACAGACCCGGACCGGCAAACGCGGCTGAGCTATACTCTGCCGGACCTGGTCGTAAGCCCTGCCGGTGGCAAAAACGGCGAAGGTCGAAGCATAAGGAACTTTGCCACCGATGGCAAATCCGGCCGCCATGGCCATCATATTGGCCTCGGCGACGCCGACGTTAAAAAATCTTTCCGGGAAAGCCTTGGCGAACTGGCCACTCTTGGTTGAGCCTGCCAGATCGGCATCAAGGGCCACGACGTTATCGTGCCGTTTTCCAAGCTCCAGCAGCGCCTCGCCGTATGCTTCCCGGGTGGCACGGGGTTTAAGTTCAGCCGCCAACTGTTTCCCCTTCCGCCGGTGTTTCGCTCCCGGGGACAGCCTCGCCCCTCAATTCCATGATAGCCTGCTCCGCTTCTTTCACCGTCGGCGCCTTGCCATGCCAACCGGCCTGGTTCTCCATGAAAGATACGCCCTTGCCCTTGACCGTTTTGGCGATGATGGCGACGGGCCCATCAACCGACCGGCTCCAGTCGAGCACCTCGACTGTCTGCGCCATGTCATGGCCGTCAATAGCCTTGGCGGTCCAGCCAAATGCCTCAAACTTGGCCGGCAACGGCTCGACGTTCATGACATCCCTGGTAAATCCGTCGATTTGCAGGCCGTTCGCGTCTACAATCGCGGTTAAATTGCTGAGTTTGTAATGAGCCCCGGCCATGACCGCTTCCCAGACTTCGCCCTCCTGCGACTCGCCGTCGCCCATGAGGGTGAAGATCTGGCCCGGGAGGCCGTCCAGCCTCATGGCCAACGCCATCCCTACCGAGACCGACAGCCCCTGCCCCAGGGAGCCAGAAGAAATCTCGACACCGCGGGTCTTGTTCATGTCGGGGTGTCCCTGAAGATGGCAGTCGATTTTTCGAAGATTTAAAAGATCGCAGACGGGGAAATAGCCGCTCCGCGCCAGTGCCGCATACAGAACGGGAGCGCAATGACCCTTGCTGAGGATGAACCGGTCTCGATCGGGCCACTTGGGCTCGTCGGGCCTGTGATTCATGGTATGGAAAAAAAGCGCCGTAACGATGTCGGCCGATGAAAGCGAGCCCCCGGGGTGGCCGGAACCGGCCTCGGTGACCATGCGGATGACGTCCTGGCGCAGCGTGCTGGCTGTTTCTTTAAGTTCCTGGATTTCCAGAGAAAAAGGCCCTTTGCGTAGAAACTGACCTCAAAGCGGACTTCAAGGCCAAGGGTAAACCCTACTGACTGATTATCTAATGAAATTGGGCAAGGTGCAAGAAACGTCCAATTTTGTTCACATCCTGCCCTCTTCGCCAGGATAAAGGCCCTGGCACACATCGGACTGCCAGAAATGCTTGGTGTCCACATCCATGATGGTCAGCTTGCCATACCAGCCGGCGCCCGTATCGACCCGCCAGATGTTGTCAGCGTTTCCGTAATTGAGTGGCTGATTCGCACCGGCGAGGATGGTGGGCGTATGCCCGATGTAGATTTCGCTGTATTCCTCAACTCCCTGGACGTGATCGAACAGTTCGCGATCCCACATGAAAGTTTCGTCTTCCTGCAGATCCAGGGGCACGCCCAGTTCGATGCCGCCGTGAACAAACAATCGGTTCTGACGATCGTGATAGTAAAAAACTGCGTGGCGGAGAAACTCGAAGTGATCCGCCTGTTTAACAGCATTGTCTATACTTTCGTAAGCCTTAATCGTCGCCTTCCCGCCTTGACTAAGCCATAGCTGCGGCTTCTCACGAAAAATAAGCCACTTCATGACCCAGAAATCGTGGTTTCCCAGCAGGTAGATGAGATTCTTTACTTTGCGCAGCTCTTCGACGCACTGGGGCGACTGAGACCAGCCATCGACGGCATCGCCGAGGAATATGAGCTTATCTTTTTCATAATCGAAGCTGCTGCGCTCGAAACATTGCAGCAGGGCTTTGTAGCCACCGTGTATGTCACCGAGGACGAGGGTTCTCATGCTGTGTTCGGATCTCTGGGTTTCCGTGAAGCTGCTGGGGTCGAGCCGCGTCATTCACGCCCGGCCCTATTGTATCGGATTACACGGCTACTGCCACTCTACCGCGAGTCTATTGAAGCCTGGGTGTCCTCACCCGGCTGCGAGCTCTCGAGTGTTTGGGAGTCCTCACGTGACTCCGGCGCCGCCTCTCAGCAGCCAGGCTCACCGGGATGACCGCAACACCTCTGACGTTTGCTGATCTTGATCCAGGTGTTGCCCATCGCCAGCTTCAGCTTTTTACCGTAGGGAAGATCCGAGTTGCGCCAGTTTTCAATAGCGGGATTGGCGTGGTGCGCATGATCGTGTGAATGGGGATGTGCGGGTGTGCCCTGATGAAACACAATTTGCCAGCTGCCATCCACCTTTATCCACAATGAGCTGTGCAGCGTAGCCGTTTCTTTGTCCACCTGCGGACGCCAAGATGCATAGTAAGTAGCAAGGATAATCCCGGGCGTCAACTCTCGGGCCTGAAAATTAGAAATTGTCCACGACGCGGCGTGGTCCGGGCTATCTCCTCCAGGCGCCGCGCTCTCCGCTGCGAGGCTCGCGAGCACCTCCTTCTTAGTATAAATCATGCCGGAGCTTCCGTATTCGATGAATTCATCCGCGAGCAATTTCGAAACTTCAGCTTTTGAGCGGCGCGTTTCGGGTAACCGCAGTCTCCCTTCGAGTTCGCGAATTACTTCAATGACAGATGGATTTATGATCATGAGATTTCTGTACCTACCAAGCCGCGGGGCGCTGAACCCTAGCGGCGCCTGCCGGCCGGCTTCCCGGCAATCGCGTTAAGAACAAGGAGAAGGAGTACCGCGCCAACTGTGGCAGTGCCGACCCGCCGGCTCTGGTGATGATTCCCGCCAACCAGCCTGCGATCAGGCCTGTGATTATGAAAGTAAGCCAGTCCACTGGTGTCTAAATTCCATAGAACCGTCCGGCGTCCTGCTTTCAGGGATGAGTGACAGCCCCAACCTCCGCGGGGAACTTGTCCCAATCGCCGGGAGCCAAGCGGTGGTTCCTCCCGTTCTAATTGGTTACCGTGACGTTGTAAGAAACTGTTTTTGCCGGAGCCACGCCGGTTTCCCAGGGCCTTTTGTACTCCAGCTTCAGAATTTGCTGCCCGATAGCATCCGCTGTGAAAGAGCTGACCTCCGTGCCGCCGGCGCCGACAGGCGGCGGATTGCCCTGTGACAGATCCTGCTCGAAAAAGGTGGGATCCGCCACCTGCAGTACGACGTTGGGAGTATCGCCCATCTGCAACCAGGTGTAACCGGTGGATGGATTGGCTGGGAGGCGGACCATTAGCTCCTGACCAAGCAGCAGTTGAATGCTTTCACCGGAGTTTTGATCCGTGACAGTTACGGGGGCCGGCTTATCTACGGATTCTGATTCGCAGGCAAGACCGCCCATAAGTATCAGAAGGCAGATTGCGGCCAGCCCGGGAAGAATCTTCATCAGTCGGAAATTCATTTCTCCCCTTTGTGCAATTGCAATGCCTTTATTCTTTCGGAGAGCATTCCCAATTGATCAAATAAATATGTTAATTCGCCTGGAGCTTGGTCATGGTCGCCCTGCCGTCGCTTTACGCCCGATATTCTTTTGGCGCTTCCATCAACCTCATCTGCGAATCTGCATGGGCATTTCGTTTAGCCACACCGTGAAATGAATTTTTTTCCACATCTTCGTTGCCCCATTGGTCCCATCCCGGGCGGCTAAACCGAGCGAATAGTTCGAGGTATGGTCCAGGTGAACAGCCTTCTATCAGGTCATAAATCTCGTCGGGCTTACGTGAATGTTCCCTTTTTCGGGTAGAGAGTAGATTTACCTGTGTCCTGCCGGGTTGTAGCGTGCGCATGCGCCCCTTGACACCAAAAAGTATCAACTCTGTAACATTTCGAAAATAGAATCCGACCCCCCTGCCGTCGGGACCGCCATCTTTACGTATCTTGTACCAGACCATGTTTGTTTTGTACGTAAATCCCCAGGCCTCCATCACTTTGAGGCCCTCTTGCAGCAAAGCATTGGGCACCCACAGGTATAGGTGTGATTGAGCTGCCGCCAGTTTGGCCACCGGCAATTCCACAATTTCTTTTATTTCCATGGTCGGATATCTAAGCAATCGTTTGTGCTCAGGCGCCATTTTGCCAGTGCGATTTTGGAATTGCCAAGGAGGATCGGCCAATATTGTTGAATATGGACCTTGCGCTTTAACAAGAAGATCTTCGGATGGATTTGGCTCCGCAATGCTGTAAATTTTCGGCATAATTCTTGCCTCCATAATTAGCGCTAAACTTTGACAACTTCTTTGGGAATGCCAATCAAGAGCAATGGACACGGATTGCCAACACCTCGTTGGACACGATCCTCGAGTTTTCTCCAGTGGGTAGTAGCTTCACCAAATTTATCTGAAACGAATGCGTGAGCCCATCCTGCTTCAAAAGATCCCTTGGATTCTTTTGCTCTTTGGATAAGCTCAATTTGACGTTTGGTAGGGGTGTAGTAACCGGATGCTTTGTTAATGTCATCAATTCCTTCTTTTCGCGCAAATGTCTCAATTAGCTCACGCATTCCATCATGCAATGAAGCACCCCGAGTAATAATTGCTCCTATCGAAATGACTCCGTCAGCATGAAGCCGCTTGAAATTCTCCAGATCGCGATCAAAAAAAGGATCTTTATTATTCCACTCTATTTCGAGTGCGAACGTGCTACCTGAAAATTTCTTCACGTGATCGATTTCGTGAGAAATTGATTCTTTTTCCTCACCGTCGACTATTTTTTTGATCTCAAAGCAGTGCTTTTCCCAGCCATGATCCTCAGCGAGAGCTTTCCGCAGCCTTTGAGTCATCTCTCCTTCGCCGCCACCCCCGCGTACAAGTTCTTCAATCGGAATTCTGATATTAAGAAGTGCTTCTTTAAGTTCCTCGGCGGCAGTACTCATGTCATGCTCAAGTATTGCTTCTGCATGATGAAGCGCAAGAATTTGAAAACCTTCTTTTTTAATTCTTTCGAACATCCGATTTCCTTATCTTACAAAACTGGTAGGACGGCTTTACTTAAAGCTGTCCTTTGCACTTACGATCATCGCACAATCTTCGAGATTCCCTGTTCGAGGATGTCCTCGGCTCCCATCTCCTTGAGCCGGGGGATGATGACGTTGACGGTATCCTTGTCGACGACCGTCGTAATTTCGAAGTAGTCACTATTGTAGAGCGGGGCGACCGTCGGGCGTTTCATCGCCGGCAGCACGCCGACGACGTCATCAAGCCTGTCCTTGGCCACGTTCATCGATAGCAGCACCCGGCCGCGAGCATCGATCACGCCCAGAAGCAGCGTGCGGATCTCATCCATCGCCTTGCGCTTTGACACGTCTTCCCAGGAGACCTTGTTGGCGATTAGCTTCGTGGTCGACTCCATGATCACGTCGATGATCTTGAGCCGGTTGCGCCTGAGGGTGGAGCCGGTCTCGGTCAGGTCCACGACCACATCCATGATCTCGGGCACCTTGGCCTCGGTGGCGCCGAAGGAGTAGAAAACTTTTACAGGGATGCCCAGTTTCTTAAAGTACTTCTTGGTGATGTTGGGGAATTCCGTGGTTACGCGGCTGCCGGGTTTGATGTCCGCCGCCTTCTTGATCCTGGAATCCTCGGGGACGGCGACGACCATCTTCATGACGCCGGTACCGGTCTTGGCATAAGGCATGCCGGCGACCTCGACGACACGGGCGCCTGCCTCGGTGATACAGTCCATCCCGGAGATGCCGAGATCGAAGTAGCCTTCCTCGACGTATTTGGGAATCTCCTGCGGCCTCAGAATCTTGACGGCGCTGATACGCTCATCGTCGATTGTTACCGAATATTCCCGGGCGCTCCGCTTGACCGGCAGATCGGCTTCGGCAAAGAGCTTGAGCGTCTGCTCCTGCAGGCTTCCCTTTGGCAGGGCGATGCTTAGCACGTTTGGCTCCTCACTTGGTTGATGCAATTTCCTGGCAATTCTATCGGAAATCTTGCCTCGGGATAAGGATCAACTTCCTTTACGCCTTCGTTTATGCCTTCCCAGCCCTTAAAACCAGATACTCGTGAATGAACTCGTCGATGCCGCCATCAAGCACGCCCTGGGCGTTACCGGCCTCGTGACTGGTGCGGTGGTCTTTGACCATCTGGTAGGGAGCCAGTACATAGGAGCGGATCTGGCTGCCCCAGGCGATTTCCATCACCTCGCCGCGCTCTTTCTCCATCTCCTCCAGTCGCTTGCGCTCCTCGAGCTCAAGCAGCTTGCCCTTGAGCAGCTTCATGGCGGTGTTCTTGTTGGAAAGCTGGGAGCGTTCGTTCTGGCATTGCACTACCAGGCCCGTAGGAACGTGAGTAATGCGCACCGCCGAGTCGGTTTTATTGACATGCTGGCCGCCGGCGCCGCTGGCGCGGTAGGTGTCGATCTTCAAATCTTTCTCGTCGATCTCGAACTCGACATCATCCTCGACCAGCGGGCTCACCTCGACGGCGGCGAAACTGGTATGGCGGCGTTTGGCGGCATCGTATGGGGAAATGCGCACCAGCCGGTGCACTCCCCGCTCGGCGGAGAGCAGGCCGTAAGCATTTTCCCCATGGAATGTGACCGTGGCGCTCTTGAGGCCGGCCTCGTCACCAGCAGTCGCCTCGTTGATCTCGGCCTTGAATCCGCGGCGGTCGGCCCATCGCAGGTACATGCGCAGGAGCATCTCAGCCCAGTCCTGGGATTCGGTGCCGCCGGCGCCGGGATGGATGGTCATGGTGGCGTCGCCGTCATCGTATTCACCGCTGAAGAGGCGTTCTTCTTCCAGCTGCGCCAGGCGCGAAAGGGTAGTGTTGAGGGATCTCCAGGATTCCGAGAGGAAATCGGCGGCGCCCTCGAGGCCGTTTTCAGCGACATCCTCGCGGGCCATCTCCATCATCGCTCCGGCGTCACCGACCTCGGCTTCCATGCGCCGGAAGCGCTCAAGCCGCCGTTTGGCGCGGCGGTACTCAGAACTTACCCTGGCCGCACCGGCCTTGTCTGACCAGAAATCCGGCTGCTGCATGCGGCCTTCGAGCCCCTCCGCCTGTTTTTCCAGTGAAGCCGGGTCAAAGGTAATCACCAAGCCACTGGAACTTACCCTGGATCTGGGCAAGCAGATCCTCGATGTCTTCCAAAGTGTGAGTCTGAGCAGATTTGGCCATGACAGCGACATCTTAGCAGGTTGAAGGGCGAGCGGGAAATATGACAGCGCTGGTGACGTTGCCGATGCTGCTGATATTCGTTGCCGGTTGCGGCGGCTCAGGCTCCGCAGCACTTTTTATACTTCTTGCCCGAGCCGCAGGGGCAGGGATCGTTGCGGCCGACTTTATCACTGACGTGCCGTGTGGTCACCGACGGCAGCGGCTCTTTTTCACCCTTGGCTCCGGCAGCCTGTGCGCCCGCTCCGGCTCCTGCGACAGCTCCCGCGCCGGCGCCCACAGCGGCCGGTTCCGTGGCTTGAGGCAACCTCGAAGTGGTGCCGTCATCATAGGAATACTGTAGCTCCCGCTCGCGCCGGTCGGCCAGGTCATCCTGGGGCACCCGGTTCATGTGGAAAATAGTGCGGGTGAAATCCTCCTTGATCGAGTCCAGCAGCTCCTGGAACATCGTGAAGCCCTCGGACTTGTATTCCACCAGGGGGTCCTTCTGGGCCATCCCCCGCCAGTGAATGCCCTCGCGCAGGTAATCCATGTCATAAAGATGTTCGCGCCAGCGGTTATCAATGACTCCCATCATCACCAGCCGCTCGAGTTGGCGCATGTGTTCGGGACTGAAATCCGCTTCCTTGCCGGCGTAGATGGCATGGGCGTCATCCAGCACTTTCTCAACGATCTCATCCTGCGTGGCTTCCTCGATCTCAATGTCATCCTTGCTGAAGGTAACTTCATACAGTGATTTCAGGGCAGCGAAGAGGCTGTCCCAATCCCAATCCTCGGGATAGGTTCCGCTCTCGCAATAGGTTTCAACCACGGCGGTCAGCACATCATCGACAATCCCCCGGCAATCCTCGCCGAGGTCGCCGCCTTCGAGGATCTTGCGGCGCTGTTCGTAAATAACCTTCCGCTGCATGTTCATAACGTCATCGTACTCAAGCACTCTTTTGCGAGTCTGAAAGTTCTGCTGCTCGACCTTGTGCTGCGCGCTCTCAACCGTCTTGCTCAGCATCTTGTGCTGGATGGGCACGTCGTCACCTGGGGAGAGCTTGTCGAGAATGTTATAGATGCGGTCGCCGGCGAACAGACGGATGACGTCGTCCTCGGCGGAGAGATAGAAGCGCGAGGCCCCAGGATCGCCCTGGCGTCCCGAACGGCCACGCAGCTGGTTATCGATCCGCCGGCTCTCATGACGCTCGGTGCCGAGCACGTACAGGCCTCCGAGGTCGATAACGCCCTCGCCCAGCTTGATATCGACACCACGGCCGGCCATGTTGGTGGCGATGGTCACCTGGCCCGCCTCGCCGGCGTGCTGGATGATCTCCGCTTCCTTCTCATGATGCTTGGCGTTGAGGACGGCGTGTGATACTCCGCGGCGGGTGAGCATGTCGCTCAAATATTCACTGGTTTCGATTGAGACGGTTCCTACCAGGACCGGCTGGCCCTTTTTGTGGCTTTCGACGATGTCCTCGGCGGCGGCGCGGAACTTCGCCTTCTTGGTCTTGAAGATAAAATCGTTGCGGTCGTCCCGGACCATCGGGCGGTTTGAGGGGATGGTGACTACCTCGAGTTTGTAAATGTGCATGAATTCGTCGGCCTCGGTAGCCGCCGTGCCGGTCATGCCGGCGAGCTTGTCGTACATGCGGAAATAGTTCTGCAGGGTAATGGTGGCAAGCGTCTGATTCTCCTCGCGGATGCGCACCTTTTCCTTGGCTTCGATTGCCTGATGCAGACCCTCGGAGTAACGGCGGCCCTCCATGATGCGGCCGGTGAACTCGTCGACGATGAGAACCTCGCCATCCTTGACGACGTACTCGACATCCTTCTTGAAGAGGGCATGGGCGCGCAGCGCCTGCATCAGATGGTTGACTAACTGGCCGTTCTTTGACTCATAAAGGTTTTCGATCCCCAGTGCCTTCTCGACCTTGGCCACGCCCGTTTCGTTGACGGCGACGGTGCGGTGCTTCTCGTCGATCTCGTAATCGTCCTCGGCGCGCAGGAGCGGCACGATCGAGGCAAACTTGTAGTAGGTGGAAGCGGCCTCCTCGGGGGCGCCGGAGATGATCAGCGGCGTCCTCGCCTCGTCGATGAGGATGCTGTCAACTTCATCGACTATGGCAAAGGCGTGGTCGCGCTGAACCAGGGTCTCGATCCTGACCGACATGTTGTCGCGCAGGTAGTCGAAGCCGAATTCGGAATTGGTGCCGTAGATGACATCGCAGTTGTAAGCGATCTGACGTTCCGGCGGATGCATGTTGTCCTGGAGGATGCCGACCTGCAGACCCAGAAACTCATAGATGGGACTCATCCATTCGGCGTCACGCTTGGCCAGGTAATCGTTGACCGTGACCACATGGACGCTCTTTCCCGAAAGGGCATTGAGGTAGACGGGAAGAGTGGCGACCAGGGTCTTGCCTTCGCCTGTCTTCATCTCCGCTATCTTTCCCTGATGCAGGACGATGCCGCCCATGAGCTGGACGTCAAAGTGACGCATGCCCATGGTCCGGCGCGAAGCTTCGCGCACGACGGCAAACGCTTCGGTCATGAGGTCGTCAAGGTCCTCGCCTTCTTCCAGGCGAGACTTGAATTCATCCGTTTTGGCCTTGAGAGCGTCGTCGTCGAGGGCCTTGAGGTCATCCTCAAAGACATTGATCGCCTCGACCAACTCCTCGAGCTGCTTGAATTTTTTCCCTTCGCCCATGCGAAGGGCTTTTTGGATGAATTTAGGAGGCATGATTCAGACTCAAATTATTTTGGTTCTATCAGCCCGTAATTTCCGTCGCGGCGGCGATAGATAACGCTGGTGTCATTTGACTCGGAGTTGCGAAATACAAAGAAATCGTGTCCGATCAACTCCAGTTGCAGCGCTGCTTCTTCGGCGGACATCGGCTTGATGTCGAACGATTTTAGTTTCACGATCTGCGGCCCCTCTTCTTCCTCCTCCACCCTCTCCGGCAGCGGCATGATCGCATCGGGTGGAATGCTGCCGCGCACACGAGAATCGTGGCTTACCAGCTTGCTGCGATATTTCTTGACCTGACGGCCCAGTTTGTCGGCAACCAGATCGATGGAGGCGTACATATCCGCGGAAGCCCCCTTGGCTCTGAGCACCGGACCCTTGGTGAAAATCGTCGCCTCAGCGACCTGGTTGTCGGCGATGCTGGGATTCTTCTCACAAAAAAGCTCCACCTCCATGGTGCTGGCGCTGTTTAAGTTCTTGCCCAGTTTGGTCAGCTTCTCATCAACATAAGAGCGGAGCGCCTCGGTGACGGCTATGTTTCTTCCCTTAACCTGTAAGTTCATATCTATCCTTCCCCGCTGGGTTGCGTATACTTTATTACCCTGTCGGCATCGGCCGCTAAACTTGATTGTTTTCGGTCAGAACCGCTGCCAGCTCTGACGTCTCACCGCCCTGGCAAAAGTCCAAACCTGCACGTCTACCCCCAAGCCTTCCTTTAGCACCCGCGCGCACTCCGAAGCCGTCGATCCCGTAGTGTAGACATCATCCACCAGCACCAGCCGGTTGGCGGCCCCAGGCCTTCTGGCTGCGCGAAGCAGGGTGATGCTTCCCTTCAGATTGCCGCGCCGCTCGTCGAAACCAAGCCGGTTCTGCGCAAAAGTGGGATGTTCCTTGCAGAGGAGTGTCTGCAGCGGCAAGTTCAGGCGCCGGGAAAGAGCCTTGGCTAAAAGGCCCGCCTGGTTGTATCCGCGGACTAACCGTTTCGATCTGTGCATGGGCACATATGTTAGCGTAACTGCTTTGTTACTGTCAGTCAAACCGACCTCAGCCATTGATAATTGGGCCTGATTGCAGGCAAGTTCCACCATAAAAGCCGCCAGCCGGCGCTGACCTGAATACTTGAGCCGGTGCACAAGGCTGCGTACCGGGCCATTGAAGCCGAAAGCGGCGCGGGCCTTCGAGAAATGGAGTTCGCGGCCACGGCACTCGGGGCAGCTGTCTGCGTTCGCGGAAGGCCGGCCACACCAGTGGCAATGCTCCGGGGCGATCGGCTTGATGGCCGCGTGGCAATCCACGCATAACCAGTTGCAGCCTCCGCCACAATGTACGCATCGCAAGGGGAAAACAACAGAGAGCAGATTATCGAGAATGCCGGGTTCCGGCATTCGGGCGTCGGGTTTTTGGGCCTCGGGGACCGGAAATATAAGTTTGCCATCGTCCACGGCAACCGCTTCCACAAGAGATTAGAGCCAGCTTCGATAGAACTTATCCGGATACAACTCTTCGGATGCCACTTATCCTAGAACATGAAATTATGGGAAGGCAAGTCAGCTCGGAGGTTGATTGAAAAATTGATCTAATAGAAGCGGCTTGTTACCTGACGTGGCTATCGGCTTCGATGACGGTAAACGGTTCAAGATGCACTTCCTCATCCAGGACGCTGCCGGCGCCAACGACGCAACGGTCACCGACTACTACCCGGTCGTGAATGTGGACCTCGTCGCGAATATAGGCGCCCCGGCCGATAATGCCGCCTTCGACCTTGGCTCCGGCGCCGGTTTGCGCCGCCCGCCACTTGATGACGCCTTCGAGCGCCGCGCCTTTCTCAATGACGCTGTGATCGCCGATAACCAGCGGTCCGGTTAGCTTTACCTCTTCCCCCACACGGCAATAATCGCCCAGCAAAATCGGGGGCGTCAGTTTGGCCGTTCGCGAGATCCTCGTTCCCTTCCCGACAAAGATGCCTGGCGAGCGCTCCTTGCCTGGAATCTCCACTTTGACCTTGCCGGTAAGGGCGTCAAAATTGCCGATACGGTACTGGTCAAGACTGCCAACGTCGTTCCAGTAGCCGTCAATCTCAAACCCGTAAAAGGGGATGTCCTTGGTGACAAACTCGGGGAACATCTGGGTGCCAAAATCGTAAAAGGAATCCTTGGGGATGTAATCGAAGACGGTCGGCTCAAAGATATAAATGCCGCAATTGCAGAGATTGCTTAGCTCCTCACCCGGCGCCGGTTTTTCCTGGAAGCCGAGGATGCGGCCGTCCTTGTCGCTGATAACAACCCCGAATTGGCTGGGATCGTCCACCCGTTTCAGCGCCAGGGTGGCGATGCCCCGGGATCTCTGGTGCTGCTCCAGCAGTTTTCCCAGATCGATATCGGTGAGGGCGTCGCCGCTGATCACCAAAAAAGTGTCATCGGCCAGGAATCGCTGCATGGCTTTGACGCCACCGGCGGTTCCCAGCAACTCTGGTTCCAGCGAATAGCGCAGCTCAATGCCGATACGCTGACCTCGTCCGAAATAATTGGTGATCGCGTGCGGATGGTAGTGCAGATTGGCGACGGCTTCATCGAATCCGTGCTTCTTGACCAACCGCAGGATGTGGTACATGACCGGCCGGTTGACGATGGGCGCCATTGGTTTGGAGATGGAGCCGGTAAGCGGCCTCAGACGCGTTCCCAGACCCGCTGCCAATACCATGGCTTTCAATTATTTACCTTTCTTCGCCGCGGCCAGGCTTTCGTCGTACGGTTCGCGGTGGACGCCCATCTCGGTAATGATGGCGGCGACGTTCTGGTGCGGAGTAACATCGAACGCCGGATTACGAACGCCGATGCCTGTCGGCGCTATCTGCCTGGAGCCGCAATGTGTAACCTCGGAGGGATCACGCTCCTCGATGGGAATCTGGGACCCGTCGGTCAGACTCAAATCGACCGTTGAAGTCGGCGCCGCCACATAAAAGGGAACGCCGTGCTCCTTGGCCAGCACCGAAACCGTGTAGGTGCCGATCTTGTTGGCCACATCGCCGTTTCCTGCTATCCGGTCGGACCCGACGACAACCGCGTCGATCTCACCGGCCTTGAAGAAATATCCCGACATGTTATCTGTAATCAGAGTACAGGGAATGCCTTCCTGCCGCAGCTCCCAGGCGGTCAAGCGGGCGCCCTGCAGAAACGGCCGGGTCTCGTCGGCGAACACATGGATGGAAGAATCTCGCTTGAATACCGAGCGGATAACGCCCAAAGCTGTGCCATAACCGGCGGTAGCCAGCGCCCCGGCATTACAGTGCGTGAGGATGCGCGCTCCCTTGGGGAATAACGGCGCCGCGTGCTCGCCCATGGCCACGCACATGGCCACGTCCTCGTCCAAGATCTCCTGGGAACGGGCCTTGAGCCTCACCCGGATTTCGTCAACATCGCCGGGCTGGTTGTAGACCGAAGCCATCTGCTCCAGGGCCCAGCCGAGATTGTATGCGGTCGGCCGGGTTGCGAATAATCCCTTTGCCGCCTCGTCGAGGTCCCGCTTCAGTTCTTCCTGGGTCTGAGCGCCTGACTTCTTGGCGGCCAGCGCCATGCCCATCGCCGTCGCCACACCGATGGCCGGCGCCCCGCGGATGACCATTGTCTTGATCGAGTCGCCGACTTCCTGCCAGGTTGTATGGTGGATGTACTTCTCTTCCAGCGGCAGGATGCGCTGATCGATCATGACAACTTCGTCACCCTGCCACTCAATGGTTTTAATTGAGTAACTGCTATCGCTCATTCTCTGCTCCTTGAAGCGCGATACTAAGTACCCTCGTTCCAGGAAGCCAGGTATTTTTCCTGTTCGGGCGTTAGCGTGTCGATGCTAATGCCCATGGTCTCGAGCTTGAGGGCGGCAATGTGCTCGTCGATGTCGACGGGCACCGGGTAAACCTTGTTCTCCAGCGCTTCATGATTCTTGACGATGAACTCGGCCGCCAGAGCCTGATTGGCGAAACTCATATCCATAACCTGCGCCGGATGGCCCTCAGCCGCGGAAAGATTCACCAGGCGTCCCTCTGCCAGCAGATAAATGATGTTACCGTTGGCGAGAACATATTCCTCCATGAAATCGCGCACGGTGCGGTGGCTCTTGGCCATTTTCTCCAGCGCCGGGATGTCGATTTCCACGTTGAAGTGGCCGGTATTACAGATGATGGCGCCGTTTTTCATGACCTCCATATGCTCGCCGCGGATGACATGCTTGTCGCCGGTGGCAGTGACGAAGAGGTCGCCGTACTTCGCCGCTTCAGCAATTGGGGCTACACGGTAGCCGTCCATAACCGCCTCGAGCGCCCTGAGTGGGTTGACCTCGATAACGGTGACCCGGGCGCCATGGCCCGAAGCCCTCATGGCCACGCCGCGTCCACACCAGCCGTATCCGGCAACGACCACATCGAGTCCTGCCAGCAGCATGTTGGTGGCGCGGATAATACCATCGATGGTGGACTGGCCGGTGCCATAGCGATTGTCGAACAGATGCTTGGTATTGGCCTCGTTCACGGCAACAACCGGGAACTTGAGGACACCGTCAGCTTCCATGCTTTGCAGCCGGATGACGCCGGTAGTGGTCTCTTCGGTGCCGCCGAGGATTTCGCCGATCTGGTCCTGGCGCTCCGCATGCAAGACGCCGATAACGTCGGCGCCGTCATCCATGGTCACATGCGGATGATGATCGACCGCGGCGGTGATGTGCTTGTAATAGGTGTCGTTGTCCTCCCCCTTGATGGCGTAGGTGCTGATGCCAAAGTGCTTGACCAGGGCCGCCGCGACATCGTCCTGCGTGCTCAGCGGGTTGGAGGCGCAAAGGACTACATCGGCGCCGCCCGCTTTGAGCGTACGCGCCAGATTGGCGGTTTCTGTGGTTACGTGCAGGCAGGCCGAGATCCTGATTCCCGCCAGCGGCTGCTCCTTTTCAAAACGTTCGCGAATCGAGGCAAGCACGTTCATCCGCTTCTCGATCAGGTCGATTTTCAGCTTGCCTTTATCGGCAAGGCTCAAATCCTTGACGTCGTGTGCGACAACTTCTGTCACGATCATCTCCTTCCGTTTATTGGCGAGGCGGCCATTCGGCCGCGAACCGTCCATCCTTCTAAATATTGAGATTCCGCCTTCAGATACAAGCGAGGCCAGCGCCCTCGAACGCGGTTTTGCGGTCCGGTAAGTATACTAAAAGCGCGCGTTACAGTGTAGCGACGCGGTTTCCAAGCTACGCCGGCACTGGAATTTGGTATCGCTCAGGCCAGCTGTTTCTTGAGATTCTCGATACGCTCCACTGGCGAAGGGTCTATCCCCTTTAGGATCGCCAGATAGAGGGAGAGATAATCGCCGAGGTTTACGCTTGAAAGCAGGCGCGCCAGGCGGCAATTCCCGGTACCCGCGTAGCGTTTGATCTCCCCGACATAATTTTCCAGGAGGCTGGCGGTGACGTTCATGCGCTTCACGTTCTGCGGATGCAGTTTTTCGTCGGTCAAATAGATGACCCTAAAACGCTCCATGTCCGCAGCCGGGTATTCCCAGCCGACGATCTCATTATGGTTTAGCTCGGGAAACTGATTGCAGAATGCCAGCGCCTTGGCATTCTCATTGATCTGGCATTTCCAGCGCAGAGCAGCCACCGCTGTCACTTCAGAACCGTAGATGACAGGGATGCGCTCGAAGAGATCCGCCGCCAGCTGTTTGGCCGGATTGGCGGCCGCCGGGTTTTCCGGACCGTAAAGCTCGATGCATTTCCCCAAAACCGAGGCGGTTTCGTTGACGTCGTCGGCGACGGCCTCGACCAGGCCCAGGTTCTCCAGGCAGGCCGCGATCGGCACCGACAACCAGCCCATGGCGGCGCGCGGCTGCAGGCTGCTGGGTACAGTAATCAGCGGCAGATTCTTTTCGGCGGCAATCTGGCCGACCTTGCCGCCCGTGCTCAGGCAAATGACCCGGCAGCCGCGATCGAGCGCCTCATGAAGGCAGGAGTTTGTTTCTTCGGTATTCCCTGAATAACTGACAATGAAGACGAGGCTGCGATTGCTGATCCAGTGAGGAAGATTATAACCCCGGACGGTCACCATGGGGCTCGGCAGCTCGGCGTCGTAGACGGAAGCAATAACGTCGCCGCCGATGGCTGACCCGCCCATGCCGGCAACCGCGACGCCTCCGACTTCACCGCCGGCTTCCAGAGCGACGTCGCCGCCGGCCGCATATGCACCGAAGAGCTGGCCCGGCAGTCCCGCGACCATGCCAAACTGATCCTGTGAGTCGAGACGGCGGATGGCCACCACGTCATCGAGCTTTTCGAGCAATCTCTGTCTGTCTGGTTCCGGCAAAGTCTTTTCCTGCTAGAGATTGGCTGCGACCGAGGGAAACTGGCGCAGCTTAGAGATGATCATTTCCTGAATTTCGTCGCGGCGCTCGGGCGTTTTTGCCTCGCAACGAACCACGACCACGGGGGAAGTGTTCGAGGCACGCACCAGTCCCCAGCCATCGGGGAAAACAACGCGGGCGCCGTCTATATCGATTACCTCATGATCCTTGGAAAATTCTTGCTTCACGGTCTCTACAATCTTGAACTTCTCTTCATCGGTAGCTTCAATGCGCAGCTCTGGCGTCGCGTAATACCGGGGGATGCCGGCCAATAGCTCTGAAAGCTTGATTCCCTTGCGTGCGATGTATTCTACCAGGCGGCAGGCGGAATAAATGGCGTCGTCATAACCGAAATACCGATCGGCAAAGTAGATGTGGCCGCTCATCTCGCCCGCAAGCAGCGCTTTTTCCTCACGGATTTTGGCTTCGATTAGTGAATGCCCGGTTTTCCACATCAGCGGTTTACCGCCATGGGCCTCGATGTCATCGATCAGCGCCTGCGAGCATTTCACTTCGAAGATAATGGTGCCGCCGGGATGGAACTCAAGAATGTCTCGCGAGAACAGGATCATCAGCTGATCCCCCCAGATAATGGCCCCATCGTCGGAAACAGCTCCGATGCGATCGGCATCGCCATCAAAGGAGACACCCAGGTCGGCCTTCTCACTTGCTACTGCCGCAATCAGGTCTTCGAGATTTGCGGGAACCGTAGGGTCCGGAAAATGGTTGGGGAAATTGCCGTCCAGTTCACAATATAGCTCGACCACTTCGCAACCGAGCTTCCTCAGAAGCTCGGGCGCCACCTTGCCGCCAACGCCGTTGCCGGCATCGACAACGACTTTGAGCGGCCGCTCCACCTCGATGTTGCCGGCGATGTAGTCAACGAAGGCGGGGATGGGATCTGCGGCCGTGACCCTGCCTGTGCCCTCCGGAAAATTTCCCGCCTCGATAATTCCCCGCAGCTTCTGGATTTCCTCACCATAGATGGTGCCATGTCCCCGGCAGAGTTTGAAGCCGTTGTACTGTGGAGGATTGTGACTTCCGGTGATCATAACCCCGGCCTGCTTGCCGTATTCCTGTAAGGAAAAATAGAATGCGGGAGTGGGCACTTCGCCGACGTCGATGACGTCACAACCGGTTGAGACGATGCCCTTGATGAGCGCGTCGCGGAACGGCTCCGAGCTGGGACGATTGTCACGTCCGACAATGGCCTCCGAGTAGCCAAACGACTTCGCGTAAACGCCATATCCTTTTCCCAGCAACTCGACGGTCTCGATATCCAGGTCCTGGTCTACAAGGCCCCTGACATCATACTCGCGAAAGATGTGGGGATTAACGCTTTTCGTCACGCTGTCCTCCAGCTCCGAACGATATTTTGCAGGCGCCGACAGGCGCCGCAACTAGGTGTAACCAAGCCAAGCTAAGTGAAGTACTATAACGAAAGAGGGCGGAGCGGGCAATCGCCGCGGGGCGGCGGCCCGCCGGAATGTCTACGCGCTACTGATCGATCTTCCAGGTATCGTCTTCCTTGACCAGGGTGAACTTGTCATCGAGCGGCTGTTCGTCCACATTGGGCATTTTCACTTTGGCCGACCAGGATACCGTTGCCTTGTCGCCGTCTATCTGCTCGTTGCTGGCGTTGAACTCAGTGATCGTCGTGCCATCCGGCAGGGAAGTTTGCATCTTGGAGATAAAGGTGTCGCGATCGATTTGCGCGCGAACCGGGGATGAAGATGAAAATGAGTCATAGGCGCCGCCGAAATCCCGGCTTGAAAGTTTCTCGATCATTTCCTGCGAAGCCGAAGTCGGCGTGTTGCCGCCGCAGCCGGCCACCACAAGCGCCAAAATGGCAACAGCTGCCATGAAAGCCACGACGATAGCCATGACCCCGGTTGTCCGGGATTTTTTCATCGATACCCCTTTCTTATGGGCCCTGAAATTAATTGTTGGTTCGCCATTATAGCGGTTCATCTATTTTTGTTCTTAGCCCAGGATTTCCTCTTTATTACCGCCAGGCCGCGAACGCAAACCGTGAAGAAGCCCTCAGTTCGAAGCAAATAGCGGGTTCGATGCCAATAATATTTGATTCCAGTCGCATGTTTCTGCACACGGGGCATGTCGGCACGACTCAGCCCGGTGCCCCGATCCGGTGCATAGCGCGGTATGGCACAGAAATCAACCAGGGGCTGAACCTGGCCGGGTATCAGAACGACATCCAGCAGCTGCCTGAGACCGCTATCGCCAGCAAGAGTATACTCATTGATTCGCCCGCACTCCTTCAACGCCGCCAGCCAGAAGTAACGATCGTCCTCGCCGGCGCAGAAAAAAAAGTCAGCCGTGGTAAGCACATCGAGGGTTTCATCATTAATCGTGACGCCAAAACCGTCCAGATCGACGGCCAGAGGTTTGCCGGCATCCAGCAACAGTGGATTACGGACCAGCGCCTCCGCGTCACAGACAACACAGTCCGAATCCCGGGCCACTAGCGGGATGTTGCGTCCAACATAATAGACCACAGCGAAATTCTCGTGAGAAAGCTGACTGATGAAAGGCAAGGCCAGGATGACATCATGGCTGTCGGCCAGCGCTTCAGCCAGAAGCCAGCAGCGGCTGCCCGTATTTATTTCTTCCTGGTTCTCGAAATTGCCGCTGATAACCAGCACCCTGCTTGTCAGCTCGCTATTCATAGCTCTTCTACTGTAGCAAAGGCGCTTCAACGCCGCAGCCCGGGTGATTTTTTATGAGGCGGCCCATTATTTGACACCTGTGTTTTTTTGCTCTAGTATCCATCTTTGCGCCAGAAATGGCGCGGTTTCGAGCACGCCTGGAATCAATATAATTCGACAGGTTAATACATATATGAAAACTTACGTAGCCAAACCATCAAATATCGAGCGCAACTGGCTCATCGTCGATGCCAAGGACCAGCGCCTGGGGCGCCTGGCCACACGTATTGCCGACAACTTGCGTGGCAAGACCAAGCCAACTTACACACCCAATATAGACACCGGGGATTTTGTGGTTGTGGTAAACGCCGCCCGCATCGCCGTCACCGGCCGCAAGATGGAGAACAAGATTTATTACCGGCACACAGGCTATCCCGGCGGGCTCAAGCAACGCACTCTGGCCGAGATGATGGAAAAGAAGCCGGAAGAGGTTATACGCCTGGCAGTCAAAGGAATGCTGCCCAAGAATCGGCTCGGCCGGGCGCAGCTCAGGAAATTAAAGATTTATGCCGGCCCCGAGCATCCGCACGAGGCCCAGAATCCGGAGGAGATGAACCTTGGTTAGGTATACAGCCACAGGCAAGCGCAAGACATCGATCGCCCGCGTGATCCTTACGCCAGGCGACGGCCAGATCACCGTAAACAATCGTCCGGTGGATGAGTATTTCGGCCGGCCGCGGTTGCGGACAGAAGTGCGCATGCCCTTGACGAGTACCGGCACTGAGAGCCGTTTCAACGTAAGCGCCAACATCTGTGGCGGCGGTGTCGGCGGCCAGGCGGGGGCGCTCAAACACGGGATCGCGAAAGCCCTGCTGGAAGCCGATGACTCGCTGCGCAAGGAATTGCGCGTCGGTGGCTTCCTCACCCGCGACTCCCGAAAGGTGGAGCGGAAAAAGGCCGGCCTCAAGAGCGCTCGCAAGAAGCCGCAGTTCTCAAAGCGTTAAGGAAGCTGAGCCAGGTCGGCTCAAAGTGCAATTCCAGGAGATGGCGGTTTCCGCCGTCTCCTTTTTATTTGGCCGATCGCTTTCGGCCGGACGGGTTGTGTATTTCCCAATCGAGCCGAAAAAACAGCTATGCCTCGCCTGACAATTAACCTCGCCAAGATTGAGCACAACACCCGGCTGATCGCGGAGATCTTAAAACCGCACCGGGTGCGGTTGGTAGGCGTCACCAAGGGCTGTATCGGTCACGACCTGGTAGCCGAAGCCATGATCGCTGGCGGCGCCGGCGCCCTCGCCGACTCGCGGTCGGGGAACATCCGCAACCTGCGGCGCCATTTTCCGCAGGCGGAGATCGAATTCCTGCGCTCTCCCGTGACTTCCGATGAAGCCTGTTACGATGCGGATATCTACTTCGTGTCCTCTCATGCCCAGGTTCTCCAGCTACTGAAAATGAATCCCCGGGCGACGCTCAGGCTTTGTCTCGTGATCGAAACCGGCGATGGCCGTGAGGGAGTACCGCTAGAATTGGCTTCCCAGGAGGCCGCGAGGATAGCCGGCATCAAGGAAGCTTCTCTGGTCGGAATGGCGACAAACGCCGCCTGCGCCCGGGCCGGAGCCCCCCTGGGCGAGGCGTTGTCCGCGTTCAATGGTGCGGCGGCAAAGATCGCCTGGCGTCTAGGCAGGGGCTCGGGAGATCTCTTGCCGGTGATGTCAGTCGGCGGTTCAGGGTTATTGCGGCTTCTAACCGGACCGGAAGAACCCTCGGATAAACATCCAGGATGGGGCATGTCGCTTTTTGCTCCCATTACCGAGCTACGTTGCGGCGAGACTATCCTTCTGGGACGGATTCCTTCGGGGTCAGCCTCTGACCTGTATCTGCAAGGCGCTCGTCGCGACGCTTTCACGCTGGATGGTCCAGTCCTGGAGGTCTTCGAGAAAAACGGGATTACTCAGGCGCTGGTGGGGTTCGGCATTCAGGACACCGGCCGCGGAAGGCTCATCCCCCGCCAACCGGGTATAACCGCTTTATCGGCGACCAGCGATTATTTTGCTGTTTCCTGCGCGTCTCCCGAGCTGAAGGCGCATCCGCTCCGGGTGGGTGAAACTATCAGCTTCATCCCTACTTACCATACGCTCCTGGCAGCAATGACCTCGCCGTATGTTTCAAAAAGCTTTGTTTGATATTGACGTCAGGTTCCAAATGAGACGAAAATGGGTGTAATGGAATCCGAATTAAAAATCTGGCTTCAGGCGCGCGTGTCAGACGGCCGCTACCAACACAGTGTTGGCGTACTTGAAACCGTAACCGCACTGGCGCGCTTTCACGAAGTGGATGACGCGCCGCTGAGGTTAGCGGCGCTATTGCACGATTGCGCCCGGGAGTATTCCAACGAGGACCTGGTTGCCCACGCTGAGGAGTGGGGAATTGAGGTTCGCAGTGTCGACCGCCAGAGCCCGGTTTTGCTCCACGGCAAACTTGCGGTGATTATCGCCGAGCGGGAACTGGGATTGTCCGAGCCGGCAATGGTGAGCGCCGTTCGCTGGCATACAGCAGGACATCCGCAGATGACTCTTTCCGACAAACTCTTTTATCTTGCCGATGTCCTGGAACCTACCAGGCCGGAGGGCTGGGTTTTAGAGTTGAGAGCCATCGCCCATGAAGATGTCGACCGTGCCGTTCTCACGGCGATTGACATTAACGTGGGTCATCTCAACCGCACAGGCCGTACCGTGGATCCCGTCACTTATTTATTCAGGGATCTGCTGCTTCGCGCGGATTCTACCGGGTAACTTTCCAGCCCGTCTTGATGTAGCTCTTGAGCGTGGATAGCGAAGTAGCCCGCCGCAGATAAAACCACAACCTCTTCGGCGCCAGATAAAACCCGCGATTGGCGCGCTTGACCGCTTTCTCCAAATCCTCCTTGGTCAGATTGGGATATGAAACCAGCGCCTTGTCCGTAGGTGAGAGGTTCTTCTCCAGATCGTTAATCTCGGGCTCAACGGTCCAGCCCTCTTTTTTGGCGATTCGATAAAATTCCGTGCCGGGAAACGGGGTGGCGATACTGAACATGCAATAGTTAAGGGGCGACGACGACAGCTCCTTGACGGTGTGATCGATGGTATCCCTGGTCTCGAGCGGCGAGGCGCCCAGGAGGATATTGGCTTTGGGCTCTATGCCGTGCTTGCACAAAAGCGCGATCGCTTCACGAATTTCCTCAACCTTAACGCCCTTCTTGATGTCGTCAAGGACTGCCTGGTCCATCGACTCGATACCAAGGTCAACGTACCTGCAACCGGCGGCGGCAAGAGCCTCGACCACCTCTTCATCCAGAATCATGTCGCACCTGGCCAACATGCCGAAAGGGAGCCCAACTTTTTCCAGGCGCCGGCAGATTTCGATGATGCGTTTCTTGCCGCCGTAGAGGAACATATCGTCACCGATCGATACACCGCGATAACCCTCATCGCGTATGGCCTCGAATTCAGCGGCGACACTTTCCGGCGAGCGCAGCCTGACCGGCGGCTTCTTGCCGTCGTGGAAACGCTTCCATTCGATCTCCCGGGCCCAGCTGATGGCATTCGGCACACAGTAATAGCATTTGAAGCTGCAACCCCTCGAGGTCAGGGCCAGGGTTACAGGCTCATCCGGCAGCTTGGGATTAAAAGCCCCGTGAAGCTCATCCAGATGCCTGGCGGGAATCGGCAGGGAATCGAGGTCTTCGATAATACCGTAGGTCTCGGCTTCAACCATCTGCCCTTCCTTTAAACAGGAAACACCCTTGACCAGGCTGTCGGCTCCGGTTTTAAAGGTTTCGATCAGATCCCTGATCACAAATTCAGCTTCACCCCTGGCTACGAAGCACCGTTCGTCGAGCAGGAAGGAAGAAGGCTCTTTCGTCGGCTGCGGGCCAAAGAAGATTATCCGCGCGCGAGTTTTATCCAGAATATAACGGGCCGCTTTGACATCGATGCTTTCGGCCAGCAGAACCGTGTGAAAAACATAAACGTCAAAATCATCGGAATCGACCGTCTTATGAAAATCGCTCCAGGCCTCGCCGTTGGTATAGTCGTGAAGCTCGACTGTATGGCCATCATTCTCGAGCACGGCGGCGGCGTAGAGGATCGGCAGCTCCGGCTGCCGGTAGTAAGTGAAGGTGCAGCCGTAAACACGCTCGGGCGTACGATCCTTGGTCTTTGGAGGCGGTACGACAAAACAGACTTTCATCGCGGCTTCACGCTCCAGCGGACAATGGCAAAACTCCAGACAACATTCCTGAGAAGATGGATAAAAGGCAAGCAGGATGCGGCAACGTCGCGCTGCTTTTTGTAGATGCCCAGGGCAAAAGCAATCCGGTCGACCAGCATTATGGCCATAGCCGCGGCGGCTGTCAGGAGCGGCACGAGCCCCAGCCTCGAAAACGGATAGATCGCGATTGCCGCAATCAGCAGCACCTCAATAAGCAGGGTGAGTGGCGCCTGTGCCATCATCCGCACGCCGGAGACGCTGTCGCCGATGACCTTGTTTTTATGTCTTTTTAACAACAGCATGCGCCCATAAGCCGATCGATATTGCTGTTTGAGATAATCCGACAGCTTTTCCTTCCAAAAATGATCGCAAAGAGCGTCCTTGCGAATGACAAGTTTGTAGCCCGCCGCCGATAGCTTGTAGCTCATGTCGTTGTCATAGCCATATTTGAATGCAGGATCGAAATAACCGGCCTTCTCGACTGCAACCTTCCTGTAAGCAGTGTCGCCAGTGCAGACCTGGGTCACATATTTTGAGGCTATGGCATCGTATCTGGCTTCGACATCGTAGCCCATCATCCTCGCCCAGAACGACACACCCGCGGGAGTCTGATAATAACCCTGAACCGCCCCTACCTGGGGATCGTCCAGCTCGGGCACGATCAGGCTCAGCCAGTTTTTCTGGAGCACCACGTCCGCGTCGACGCTGACTACGATCTCGTTGGCCGCCGCCCTGAAACCAGTGTTGGTGGCCGCAGCCGCTCCCTGATTTTCCTGGTTGATCAGGGTCAGGTTCAGCCAGTCCCTCGATCCTGCCGCAAGCTTCGCCTTGAAATCTTCCACAATCTTCGCGGTGTCATCGATACTGCCGTCGTTGACAACGATCAGCTCTACCCGCCCGGTATAATCCTGGCCGGCGATGCCTCCCAGCACGTCCGCGATCAGATTCTGGGCATTATAGGCGGGGATGACAATGCTGACCGGCAGGCTCATTTCTGACAGGATTCCATGATTTTGTGTATGCCAATCAAAAGGGTATGGCCGGAGCGTTCGTGGGCTCCGGCAGCGATGATTATAGCATCAAAGGAGGCAGGAGAGGGAACCGGGATAACCGGCGACCCAGGGATTTTTCCGGTATAATCTTTTCCTCAACGGATTTGATGAAAGGTTAGCTTTGACTCGTAAATTCTTCGGTACCGACGGCATCCGCGGCGTTGCCAACCAGGCGCTTTCCGCCGACCTGGCGCTGGCTGTGGGCCGTGCCGCCGTCGCCGTATTGCCATCCGAGAGCCCATTGGTTCTCATTGGGCGTGACACACGCATGTCCGGTCCTATGCTGGAGGCAGCGCTGGTGGCAGGTGTGAGTTCTGCCGGCGGGCGGGTACTGCAGGCAGGCGTAATTCCCACACCGGCCGTGGCCTCGCTGGTGCTCGAAACAGGCGCCGATGCCGGAGTGGTTATCTCGGCTTCGCATAATCCTTATCAGGATAACGGCATCAAATTTTTCGGCTCGTCGGGGTTTAAGCTTACCGACGGCCAGGAGCGTGAAATGGAGCTCTGCCTGGAAGGTGTGGAAGCGACAGAGACCCCTTCCAATCCCGGTCCCGTCGACATGCTGAACGGCGCCGTCGATGCGTACGTAGACAAACTTGTCACGCGTTTCGACCTCGACTTGTCCGGACTGCGTATTCTCGCTGACTGCGCCAACGGAGCTACTTACAGGAGTTCGCCTCTGGCCTTCAGCCGACTGGGGGCTGATGTCAGCGTCATCAACAACGAGCCCGACGGTTTCAATATCAACGACAATTGCGGCTCCACGCATATGGAGCAGATCTGCCGGCTGGTCAGGGAAGACGGCTACGACCTCGGGCTGGCCTATGACGGCGACGGGGACCGGGTTCTGGCAGTCGACGCCGACGGCCGGCTGGTCGACGGTGATTTCATCATGGCCATCTGCGCCAAATATCTTCTGGACCAGGGGAAGCTGCCCAAAAACACGATCGTGACCACAGTCATGACAAACCTGGGCTTTCATCTGGCGCTCGGCGCACTGGGAATTGACATTAAAACCGCCGCCGTCGGCGACCGTTATGTGCTCGAGGAGATGCTTGCCGGGGGTTACGGCTTTGGTGGGGAACAATCGGGGCATTTAATCAATCTTGAGACGGGGACAACCGGCGACGGGCTGGGGACGTCACTGCTTCTGCTCGAAGTCATGACGAAAACCGGGGTGCCGCTGGCGGAGCTGGCGCGAGTGATGAAGCGGTTGCCACAGAAGCTCGTCAATGTGCGTGTCGAGAACATGGACGGCCTTGAATCGGCGGCTGCAGTTTGGGACAAAATCGGCGAGGAAACCGCGCGTCTGGGTGATTCCGGCCGCATCCTGGTGCGGCCTTCGGGCACCGAACCCGTCGTCCGCGTCATGGTCGAAGCCGCATCCAGCGAGCTATGTGACGAGGTTTGCGGTAGAATCGTAACCGTAGTTGAGCAAACCCTCGGCGCCATCAATTGTGATATCTGATATTTTCAATCCATGTGCGGGATAATCGCCTATACCGGCCGGCGGCAATGTAAAGACCTTCTTTATCAGGGTCTGCGGAAGCTGGAGTACCGCGGTTACGACTCAGCCGGCCTGGCGGTTCTCGCTGACGGCCGGATTGAAGTAGTCCGCGCTGTCGGCAATCTCGACAGTCTGGAAAAAGAACTGGCCGGCAATGGTTGCACGGGCGCCAGTATCGGCCTCGGGCATACACGTTGGGCAACACACGGGCGGCCCTCCACAAAAAACGCCCACCCCCACCTCGACTGCACCGGCAAAATTTCGATTGTGCTCAATGGCATCATCGAAAATTACCAGGAGCTGCGCGACCAGCTGGCCTCCGAGGGGCACAAGTTTGCTTCCGAAACCGACGCCGAAGTCGTTTCTCACCTGGTGGAGAAACACTACGATGACGATCTGGTCGATGCGGTGCGCCGGAGCATAGACGTTATCAGCGGCCATTTCGCTTTCTGCGTTATCCACGGGGATCATCCCGAACTTATCGTCGGCGCCCGCAAGGAGTGCCCGTTGCTGATCGGCGTCGGCGAAGGTGAGAATTTCATAGCCTCGGCCATCCCCGCCTTCCTTTCCGAAACTCGCGATGTGATGGTCATCGAAGATGGCGAGATGGTTGTCGTTACGCCCGAGAGCATCAAGATCATTGATCTCGATCTTCAGCCTGTCGAACGGGAAGTGACCCGGGTGAGCTGGAATGCGGAAGCCGCCGAGAAAGGCGGATTCGAAACTTTCATGCGCAAGGAGATCTTCGAGCAGCCGGACGCGCTAGCCGATACAATGGCCGGGCGCCTTCCGGAAAGCGGCGGTATCGTGCTTGAAGAGCTGGCCATTCCCAATGAAGAGCTGGCGCAGATCGACAAGGTTTACATCGTCGCCTGCGGGACCTCCTATCATGCCGGGCTGGTTGGCCGTTACGTGCTGGAGAATTGGTCGCGGGTGGCGGTCGAACTTGACGTGGCTTCCGAGTTTCGTTATCGCGACCCGGTGCTTTCACCAACGACGCTGGTCGTCGGCATCTCCCAGTCGGGAGAAACCGCCGACACTCTGGCAGCCATGCGCCAGGCACGCAGCCAGGGCGCCAAGGTAATTGCCATCACCAATATCATGGGCAGCCAGGCAACCCGCGACGCCGACGGCATCCTCTATACCCGCGCCGGCCTCGAGATAGGCGTGGCCGCGACCAAGACCCACGTGGCACAGATAGCCGCCATTCAACTGCTGGCTCTCTACCTGGCGCAGATTAAAAAGACACTCGGCAGCGAGGAGCTGGAGGCGATTATCGCCGAGCTTAAAACCATTCCGGACCTAATGCGCGAATATCTGAAGAACGAGTCAGCGACTCATGAAATAGCCAAACGCTATTATCAGCAGCCCTTCTTCCTTTACCTGGGACGCGGCGTCGGGTTGCCGGTCTGTCTTGAGGGCGCGCTCAAGCTGAAGGAGATTTCTTACATTCCCACCGAGGCGTATGCCGCTGGTGAGATGAAACACGGGCCTATCGCCCTGCTGGACAAAGGCTCGCCGGTCGTGGTGGTTGCCACCGACGGCCACGTATACGACAAGGTCGTGTCCAACATCGAGGAAGTCCGCGCCCGGGATGCTTCAGTCATTGCCGTCGCCACCGAAGGCAACGAACGAATCAACTCGCTCAGCGAAGACGTGATGTATATTCCCGAAACTTCAGAGATGCTCTCACCGCTGCTTTCGGTGGTGCCTTTGCAGCTGCTGGCATATCACATCGCCCAGCTTAAGGGCTGCAATGTCGATCAACCGCGCAACCTGGCCAAAACCGTTACTGTAGAATAGCGGCCCGGGGTAGCCGGATAGGAGTAAGCGGATGTTCATCGGGGTAGACATTATCGATAATGAAAGGTTCGCCCGGGCTCTGGAGCGGTGGCCCCGGCTTGCCCAGCGGCTGTTCACAACCGCGGAGCGGGAATATTGCCTTTCCCGCCCCAATCCGGTGCAACATTTTGCCGCCCGCTTTGCCGCCAAGGAGGCGGTGGGCAAAGCATTGGGCACGGGAGTTCGCTCCTGGCGCGAGATCGAGATCATTTCGGGAGGCAAGCCGGAGGTCCATATGACCGGCATGACACAGCGTGACGCCGCCCGGTTGGGCGTCGCCTCGCTGACTGTCTCCTTAAGCCATTGCGGCCCGGTCTCGGTCGCTGTAGCGGCAGGGCTTAGCTGCGGAAACGTGTAACCGGGAACACGCTGCCATCATGCCGGCGGCTGCACGCAAAAAAATTCAACTCGGGGAGGCTCATGGCTGAGCAATCAGAATCCGGCCACCACAAATCGGGCACTATCTATGGGCTGCCGGTTTATACCTCAGCCCAGATGCGGCGCACTGACGGCGCGGCAATCAAGGGCATAGGAATTCCCGGAGCGGTCCTCATGGAACGGGCCGGTCTGTCCGTGGCCGAACACTTGCTTGAGCATTATTGCGAGCACCACTGCTTCGTTATACTTGCCGGCAAAGGCAACAATGGCGGCGACGGTTTCGTCCTTGCACGCCATCTTTGGGAGGCCGACGCCAATGTCCGCGTCCTGACAGCCGCGGCAGCCAAGGATTATCGCGGTGACGCTCTGGTCAATTTGAAGATTCTTGGCAAGCTTGGCGTGAAGGTCGCGCATTCTCCCTCTCCGGCAATTATTTCGCGCACACTCGCGGGGGATTGCATCATCGTCGATGCGATCTTCGGCACTGGTTTTTCCGGCGAGCCGCGGGGGAAAGCGGCCGCTTTGATCAAAGCGGCCGCCGGAGCTGCCGGCCGCTACGGTACTCCTGTCGTAGCCGTCGACATCGCTTCGGGCATAGACGCATCTACCGGTGAAGCCGCGCGCACGAGCCTTCCCGCGGACACCACGGTTACCTTTCACGCGCCCAAGGTAGGTCACTTTGTTCCTCCCGGCAGCTACCTCACCGGCGATCTCATTCTGGCGGACATTGGCATTCCGGCCGAGCTGTCCGCAGACGCCGATCATTTCCTTGCCGACAGGGAGGAAACAGCCCTGCTGATCCCGCCGAAGATGGACTACGACAATAAGTTCAGCGTCGGCCGCGTCCTCGTCGCCGGTGGTTCCACCGGCCTGACCGGCGCTGCCTGCCTGGCCTCAATGTCGGCGCTCCGCGCGGGAGCCGGCGTAGTCACGGCAGCGGTGCCCGCCAGTCTTAACCCGATATTCGAGCAGCGGCTCCTCGAGGTCATGACCCTGCCTCTCGCAGATACCGGTTCCGGCAACCTGGCGGAAAAGGCCCTCGACCGCCTGCTGGCGGCAGCCGAAGACTTTGATTGCGTCGCCCTGGGGCCCGGCCTCGGGCGCGATCATGAGAGCGCCGCGCTTGTCGCTAAATTTCTAGCCAAATCGAACTCGCCGGTCGTGCTGGACGCGGATGGGCTGAACGCCATCTCCGGTAAACTGGGAATTCTAAAGAAGCGTGAGGCGCCCACAATCCTTACTCCCCATACGGGAGAGCTTGCCCGGCTTCTTGCGGTAGACGACGCGGAAGTCAAGACCCGCGGCCTCGCCGCCGCAAAGAGCGCGGCTAAAAAATCCGGCGCTGTTATCCTGCTGAAGGGATCCTCGACCATTGTTACGGATGGGGCCGAGACCGTGCTTTGCCCGACCGGCAATCCCGGTCTGGCCACGGCCGGAGCCGGCGACGTTCTCACCGGTATCATTGCGACCCTCATGGCCAAGGGCCTGCAGCCTATCGATGCCGCGGCCGCTGGCGCTTTCATCCATGGACTCGCCGCCGACCTGGCCGCAAAAGACAGCGGTGAGGGAAACCTCATCTCCTCAGACCTGATAAACTATCTCGCGCCGGTTCTCGCCGGTTTGCGGGAAGAAGAATAAAGGGCCCGAAAGGAAGGACCACTTTGAACGATATAACCGCCTCAGATATCATGACATCCGCAGTCGCCACCGTAAGGGAAGATTCATCCGTGCAGGATCTGGCAAAACTGCTGACCCGGAAGAAAATCAGCGGCGCCCCCGTGATCGACGATGAAAATCGCGTGGTTGGCATCGTTTCGGAGGGCGACCTGGTTTCCCAGGATGCAGATATTCACTTCCCCCACTACATCGAACTCCTCGGAAATATCATCTACCTCGAGAGCGTCAAGAAATACGAAGAACGGCTGGAGAAAGCCGCTGCCTCTCTAGTGGGCGAGATCATGACAACCGACGTGGTCACCGTGCAAAAAGATGCGCCGCTCCATGAAATCGCGACCGTAATGACCGAAAAGAAGGTAAACCGCCTGCCGGTGGTCGACGGTGACATTCTTGTCGGGATCATTACCCGTGGTGACGTGGTGCGGGCGATGGCCAAAGGATAATCCATGCACCGGGCGCTGGCAACGATCGACCTCGATTGCGTGCGCCACAACGTGCAAACGCTCCGCCAGCGGCTCCTTCCCAAATGTAATCTGATGGCGGTAGTCAAGGCTGACGGCTACGGTCATGGCGCCGAGCCGGTCGCGCGCGCCGCCCTCGAAGCAGGCGCGACGACGCTGGGAGTCGCTACGATTGAGGAGGCGGCGGCGCTCCGGGCGCTCGGGTTCGAAGCTCCCATCGTTATTTTGGGTCCGCTGACCGGCGCGGAAATGGGCCGGGCAATTGACGTCAATGCTGAAATCCTCATCTGGACCCTTCCCTTCCTCAAGAACCTGGTAACCGTCGCTCATGATCTGGGCGCGGCGATTCGCTGTCATATCAAGATCGATACCGGCATGCGACGCCTTGGACTTTATCCCCGTCATCTGGTTGATTTCCTGGACATGGTCGAGCCCTCGCCGGAGGTTGTGCTCTCGGGTGTCATGACCCACTTCGCCACCGCTGACGAAGATGATGCCGATTTCTTCAACTTTCAGCTGCATGCTTTCGAGGATGTAGTGCAGACAGTTCTGACGACCGGGCTGACGCCCGCCTTCCACGCCGCCAACAGCGCCGCCACCCTGCGCTACCGCGAGTCCCATTTCAACATGGTGCGCTGCGGCATCGCCATTTACGGCCTCTCCCCCTTCCAGGGGGATTCGGCCGCCGACAACCTGAAGCCGGCGTTGAGGCTGACCTCATACCTCGCCGACGTCAAGGAGATTGCCGAGGGCGACTCGGTCGGATACGGCTGCTCCTGGACTGCGCCGCGCCGGACTTCGATCGGGGTCATACCCATCGGCTATGGTGATGGATTCAGCCGCAGGCTCTCCAACCGGGGCAGGGTTCTCATAGGTGGCAATTCTTACCCGGTCGTCGGCCGTGTCTCCATGGACCAGATCACTGTGGATCTTGGCCCGCGGCCCGCGGCCAGGACCGGCGATGAGACCGTGATCATCGGCGAACAGGGCGGCGAGGCCATAACCGCGGAGGAAATCGCGGCCTCGCTGGAAACAATCAATTACGAAGTGACCTGCAATCTCTCCGGCCGAGTGGAAAGAAGGTACAAGGGATAGCAATCCGCCTCGGGACACCGGCGATTACAGCCGTCAGTGAATTCCTGGCGGAAGCCGGTCAGAAAGCCTGGCTGGTGGGCGGAACGGTGCGCGACCTGCTGCTGGGCCTGGATCCCCACGACATCGACCTGGTAACCGCGGAGGATCCTGTCTCATTGGCCAGAAATTTTGCCGACGCCATCAAGGGCAATTTCTTTATCATGTCCGAAGAATTCATGACCTGCCGGGTCATCAGCGCCGATGGACTCCTTAATTATGATTTTTCGCTTCGCCGTGGCGAACACATAGTCGAGGACCTGCGGGAGCGGGATTTTACTGTCAACGCCATGGCTGTGGAGCTTCCCGGCCACGGAAAATCCGCCGAAACGCGCGGCGCCGCTCTTTTAAGTCCCGGTGAATCCGCTGAACCTGTAGGCCTTGAGCTGATCGACCCCTTCGGCGGGGCAGCCCACCTGGCCGGCCACGAGCTTGTGCCGGTCGAGGACGACATTTTCGATCGGGACCCGCTGCGACTGCTAAGAGCGGTTCGCCTGGAAAAGCAAAGTGCCATGACCATCGGTCCGGAGTTGGCCCGCCGTATCCTGTCCAAGTCAGAGTTGGCATCCAAACCATCGGCAGAGCGGACATTCACCGAACTGTCGCGCGTCCTCGAGGCGCCCGGCTGTGGCGCCGGCGCCAGACGCCTGGATGAGCTGGGACTGCTGGACGTCCTTATCCCCGAACTTTCCGCTCTTAAGGGAATCACTCAAAACGAGTTTCATCATCTGGATGTATTCGAGCACACCCTGGCATTTTTAGACGCGCTTGATAATGAGATCGCCAACCCCGAAAGCTTTTTCCCCGGAATGGAAAAAAAGATCCGCGAGCGGCTCGAGCGGCGCCTTGCCGGCGGCATCAGCTGCAGGCTGGTGCTTGGTCTTGCGGGTCTGTTTCACGACATCGCCAAACCATATTGCCGGTTTACCGACACGGATGGGCTCGTGCGTTTCTTCGAACACGACCGCCTCGGCGCCGATATGGCCGGCGAAATTCTGACCAGATTCAAGGCCAGCAGCGAGTCCCGGCGCGCCGTTATCCAGCTTGTGCGCCGGCATATGCGCTTCGAGGGGCTTATTCAGGAAAATGAGCCGAGCGATCGCGCCCGTCTGCGCTATCTCAGAGCTACCGAGCCGTTCTCGCAGGAGTCGATAATGCTGTCGGTGTCAGACCGGCTGGCAGTTCGAGGGATCAGGGTTTCCGAGGCCGACATCGAACACCATCTTGAGCTGGCCCGTAGCATGATGGCGCAGGCTTTTGCCAGAGACGAAGCCGTGCCGCTGCCGAAGCTGACAGATGGTGAAGAACTCATGAAAGAACTAAAGCTTAAGCCCGGCCCGCTGCTCGGAAAAATCCTGGACCAAATCCATGAGGAGCAGCAATTAGGCCAGATCGATACCAGGGATCAGGCCTTGCTGCTGGCGCGTGCTGTTCTGGAGGACGAAGCGGCCCCACCTGGCTCTCCGGAGGATGACCCGGCCTCTACTTCTGGCTCTGTGGAGGACAACCCGGACTCTGCTTCTGACTCTCCGGAGGATGACCCGGCCGCGCCGGCTGTCAGTGTTTACCGGATCCGGGTCCTGCCGTCGGGCCGAAACGACAAGGTAGTGGAAATCTCCGATCTTAAGGGCAACATCCTCAAGTATGTGCACTCGAGGTATCACCTGGGCAACTCTCTGGAGCATCTCGCGCCCGAGCAGGTGAAGCAGGACCTGGCAAATCTCTCCGCGGAGAACTTCACGCGTAAATACCGGATCGGGGACTCGTGAGTGCCGCTTCTTCTACACCACCAGCGATCGCCATCGAGACACTCGAAAAGAGGTACGGTGACATTCGAGCTTTGAAGGGCGCCCGTCTCACGGTGGCTCCGGGGCAGATATTTGGCTTGGTCGGCCCGAACGGATCGGGGAAGACAACCCTGATAAAGGCAATCTGCGGAATCCTCAAACCGGATCGCGGCAGCGTGCGGGTTCTCGGACTCGATGCGGGTCACGACCGTTATGCGGTACGAAAGCGTCTTGGTTACATGCCCCAGACTCCCGCCCTCTACGACGATCTGAGCCCTGCTGAAAACCTGCAATTCTTTGGCGGTGGTTTCCGCCTCCCTGATCTGAATGACCGGCTGCGCGCCGTGCTCGAATTCGTCCAGTTATGGGACCGCCGCAATGATCCCCTATTCACTTTTTCAGGAGGCATGCGGCAAAGGATTTCTCTGGCTTGCGCTCTGCTGCATGACCCCGAACTTCTAATTCTCGACGAGCCCACGGCGTGGGTCGATCCCGCGCTCAGGCAGGATTTCTGGGATCACTTCTCCGAGCTGAGGTCTCGCGGCCGCACAATCTTCCTGAGCACCAACCAGATGGATGAGGCAATGCGCTGCGATCAGGTGACAATAATCCTTAATGGGAAGGTATTAGTCACTGAGACACCTGAGTCCATTCATGACCGCGGCAAGGCGAAGGTGACGCTAGACCTTTCCGATGCCCGCCGCACCGAGGAGTTCGCGAACTATGAAGAGGAGCTGCCGCGGCTGCTGACGGAGTACGGGTTGGGACCGCAAGTCAAGCGCATCTCCCTGAAAAGACAAACCCTGGAAGAGGTTATCCTCAGCCTGATCGGAGAATCGATCGCTGGCGAAGAACAGTCCACTGAAAGCCAGAGCGGAAAGCAGGCGCAGCCTTGATCCGCAACGTTCACCTGATCGCCGTTCGTATCAATCGCCAGTTCCTGCGCGATCGGCGCTTCCTGGGGCTGTCATTGATAGTGCCGCTGCTGCTGATGCTGCTGATCAAGTATGTTTTCGAGTCGCTGCCCGGGCTGGCGCGTCTGGGCGTGCACATTTCCGATTACTCAATCCTGCTCGCTGCTTACCTGGTCCATTTCCTGGCGTATATCCTCTCAACAATTGTTTTGGTACGGGACCGCGTGACAGGAACACTGGCGCGAATGTTTGTCTATGGTTACCGGCGTCGCGAGATTGTTCTCGGTTATGTTGCCGGCTATTCAACCATCGCGGCCGTGCAGACCGCGCTCGTCCTTATCCTTACCAAGTATCTGTTTGATATCAAGCTGGCTTCGGATATCGTCGCCATCGTCATGACCGTGCTGGCGCTGGCGGTGGTATCGGTCGGCCTTGGTGTTTTCATCTCCAACTTCGCACGCAACGAGGGTCAGGTTTTTCCCTTTGTCCCCATGGTCATCATCCCTTCGGCCCTACTTTCCGGCATCGCCATTCCGATCCCGGATCTTCCCCAGGTGTTACAGTGGTGCAGTTACCTGGTGCCATTGAGATACGCGGTGGATGTTCTGCGCGGCGTCGTTCTGGAAAACCGGTCTTTCTTTGACGAGCTGACGCCGTTTTTTGTCCTCGTGGGAGTGGGAGCTGCGCTGCTGGCCTCGGCGAGCCTCAGCCTGCGGGAAAGGGAGTAATCCCGGCGGAAAAGCCCCGGCTGTTAGCCGACCTTTTCCTGACGATTTTGGAAAAGGGAAAAGAAAACGTCGACCACATCCGGATCAAACTGGGTTCCAGCGCTCATCTGCAGTTCGGCCAGGGCTTCATCGGTGGTCAGCGCCCGGCGGTAGGGGCGCTCGCTGATCATGGCCTGAAAAGCGTCAGCCACGGCAAGAATGCGGGCGCCGAGCGGGATATTTTCCATAGCCAGACCGTCAGGATAACCAGCGCCGTCATAATGCTCGTGATGGTGGCGGACAACCGGCAGGAAGCTGGCCAGGCTGGAGATGTGCCTTAGAATGGTTTCTCCCACCTCAGGGTGTTGCTTGATCCGTGACCACTCTTCGGCGCTCAGGTGATCGCGCTTATTGATGATTTCTTCCGGTACGGTGACCAGGCCGATGTCGTGAAGAAGGCCGGCGACCCTGATGTTGTGAACCTCCTCGTCTTCCATCCTCATCTCGGCGGCAATGACGGAGGCCAGCCGGGCAACCGATTCGGCGTGACGCTGATCGTGAGCGCTTCGCTGGTCTACAGAAGCGGCAATAGCCTGTGCCGCCGCCAGATGAAGCTCTTCCCTGACCAGGTCTTCGAGATTTACATGGCCATAATCTTTAGATTCTTCATGGAAGAGTGTAACCCGGTTGCCCCCCTGACGTTTGCTGTAATACATCGACCAGTCAGACTTGTCAACCAGGTCGCTGGCATGGTTTGCGTCTTCAGGGAAGCTGGCAACACCGATGCTTGTTGTGAGTGGAGAGCCATTGCGCGCCTTGGTGTTAAAGGCAAAACCAGCGACGCGTCGACGGATGCGATGGGCGATTATCTGGGCGCCGGAAGAGTCGGTCTCGGGCAGAATGATGGCAAATTCCTCGCCTCCGTAACGCGCGGCGATATCGATTGCGCGCTTCGACTCGGTCATAATGCGCGCCACTTCCCTGAGTGCTTGGTCTCCCATGGCATGCCCGTTGACATCGTTGAAACTCTTGAAGCGGTCAAGGTCGCAGAAGATGACCGACAGTGTTTTTTGGTTGCGCCCCGCCCGCTCCATCTCCTCACGCAACCGCGAGAAAAAATATCGTTGATTGTAAAGTCCGGTTAGACCGTCAGTCACCGCTTCTTCCTGACTTTGCTCGAACATTATTGCATTCTGAATGGCTATTGCCGCCTGGTTTGAGAGGATCGAGAGTACCGAAAGCTCCTCCCGCCCATAAGCTTCGACTTCTTTGCTGTAAACGTAGAAAACCCCCAGCCTCTTTTTGCGAACCTTGAGCGGCAGGCAAATGAATGCCTTGATTTCCTCGTCCCGAACCAGTCCGCTCAGTCGATGCTCGGACTGCTCGTCATCGCTAAAGACAACCTGATCGCCAAGCAGCACTTTTTCTGCCAGCCCACCCGGGCGAAATTTCATTTTGCCGACAAAGTTATCGCTGAGCCCCCTGGTGTAGGTGTCCGTAAACTCGCCACGCTCTTCGTCGTAAAGTGTTATCGCCGCCGCCTGTGAGTCGGTTATCTCCATCCCCTTTTCCATAACCGTATCTACTACCCGCTCCCAATCGAGTTCGGAGCTGACCGCCAGGGCAATGTCTGACAGGTACGTCAGCTGCCCGATTTTGTGTTGGACGGAATCCGCCATGCGGTTGAATGAATCTCCCAGTTCCGCGATTTCATCATTGGTGCTGACCTCTACCCGGCGGTTGAGGTCTCCGTGAGTCATGGCGAGGCTCGCCTCGTTGAGTTCCCTAACCGGACGGCTCAGACGGCGGGCCGCAACCACTCCGATGAGCAGACTCAAACTGACACCGGCCAGGACAGAAAATATCAGGTACGATTTCGCCTGTGTCGCGGCAACATCAGCTGCATCCTGCGCGGACTGATAACGAGCCTTGAAGTCCGAGGCCAGCAGGTTGCTGTAATTAATCACCGATTGCAGCAATTCGTCGGATCGCTTCTCGGTGGTGAGTGCTAGGGTCTGATTTCCCGATCTCCAGGCGGGCACAAGTATGTTGAGAAAATTATCATCAAACTGGTTTCCGTACGCCTCCAGCTGGTTAAACCATTCGGCTTCCTGAGGAGTCTCCGCATGTTGCCGGGCCTGGGCCACCGCTTCCTGACGGCGTTGGCGGGCTTCTTCAAACGCGGGTATCTTGCTGGAGTTATTCTCGAGGATCAGCTCGTAGTGGTCCTGGATCTGTTCACCGGCTACCGCCTTGGCCTCTTCCATGTGTTGCACGGCCTCGGCGCGGTCCAGGGCCTCATCGGCCCTTGCCCTGGTTTCCGCGACCTGCCGGGACACGACCAGGCCCAGGGCGGAGAAGATGAAGACGATGACAACGAAGCCGGCAACCATTTTGGTGCTCAGCCGGCGAAAAATGGGAGTCCCCCAAATTTTTTTCACAACGCCCTCTGCCCTCGCTCGCACGCTTGCATCCCGCATATCCCTCCCGTAGAGGAATAGGATGCAAGCGAAATCATCTGAATTTATGGATTAATGGAGTAATCGGCAGAGGGGGATGGATGCTTGATTTACCAGTAACCTTCCTGTTTGATGCGGAGATCCGGGGCGCCGCAACGGGGGCAATCATGTGATTGCGCACTCTCGAAAAAAAGGATCGGGCTGGAGCACTTGCCGCAGGTAAATTCATCGATAAGGACATCGCGGTCAGTCAGGTCTGTCTCCACCAGTTCCTTGCAATTATGGCAAACGCCTGGGAGAAATCTCAGGCGTGAATTGTCCTCACCCACCCCCCACGTATGCGGGCACTTTTATAGCCGCAGGCATCGCACTCAAACGTGCTGCACTCACCCAAAATGAAGCTCCTTTGAGATTCAGCCTACCGGATAAGATCCCAGCAGTTTGACCCGGGCCAGCTTGCATTCCAGGCATTTGATGGCCGCGGCTACCTGCTCGTCGTCTTTTCTGCCCTCGACATCGATAAAGAAAACGTAATCGCCGAGGCCTTTTTTAGAGGGACGAGACTCGATTTTGGTGAGGTTAACGTAACGGTGGGCGAACTCTTGCAGGATCTGCAAAAGGCTGCCCGGCTGGTCATGCGCGATAGTGCAGACGATGGACGTTTTATATGTCGCTTCCAGGTCCTGCGGCGCGGCCTTTGTTGACAACATGACAAATCTTGTTTGGTTACCGGGGTGGTCTTCGATATCGTCCGCAAGGATGACGCAACCGTAACTTCTGGCAGCCAGGCTGCTGCCAATGGCGGTCCATTTTTCGTTCGCGAGGCTGACGATGCGTACTGCTTCCGCGGTGCTGTTGGCGGCAACCACTTCTGCCTGTGGCAGCATGTCTCTGATATACCGCCGGCATTGGGCGCTCGCGTGAGGCAAGGAGATCACCTTTTCGATCTGACTCAGATCCAGGGGAGCGCGCGCAATCAGCTTGAGGTGAATCGGGTGGTCTATCTCCCTGGTTATCGAAAGATTGTCCACCTCGAAAGCCAGCATATCCAGCGTGACGGGAATCGAACCCTCGAGTGCGTTTTCCATCGGTACGATTCCCTCATCCACATCGCCCGAAGCGACCGCGGCGATCACATCAGCGATCGAAGGAAAAGGCACCGTATCGTCGATGGTCAAATCCGTATTTGCCATCAGGGCTTCATCTGACCAGGTGCCCGAAGGTCCGAGGTAACCTACTTTGTGGTTCCCGCCACTAGTCACCTTCACTACCGCCTACGCCGGCAAGCTTTCTGGATTTAATCCCCATCGCTTCTTTAAGTACCTCTATCTCTTCCGGCGACAGCTTCTCTTTGCTTTCACCATGGCGAACTTCCTTGACATAGATGCGGGCATGGTCCCGGGACTGGATCGAGCTGATGATAATGCCCGAGAACCGCACATCCAGCAATGCTACCGAGGTGCTCTGCATGCCACTTAAATCATTGTAGGCGTCATAGCGCATAACGCTACGGTAGGTAAAGCAATCGTCAAGACGCTTGCGTGTATCTTCCAGGCGGGCGGAAAGGGCTCCAATGTCATGCGCCAACCCGTCAACACTTGTCTGTACGGCCCGCGCATGGGCAATAAGATCCCGCTCCCTGCCTTCACCCATTATCACTTTCTGGTCGCGGCGGTAGCGGCGAATAATCAGGAGTAAATAGCCGGAAAAGAAAATCGCCAGGATAGCCAGCGCCACAGGCGCCAGCACGGCGAGGGTAAGGTTGTCTTCAATGAACGTGCTCATGACAGGAGCCGCCGTTACGGCCGGAATCCTAGCTAAAGGCTATCTTGTATTCCCCGACGTTGTTCTGGGTATTGGCTTCTCCCGGGACAGGTCCGACTTCAGCGCGAAGCAGAGCCGGCTGTCCGCCCGCATCCGCAGCCAGGCCTGTCAACTCTATGGTCCGCCGTTCTCCAGGCGCAATCGTCGGAATGCGTCCATCGACCTTTTGCGGCGTGGGGCGTCCCGGCGCCGTCAGCGTCAGGGCGACCAGCACATCGCTTTCCGTAGCCTCTCCCTGGTTTTCAACCTCGACCTCGAAGGTTAACGAATCCGATGCCTTGAGGCTGTTGTCGCTATCCGCGGCCAGTGTCATCCCGCTTGGTTTGGCCTTGACGCCTACCAGTGATACTCCGTGCAGGCCGGAAACCTGTGTGGTGCCGCCCTTGAGGCGGTCGAGCACCGAAACAGCGGTCTGTTGGCTGGCCAGGGCCGGGTCTTTTAAAAACTTGGCCTGGGGGACCTTGATGTCTGTGATATCCTCGTCCTTGAGGACCTGCTGCGCGGGCTGGTAATAAAATTCGTCATAGGAGACATCGCTGGTAAGAAGGATCAGCATCTCGTGTGAAACCTGGGCGGCGCCTGCCTGGTTGTCCCGGGCCTCCAGCGCATTCAGCATGGCCGGCTGCAAGCCCTTCAGGCCCCGCGCACGAATTTGCATGCTGGCGACGAACCACTCATTTTCTTTCTTGAACTGGTCCGGAGCCTTGACCGCCTTGGCTCTTTCCAGAATTTGGTCTGACGATGCCTGGAATTCGCCCAGTTTGCCCTCAAGTGACTGGCGAACGGTTTCGTCCGGCTTCATGAACATGTCGGAGAGTTGTGCCCCGATTGCATCCGAATCCTTGACCACGCCATCGACAGCGGCAAAGTAGTCGCGATATTCGCCTACCCGTTTGCTGTTGAGGCAGCTTTTGATACCCAGGCTGGTGATCAAAACGAGCACAACAACGGCTACCAGGATTATTAGAACACGGGCCAGGGGAGATTGGCCGAAAGTCGGTCCGCCACCACGAGGTTTATGCTCCTTGGGCTCGCGTTCCTTCCTTGGCTTGCGCTCTTTGGGCTTGCGTTCCTTGGATTTACGCGCCCCGGATTTGCGCCGGCCAGGCCTGCGTTTTTCAGTTACCTCTTCTTCTGCGTCGATCCGCTCTTCGTCATCATCGAAGAAAGACACGGGCATGTCCTTTCGTCCGGCGAATTTCAAGAAGTCCCGGAGTTGGTGGGCGAGGGGGGATTTGAACCCCCATGCTCGCAAGAGCACTAGACCCTGAACCTAGCGTGTCTACCAGTTCCACCACTCGCCCGTACAACCAAAGCTGAAAAACTATTCGCCGTAAGCTTAGGTAAAATCCCTGCAACCGGGCGTTTTCAGCAAAGATTCAGGCTCCCTGTCTTCAGAGCGCCTGTATTATAACACAGGCACCCGTGAATGAGCGCAACAAGCATGAGCGGAAGGGCGCGACAGACGCCTGTGGCGGGAGGCAAGTTCACGAGGCATCCGCGCGGGCTCTATGCGGTTTCCTGGCGCTCAAGAATTGGGCCATTCGTCGGAGTTTTGCTGAGCGATACCGTTGGCCTCGTCTTCGGCCACGTTCCGCTGGGCGGCCTGTCCGGCTGCTTTTGTTTCAAGTTCGGTAACCTTGGAAAGCGTGTCCGGCTTCTCCACCGTGGGATCAGCAAGCAGTACCACCGTGATTTCCCTGGTTGTCTGTGTCAACCCCAGCGCCTGCTCCAGCGCCCGGCCTTTAGCCTGTAGATACTGACGGTAAGTGTCGCTGATGTCGAGCACCGCGGCCTCGTCGGTTTTGGACTTGGCGGTGTCGATCTGGGCGATGATTTCATCAATTAGTGCCTGGGCCTGGGAAAGGGAACTCTTTTCTTCTTCGGTCTTTCCCTGGGACAGCTGGTCTGTGGCCTGCACAAGCAGCTTGTCCGCCTGGTCAAGCTTGGGTTGGACCTGCGCGGCTATGTTATTTACATCATCAACAAGCTGATTGGCCTGCTCGGTCTGTTTGCCGCAGCCAGCAGCAAGGCTTGCCAGCGCAATTACAAGTGCCAGGAAGAGAAAAGACCGTGTGTATCGTTTCATGTTCCTCCAATTAGCCGTGGACCTGGATGGTCGTTTTTTCGGCGTTTAGGCGTTGATCTGCCTGAATTATATTCTAATCTATCCGTTGGAACGGTTCCTCGCAACGGCTCAGCCTCCAAATTCCGTAAAGGAATCGTTATCCTAGTACAGAACTGGTTTTTATCCAACTACAACCCCTGATCGGCACGGTATGTCTTCAACCATGACCTACGAAAACAGGAATGGTCCCCTGGTGCTGGGCCGCTACGAGCTTATCGAGCGGATCGGCCATGGCGGCTTCTCGACCGTGTACCGCGCCCGCGACCACAAGATGGGCCGCGAGGTGGCGATCAAGGCCGTGCGGCGTACCGAGGAACTTTCTGACCGGGCTACCCTTGAAGCCAAAGCGGCGGCAAAGCTCGGCCACGAGCATATCGTCACTGTCTTCGAGCTGGCCGAGGATGAGCATGAGGTCTATCTGGTCTCGGAGCTGGTCCGGGGCGAGACGCTGACCGACCGTATTCAGTCAGGCAGCCTTTCCGACCGCGACTGCGTCGAGACGGCGCTGCAGACCCTGGATGCGCTTGACCACGCCCACGGGCGTGGCGTCATCCACCGGGATATCAAGCCGGATAACATCATGCTAACCGGCGGCGACCCTCCCCGGGTCAAGGTCATGGATTTCGGTATCGCCCAACTTGAAAACTCCCAGCGGCTGACCAGACAGGGTGACGTGGTCGGAACCATTGCCTACATGTCGCCGGAACAGGCCGATGGACACACTGTGGATTGGGCAACCGACGTTTATTCTGCAGCACTAACCCTGTATGAAAGTCTGACGGGTTCGAATCCTTTCTGTGGCAGCACCGCGGCTGAGAGCATCGGCAGGATAAAGGCAGGCGCCATATCGCTGAGTCGGGCGCGCCCCGATCTTCCAGGCGAGCTTTCTGACCTTGTCGAGGAGGCTATGGACCCGGATCCCCGCACACGGCTGGATCTCGGCAGCCTCCGTGAGGGGCTGAAACAAATACTTCCGGAGCTTGCGCCCGGCGACCAGGCTACTACTGTGCTCCGGCGAGCGGATCGGCCACACCCTTCCGTGTATGAGGACCTGGCGGACCGTTATGGTTTCATTGCGGCGCGGATAGCCAACGGATCGCTGGCGGCCCTGGTCGCTGCCGCGGCCGCCTATGGTTTTGACCTTTACCCGGCGCCCTGGAAGCTGCCCATCATTATCGTCGCTGCGCTTGCCGTGGGGTTGCTTCCCCGGGTTGGCCTGGCAGCGCTGGCCGTGATAGCGCTGGCACCAGTTTTCGATTTTTCCGTCGCCACCGGGGTTCTTGTAGGCGCAGCGGTTGTCTTATATTTCATGACCCTTGGATTGATCTGGCCCGGGAAGGCGCTGCTTCCCGTCCTTGCGACCATGCTGGGCGCCCTCGGTCTTGGCCTCGCCTATCCGGCCATTGCCGGAGCCGTTGGACGGTTGCGTAGCGGTCTTTTGTTTGCCGCGGCCGGTGCGGTTTCTTTCGGCCTTTTTCAGCTGCTAACAGGGGCAACACCCCTGGATTATCTGGGGCTAGCCGATAATTATGACGTCGCCGGCAAGCTCGCGGGCGAATATAATCCCTGGACGGCTTTGCTGGCCATCATCAAGCCCCTCCAGGCACAGCCGGTTTTATTACTGCAGCCGGCTATCTGGCTGGCAGCTTCTCTGCCGGCAGCCCTGCTCATCCGCCGGCGGCGCCTTTATCTGGATCTGACCGGGCTCGTTCTGGCAAACGCAGTGATTGCCGCCGGTTATCTTTCAATACCAAAATTTTTCCCGGATTACAGTCTGCCCGTCGCCTCGTTTATGAAAACGCTGACCGTTTGCGTTATAATCCAGGTCGGGCTTCTCCTTTTATCTCCCAGAAACAGACTGCAGCCTCTTTCCCCCCCGTGAGCGTATTAAAGAAACTAGAGGAAAAAATCCAGGGCCTGTTTGAGGGTGGTTTCGGCCGTGCCTTCAAATCGCCGGTGCAACCTGTGGAGCTGGCGCGCAAGCTGGTCAAGGAGATGGTGGACAATAAGGTGATCAGCATCTCACGTGTCTATGTCCCCAACGAATATTCCCTGTTTCTATCATCCGAGGACTACCAGCAATTCGAAGCATATGAGGAGCAGCTGAAAGCGGACCTGGCGGATTATTTGATTGAACACGCCCGGAAGGAAAAGTATGAGCTGCTCAGCCGCCCAATCGTTATAATCAAGACGGACGAGGATCTGGTGGTGGGTGAATTCGGTATTGCCACCAGGATGGTTTCGGCGCCCGGCCCCTCAGCGCCGGAAGCGCCGGCCGTGCCGGCTGACGCGGAACAAGGGCCCGGCCAGACAGTAGTTTATCGGCCACAGGCGCAGCCTGACGGGACGATGGCCGTTAGTGCTGACGACGCTCGTGAGATGGGACTTACCCGTGAGTGTATAACTCTTACCGTGGGTGATTTTGTCTACGAGGTTAAGAAGCACAGGGTTCTTCTCGGCCGCAGCCGTCAGTGTGATCTGGTTCTAACCGATTCGAACGTGTCCCGGCGGCATGCAGAGGTCAGGCAGCGTGGCAACGACTATCTCGTAGTCGACCTGGACAGTACTAATGGCATCGAGGTAAATGGCCAGAAAGTCAAGACAAAAGCCCTGCAAAACGGCGATTTGCTAACCATTGGGACAACGAGAGTGAGGTTCGAGCGACAACTATGTTAGAGCCAATCCTGTTCGGCTCCAAAATCCTGTTTCTTGTCCTTCTGTATCTGTTCATTTTCATGATTGCGCGGCGGATGTCTCGAGACCTTGGCCGCGCGGAAGAGCCGATCGGCATGCCCTCGCGGCCAATGGAGGCCGCCGTTGCTCCAAGACGGACACCCGCGGCGACACCCGGCGTGCAGCCGGCGGCGCCTACCGCTCCAGGAGCAGCCCCTGCGGCCATGGGCCCGTTAGGCGGGCCGGCAACCAAACCGGCGCCGCGTCATGAGCGCGTGCGTGAACCGGAAAAACCGGCGGCCCCACCCGAGGTTGATTCGTCGACCCGTGAATTTGATTTCCTGGTTTCCAAGCTGAATCCGCGCCTGGTTGTGCAACATAGCAAGGTCATCGAGGACGGCAAGATGTTCGCACTTAAGGGGGGCGCTACCATCGGCCGCTCTCCGCGCAGTCAGATCGTTCTGGAAGATGATTATGTTTCGTCTACCCATGCCCGCATTTTTGCCCGCAAACAGTTTCTCTTCCTGGAGGATCTGGGCAGCACCAACGGCACCTTCATCGACGGCCGGCGCATCGAAGGCGAACATCAGATCAAGCCAGGGCAGGAGATCGTGATCGGCGATACGATCTTCCGTTACGAAGAATGATGAGATCCTTCACCGCAGCCGCCGGCCACCGGCCGAACCGTACAATTTTTTAATGCCTGCCACTTTCGCCACAGCAACCCATACGGGCCTGGTCCGCAAGTCCAACGAGGACTCGCTTTTCGCGCGTCCCCCGGTATTTGTGGTGGCCGACGGCATGGGCGGCGCCCAGGCAGGAGAGGTCGCTTCGGGAACGGCTGTCAGCGCCTTCGAGGGTTACGTACCCCAGGCCAAATCACCCGAGGATGAACTCAAAAGGGTTATTGCCGGCGTTAACGCCAATATTTACGAACTTGCTTCGTCCGAGGCTTCACGGTCGGGAATGGGCACAACTCTTACTGCCGCCGTGGTTCGCGGCAACTCCGTGAGTATTGCTCATGTCGGCGATAGCCGCGCCTACCTCTGGCGCGATGGCGTCCTTGATCAGCTCACCGAAGACCATTCGCTGGTTGGCGAGATGGTGCGGTCGGGCCAGATCACTCCGGAGGAGGCAGAGGGGCATCCCCAAAGAAGCATTATCACCCGCGCGCTGGGCGTCGATTCAGCGGTCGAGATCGATACTCGAGCACTGGAATGGAAGCCCGGCGACATAATCCTGCTTTGTTCTGACGGCCTATACTCAATGGTTGATGATGGGACTATCGCCGCGATACTGGCCAAACGCGACAACCTTTACGTCAGCGCCTGGGCTCTCGTGGAGGCCGCTAACGCCGGTGGCGGCCGGGATAATATCTCTGTTGTGCTGGTGTCTCCCGATGGCGGGATCGAGACTGGTCTCGATGACGATACGGCTCAGATCGCTACCATGGCCCCGGGGCAAGATACTGCCAATGCCGCCAGCAATGCGAGCGCGCTTTCAGGCACTCCCGCCCCCCCGGAGGGGTTCTTCACCCGGATCAAGCGGTGGCTAGCCTCGGTGCCCGGGCGCATAACTATTGGCCTGGCCCTGGTTATTGTGGTTTTTTCGGCCGCCTGGTTCATAACCCGGCAGGTATACTTTATTGGCGTCGAAGGTGACCATGTGGTCATCTACCGCGGAGTGCCGTACGACCTGGGGCCGTTGTCGCTTTCTTCTGTATATCGCAACAGCATCGTCACCTTTAGCGATCTGGAACCATTCGAACAGGATCGGGTCTTGAAGGGGGAGTTGCAGAGCAAGAGTGGCGCCGAAACAATGCTCGACAACTACACCGCTCAGGCCCGTGATCGCAAGCAGGAAGCTGAACGCCAGGCCGCCGAAGCTGAAGCGCGCGCCAAGTCGGCTTCAAAAAACCTCGTCGTTCCGCCGGGAGGACTGCCCTGATGCAACGAAACCGCGAGCTGGTTAACTTCCTGCCAGTAGTCATACTGATGATTGTCGGCTTCGCCAGTGTGTATATGGCGCGGTCATCGCAAATCGACGCCAGCTCTCTCAGCTATGGGCTACTTTTCGTCGGACTTTTCCTGCTGGTGCATCTTTTCCTGAGGATCGCCACGCCGGACGCCGATCCCTTCCTGTTGCCGCTGGCGGCACTAATGTCCGCAATCGGCATCATGTTGATTTACCGGATCGACCCGGACCTGGCGGCGGCGCAGGCCACCTGGCTCATGGCCGGGCTGGGGTTGCTCATTGCGGTCATCGCTTTTTTGCGGAACTACCGGAAGCTCGATGATTATATCTATCTGTGTGGAATCGTCGGAGTGCTGCTTCTGGTGGTAGCCATCGTCGCCGGACAGGAAATAAACGGCGCTCGCCTGTGGCTGAAGATCGGCGGCTTTTCCATCCAGCCGGGAGAGTTCTCCAAAGTCTTGATAACAATTTTCCTGGCGGGATATCTCAACAGCAAGCGAGAGCTTCTGGCGACCTCTACCTGGCATCTGTTGGGCGTACCCATGCCGGCGCTCAAACATCTCGGTCCGCTCGTCACTATGTGGGGCATGTCGTTCGCCCTGCTCTTGCTCATGAACGACCTGGGGACATCATTGCTGTTTTTTGGTATTTTCCTGGCGATGACCTATGTGGCCACCAACCGGCTCGCTTATCCCATTATCGGCGGCATCCTCTTTAGTGGTGGCGCCCTGCTCGCCTATCACATCAAGGGGACTGTCCATACACGCGTCGATATCTGGATTAATCCCTGGCCGGACGCCATGGATAAGGGCTACCAGCTCGTGCAGTCGCTTTTCGCCATTGGCGACGGGGGGCTTTTCGGCACCGGGCTGGGCAAGGGATACCTGCTCTTTCAGAATGGCGATCCAATCATTCCGGCACTCCACACGGATTTCATCTTTTCGGCCATCGCCGAAGAGCTGGGGTTGGCTGGGGCCACCGCCCTCATCGTGATCTTCATGATCTTTTGCTATCGCGTCTTTAAAATCGCAGCCGAATCCGACGACGGCTTTTCGAAGCTGCTGGCGGCGGGCCTGGGAGCCGGATTTGCTCTCCAGACTTTTGTCATTATTGGCGGCGTCATGAAACTCATACCGCTCACGGGAATCACCTTACCGTTCGTAAGCTATGGTGGATCTTCCATGGTCGCTAACTTCGGCGGACTGGCGCTGCTCCTGCTTATCAGCAACCGCACCAACAAGGCCAGACGCTCGTGAATAAACCAATCAAGAGGCTGTTTATTGTTAGCGTACTGATGTTCGCAAGCTTGATCGCGATGCTTGGCTACCGCCAGGTGATCGAGGCCCAGGATCTGGCCGACAATCCCCAAAACACACGCAAGGTCTTTGCCCAGATGCGGATCGAGCGGGGGCTCATCCTCGGCAGTGACAAGTCTGAGCTGGCCAAGAACCGTAAGGAGGATGACCTTTATTACCGTGTCTACCCCAAGGGTGACCTGGTGCCTCATCTCGTCGGCTACAGCGACCCCACTTACGGCCAGGTCGGGCTGGAGCATTCACAGAACAGTTATCTCACCGGTACCGCCGACGAAGTTGAGCTGGTTAACCTTTTCGATACGCTGACCGGCAAACAGAAGCGTGGCGCCGATTTGAAGCTGACGATAAATCTACAGGTACAGAGGACTGCCCAGGAAGAGTTGCAGAAAATCGGCAAGCGTGGCGCTGTGGTCGTGATCGATGTTAAGACGGGTGCGGTTACCGCCATGGTCTCGAATCCGACCTACGATCCCAACCAGCTGGGCGCGAACTGGCAACAGCTTAATTCAGACCCTGACTCGCCGCTGTTCAATCGCGCCACCCAGGGGCTTTATACGCCGGGATCGGTCTTTAAGATGATCACTGCGTCCGCCGCTCTCGAAAGCGGCGCTTTTACCCCCCAAAGCCGTTTCCGTGATGACAGGGGTACGGTGGACATCGGTGGTTTTACAGTCCATAACTACCGCGCCGAACCTTTTGGGGAGCACAGCCTGGCCGAGGCCTTTTCCCAATCAATCAATACTACCTTTGCCCAGGTTGGAGACCAGCTGGGCAAGGACAAGCTGATAGAATACATGCAGAAATACGGCTTCTACGAAAAACCGCCGTTCGATCTGCCATCCGATGAGATTGCGGCCAGCGGCCGTTATGAAAATGGCGAACTGCTATCTCCGGGCGATTCCATGGATCGGGCTCAGGTTGCTTCCATGGCATTCGGTCAGGAACAGCTGCAGGTAACTCCTCTGGAGATGGCTTTGGTCGCCGAGTCGATTGCCAACGGCGGCAAGATGATGAAGCCTTACTCGGTTGACTCAGTGTCCGATTACAACGGCACTGTCGTCAAGCAGGCCAAGCCGGAGGTATGGAAGACGCCGATTCGGCCGGACATGGCCAATGAATTGAAGGATATGATGGTCAAGGTGGTTAATGAAGGAACGGGTGGCAAAGCCAAGACTGGCAAGGTTCAGATTGCCGCCAAGACTGGTACGGCGGAAGTAACCGGTCGCGGCCCTAACGCCTGGTTCGTTGGTTTTGCTCCGGCCGAAAGTCCGAGATATGCCATTGCCGTTGTCGTTGAGGACTCCGATGCCGGTGGCGGCATCGCCGGCCCGGTAATGCGCGAAACACTTTTGGCGGCATTGGGACTATAAAAATATTTGACTGTGACTGAACTACTTGACAACCGATATGAGATCATCCGCCGCCTGGGCAGCGGCGGCATGGCCGATGTTTACCTGGCCCGCGATATACAGCTTGGGCGCCAGGTGGCAATCAAGGTGCTCTATAAGCGCTACGCCAGCGACGACGAGTTTGTCGCCCGTTTTCGTCACGAGGCCCAGTCGGCCGCCGCCCTCAACCATCCCCATATAGTCAGCATCTTCGACCGCGGCGAGGCAGAGGGCAGCTACTACATCGCCATGGAGTACCTCGAGGGAGAAAGCCTCAAGGAAGTGATCACCAAGGAAGGACCGCTGGCGCCGGCGCGGGCTATTGAATTTTCCGAACAAATCCTGCAGGCGCTTCAATTCGCTCATGAGCATAATGTCATCCATCGGGACATCAAGCCCCACAACATTGTCATTAACGGCCGCGGCCAGGTAAAGGTCACCGACTTCGGCATCGCCCGCGCGGGGACCTCACCGGCCATGACCGAGACCGGCTCCATTATCGGGACCGCGCAATATTTATCCCCCGAGCAGGCCAAGGGCAAGGCTGTCGAGCAGAGCTCCGACCTGTACTCCCTGGGCGTCGTCCTTTACGAGATGCTCACCGGCCGGGTGCCCTTTGAGGGAGAAAATCCGGTAGCGATCGCCCTGAAACATTTAAGCGACGAGCCCGTGCCTCCTCAGGCTCTGGTGCCGGAAATTCCCAATAATCTCAACGCCGTGGTGATGCGCGCCCTTGCCAAGGATCCGCGCGACCGTTATCCCACCGCCGAGGAGTTCCTGGCTGACCTGGAACGCTGCCGGCAGGATCTGCCGGTAACGGCGCCGCCGCCCGCCTCGGACGCAGCCCTGACAAGCGTGATCGCGGCCGGCGATGTCGCGGCCTTTGGGGATGAAACCCAGCGTACGGCCGTGAGGCGGCCTCCTGGCGGCCCGGCCAGGCCGAAGATGAGCAACAAGAAAAAAGCGCTATTCGCGGTCCTGGCCCTTGCCGTAATGATCGCCCTTGCCGCGGGTATCTATTTTCTGGCTTTCGCTCAAGAACGCGGCAATATTGACGTCCCGGATGTCGTGGGCCTGGATCAGGCTCAGGCAGAAACTACGATCCGCGGCCTTGGTCTTCAGCCGCAGATCGAGGCGGAGGAATTCAGTGACACCGTGCCCACGGGCAAGGTAATAAGACAGAATCCGGAAAAGGGCGCCAGGCTTAAGCAGGACGGCACCGTTCGTCTCGTCATCAGCAAGGGCAGCAGCAAGGTCGCCGTTCCCGACGTGCGCGGAATGGAAGCAACAGCAGCCGATGCCAAGATCAAAGAGGCGGGCCTCAGCCCGGATCGTCAGCCGGATGCATTTTCCGACACGGTCCCGTCCGGCGCTGTCATCAGCCAGGACCCGGCTCCCGGCTCGCAGGCGCAGAAGGGTTCATCGGTTAAATATGTGGTCAGCAAGGGCGCAGAGCCGCCCAGGCAGGTTTCGGTACCCGATCTTCAGAACCTGACCGTCGACCAGGCCTCCAGCCGGTTATCGCAGGCCGGGCTGGGCCTCGGCACAACAACCGAGCAGTTTTCGTCTTCAGTCGGTACCGGCAAGGTAATCAGCCAGAGTCCGGGTTCCGGCCAGTCGGTAAAGGTGGGGTCACTAGTGAATATTGTTGTCAGCAAGGGATCGGAGCCAGCCAAGGTTTCTGTGCCCAAATTGGTTGGGATGAACAAAACCGATGCGCAAAACGCCGTTACTGCCCAAGGCCTGGTGCCCCTTCTGATCGAGAAATCAGACCCGAATCCGGCCAATGTTGATCTTGTCTACGATCAGGATCCCGCAAACGGAACCAAAGTCGACCCGGGCAGCACCGTAACAATCTACGCTTACAAGGCTCCTTGATCTCCAGATGCCCGCTCTTGCGACGCCGGCCAATGCCCGGTGCTCATGCGGTGGCGCGCTGCCGCCGCTTTCTGTTAGAATCTCCCCCAACCGGCCGCTAACGGCCGATCACAGGGATTTATCGGATGCTCTACATCGAAAAGCTGCGGTACTTCTACAGCACTGAAGCCAGGCGGCTCTTCAAGCCACTCACCGCCGCCATCGGCCGGACCCGCATCTCGCCCAACCTGCTAACGGTAGCTGGACTTGCCATGACGCTGGCCGCGGCGGTTCTGGTCTGGTACAACCATTTCGTTCTCGCCGGCCTTGTCTTTACCCTGGGCAGCGTCTGCGACATGCTGGATGGCGCCGTGGCGCGGCTTGCCGAGAAAGTGTCGCCCATGGGCGCCTTTCTCGATTCCACGTTCGACCGGGTTGGCGAAGGCGCCGTTCTTACAGCCATTGCGCTGATTTATGCCAGGGATGGCAATCTGTGGCTTGTCGGCGCTGCCTTTGTGACGATGATCGGTTCTTTTCTGGTCAGCTATACGCGCGCTCGCGCCGAGGCATTAGGGCTTGATTGCAAGGTCGGCCTCATGACGCGGCCCGAGCGGCTGGTATTACTGGGCGCCGGCCTTTTCTTACAGAAGTTTGGCGTGCTGGCCGTGGTGATGTATATTCTAGCGGTGCTGACCGCCTATACCGTGCTGCAGCGTATCCTGCACGTGAGAAAGCAGTTCGTTGAAGCGGCCTCTGAAGGAGAAAAACAGAAGCATTAGGTGCCGGCCGCTTTTTCTCGTTCGTGGCCGCGCATCAACATGACGCGCGCCAATACAAGACTACCTGGAGGTAACATTACCTTGAGCAGTTCAGTGAGAGTTGCCATCATCGGCGTGGGTAACTGCGCCTCATCGTTCGTACAGGGCGTTGAGTACTATAAAAATGCAAAGGCAAATGAAGCGGTGCCAGGCCTGATGCACGTCAATCTCGGCGGGTACCATATCAGCGACATCGAGTTCGTGGCCGCTGTCGATATCGACGCCAACAAGGTTGGCAAGGATCTCGCCGAGGCCATCTACGCACCGCCGAACAATACCGTCAGATTCTGCGATGTTCCGAAGAAGGGTGTTAAGGTCGCCCGTGGCATGACCCACGACGGCATCGGCAAGTACATGGCCAAGATCATCAAAAAGGCGCCCGGCCCAACAGACGACATCGTCGGCATCCTCAAGCAGACAAAAGCGGATGTCGTCGTCAGTTACCTGCCAGTCGGTAGCGAGGAAGCTACCAAGTGGTACACCGAGCAGATCCTTACCGCCGGATGCGCCATGGTCAACTGCATCCCCGTCTTCATCGGGCGCGAGGCTTATTGGCAGAACCGCTTCAAGGAGAAGGGGCTGCCGATAATAGGCGATGATATCAAGTCACAAGTCGGCGCAACCATTGTTCACCGCACCCTGGCAAGCCTCATGCTCGACCGTGGCGTCCGGCTTGAGCGCACCAGCCAACTCAACGTGGGCGGCAATTCTGACTTCATGAATATGCTCGAGCGCGAGCGCCTCGAGAGCAAGAAGATCTCCAAGACCAACGCTGTCACCTCCCTGATCGACTATGACATCGGCGCCGACAACGTCCACATTGGGCCCAGCGATCATGTTGCCTGGCTGCAGGATCGAAAGTGGGCCTATATCCGGCTCGAAGGCCGCTCATTTGGCGACGTACCGCTAAACATCGAACTGAAGCTCGAGGTCGTGGACTCCCCCAACTCCGCCGGCATCGTCATCGACGCCGTTCGCTGCGCCAAGCTGGCGCTCGACCGCGGCATCGCCGGGACGCTTGAGGGTCCGTCTTCCTACTTCATGAAATCACCCCCGGTCCAGCATCCGGATGATGTTTGCCGCAATATGACGGAGGCTTTCATCGACGGAACTTCCAACGCGGCCGTGATCGGCTCGCCGGCCGCGCCGAAGAAGCCCTCCGCTACCGCGAAGAAGAAACCAGCGAAAAAATAGGCTTTGGGGCTTTCCCCTTTTTCTTTTTGCCGCTTTGCATTAACCTGTAACGCATGGCAAAGCAGGCGGTAAAACTCAAGGTGGGACTCGTTTCACCGTATGCGTGGACTTCACGATGGGGGGTCAACCGGCACATCCAGGGACTCGCGGCGGCTCTATCGGCCGACGGGCACGATGTTTGTGTCATCGCCCCTTCTGAGGAGCGGGTCGAGGCGCGCACGGCCAGGCGCCGCGCCAGAGCCGCCCGGCGCACTGTTAAGGGAGCGCGCAAACTATCCGCTGCGGAATCATCGTTTCATGCCACCGGGCCGGACCACCCTGCTAAAGAAACCGGCGCCAGCTTCAGCCTCAGAAAAATCACCGGCACCTTCCATTTCCCGTACAGCGAGTCTCTGGCGAACCTCGCCTTGCCGCTGGAAGTTACCGAACAGCTGAATGAGCTTCTCAACCGCGAGCGCTTCGACATCCTGCACGTGCATGAGCCGTACCCGCCCAGCCTCTCCTTCACGGCTCTGAGGCTGGCGCACAGCCCTACGGTGGCCACTTTCCATACCGCCGGCGAACGTTTCCTCAGCTATCAACTGATGCGCCCTGTTGTCGAACGGTTTTTTGCCCGCCTCGATGGGCGAATCTGTACTTCGCACAACACACGGCGCATGGTCTCCAGCCATTTCCCGGGAGAATACCTGGTCGTCGGCGGCGGTGTCGACACCTCCCGGTTTTTTATTCCGGAAGGTCCCTCGGCCGAGCTGCCTCTGATCGTCTACGCAGCCTGGAGCGAACCGCGCAAAAGCCTCGGCCTGCTGGCGAGAACCTTGCGCCTTTTGCCCGAGGACGTGCCTCCATTCGAGCTGGCGATCGCCGGCGGGGAAGAGTTGGCCTGGCGGGGCCGTCTGCTGATTCCGCGCCGCCTGCGCGAACGCATCCAGTGGAGCGGAGTTCTGGGTAAAAAAGAATTGGCGGCCGAATACCGCCGAGCTGAAATATTGTGTGCGCCTTATGCCGCCTCGAGCTTGGCAAGCGCCGTTTTAGAGGCCATGGCTTCCGGGGTTGCCGTGATAGTTCCGGGGCAGGGCGGCCTTAAGGAGCTTGTAAGCGAGGGCGGAGAAGGCCTGCTGCTGGATCATCCATATTCGAACAACCTGGCGGCAAACCTCGTCGATCTGTTGCGCGATAACCGGGAGCGGCGTTCACTCGGAGCAGCCGCAGCACGCAGGGCGGCGCGATATTCATGGGAGAAGATCATCCCGCAGATGGAGAAAACCTATCTCCGGGCACATGGCCGCACACGCCGCCCCCTGCCCCCGCACAGCGCTCTGGAAACAGTTCGATCCCAGGACACGATCCTCGCCGATCTGCACATGCATACCAATTTCTCGGCGGATTGCGCCACAACCGCGGCGGAGCTGCTGGCGGCATGTGAGGAGTCGGGACTGGAAGCAATAGCGATCACCGACCATAACACCATCGCCGGCGCTCTTGAGGTTTCGCGGCTGGCGCCCAAGGATATTTGTGTCATAGTCGGCTCAGAGATCAAGACTCGGGAGGGCGAGATAATCGGCCTCTTCCTGACTGAGGAGATACCGAAGGGCCTTTCTGCTGAAGAAACGATCGCTATTATCAAACAGCAGGGTGGCCTCGTATATGTACCTCATCCCTTCGATCCCATGCATTTGACGCCCACCTATGAACTGCTCGCCCGCAACGCCGCCGATATCGACATTCTCGAGGTCTATAACCCGCGCATCACATTTACGACCTTCAACGAAAAGGCGCGGCGCCTGGCGCGCAAGTATGATATTCCCGGCGCAGCGGGCAGCGATTGCCACGTGATCCAGGGAATTGGGACGGCGATGATCTCTCTCAGGAAATTTTCAACACCTGCGGAGCTGCTGGCCAGCCTGCGGGAAGCTGACATCATCCGCAGCAGCAAGAGCCCCCTCTATCTGCATTCGCTGAAGCTGCTAAAAAACAGCCGTGGCGCCAAGGGGATTGGAGGGTCCGGGCGAATCGGTTAGCTGGCTACGGATTCGACATCCGCTGACCCAGCCGAGGCCGATCTGCCCAGAGCCGCCAAAAAGGCCTCCACGACTCCGGGGTCGAACTGGGTGCCGGAGCAGCGCACCAGCTCATCTACGGCCTGTTCGTCTGAGAGCGCCTTGCGGTAGGGCCTGTCCGAGGTCATGGCTTCGAAGGAATCGGCCACAGCCAGGACTCTCGCGGCCAGCGGAATCGTCTCTCCCGCCAGGCCATACGGATAACCCTTGCCGTCGAAGCGTTCGTGATGATGTCTTATGGCCGACTTGATTACGGAAGTGATCGGCACAGGATCCAGTATCCGGGCGCTTACGATCGGGTGTTTCTTCATCAGCTTCCACTCCTCCGCGGAGAGCTGACTGGGCTTGCCGAGGATTTCATCGGGTATGCCAATTTTACCGACGTCGTGCAGGTAACCGGCATATTTCAGTTCATCCAGACCGCTGTTTTCAAAGCCCAGCTCGCGGCCGATCATGAGCGCGTACTTCGAAACCCAGTCGGAATGACCGCGGGTCGAGGGGTCTTTGGCGTCGATGGCCTCAGCCAGCGAACGGATGGTCCCGACAAATGCCTCTTCCAGTGCCTGGTGGCTGAGGGCGTGGCCGACCGCCACTGCGCCCTGATTGACAATTGTCTGGCAGAGGGCGGCCTTCTCGGCGCTCATCGGGCTTCGCTTCCAGCTGCGATGTTCGCCGATGCAAACTACGCCGACCGCCTTGTCACCAACCACAAGCGGATAGAGAAGCAATGATTTGGCGTTTTGCCGCAGTTGTTTTTCCCGGGCCGGAACGGAATCGATGGGCTCGTGGCGCCTGCCGCCAACAATTACAGCCGACCTGGTTTCGATCGCTTTACGGTATTCCGGCATCTCCGAAAGCGCCAAGGTCATCCCGATGGCAGGCTCCATTTCCAGCTCCCTGACTGGATGAGCCGCGACAACTCGCAGGTGTTCGTTGCTTTCGTCAAGCAGGTAAACCCGGCAGAAGGTAGCGCCAACAGTTTCAACCACACGCGCAGCTAAGACCTGAAGAACCTGATCGATCTTCAGTGATGAAGTTACGGTCGTCGAAATATCCAGCATCAACTTGAGGCGTTCCGCCCGATCCCTCTCTGCCTGGAGGGCCCGGTCCTTTTCTTTCATGGTTCCCGACCGGAAACTACTGAGAATTACCCCGGCAACCATGAACATCAGCGTGCGGTCAAGAAGCTCGATAATAATCTCGCCGTGTTCGGCTTCGAGCATTAAAAGGTTGGGAAAAAAGGCGACAAGATAGACGGTGGTTGCGATCGCAGCCCCGAGAATGGCACGGAACCGGGAAAAATACCTCGCAGCAATGGCGACCGGCACGAAGTAACCAAGAAAGAGAAACTCCTGCACTTCATGCTTGCCGGTTGCCAGAAGTTCTGCCGTAGCCAAAAACAGCAGGATTAAAACAAAAACTGCTACAGGAGACCGAAGAGTTCGCTTTATACGGTTTGCATCCCATGGCCCCTGGGGGAAGACGCCGGTATTGAGGTTGTTGGCTTCATTCATAGCGACTGTTCCGCCCGGCTCTCCGGGGGAAGGGTTGTGCTCGGTTTTTTCAACGAGGGGCTGAAACAAAAGCTCCCCTCGTGGAAAACCATCGGCGTTGTCGGTTTTTTGCTTGAATTGTCCCGATCATGACCCGATGGAGCTCCTGCGTACGCCTTGTCCACGGAAATATGGCCCTGCAAACTTTTGCTACAGTTAGAAGGAATGCATATGAGGGTAATTATCATTAAAGTCCCTGCCCGCTTCATCAACGCTCCGATCCGGGAGAATCCGGCCGACGCTCTTCAATAATGCGCCCCCCCAATAAGAAAAGGTTTCTTCTGCTAGCAGCCCTGTTGACAGTAATTCTGGTGGCGATGCTCGCGACTTTATCCATATCTGGCGAGACTCCCGAAGACGACGCTGTGATCCAGGTGTATTCACCTTTCGGACTCTTTAGTCCGGGCACGATCGGCGCCCTTCCCGGTAGTGCCGGCACAACGATGCTGGAAGCGCTGGGCTTTAACTCCACAGCAGAGTACCAGCAATATACTCTGGGATTGGTAAACGATCTGGGAGTGAGTTGGGTGCGGATGGATTTCATCTATGACGGCTGGAACTTCAACGAGCCGGCGGCATACCTGAGCGAATTACACAATAACGGCATCGAGGTAGTAGGTTGCGTGCTACCGATGAACCGCTTCGCCCCTGCTGATTTGACATCCTTTAACGAGAGCTTCCGCCAACTAGTGCATAAGTATCCCTGGATCAAGGTGTGGCAGATCGGCAATGAGCCTGACCTTGCTTGGGACAATCCTGAGGACTATCCCCGCTTCTTCCGCGCCGGACAACAGGTTGTGCGCCAGAATTGTCCGGATTGCAGGGTAGCGCTTGCGGGCGCGGGGGCACGTTGGCCGGGACAGGATTTTGAGGGATGGAGCAAATCTCTGGAACTATACGATCGCTTTATCGAAGATATCGTCAGCCAGGATCCGGGGGACCCGGCGCCATTCGATATCATCGATATGCACTTTTATGATTTCTACAGAACCGATTCGGGAATGCTCGTCACTTTGCGGCAATATGCGGCGCTGCCGCGCAAGCACGGCCTCGGCAGCAACATAGAGTTCTGGATTACCGAAAGCGCCACGCCTACCGGACCGGTTAGCTGGCCCGCTGGTTCTCCGACCCAGACCGAGGAGCAACAGGCAACCGAACTGGTCACCCGTTTTGTTACCATGTTAGGCGCCCAGGTCAAGCGCGTTTCCTGGGCCCGCTTCTTCGAAAATTATCGCTACCTGGAAACGGAAGGCGGCTTCTTCGACCATACCGGGCTAATTTACAACGGTATCGGCGCGGAGGCTGCCGAAGGCATCCAGCCGGGCACGAAGAAGCAGGGATTCTATGCTTACAAGCTGCTGATCGACAAGCTGAACGGCTGTTCTCAAGTCAATCGCCTCGGCGACGGCAAATATCTTTTCTATTTCACCGATGAAGATCGCCAACCTATTTACGTCCTCTGGGATGCGGGTGGCACCGATCCACCCGATAACCTCCAGGGGCCGGTAAATGTAACTGACCTGGCAGGTAACGTAATCGAGACTCATGGCGAGAGTTTGACCTTGGGGCCATCGCCAATTTTTGTCGAGCAACAATAGGCTATTGTAGAATCTGTCTAGCTCCGTCTTTTTTCGACTTTCTTTCAGGAGGTGCCTGGTGCGCCATAAACTCACTCCGCTGTTAATGTTCCTGGCTCTGTCGCCGGCGCTGATCGCGATGGCCTGCGTTCCCGGAGAGCCCCCGGCGCCGACCGTTCCCGCTAGCGTTCTCGAGCCATCCAGGCCGCCCTGGTTGCGAATTTACACAGATATCGATTTCAGGGGGCCGTCCCTGGGGCTTATCTCCGGCTGGCATGGAACTATCCTGCGTTCTACGAACGCCGGGCAGGCCTGGTCCGAAGTTCAGACTCCCAGCGACGCGGACCTTAATTCAGTGGCTATCCTTGACGCTAATAACGCCGTCGCGGTCGGCTCCAGTGGTAACATCCTGCGCTCATCCGATGGCGGCCAGTCCTGGGCCAAGGTGGAGTCGCCAACGAGCGAGACGCTTAACTCCGTCGCGGCGGTCAACATCAATAGCGCCGTGGCTGTTGGTGTGCACGGCACGATCATCGGGACCAATGATGGGGGCAAGACCTGGACATCACGATATTCGAGCACCGATCCGTCTTTAAACTTCGAAGCGGTTGCCTTCACTCCCACCGGCGCCGGCATGGCCGTTAGCTCAGGCGGAGTATGTCTGAGAACCGCGGATACGATCTCGTGGCGGCCCGTAACGCTGCCCGATGGCGGTCAGAAGCTGTTCGCGGTGGATTTGTTTGATGATAATAACATTATGCTGGCAGGAAGCGTCCGGGCTGACGCGACCACGGTCGCGGGCGGAAAAACTGTCATCCTCAAAACAGAGAGTGGCGGTAAGAATTGGGGGCATGCGTCCAGTAACCTTAATGTCGATCTTCTCACGATTAAATACATTGACCGGCAGAGCGTCCTCGCCGCTGGCTGGGACGGTATTATCCTTCGGACTCAGGACGGCGGCGGCAGCTGGACCTCGGTGGTCTCACAGACCAATGAGGCGATCAGAGCATTGGCGGTTTTGGATAGTAATACGATCTTCGCAGTCGGTGATGGGCAGACGATCGTCGAAAGTCGCAATGGCGGGCTTACCTGGGAGAAGATCAGGGGATCATAGAAAAATGGTGGACTTTGCTGAACTTTACGCGAACTCCGGCCACGGACCTATTTTAGCCCAGCTTGCGGAATTTGTGAATAAGATTCTGGAATGACACCGATTCGCACCGCTCTCGGCCGGAAAAGTCGGGGGATTTTGGGCAGCTACGGCGAATTGTTTGACATGGGCCATAGCGTCTGATTGAATGCATCCATCCTTTTACCCGTTATAGGAAGGTTAACAACTTAGCATGTATGTGTTGGGTACCTTTCTGTGTCTTTCAAACTCCGGGCCAGCGGAGACGCCATGTTTTTCTCAAAATGAGCCAGGCTTTCGAACATTGAATAAGACGGTAGGCTCGGGTTCCCCAATTCTCCCCCCTGTTCTTTATCTGCATACTCAAAGTGGCTTAATGCAGCAGAAAAACCTTTACATAAAAGCTTGTGGCCTTCATAATCAAAACTAAGGTTGTTTGATTTGATGACTTTCTTATCGTTCGAACGTCTCAGTCCAGCAATGTTCCTTGTCAGGCTGAAATTTTCCATAAGGAGCAGGAGGCGATGACTTAAATGCCACCAAAACGAATCCTCGTTCTTGGCATTACCGGTGTTGATAAAGAAAGGGCCATCGATAACTTACTGGATTTTTACGCAGAAGACCCGCACGGTAAGCCTCAACCAGTAGCCATCGATTTCGAGAAACAGTATATACCGAGGATTGCTGACCTTCATGAGTATCTGGATGAGAAAGAGCGAAACCAAAGTCGAATTTGGGAAGAGGCATGGAGCGATTTTTCCAAGGACTATGGAGGTTATGAAGGAGATATCATTCTCTCCTTACACGGTGTGATCGTCAGAAAATTGTACGGATTCCGGAGTCCATTGAATCTGAAGCTTCTGGAAGAATGGGCCCCAACGGACATTGTAACGTTGATAGATGACATCTATATGTGTTGGTTTAGAACGGAATATCGAGCAGGTGGCTTGGATTGGAAAGGAAGACCGACCTTAGAACAATTACTGACAGCGCGTCGAGTCGAAACTCATACTGGCGACTTGATTGCAGGCCATTGTACTGCGCGAAAGTACACAAAAAATTATATTTTGGCGGTCAGGCACCCCGTACGCGTTCTATATCGCCTTCTGTACGGCCCGCAACCGCAAACAAAGCCGGTTTACTTATCATTTCCCATTACGGGTCCTCGCGATATGCGTGAGAAAGGGAGCAATCAGGGTATCGATGAAGTAAACGGGTTTATAAAAGAAGCTTCGGGATTCGAGGTGCGAAATCCAAATGTTGCATGCTTTTGTCCATTGGCAATAGATGAATTACCAATAGAAAGCTTATTTAAAATGATGGACGGGGGGAGTGGCAGAGAAGCCGCAAAAGATTCGTCCGGTGCTGTCGCTAAAATGGATATTGAGACGGTTTTAAAGCAACGATGGGAAGTCGATGATTTTTGGGATGGCGAAATTTTGTTAACCGACGATTCCGTTGTGCCCGAGATCGCTAAGACCGCTATCGAGCTCGACATCGATCAGGTCAGGGATGCCCTAGGCCTAATAAGAACTGATGTTGCCCATCGCGATTTTCGTTTGGTTTTGCAGTCGAAGTGCCTCGTCGTGTTTAATCCCTGGTTCGACAATCAACAATCGTACGGCGTCGATAATGAAATTGCCTGTGCCTACCAGCATCAAATCCCTACATTCATCTACCAAGACCCGGAGCATGGTGATTTAACCTTTGTTGAACAAGAGTTGAAAAGGCAAGTCGGTGCTCTGGGTGGCAGACCAGGACAAGAGTACATCAAGTTCTACGGCTCGTTAGAAGATTTGTTTGGAGACGTGGAGCGAAGAATTCTTTCGAAACGACTTAAAAAATCTTAGACAGGAGGAACCAAAAATGCCAACTGCGACAAAAACAAGAATTGTTCTTTACCAAAGCGGTGTTGAGTCTGAAAATCAGAGAGCTCTTGATATTCTTCAGGAACTAGAGGAGAAGAAAGGATTTGAAGTCGCAGTAGCGCCTTATGCAAAAATGCTGGACAAATTCTTTGTTTTCCCCGCTATTGACACCCCTGAAGGCTTTAAGCATTCTGGCTTAGCTTCGATTGAAAAATACGTAAGAAAGGTCCTAGAAGGATCAAACGGAAATGGCGGGAACGGCAACGGGAAAAAATGATCTTGCCCACCACTTGGACACGCCCGGTTGCGTGGACTATTTGAGCAAGGTAAAAAAGCGGCAATGCTTTTCGCATAGCCGCTTTTCTTATGGTCGGGAAATGATTCTCAGATTTCTGAAGGCACACTTTCTCTATTAAGTAACTATCTCAAAACAGGAATGTCCTCCTCATTCTCGAACTGATGGCTGACGCTGTCAATAATCGAGGAGGTAGTTGCCATGACTGTGGCGGTGAGATGTGCCAGGAAGCCATTGCCAACAATCTGGGAGATCCCAGACGAGTTGTGGGCGCGGATCGAACCGATTTTGGCAGCGCATTATCCCCCGGCAAAAACAGGCCGGCCTCACGCCGACCTCAGGCAGGTGCTAAATGGGGTCATTTACCGCCTGCGCTCGGGGGGGCTACAAAAACGTCAAGGAAGTCGTCCACGGCAAGACTATTTCCCGGGCGGTTATCGATGAAGACGTTGCTCCCCTGATTAAAGAAGCCTTCAATCTTTATGCTACCGGTGATTATTCACTGATGGAGTTGAGCGGCGTCTTGGCCAAAAAAGGACTCAGACCGCAAAACAGCAGAAAGAAAGAGATGGGCAGATCATCCCTCGCAACAATGCTCCAAAACAAATTCTATGTAGGTGTCGTCACCTATATGGGTGTTGAGTATCCTGGCCTGCACAAGCCAATCGTCACGCCGAAGCTTTTTGAACGAGTTCAGCAGACCTTGAAAACGAGAGATCAGGCCGGAGAGCGAAAAAGGAAGTATCCTCATTATCTGAAGGGTACTATCTTTTGCGGCGAGTGTGGCTCTCGGCTCTCCTACCTCTTGGCTAAGGGAAAATATCCCTATTTTTATTGTCTCGGACAGAAACGGCATAACGGCTGCACCCAAAAATATCTGGATGTTTCTGAAGTTGAACAGGCGGTGGAAAATCTCTACAAGGATATCGAGATATCCGACGAGCTGGCAGAAATGCTCAAAGATGGCTTTGAAAAAGAGGTCGCCGAAATAACTGCCTCTTCATCACGGCAAAGGAAGCTGCTCGTTAGAAAAATAGCCCGATTGGAGAATAAGAGAAGAAAGCTGCTTGAGGCTTTCTTCGGCGGGGCTATCGCCATTGATCTGCTCAAGGAACAGCAGGAGGGTTTGGTTTCAGAAATAACGATCGCTCAAGAAAAGCTGAAAGGCTCGGACGTTGAGGTTGGCGAAACAAAAGAGCTGCTCGAAATGGCGTTATCTCTGGCTTCCAACTGCTATGAGGGATACAAACTCGGCGGTCCAAAAGAAAGAAGGCTCTTTAATCAAGCCTTCTTCGAGAAGATATATATAAAAGATGATGGGGTAGATCGAACTACCCATGACAAACTGTTTGGAACTCTTTTTTTAGGCCCTGGTTCGCATAAGGGCAATTTGGTGGGCGTACCTGGATTCGAACCAGGGACCTCATCCTTATCAGAGATGCGCTCTAACCAACTGAGCTATACGCCCTCGCAAAAAGAAGATGGCGACAGTGCCATCCGGATTGTTAGTTTAGCCAATCCGGGGGCAGGCTGGCAAGCGTATATGCTTCGCTCTATAATAGTTTGACGGGAGTGAATGTGATGAAAGAGATGGTTCTTTACGGCATTAGTTTTGATGTTGTCGGCAAACAGCCGATCATTCTGCTCAAGACTGCCGACGCCAACAAGTTCCTGCCTATCTGGATAGGCCACCAGGAAGCCGCAGCCATCCTGATGAAGCTTCAAGGCACCGAATTGCCCCGGCCGATGACCCACGACCTCTTGACTTCTATCCTTGATGAACTGCATGCAGAGGTATTGAAGGTAACCGTCACCGAGCTTAAGGAAAATACCTTTTACGCGTTACTGACGCTAAAGCTCGACGCGGGTGAGATCGAGGTGGATTCGCGTCCCAGCGATGCCCTGGCCCTGGCGGTGCGGACGAACGCCCCCATTTTCGCCTCCGACAGGCTGATCGAGGATAACGCCATTGAATTCGACCACGAAGTTGAGGATGCGGAACAGGTGGTCGAGCGATTCCGCGACTTTCTGGATAACGTTACGCCCGAAGACTTCCTCAACGACTGATCCGGTTGCCGGCGCTATTCCAGCTCGCGCCGGACGGCCTCGCTGAACCCCTCCACCATCGCCGCCTTCAACAGCACGACATTGTCGTAAGCCTTAAGCATCTCCGGGAGGCCTGAGTGATTTTCCGCAGCGTTGGCCATGAGGTAAAGGCTTCGAACAGCGCCTGCCATTTCCAGATCCTGTGCCGAGTCTCCGCAGGCAATCGCATCCTCGCGAGCGAGCCCGGACAGCTTAAGGTCGAGTTCAATGGCGCTTCCCTTGCCTGACCGCCGCGGAATGATGTGATAGGCGTGCAGGTTTTCCACGGGCATGTTGTATCCTCGGTCTTCGATGACTCCGTTATCTACGAGCTTGAACTCTCCCAGGCCCCGTTCTACCAATAGCTCGTTGGCTCCGCCAATGTCGATTTGGCCTCGCAGCAGGTGAGAATAGCTGTGTTCCCGATACCACGGTTCATGATATGCAAGCGCTTTGCCAAAGTGGTCGAGGAGAAGCTCCGGCGCCCCGGTTGCTCCAATCTCCTCGAAAACGGTTATCCCATCCCTGTGGCCGAAAGGTTCGCAGTTATTAATCACCGATGAGCCGTTGTCGCGCACGAGGACACAGCCCGCCTCGGCAATATACCTGTTTATGCCCAGGATCCTGGCGTCCTCTCTGAGCAGCTTCTCGCTTCGCCCGGAACAAAAACAGACTTGCGCTCCGCGAGTGCGGCAGCGGCGAAGGGCATCTGCCCCCACCATGGTGAAATCTCCCGCCGCTGTATGGAAAATGGAGCCACCCCTGCCAAGCAAGGTGCCGTCGAGGTCCGTATAGATAATTTGTGGGGGAGTTCGCGGCGGGGTTCCGGTCATCGCGAGGTAGTCCTCCTGCGCACCGGGTGCAGACGCCGGTATTCTTCAATCGTGGACAGCGGCGGCCGCTCCACCACCCTAACCTCGTGCGACTCGAGCCCGTACTGCTCGTGACGGTAAATTATGCTGCGATAATCGGTGCCGGGTTCATCCTTAAGCTCCAGCCGGCCCTCGTCGTGCAAACGTTTGAAGACGGCCTGCATGATGCCGAACGCCATCTGCCCTAGCGCCTTTGTGCCCTGGTTGTGGTGAACCCTGCGTTTGAGGTCGGTCTGAGCCATCGCCGCCAGGCCGTACTTGCGATAGATGTCTATGTCGAGTCCGATCTCAACCCCATAGCCGGTGAAGAAGGGAACGCTTTCCAATACCCGCCTGCGTCCGGCATATTCGCCCGAGAGAGGCTGGATCAGCCGGGCGAGGTCCGGGTAGAACATGTTGATGAGCGGGCGCGCGCAGATCTCGGTGACGCGGCCGCCGCCTGTTTCCCGCTGCATCTCGCCCAGGTAAAGCGGCCGGCGATAGTAGCCTTTGACATATCCGATCTTTCTGTTGGCCAGGATCGGGCCCACCAGTCCGTAGATGAAATGGGGCGAAAAGTTCTTGATGTCTGAGTCAACCCAGACCACTATATCCCCGGTGAGCGGGACCAGGCTCTTCCAAAGCGCCTCCCCCTTGCCGTACGCGGGCGGTTGGCCGGCAAGGTATTCATCGTCGTAAAAAACTTCCGCTCCGTGTTCGGCTGCGACCTCGGCGGTGTTGTCTGTTGACCGGGAATCGATAATCGCCAGCTGATCCACCAGCCGGTGTCTTTTCATCAGCGAACGGCGAATGACGGGCAGGATGTTGGGGATTGTGTCGGCCTCGTTGCGAGTCGGAAGGCAGACGCTGATGGTCAGACCCTGCTCTTCCTTAAGTCTGACTAGCCCCTCTACGTCCGAAAAATCGGAGTAGTGGTAGGTGCGCCGCTTGAACCAATCATCCGGCCTCATTCGACTTCCCTTCCCGGAGCGCCGCGAAAGAGATCTTCTGTACGCCCGACCTCTCGATGGCAGCTAGAAAATCGTCGGCAAGGAGCTGCTTCAGCTCCGCTTCCCTGGCGCTGTTATAACTGGTCACACTTGCCAGCCGGTCATCGGTGTAACCGGGGTGACACATGAACTCGAGCGCATCCCCTGACGCCATTAGATCATGGCTGAGAGCCGCCGTCATTTCTTTATTGCCCATGACCTCTATTCCAGAAAACCGGTCCGGGGTTTTCAGGGATGGCCCCGATGAGGGCATCCGCGCAGCCAGAGCCACAGCAACGGCCTTGGGGTTTCGGAATGGCATGCGAAAGCCTCTCATGCTGGTGATGCCCATCCGGGGGCAAACGCGTTTGATTATCGAGCGCAGGCGCGGATGGGCGTGCAGGTGGTGATGACTGTCTATGTGCGTGGGACGAAGACCCAACTGCACCATCCTTTCGACTTGCGCCCGGATCTCCTCTTCAATTTCATGAGTCCGGGCCCCGCCGGACGTAAGACGCCAGAGCGCCTGCCCCATTCCCGGAAACAATCCATCCGGTCCTGTGAGCGAAGACACGCTGCCGGAAGACGACGTCGGTGCTCCGGCCGTGAGATTCAAGTGCAGGCCCACACCCAGGCCTTGATTGTCGGCTGCCAGCAGGGCGGCCTCGACGGCGGCCTCGCCATTCACCAGAAGCGTCGTGCTCGTGACCGTGCCTCGCTGATAGCACTCCACGACAGCCCTGTTGACCCCGGAGGTCATGCCGAAGTCGTCAGCATTGACAATCAACCTTTTCATATTGTTTTCCGCCAGCCTCCCATTCAATCCGGTTTAGAAAATAACGGACGCCCGCATAATTGACACAGGCGGCTTGGGCAAATTTACATTGACTCGTGTCTGCCGCGCAGCATATGTTTGTAACCGGATCATTTTATACTTTTCCCAAGGAGGTGGGACAGATGGCAGCAGCCTATGTTCTCGCAAACACGGCGCCCGGCAAGGCCGGAGATGCCCGCAAACAAATCGCCGGCATTCCCGGGGTCAAGAGCGCCCACGCCGTTACTGGCGCCTATGACCTGATCGCCTATATCGAGGGAGGGGATATCAGCGAGTTGGGCAATACCATCGTTTCGCAGATCCAGTCCATTGACGGAATTACACAAACTATGACCAGCGTCGTGGTCGAACTGCCCTGAGCGGGCGGAAACCTCAATAAGCGCGAAACCTTTTGCCTTCAAGCCTGTCTAAAAGGGTGTTGAGAATACCCTGGCAGGTATGGCGACGTTTGTAGGCTGAAGGACGCCCCCCCCCCGGGGGCTTCCCAACATTCTTGAACAAGCCAAGCGGTGAAGGGAGATAGACCCCGGGAGGGGCATGTCATGTCGAAGATAGTTGTTATAGGTGGAAGTTTTGCCGGGATTACCGGCGCTCTTGAGGCCCGGCGCAAGCTGGGATCGCAGCACGAAGTAACTCTTATATCGAGGAGTGATAGTTTCGTTTATATCCCGTCGCTGATCTGGGTCCCGTTCGGATGGCGAAACGTCAAGGATATCAGCGTGCCTCTAAGGCCGGTTCTCGAAAAACACGGCGTAAAGTTCGTACAGACTGAGGTTACGAAGGTCGACCCTGAGCAGAATCGCGTGATCACGAAGGGTGGGGATCTCGACTACGATTACCTGTTGGTCGCATCGGGGGTGAGCACGCGCTTCGATTTAATTGAGGGGCTGGGGCCGGATAAAAACACGTATTCTGTTTGCACGCCGGGCCACGCCGAGCACGCAAGGGAGGGCTGGCAGAAGCTGATCGATGATCCGGGGCCTGTGGTTGTCGGCGCCAGTCAGGGCGCCAGCTGTATGGGAGCTGGCTATGAGTTTCTCTTCAACCTGGAATATGCCGCGCGACAGGCGGGCATCCGTGACCGCGTCGACATTACCTGGATTACTCCGGAGCCTTTTCTGGCGCACTTCGGAATTGGCGGCATGGCCGGCGGTGAGGCGATGCTTAAGTCATTCATGAAAATGTTCAATATCAACTTTGTTGTCAACTCAGAGATCGACAATGTTACCGAGGATGCGGTTATTCTCAAGAATGGCCGCAGGCTCCCGTACAAATACTCAATGATCATACCGCCGTTCAACGGCGCCCGCTTCGTCAAGGAGTCCGGCGGCCTCGGCGACGAGAAGGGATTTATCCCGGTCGATGACACCTACCGGCATAAAAAGTATCCCAATGTCTTCGCCGCCGGCCTGGCCGTGGCCGTGCCGCCGCCATTCGCGACGCCGGTTGCTCTCGGAGTTCCCAAGACAGGCTTTCCTTCCGAGGAGAGCGCCAAGATAGCTTCTCACAATATTGCCCACCTGATACATGGCGAGGCGGAGAAGCTAAAGACGAAGCCGTGGGGCAAGATACCCGGCCTCTGCGTCATGGACGCAGGTCACAAGGAGGTTGTGATCGTCAGCAACCACCTGTTGAAGCCGCGCCAGTTCGCCATCATGGTTCCAAACCCGCTGGTGAACATCGGCAAGCGTCTTCTGGAGAAATATTTTCTCTGGAAAACGCGCCGGGGCCTCTCGTATTTATTGTGAGCGGATATCCGGGTATCTAATGAGCTCTAACCGTTAAGGAAATCCGGTGTGTCCAGCGGTGCTTCCCGCCTGCCGGCGCGGCGCGGAGAATCGGCGCTCCGGTCGAAACCGGTTGCGATTACAGTCACCTGAATGCTACCGGCGAGCTTTTCGTCGACGACGGTGCCGAAGATAATGTTGGCGTCCTCGGAGACAACCCGAGCGATCACCTGCGCCGCCTCATTGGCCTCATGCAGGGCGACGTCGCTGCCGCCCTTGACATTGAGCAGGATGCCGCGGGCGCCGTTAATGGAGGTCTCCAGGAGCGGCGAGCCGATTGCCTGCCGCGCAGCCTCAGTGGCTCGGTTTTCGCCCGACGCGGTTCCGATGCCCATAAGAGCACTGCCGGCGCCGCTGATGATAGTGCGCACGTCAGCGAAATCCACATTAATGATTCCGGGCGTATTGATTAAATCGCAAATGCTCTGGACGCCCTGGCGTAAAACGTCATCCGCTACCGCGAAAGCTTCCAGCAGGCTGGTGCCCTTATCGACAACCTGGAGCAGTCGATCGTTGGGAACAATAATGACCGTGTCGGCTGCTTCCCTTAGCCGGCGAATGCCTTCCTCCGCCTGGATATTGCGATTGGTGCCCTCAAAACTGAAAGGCCTGGTGACAATACCGATGGTCAGGGCGCCGGTTTCGCGCGCCACCTCAGCAATAACGGGCGCAGCGCCGGTACCGGTGCCTCCGCCCTCTCCGGCGGTGATGAATACCAGGTCTGCCCCTCTGAGCACCTTTTTCACTTCATCGCGGCTGCGTTCCATGGCCTCGGTGCCCACGCTCGGATCCGCGCCGCCGCCCAGCCCGCGCGTGAGTTCGCCGCCGACATGGATCTTGACGTCGGCTTCGGACATTTGCAGCGCCTGAGCGTCGGTGTTCAGGGCTATGAACTCAACACCGCGGATGCCAGCCGCAATCATGCGGTTGATGGCATTGGTGCCGCCGCCGCCGACTCCAACTACCTTGATCGCGGCGATGTAAGCGGCCTCTTCCCTCGGCCTCGCGTTTTCACGCGGCGCCGGCCGCCGTTCCTCTATGGTAGTGTCTTCAGATATGTGCTCCGTAGGCTGGAAGAGGTTCGCTAAGGCCCCTTCCCTCATGCTCGCTCGAATTTGCATTGAGCAACTCCTTTGCCAGATTGCGGTAGGTGTCCGCGGCGCCGCCCTCCGGTTCGTAAGCCATGATCGATCGGCCCTGGACCGGAGCTTCCGCGAACTTTATGGTTTTCCTCACCACGGTCGAGAAGACGGTTTCGCCAAAACTTTCCTTGAGAATCTCGATCGCCTCACGGCCGTGAATAGTCCGGGCATCGAACATCGTGGGCAGGATGCCCCGAATGTGGACGTCCGGGTTGAGGTTCTCTCTTATCATCTCCAAAGTCTTTTCCAGTTGGGCGAGTCCCCTGAGCGACAGATACTCGCACTGCACTGGCACTATGACGCCATCAGCCGCCGTGAGGGCGTTGATGGTAAGCAGCCCCAGTGACGGCGGCGTATCGATCAGGATGTAATCGTAGCGGTGCTTTACCTGCATGAGCGCTTTTTCCAGCGAGCGCTCCCTGCCAATGGCCGATGACAGGGCCAGCTCCGCGCCAGCCAGGTCGATGCTGGCTGGGGCAATGTCGACTTCGCAGCGCTGGATGACGTCGTCAAGCGGCGTCCTGTGAACCAGGACGTTAAACATACTCCTTGTCAGGAAGTCGGGATTGATTCCCTGGCTCATCGACAGGTTTCCCTGAGGATCCATGTCTATCACCAGAACCCGGTAATGCATTTCGCGCAGGGCGACGCCAGTGTTGAGCGTTGAGGTCGTCTTGGCCACTCCGCCCTTCTGGTTGGCAAAGGCTAGTACTGTAGTCACGTGATCTATCTCCCGATGGTTTGCGGGATTTTCGTTCTAATTTGTTCTATCCCGGCCAGGGAATTCCTTTATTGCCCGTTCGGCGGCTTAAAAGCGTCGCCAATTCTGGATACCGCGCCACGTGGATAGCTCATTTTATCCACAGGCTGTTCACAGTTGTGGATATCGTCAAAGATCCCGATGTTTGCAGGTGTTTTCACTACCGCGACCACCTTTGTGCCCTCAGCGCTGGACCCTGCGTTTTGCAGCGGTTTTTTCACCACGTTATCCACATGCGTTGTGGATAACTTTGGCCGTCAGGGAGTTCGCGGACATCTTGTTTTAGGGGGGCGCCGGCTATAAACTCATCGCCACATCTCCCCAGAGTCATCCGCATTGCGGCAGGCTACCAGTTCATCCAGTTTGTGAGCCGCGTTCTGTTTCATTGTTTGGGGAGCGTCCCGCGAGCTTACAGGAGCCTTCCATGGGAGACCGAGCAGAAACGATCTGGCTGCGCGCCAGAGAGTCAATTCGGGAGTCATTGAGCACTTCCGCTTATGAAATATGGTTTGAGAATGCCGGAGCCAAGGGCATGGAGGAAGACAATACCTTTCTCCTCTCGGTACCAAATGATTTTGCCAAGACACGCATAGAGGCCCGCTTCCTGCCTCTAATCGAAGAATCGTTGCAGGAGGTCGTGGGCGAAGAAGTGCCTGTTAGGGTGGTCGTTGCTCCCGCCTCCGAAAAAGAAGGAGGCAGTTATACGCAGACACCAGCCCCATCTAGAGCCGAAATTGCCGGGCCAACGGTGTTGGGAGACCTGAACCCCAAATATACCTTTGACAGCTTTGTCATTGGCTCGAGCAACCGTTTCGCGCATGCCGCCTCTCTGGCGGTTGCCGAAGCGCCTGCCCAGGCATACAACCCGTTCTTCATATATGGCGGCGTGGGCCTCGGCAAGACGCACCTGCTCCAGGCGGTCGGCCACTATGTCGCCACCAACAATCCCGAGCTTTCGGTTAAATACATGACCGTTGAGTCATTCACAAACGACTTCATCAATTCGGTCCGCGACGGCAAAATGGAAGCATTCAAGAGAAAGTACCGTAACAATGATGTTCTCTTGATCGATGACATCCAGTTCCTGGAAAACAAGGAAGGAACCCAGGAAGAGTTCTTTCATACGTTCAACACCCTTTATGAGGCGGGTAAACAGATCGCCATTTCCAGCGACCGGCCACCCCGGGAGATAGCGACTCTGGAGGAGCGTCTCAAGAGCCGCTTCGAGTCGGGCCTTATCACCGACATCCAGCCGCCGGACGTGGAGACCAGAACCGCCATCCTCCGCAAACAGGTTGATTCAAGAGGCATTTTTATCGCTCCAAGCTCGATTGATGAGGTGCTCGGATTTATCGCTCGCGGCATCCCGACCAACATCCGGGAACTGGAGGGAGCGCTTATCCGGGTCGCGGCGCAGGCAAAGTTCACCAACTCGCCGATTACCTTGCCACTGGCCAAGGAGGCGCTCAAGGATATCCTGCCGTCAAATCTTGACACCAGGATAACCATTGACATGATTCAAAATGAGATATGCCGCTTCTTCTCGCTCTCAATGAGCGATCTGAAGGGCAGTAAGAGAAGCCAGAGTATTGTCTTTCCGCGGCAGATCGCAATGTACCTTTGCCGGGAGCTCACCGATTCTTCGCAACCGCGCATAGGTGAGAAGTTTGGCGGCCGCGACCACACGACGGTTATCCATGCCATCAACAAGATCTCCAGGCTGATCAAGGAGGAGCGCGAGGTTTTTACGATGGTTCAGCAGATCACGGGCAAGATAAAACACTCACAGAGATAGGGTCTTGCGTCAAGTGGAAAAGCTGTTGGCCGGCCGGGGAGAAAATTCTATTTATTCCACCCTTTGCGACTCTGGCTCCAGTCGGATAAAGTTGTTCTATCCGGACGGCCTGTTATCCTCGTGCTTATCAACAATTCTATTCCGTGCGGAAACGCTGATTTTGGAGGGTCTTTGTCGATTCTCCCCGTTATACCGGCGCTTACTACTAAAAATACTATTTTCTATAAATTCTCATAATAAACATTCGGAGGTCTGCTCATGCGGATAACCTGTTCCAAAGATCTCTTGCTCGAGAACCTGCAATCGGTCCTTAAGACCGTTTCCACGAAAAGCACCATGCCGGTTCTCTCCGGCATCAGGATCGAAACAAAAGGCAATGAAACGATAGAGCTTGCCAGCACCGACATGGAACTCTCACTCAGAATCTCCTTAAAGGCAGGCGTCGAAGGAGAGGGGGCCCTGGTGGCTCCTGGCAGGCTCATGACCGATGTGGTCAAAAGCCTTCCGGGAGGAGAAATAACTCTCGATATGGATGAAAAAGAACAGGTGCTCGAAATTAGTTGTGGCCCCGCCGATTTTCATCTCAACTGTCTGCCGGCATCTGATTTTCCCAATCTTCCAGAGATGCCGGAAGACGGATCGTTTGAGATTTCTTCCAACCCGCTGGTTTCGACTATTGGTACCGTTGCGCGCGCCGCCTCCAGGGATGAGACCAGGCCGGTTCTCACCGGAATCCTGATTAAATTCACCAAGGATAAAATAAAGATGGTGGCCACAGACAGCTACCGTCTGAGTGTTCGCGAGACGGCGTCAGACAGTTCACTTAAAGACAAAAAGGAAGTTATTGTACCGAGGGCATCCCTGGAAGAGCTTGCCAGGATCTGTGGCCAGACCGGCGCGGAAAATGTCGTTGTCGGGGTAATGGACGGACAGATTATTTTCACCGTCGATAGCGTTGTGTTGACGTCGCGGCTGATCGAGGGGCAATTTCCCAACTACCAGCAATTGTTGCCCGACGAGTTTACGCACGAGATTCTCATCGACAAGGAAGAGCTGATCGAAACAGTCGGGCGCATCAGCCTGATGGCGCAAAAAAATGCTCCGCTGAGAATGAAGTTTGCGCCGGGCGAACTGACGATATCAGCTCAAACTCCCCAGGTGGGCGAGGCCCAGGAAAAAATGGCGATCGCCTTCCAGGGCGAAGAGATAGAAATCGGATTTAACCCTGACTTCCTGCGCGAAGGGGTCGATAGTGTCGCCGCCGAGCAGGCGGCGCTCCGCATCATCAGCCCGCTGAGACCGGGCCTGCTTAAGGGAGAAGGAGACGACTTCCTCTACCTGATTATGCCCGTACGTCTGACCGGCTGATCCGGCCGGGTAACAGGTCACAGGGATGTTTACGCGGTGCACCTAAAGCGGCTAAAGCTTAACAACTTCAGGAACCTGCAAGCAGGCTACGCCGATTTCCCCTCAGGGGTGGCAATAATCATTGGTGAAAACGGCGCCGGCAAGACAAATCTCCTCGAAGCCGCCCAGTACGCCTGTTGCGGCCGCTCGTTTCGTACCAGCCGTGAGCACGAAATGGTTAGGGAGGGATCAGAATTTTTTCGGGTTGAGGCAGAGCTGGAAAGAAACGGGAACACACTCCTGCGGGCGGTGGCTTTCGAGCCCGGCCAGGGAGCCAGAGTCGCTTCGGGCGGAGGGCCGCAGTGGATGCCGCCCGGTTCCGTGCTCTGCTTTTCCCCGGACGACCTGCAACTGATCAAGGGCGCTCCCGCAAGCAGACGCCGATTCCTTGACGACGCCATTTCACGGAGAATTCCTTCATACCGCCGCATCCTGCTCGATTATCAAAAAGTCCTTTCCCAGCGCAACAGCTTCTTGCACAGGGCCCGCGCGGGCATCGTTCAGCTCAGCGACATTTCTGTGTGGGACAGGCAGTTGGCGGCGCTGGCCGTCAAGATACACTCGGCCAGGGGCGAACATTGCCGGCTTCTCGAGCCATACTTTGAAAAAGCTTACTGCGAAATAGCCGGTGAACAGGCGGAGCTGGGGATTGTGTACATTTCCCAGCTGGAAGGAGCGGGGTCTGAGGAGGAGGCCGAGAGGCGTCTGGTCCTGGCTCTGGCTGAAGGGTGGTCCGAAGACCTCGACCGCCTTTCTACCTCAATTGGAACGCACCGCGACGATATCGAATTCACATTGAGCAGCCGCAGCCTCAAACCATATGGCTCCCAAGGGGAACAGCGGGCCGCGGTGCTGTCCCTGCTGCTCGCCGACCGGCGCCAGGGTGGGAGGCTGGAAGAAGCGCCGCTTTTACTGCTCGACGATGTTATGAGCGAATTGGACCAGGATCGGCGCCGGAGGTTGATGGCTGCGCTTTCTGGCGAGCGTGAAACCAGCGGACGCGGAACAGTGCAGACGATAATTACGGCCGCGGACGCCGGCCTTTTTACCGGCGAAGAGCTGGATGCCGCCCATGTGCTCGAGGTTGATGGCGGCAGCATTTGGGGGGCGAGGGCCGGTCATGAAGCCCAGGCTTAAAAGTATTGGCTCGATTGTTCGGGGCGAGCAAAAACGGCTTTGGCGCACAAGCCCCGGGCTGGGGCTGCAGAGCCTCTGGGAGCGGGCCGCCGGGGCCGAAATCGCGGCCAACACAGAAGTGCGCTCGTTTCATAACGGCGTCATGACCGTCAGCTGTAAATCCGGCGGCTGGGCTTGCGAGCTCGGGCTCAACGCCATGGAGTTGACGGCCGAATTAAACGCGCTCAATCCCCCTGAGGCCGTAACGGAAATCCGTTTTGTACACGAGGCTCGCGGGAGAGGAAAATCCAGCAAATAGCGGGAAAGTTATCGGCCGCGATTTGCGAAAAAGCTACAGCTTTTGTGATATACTCCGGGGAGTAATTCACAGGTTCCAATACTCCACACCCGGAGGCCGAAATTTGAAGGAGCGCAGCCCTGTCTGAAGTGCTGTTTGCCCGCCTCCAAATGCCGACCGCGCGTGCGGCGCCCCCGCTCTCACATTGAGCTTTGACACAGACAACGAACGAATGGACTATGCCAAAATCTAGTTACGACTCCAAAGACATTACAGTACTTGAAGGGCTGGAAGCGGTACGCAAGCGGCCGAGCATGTACATTGGCTCGACCAGTTCGCGAGGCCTGCACCACCTGGTTTACGAGGTTGTCGACAACTCCGTGGACGAGGCGCTGGCGGGCGGATTCTGCACCGAAATTTTCACAACGATTAACCCCGACAACTCGATCACCGTCACCGATAACGGGCGTGGCATACCGGTAGCGCCTCATCCGAAGTACAAAAAGCCGGCAGCGGAAATCGTACTCACGGTCCTTCACGCAGGCGGAAAATTCGGAGGCGAGGGCTACAAGGTTTCAGGTGGGCTGCATGGCGTCGGCCTTTCAGTCGTGAACGCCCTGTCGGAGTGGCTCACGGTGGAGATTCGCCGTGACGGCTTCGTCTGGACGCAGGGCTTCGAGCGCGGCGCCCCCACGGGCGAGCTTCAAAAGGGCGAGGCCACCAAAGACACAGGCACCGCGATTACCTTCATGGCCGACCTGGAAATTTTTGATGATATCGACTACAAGTTTTCGACGCTGTCACAGCGGCTGCGCGAGATGGCCTTCCTTACCAAGGGCCTTAAAATCAGCCTCACCGACGAGCGCGGCGAGAGGCAAGAAGCTACTTATCTCTACGAAAATGGCATCAAGGATTTCGTCGCTCACATCAATAGCAACAAAGACCCGATTCACAAGAACATTGTCTATCTGGAAAAAGAAGGAAAGCGGGGCGAGGTTGAAGTTGCCCTGCAGTGGAACTCCTCCTATGTCGAAAGCATCTTTTCATTTGCCAATAGCATCAATACCCAGGAAGGTGGTACTCACCTTTCCGGATTCAGGGCCGCGCTAACCCGCGTCATCAACGACTATGCGCGGACCAAGGGGCTGCTGAAGGAGAAAGAGGAGCCGCTTTCCGGCGACGATGTCCGCGAGGGCCTGTCGGCGGTCATTTCGGTCAAGCTGCGCGAGCCCCAGTTTGAGGGGCAGACCAAGACCAAGCTCGGCAACTCGGAGATGCGTGGTTTTGTAGAAAGCGCAGTAGGCTCGAAGCTTTCGGAATTCCTCGAGGAGCATCCTGGCGAAGCCAAGCAGATAGTCACCAAGGCGGCCTCGGCAGCCAGGGCGCGCGCAGCAGCTCGCAAGGCACGCGACCTCACCAGGCGTAAAAGCGCTCTGGAAAATAGCGCTCTTCCTGGAAAGCTTGCTGACTGTTCGGTCAAGGATCCGGCCGCGTCGGAGATATACATCGTCGAGGGCGACAGCGCCGGCGGCTCAGCCAAACAGGCCCGTGACCGGGGATTTCAGGCGATATTGCCGCTTCGCGGCAAGATCATCAATGTTGAGAAAGCGAGACTCAACAACATCCTCGCCAACAAGGAAATCCAGGCGATGATAACCGCCCTGGGCACCGGAATCGCCGATGAGTTCGATATCACCGGAGCCCGGTATCACAAAGTCATCATCATGACGGATGCTGACGTTGACGGCGCCCATATCCGGACGCTGATTCTCACCTTTTTCTTCCGCTACATGAAGGAGATGATCGACGTCGGTTATGTTTATATCGCCCAGCCGCCCCTATTCCGCCTTAAGCAGGGCGGCCAGGAGATATATGTAGACAAGGAGAGCCAACTGGAAGAGCTGCTCTTGCGCGACCGGCTGGAGCAGATAGTGGTTCTCGGGAGCAGTAACGGCAAAGCTGCAGGCAAACTGACGCTCAGCCAGGCCAAATATCAGCGTTTTCAGAGGCTGTACAAGGAATACGAGGGCTGGGACGCAAAGCTCAGGGCCATGCACGGGCACAGCGTCGTGGACTACATCCGCAGCCAGACCCTGCTGGAAAAGGACATAAAGGACTTTTCAGAGCTTAGCAAGTTCCTGAAGACCAAAGAGGCGGCAGCGAAATTCGACCGGCTCGAGGTCGTCACCGAGGACAAGGCTACCGGCACGATTTCCCTCAAGGTGACAGACAGGCGGACTGGCGTCGCCCACAGCGTTGACGTCAAGACCGAACTTCTGGCCGGGCGAGAGCTTGCCAGTATGCGCGCGCTTTACGCCAAGATGAAAGATCTTATGGGCGAACCCCCATTCACGCTGGCGATGGGAAAAAAGGAGCAGTCCGCGGACAGCTTTGACGAGCTGACAGCGTCAGTGCTGGCGCTAGCCAAGGAAGGAATCAACATGCAGCGCTTCAAGGGCCTTGGCGAGATGAACCCCGAGCAACTCTGGCAGACGACAATGAATCCGGACACCCGCACGCTACTTCAGGTGACGCTTGAAGACGCCGCTGCGGCGGACGAAATTTTTACGACTCTGATGGGCGACAAGGTGGAACCCCGCCGCGCCTTCATCGAGTCAAATGCGCGCCAGGTGCGCTTCCTCGATATTTAATAAGGAGACAATAGTTGGCCATTTCGGATCTTGACGGACGTATAGAACCACGGGAACTCGAAGAGGAGATGCGCACCTCTTACCTCGATTACTCCATGAGTGTAATCGTAGGCAGAGCGCTCCCGGATGTGCGCGACGGCCTCAAGCCCGTTCATCGCCGCGTCCTCTACGCCATGCAGCAGCTTGGCCTGGCTCACAATAAGCCTTACAAGAAGAGCGCCCGCATCGTCGGCGATGTCATTGGAAAGTACCACCCCCACGGCGATTCGGCCGTTTACGATACGATGGTGCGCCTTGTCCAGGATTTCTCCATGCGCTATCCGCTCATCGACGGACAGGGCAACTTCGGCAGCGTCGACGGCGACAGCGCCGCCGCCTACAGGTACACCGAAGCACGTCTTTCAAAGCTTGCCGCGGAGATGCTTCGCGACATCGACGAAGACACCGTCGACTTCATACCCAACTTTGACGAGAGCACCGAAGAGCCGGCGGTCATGCCTTCGCGTTATCCCAACCTGTTGGTCAACGGCTCCAGTGGCATCGCCGTGGGCATGGCCACAAATATTCCACCGCATAATCTCGGCGAGACCATCGATGCCTGTGTCGCCATGATCGACAATCCGGATATCTCGGTTGAAGGGCTGATGGAACATATTCCAGGGCCAGACTTTCCCACGGGTGGAATTATCATGGGCAGGCGCGGCATTCGCGACGCCTATGCTTCCGGCCGCGGCCTGGTGAGGGTCAGGGCCAAGGCTCACTCTGAGCCGATCAAGGGCAAGCGCGACGCCATCATCATCACGGAGTTGCCCTACCAGGTAAACAAGGCGAGCCTGATCGAGAAGATCGCCGAGCTGGTGCGCGAGCACAAGATCCACGAGATCTCCGACCTGCGCGACGAATCTGACCGCAGTGGCATGCGCGTGGTTATCGAGCTGAAACGCGAAACCATTCCCAAAGTCGTTCTTAACAAGCTCTACAAGCATACAGCCATGCAATCCACCTTCGGTATCATCAACCTGGCGCTGGTGGACGGGGTGCCGAGGACAATGTCGCTAAGGGAGATGATTCGCTGTTACATCGCCCACCAGCGCGAAGTTATCGTCCGGCGTACCCGCTTTGAACTCAACAAGGCCCAAGCGCGGGCACATATTTTAGAGGGTCTGCTAACAGCGCTTGAGAATCTCGATGCGGTGGTCAAGCTTATCCGCGGATCCAGGGATGCGGAGGAGGCCCGCAACGGTCTGATAAAGAAGTTCAAGCTGACGCTCGTGCAGGCGCAGGCGATCCTCGACCTGAGGCTGCAAAAGCTTACGGGCCTCGAGCGCAACAAGATCAAGGATGAACACAAGGATTTAATGGAGCGCATCGCCTGGCTCAAGGGCATTCTCGCCGAGGAGGGCGAAGTCTACAGGCTCATCAAGGAAGAGCTGCTCGAGATCAAGCGGATGTATAACGACGAACGCCGCACGCAGATCGCGCCCGGTGAGGATGAATTCGACATCGAGGACCTCATCGCCGAGGAGGACATGGTCATCTCCATCACCAACTCCGGCTACATCAAGAGCCTGCCGCTTAATACTTACCGCAAGCAGCGCCGGGGAGGCGTGGGCGTGGCAGGAATGGGCGTCAAGGAAGAGGACTTTCTCGAGCATCTGTTCATCACTACAACGCACCACTACCTGCTTTTTTTCACTAGCGTCGGCAAGGTCTATCGCCTCAAGGTGCATGAGATACCCACGGGGGGAAGGACCTCGAAAGGGCGTGCGGTCGTTAACCTGCTGCCGCTCAGGAGTGGCGAGCGCATCAAGGCGGTTGTGGCCACCAAAGATTATAAGGACGCCAAATATCTGGTTATGGCCACCCGCGGGGGATTGGTTAAAAAGACGGAGTTCGAAGCCTATAACACCGTCCTGAAGGCGGATGGCATTATCGCCATCAACATTCGCGATGACGACGAGCTTATCGCGGTGCGCCATTCCAACGGCAACGATGACATCCTGCTGGTCAGCGAGAGCGGCCAGGCGATCCGGTTCAATGAGTCGAATGTGCGCCCGATGGGCCGCGCCACAAGCGGAGTCAAGGGAATGACCCTGACAAAGGGCGACAAGGTGTTATCCATGAATGTGGCCAAGGACGATGCCGACCTCTTTGTTGTCACCGACGGCGGCTTTGGCAAACGCACCCATATTAGTGATTATCCCCGTCACGGCAGGGGCGGCAAGGGCGTCAGAACGATTAAGCACACCGAAGCCAAGGGAACACTGATTGCCGCGCGCGTCGTCCGCGACAACCACGAACTGGTGCTGATCTCCGCCGACGGCACGGTCATACGGATTCCCGTCAAGGATGTCTCCTGCATGGGACGCTCCACCCAGGGAGTTCGTGTCATGAACCTGCGCAAGGGTGACAGGGTCAGCGCAGTGGCGCGTGTCGTCGCCAGTCAGGCTGGCGGCGCAGAAGAGGAGATCGAGGCGGAATGACCGTTCTGACCATCCTGCTTCTGGGTGCTGTTTTTATCGGAGGGGCCTTGCTGGGAAAATTCGTAACGCGTTACTTCAAGCGCTAGCAAAAAACGGGCAACAACCGCCCAGATATGATAATCTTTTGGGCGCCCCAGGGCGCCCATTTTCTTGGCGCAAATCGGGCAGCTATCAAGATGTCAACACTTTCCCGCGAACAAATCAAGGAGATCATACCCCATCGCGACCCGTTCCTGTTTCTGGACGAGGTCGTAGAGCTTGTGCCCGGCGTTAGCGCCGTCGCCCTGAAACTGGTCAAGCCGGATGAGCCCCATTTTCAGGGTCATTTCCCCGGGCAGCCGATTATGCCGGGAGTTCTCATTGTCGAGGCCCTGGCTCAGACGGGTGCCGTGGCGGCGCTGTCCCTTCCCGAAAACAAGGGAAAACTGGTTCTTTTCGGCGGCATCGATAACGTTCGCTTCAAGCGGCAAGTAGTGCCCGGCGACACGCTCCGGCTCGAAGTCGAGATGACGAAGTCGCGCGGCGCCGTTGGCAAGGCTGTCGCAAAGGCCACGGTTGACGGAAAACTAGCTTGCAGGGCCGAGCTGACCTTCGCGATTGGGGAGCGGGAATCATGAGCCACCAAAAGGAATTTGCCGCCGTTACGAACGCCGGGCCGAGACGCTGAACAAAGTGAAACACAGGCCGGTAAAAATATCCGCCGTGGGTACACATATACCCGCGCGAGTAGTGACCAACGATGATCTATCCCTCACCCTGGACACCTCGGATGAGTGGATCTCGACCCGCAGCGGTATCCGTGAACGGCGAATCGTCGAAAATGGCGAGGCCGCATCCGATCTCGGCGCCGTAGCCGCCTCCCGGGCACTGGAGGCGGCCGGGATAGATGCGGCCGACCTCGATCTGATAATTGTCGCCAGTCTGTCACCAGACATGCTCTTTCCCTCGACGGCCTCGTTCATTTCAGCAAAGATTGGAGCCGACGGCACGCCGGCTTTTGACTTGTCGGCTGCATGCACCGGATTTATCTATGCACTGGCTACAGGGAATGCTTTTGTAGCCTCTGGTCAGGCGGACAGGGTTCTCGTTGTTGGCGCCGAGGCAGTCTCCAAAATGATAGACTGGACCGACCGCGGTACCGCTGTGCTGTTTGGAGACGGCGCCGGCGCCGTGCTGCTCGAGCCAGCGGATTCCAGAGACGAAGGCATTATAGGCTTCGATCTGGGAAACGATCCGTCCGGAACAGAAATGTTACAGCTTCCGGCGGGGGGCTCGCGTAATCCGGCCACCGAGGAAACCGTCTCGGCAAGGCAACATTTCATCAAGATGAATGGGCGAGAGGTCTTCAAGTTTGCCGCGAGGGTCATCGAGTCGTCGGCACGGAAGGTGCTGGACCGAAGCGGATGCAAGATCGGGGATGTGGATCTATTCGTGCCACACCAGGCGAACATCCGTATAATCGACGCGGCAGCCCGCAAGCTGGGCATTCCGCCGGAACGGGTTTTCTCCAATCTGGAGCGTTACGGCAACACGTCCTGCGCTTCAATCCCGCTCTGTCTGGAAGAGGCGGCCGCAGGCGGCCGTATCACCTCCGGCGACCTGGTTTTAATGGTGGGATTCGGGGCCGGCCTTGCCTGGGGTTCATGCCTGGTGCGTTTCGGCGACCTTCAAAGGATTCAGGAGTAGAACATGTCCAATAGAATTTGTGACCTGCTCGAGATCGAGCATCCGATAATCCAGGGCGGGATGACCTGGGTAAGCGATGCCAACCTGGCGGCGGCCGTTTCCAACGGCGGCGGCCTTGGCATAATCGGCGCCGGGGCGATGCCGCCGGAGATGCTGCGCGAAGAAATCATCAAGGCCAGGGAACTCACCAGCAAACCTTTCGGCGTTAACATGATCATGATCACCCTCGAGTTCGAACAGCAACTCGAGGTGATAATGGCAGAGAAGCCCCCGGTTGTAACTCTGGGCGCGGTTCAAAATACGGCGGTTATCCCGGCGCTTAAGGAAAAAGGCATCAAGGTATTGCCTGTGGCTGCCGCCGTGGCGATCGCGCGGCGGGCGGAGCAGCATGGAGCTGACGCCATTATCGCCGAGGGCTCCGAATCGGGAGGGCACATAGGCGAAACGACGACCATGGTACTGACGCCGCTGATAACAAAAGCTGTAGACGCACCGGTCATTGCCGCCGGCGGCATCGTCAATGGAGCCGCTTTGGTAGCTGCTTTTGCCCTGGGGGCCGAGGGCGTGCAGATGGGCACCCGCTTTGTCTGTGCCTCTGAATGCACGGTCCACGAGGACGTCAAGCAAAAATTTATTAAATCCGGCGATCGCGCCACGGTTGTAACCGCGCGCGCCGTTGGCTACCCCGTACGCGCCATCAAGAACAAACTGGCGGGCATCTACGCCGAGCGGGAAAAAGAGTTTCTCCTGGGCAAGTGCACGGCTGAGGATATCGAGAGCATGGGTCTCGGCAAGTTGCGCGAAGCCATGAGGGAAGGCAATATCAGGGACGGGTCGATGATGGCCGGCCAGTGCGTCGCTATGGTAGACAGGGTGCAGCCGGCCGCGGAGATCATTTCCGAGATTGTTGCCGAAGCCGAAGCGGTGGCCGCCGAACTGCCTTCGAGGCTGATCCTGAGGCGGTGACATTCCCGGTGGTTAAGCTAGTCTTTGTTTTTCCTGGGCAAGGATCTCAATCGGTTGGCATGGGCAAGGAGCTTGTGTCCAAATACAGCGCCGCCGCAGGAATCTACGACCAGGCCGGTGAGGCGCTTGGCAGGGATATCGCCAGACTTTGTTTTGAGGGGCCCGAGGAAGAACTCGCCCGTACCGAAAACGCCCAGGTAGCCCTTTTTGTCCATAGCATGGCGGTTGCGGCGGTGTTGCATGAAATGGATGTCTCCGCGGACGTGGTTACCGGCCACAGCCTGGGCGAGTACAGCGCCCTATGCTCCGCGGGATCGATAAGTTTTGTAGAATGCCTTAACCTTGTTGCGAAACGGGGAGAGGCAATGGGCAAGGCGGCGGCTGAACGGCCCGGCGCCATGGCGGCGATCCTTGGGCTCGAAGATGAAAAAGTCGAGCAGATTTGCTCTGAATCAGGTGAAGTCTGGCCCGTTAATTACAATAGCCCCGGGCAGTTGGTCGTCAGCGGCGAGACGTCGTCGGTCGAGAGGGCGATGCTGCGCGCAGACGAGGCCGGCGCGAAAAAAACCGTCAGGCTGGCTGTTTCCGGCTCATTTCATAGTCCTTTGATGAGGCCGGCGGCGGGCGTAATGAAAAAGGAGCTGGCAACGGTTCGGTTCAGCGATCCCAGCCCTCCTTTTCTTTCGTCGATCAGCTGCGGCTACGAAGAAGCCGGCAGCCTCGCGGACCTGCTGGTTCGCCAGGTTGTTTCGCCGGTAAGGTGGAGACAGGCAGTGGAGGAGCTTATCCAGGACGGAGCCGAAATGTTTGTCGAGGCCGGGAACGGGAAAGCCTTATGCGGCCTGATTCGCAGGATAAACCGGAGTGTGGCCACAGCCGCTGTCTCCGATCCCGAGAGCATCGATAAACTGATAGCCTCGCTACAGGCCGGCAGAAAAGCATAAAATAATTCACCACCAACTGTATATCGAGATATGGACGAAGAAAAAATTTACAGCCTGAGCGGCCGCACAGCCTTGGTCACCGGCGCCGCCCGCGGGATCGGCCGCGCAACGGCCATTGCCCTGGCCAAGGCTGGGGCAAACGTGGCAATCAACTTTCAACACAGCCTCGATGCAGCGCAGGAGCTGTCAGACCAGATCGGCGCGCTGGGGCCGAAAAGTGTGCTTTTGCAGGGTGATGTGGCCGATTCCGGTCAGGTGCGAGCCATGATCGAAAAGGCGGAAACAGAGCTGGGCTCCATCAGCATCCTGGTCAATAACGCCGGCATTACCCGTGACGGCCTACTCATGCGCATGAGCGAAGAAGATTTTGACGCAGTTATCGCCACCAGCCTGAAGGGCGCTTTTCTTTGCAGCAAGGCTGTGGCTCGTGGCATGATAAAAGCCCGCGAAGGCTCGATCATCAATGTGTCGAGTGTTATCGCACTTCGGGGGAATGCCGGCCAGGTCAACTATTCATCCGCGAAAGCGGGGCTCATCGGCATGACCAAATCACTAGCCCGCGAGTTGGGCGCCCGGGGCGTCAGGGTCAATGCGGTCGCACCCGGCTACGTAATGACCGACATGACCGCGGAGTTCCCGGATAATATGAAACAGCAAATTTTAGATAATACACCACTGGGAAGGTTGGCAACGCCAGAGGAGATTGCCTCGGTGATCGTTTTTCTCGCGTCGCCGGCGGCCGGTTATATAACCGGCGCCTTAATTCCGGTGGATGGAGGACTGGGAATATGAGCCTGTCTAACTGCCAATCGGGTCAAATCATCCGGTATCAGAACAAGAGGGGGTGCTGAGAGTTGGAGCCCCGCCGTGTAGCTGTTACCGGTATCGGTGTCGTTTCGCCGATTGGTTCTGGCATCGAAAATTACTGGCAGGCTCTTCTCGCCGGCAAGTCGGGCGTTGGTCCAATAACGCATTTCGACGCCACGGATTACCGCGTCCGGATCGCCGCCGAGGTACAGGACTTTGACCCCGCTGAATATATAGACAAGAAAAGTTTGCGCCGCATGGACCGCTTCGCCCAGTTCTCAGTTGCTGCAGCCAAGCTGGCGGTTCAGGACGCGGAGCTGGATATTGCGGCAGACCCTGAAAACATTGGAGCCGTAGTGGCCAGCGGCATTGGCGGCCTGGGTACATTTGAAAAAGAGCACGAAGTGCTGCTCACCAAAGGACCGGATCGCATCAGCCCCTTGTTCATTCCCATGGAGATTGCCAACATGGGAGCGGCTCAGGTTTCCATCACACTAGGCACCAAGGGACCACTTAGCACCACCAGCACCGCCTGTTCGGCGGCCGGAAACGCTATTGGCGACGCCTTTGAGATTATCAAGCGCGGTGTGGCTGACGTCATGCTGGCCGGTGGCAGCGAGGCGACGATAACACCCGTGGGCATAGCCTCATTTGCTTCTCTGCGGGCGCTTTCCGTCAGAAACGATGAGCCCGAGCGGGCCAGCCGGCCTTTCGACCGCGACCGGGACGGCTTCGTCATGGGCGAGGGTTCGGCTATTCTTATCCTCGAAGAGATGGAGCGGGCGAAGGCGCGAGGCGCCAAGATCTGCGCAGAGATCTGTGGTTACGGCATGAGTTCTGACGCTTATCACATGACTGCCCCCGAGCCGTCTGGCAAGAACCAGGCCCGGGCCATGGCCATGGCCATGGCTGAGGCAGAGGTCGAACCGTCTGAGATTGACTATATCAATGCCCACGGCACCTCGACTCCCCTGGGGGACGAGATGGAGACCCTGGCTATGAAGATCGTACTTGGAGATAATGCAGGCAATGTGGCCATAAGTTCCACCAAGTCGATGATCGGACATTGCCTCGGCGCCTCAGGCGCCCTAGAGGCCGCTGCGAGCATCATGGCGATTGACCGCGGCATCATCCATCCCACGATCAATCTGGAAAATCCCTGCCCTGAATGCGACCTGGATTATGTGCCCAATCAGGCTCGCGAGCGGCAGGTTAAGGTAGCCGCATCGAACTCTTTTGGCTTCGGCGGCCACAACGTAACGCTCGTTTTCCGGGCGCTTTAAAGCGGAGGCAGCCTTGGCCCGCAAAGTCTCGGTAGATATAAGCCGCCGCGGCGGAAATACCCAAAACGGCGCCCAGAGCTGCCCCGGGTGCAAGGAACTCCTGAGCCCAGAAGAACTACGCCGCAACTCAATGATCTGCCCTCATTGCGGACACCATTTTCGCATGACCGCAAGACAAAGGATCGAGCTTCTGTCGGATCCCGACAGCTGGAATGAAATCGCCGCCAATCTGCGCTCCGCGGATCCTCTCGAATTTTTTGACCTGCGTCCTTATCCGGACCGCATAGAAGAGGCCGAATACGATACCGGCCTTTCCGAAGCAATGCTCACGGGTACGGCCAAAATGAACAAGATGGATGTTGTTCTGGCCGCGATGGATTTCAGCTTTATGGGTGGAAGCATGGGTAGCGTCGTCGGCGAGCGCTTCTGGCGCGCCGCTGAGGAGGCGATCGAGACCCGTTTCCCGCTGGTGGTCGTCTGCGCCTCGGGAGGCGCCCGTATGCAAGAAGGCATCCTCTCACTCCTGCAGATGGCCAAAACCACCTGCGCCGTGGAGCTCATGGGTGAAATACCCGTTCCCTTCATTACGGTCCTCACTCATCCGACGACCGGTGGTGTCCTGGCCAGTTTTGCTACTCTGGCGGATGTAATCATCGCCGAACCGGCAGCCTTTCTTTCCTTTACCGGCCCGAGGATCATCGAGCAAACCATCAAGGAAAAACTGCCAGAGGGATTCGGCTTGGCCGAATCCCATGTCAGGCATGGTCAGGTTGATCTGATTGTTCCGAGGCTTGAACTCAAAGAGCGTCTGGTACAGATTCTGGGAATGCTGGAGGGAGGTGTCGCCTGTGCCCTCCAACCCCTTTGGGAGGAAGAAGCGCGCCGTTCAGGACGAGGAGGGGCGTTTGCACAAGCGTTTGACAGAATTAAAGCGCTTGCCCACTCTCCCCGGCGTCCACCTCAAGGATGAAATAGCAAAAATAAGTCAGCGTCTCAAAGAGCTGGGTCACGGCCGGCATCTCGACAGGGCTGTCTGGGACAAGGTCGAACTGGCCCGGCATCCCAAGAGGCCGTACACGCTGGACTACATCGAACACATGTTTGCCGGATTTATCGAATTGCGCGGCGACCGTTGTTACGGAGACGATCCCGCTATCGTCGGCGGCCTGGCCGCCTATCAGGGGCGAACGCTGATGGTCATCGGCCACCAGAAAGGCCGGGACATTGCCTCGCGCACGGAACGAAATTTCGGCATGCCTCGCCCGGAGGGTTATCGCAAGGCACAAAGGCTCATGCTCCTGGCCGACAAGTTTGGGATTCCGGTGTTGACGCTGATCGATACTCCGGGCGCCCATCCGGGCATTGCCGCCGAAGAGCGAGGCCAGGGCGGCGCGATCGCAACGACGCTTATGTGCATGGCAAAACTCAGTGTGCCAACAGTCGCGGTAATCATAGGCGAAGGCGGAAGCGGCGGCGCGCTGGCGCTGGCGCTTAGTGACAGGGTAATGATGCTGGAAAACTCGGTCTATTCCGTAATTACTCCAGAGGCGTGCGCGTCAATTCTCTGGAAAGACGCGGGTGAAGCCCAACTGGCCGCTCAAACGCTAAGAATGTCTTCAGACGATCTTTCTCAACTTGAGGTCGTGGACGAGGTCTTGCCCGAACCACGCGGCGGGGCTCACCGCGATCATGTGGCCGCCGCCAAAGTCATAAAGGATGCGCTCGAGGAAAAGTTGCGGGAACTGGAAACCATAAGTCCGCGGCTGAGAAAAAAAGAAAGATTCGAGAAGTTCAGAAGGATGGGAGTCTGGAAAGAAAACGGCCTGACTTTATTCTAGGCCCGCGGCTTCAAGCAACGCCTTCCTCATTTTCACGAAAATCATTGAAAGCGAAGAAACCGGCAATCTCTCCCGACACAAGTATATCGCCGAGTTCATTCAACGCCATCATGCCCTCGATGATAACGCGCTCGTCTTCGATGCTGCCGTGAAGGGCGTGACACAGAATCGTTCCTTCCAGAGCATGCCGGAAGGCCAGCGCGGTCTCCACGATATCAGGGAGACCAAAGCCAACGGCGGTGCGCCGAAAGGCCGCGTCACTGGCGATGTCCCGAATCTTGTGAGCAACCTCTGCCTTTTGATAGTCCTCCGCCTGCAGATATTCAATCGCGCAGTTGAGCAGTTTGTTGGAAACACCGCTACCCATCGGCGTCTTCAACATCTGTTCAAAGTCTTCAGCAATGTGGCCATGCAGATTTTCGAGCCAGCGTTGCATGACCTCATCCCGGTTTTCTCGAAGGTAACCCGCCAGTTTTATTGAGATCAAGGCAAACTCCAGTCAGTATTTGCAGGCCTTTTTGTTGTATCGGAGGGGGAAAATGATACTTAAAGAGGGAATCAGGTGGTCGTACGAAAACCGGAGCGCGAAACCGGCCCAGATTAACCGTTGCAAGCGGCGCGGTTGGCGATGAGAGCGCCGGTGGCGCCAGCTCCAATACCATTGTCGATATTGACCACAACCAGGCCGGGGCAGCAGCTTTGTAACATGGTCATGAGAGCGCCGATACCTCCACCGCCGAGGCCGTAGCCTGTGGACGTAGGCAGGCCGATAACCGGAAACGGAACCAGCCCCGAGACGACTGACGGCAGGGCGCCCTCCATGCCAGCGGCAACAATAATGACAGCGACGGCGTCGTCGATCATGTTCGTCAGCGGCTCGACGAGCCTGTGAACGCCGGCGACACCGACATCGTAGGCCGTCATCACTTTGCAACCCATCTCCTCGGCGATGAGTCGCGCTTGCTCCGCGGCGTAGATGTCGGCGGTTCCAGCCGAAAGGATGCCGATCTTGCCTCCTGTGGAAACGGGATCGTTGCCAGGCTCCCTGATTACAGCCATTTTTGCGTCCCTGTTGGCGATGCTCAGAAGCTTGCCAAAAGCATCTTCCAATGCGACCCACCGTTCGTCATCCAAACCGCTGGCGATTGCCCGTCCGGAGTGTTTGAACATGGCGCCGCAGATTTTCACGAGCTGCTCCGGAGATTTCCCCGGCGCGTAAACGACTTCGGGAACGCCCTTGCGAGCATGACGGTCCGTATCGATCCGGGCAAAGCCTTCGATCGCGGTTATGCCTGCCAGGGACAGGCGAGTCTGAGCTTCCTCCACGGTGAGTTCACCTGCCGCCAGCCGCTTCAGTATTTCGCGTGGATTCATGAATTATCCAGGATTAAGTGGGCGCGAGGGCTCATGCCTTCTCCAATCCCAACAAAGCGATGGCATTATCACCCAGAATGGCGTTGCGTTCTTCCTCCCGCAGACCAAGGGAGTCGAGCTCCTGAATATAGCGCTCGGGTGAGATCAGCGGGTAGTCACTGCCAAAGAGTATCTTGTCACGCCCCAGAACATCGATCGCCACTCGGTAAATATCGGGACGGTAGAGGTAGGGGCTGGCCGAGCAATCATACCAGACGTTACTCAAGGCTTCGCGAACATCGGGCATTAGCTCGTAAAAAGGCAAGCCCCCACCCCAGTGCGCATAAATAAGCCTGATGCCAGGATGTTTTGAAGCGAATTCAAAACCCTTGCGTGGACTTGTGCCACCCTTGCCTGGGTAAAGATGGCCGACGGGCTCGCTCAGATGGACTAGCATCGGCAGGCCGTTTTCAGCCGCCATGCCGGCCAGTGGTTTTAATGACGCGCCGTCGGCAAGATCAAAACCCTGTCCTTCCGGCTTAAGCTCGCCGATCCCCCTGAAACCCAGATCCAGGCAGCGCTCGAGTTCCGCCAAAGCCTTCGGGTGCAATGGGGGAACGTTAGCGAACCCGATCAGACGGTCGGGAAAACGCGAAACCGCGTTGGCTATGTAGGAATTGGTTTCGACGTAAAGATCAAAACTGTTCCAGGCAAAACCACAGACGACGGCGCGGTCGATGCCGCAGCGGTCCATCTCAGCGACAAGCTCCCGCGCACTCGCCATGCGGGCGTTGGGAGCACCGTAAAGATGGGAGAACCAGGCCTCCCGCTGTACGTGTTCTTCCCGACCGGAGATTATTTCCGGCGAAAAAATATGGGTGTGGCAGTCAACGATCACAGGCCCGAGTATAGAGGGTATGGTTTGTTGCCGCTATGCCCCCAGCTTGGAGAAGTCACAGACCTGATTGCCTTCGTAGATCTGCACGGCTTCGTCCACGGACATGCCTGCAAGGGTGATCGCCGAGATGGCGTCGCACATTCTCACTGCCTCATCAAGCGGTTTCTGGTGAATGTTCCGGCCGGTAGCGTTACCAATGGCGCCGCTCACGTGGATCTGATCGTGCAGGCGCTGCAGGAAAGTTGTGGCATCGGTGGAAGAGCCGCCGGCGGCGACGACGTGGGTACGCCCAGCCGCCGCGACGGCCTCTTTGAAGATCTCGCTGGATTCCTGGCCCTCTGCTTTGGGGTAATTAACCTTGACGAAATCCGAGCCCAATGTAAGCGCCACTCCAGTAGCACCGGCGATCAGATGCGGATCGGACTCATCGGCAACATCCTTGCCGCGAGGATAAATCCAGAGAACAGTCAGAAGACCGTGCTGATGGGCGTCGTTGACGAGCTGTGACGCCTGCTGCAACATCTGCGGCTCGTAGGTGCTGCCAAGATAAATGGTGTAACCCACAGCAGGAATTTTCAGACCCGAGTCCTTCCGGAACTTGGCAACACGGTCAACGTCAAGCCAGAGATTGCTGAACGGGTCCATGGTTGCGGTTTTAACCAGGTTGGTCTTGGAGTTGAGCTTCACCAGATAGGCGACGTTGGCATAATCGGCCCCATAGCGGGCGAGCATGCCGATCTGGGTGGCAAAAACACCGATAGTCCCTTGGCTGGCGATACGAAACAAGTGTTCCGGGTCGGCGTCATCCTGGGGGATCTGCCCAAGCTCGTATTTGCCAACGAAATCCTTGTTCAGGTGTTCCACTTTCTGGTCGCCGGCGAAAAGCATCAGCCTGCCGGTGCCCTTGGTCATGAGATTAAAATTATCGAGGTATTCGTCTTTCATCTCGGGGGGGACGTCGAGTGGAATCTGGACGTTGTTTGTGTCAGCCATGGCTTCTCCTCTTTCTCGATTTTACGGGAACGCCTCGCGGGCGTCTTCCTTTCAGTGGGCGGCCGCATAGCGACAAAGCATGCTAGCCAGGGTCTTGCCGCCGCCGTAATCGTATATAATATGCGGGTTCGCGGGGAATTTAAACTCCATGAACAGATAGCCGGGCATGAAACGCCGATTGGTAACAATATGAATACTGTCAGGGAAAAAACCGAAGCCGCCAGGATCGCGTCGCATGAGCTGGCGGTGCTGGACACACAAACCAAGAACGCCGCGCTTCTGGCGATGGCGGATGCCCTCGTAGATGGCCTCGCGGAGATTGAAGAAGCAAACGCCAAGGACCTCGGAGCTGGCAAAGCCAAGGGCCTCAGTTCGGCAATGCTGGACCGCCTGTTGCTCGACCGGGGCCGGGTAGAACTCATGGCCAGCAATCTCCGCGACGTTGCCGCACTGGACGATCCGGTAGGCACCGCAATCAAGGAATGGACGGCCGCGAACGGCATGCAAATGTCCCGGGTGCGCACGCCGATCGGCGTTATCGGCATTGTTTACGAGGCCAGGCCGAATGTGACGACAGACACAGCGGCTTTGTGCATTAAAGCTGGAAACTGCATCGTTATGCGTGGAGGCTCCGAGGCGATCCATTCCAACCGCGTGCTTGCCAGGCTTATGTCTGAAGCTGGCGTAAGGGCCGGTTTGCCCGTGGGGGCCATACAGTTTATTGAGACAACCGACCGTAGTGCCGTAGACGAGCTTCTGGGTCTGGCCGAACTCATAGACCTTATAATTGCCCGCGGCAGTCATCGGCTGATCAAGGCCGTGACGGAGAAGTCGCGCATTCCCGTGATGAAGCATTACCGCGGCTTGTGTCATATATATGTGGAGCAGAACGCGGATATCGAAATGGCTGTGAATGTTGTCGAAAACGCCAAGGCCAACCGGCCCAGCACCTGTAATTCTGCCGAAACCGCATTAGTAGACGAAGCGATCGCCGCCAAACTGCTGCCGTTGCTGGCGGTGCGCCTGGCAGCGGCAGGCGTTGAAGTTCGCGCTGATGAAAAAGCGCGCGCCATTGTGCCCGAATGGGCGGCGGCAAACGAAGTGGACTGGGACACGGAATACCTGGATCTGATAATTTCACTCAAGGTCGTCAGCAGCTTTGATGAGGCTATAGAACACATCAGGCGCCATCATTCCGGCCTCGCCGACGCTATTATCACCGAAAATGAGGCGGCTGCTGAGCGCTTTCTTGCTCTCATCGACAGCGCCGCAACCTACTGGAACGCTTCTACCCGTCTTACTGACGGCCTTCCATTCGGCATCGGCCCAGCAAGTGGCATCAACACCGACCGGGTCTATCCCCGGGGCCCAATGGGCATTGAAGAGATGACAGGCTCGAAGTTTGTTATCAGGGGCTCGGGCCAGCTCCGGCAGTAATCCTCAAGATTAAGGCCTGTTGCCAGCGCGTCGATAGCACTTCTATATGGCTTCGACTAGAGGGCGGTCGGGCAGGGTGTTTGTAGAATCTTTGATTTAACCTCCAACCCACGCCGCGTTTCAGCGAAAGCATTCTTTTATGCAAAGGCTTAAAGAAACAATGGCGATTTTCCGTACCAGGTTGGGCTGGAAATTACTGACGCCGGTAATTTTGGTGCTGGCGTTATTTAGCTTCCCGATCTATTTGATTCATTACAACAATCAGGTTGTCGATCGCACCAGCGACTTGGTTTCAAGCAGAGATGAAGCCATCGATCGTCTCAACCAGATGGAATCTTCCCTCAAGGCAGAACAGCTAGTAGCTTACGAAATTGTCTTTGATCACCGGTCCGATTTGGTCGCAAACTTCCAGGCGGCAGCAGCCAATGTACAGTTTTGGCACGACCAAGTTATGGAACACGTCGATTACCCCAGCGAAGCAGCGGCATTGGAAGAATGCCAGACGCTTCACAATCGCGTGCAGTCGATCGTCATGAATCAGATTGTACCGATGGTGCAAACGCCGAATCCTGATCATACACAAATGGTGCCACTGGAAACCGAGATGAACGCAGACTTCCAGCGCATATCAGATTTGTGGCAACAGCTGTCGGATAAATTTACCGCCGACAAAACGTCCGCAATGCGGGACGGAGTCAGCTCACGCGCATTTGCCTCTGAAATGATATGGGCCAGTATAGCTGGCGCCCTGCTCCTGGGGCTTATCATCGCGGGAGCTTTCGCCAAGCGCCTGATCGTACCGATTAAAAGGCTTGCCGAGGCCTCGGTTCAGGTAGCGCGCGGCGACCTTTCTCAAAGGATAGATGTTACTGGCCACGATGAACTGGCGAGCGCCGCCAGAAGCTTCAATGGTATGGCTGACTCACTGGAACGGCGGACCCTTCAGCTGGAGCGTGAAAAGGCGCGAATTCGATCAATCCATCAGAGCATAGGTGATGGCATCGTCGTCGTCGATCGGGGCGGTATCATCATTTCCGTCAATCCAGCGGCTGAAAGGATTCTCGGGCATCCGGTAACGCAATTGGAGAGAACCACCGACACCGGTGTGCCCAAGCTTCAGGAAGCCATTACCCGGAAGATTAAACCGGACGCAATGGTTAAATGCTGGGAGGCAAAAGATTGCAAGAAAGAAGAATGTCCTGCCCACGGCAGTATCGACCGGCGCTGCTGGCTGCAGCGCGGCACTTATTGCTACAACCAGATCCAGGGCACCTTCAAGCAGAAACGTGATGCCTGCGAGCGTTGCGATGTCTTTTTGAGAAATGCTGCCCAGGAACTGACCCTGGAGATCGGCCATCACCAGTACAGCACCTCGATCATTCCGATTCTCGACGATGAAGGCCAGGAAGAAGGACGAACCGTCGTCATGCACGATGTTACTGAAGTGCTCGAGGCAAAGGATGCGGTCGAGCGGCACAGTGCGGAGCTTGCAGCCATTAATAGCATCAGCGAGGCGGTATCCGAATCGCTTGACCTGGAAACAACGATATCGCGAGCGCTCGATAAAATTACAGAATTTGAAAAGGTGGAGAGCGCCGCCATTCATATGGTCGACCCGACCGGCAAATTCCTGGAGCTAAAGGCGTCGCGCGGGCTCGGCATGCATTTGAAGCAAGCCATCGAACGAATTCCCATCGGAGAAGCGATCGTTGGCAAAGTGGCCCAGACCGGATCTCCGGCCATAGTCGGGGATCGTCGGGGCGACGAGGACGAGAATATCGCTGAAGGAACAGCAATAGAAAAATATCTTTCGATCCTTTGCGTGCCCCTTAAATCGGAAGGTCGGAACATAGGCACTATTTCCTTCGGCGCGGTCGCGACCGACTCCTACACCGAGGCTGACAGTCGTACGATGACCCTCGTCGGCAATCAGCTGGCGGCGGCGATTGAGAACTCGATCATGTACGAGGAATCTCTCAGACTTTCGCGTTACCTGGAGGCAAGAAATAACATTACCACTGCGCTGGCGGCGAACATGGAGATCGACAAGGCGTTCAAGGATTTCTCCCGGGAGACCGGCCGGCTCGTCGATTTCGACCATCTCAGCATCATTGCGGTAGACGAAAAAACCATGGGTATCAAACAGGTATTAACGGACACCGCCGACTCCGACTTTCCTTCTCTTCTGGGGAACGAGCCATCGGTCAAGGGTTCGACTCTGGAGGCAGTCATTCGAACCCAGCAGCCTTATATGACGGGTATGATTGCCGAGGAGCCCCCGTTCAGGGGTCAGGAAGACCTGAAGAAGCTCGGGTTGAAATCGAAGCTGAACCTGCCGCTGATAACGCGTGGCCGATGCCTGGGCACAATGAATCTTGGGAGCCGCAAAGTCAATGCTTACGATGAGGAAACAATCGACCAGCTTCAGCCTGTTGCTAAGCAGGTCGCCCTGGCGCTCGCCAACCAGGAACTCTTTGAGGACATTGCCCGCGCCAAGAATGAGTGGGAAAAAACTTTTGACTCCGCCAGTGAGGGTATTGTCATGATCCGCGAAGATCATCACATTCTTCGTCTGAACAAGTCGGCAGCCCGGATGATGGGCGGTTCGGTTGAGGAATTTGTAGGCAGGCTCTGCTACGAAGTTATTCACGACAGCGGTGAGATGCCGCAGGAATGCCTGATGAAACAGTCTTTCTCCGGGTCTTCATCAATTCGTGGCGAGCAGGAAATGGATGATGGACGCACAATCGAGTTGGTCGTCGACCCGGTTTATGGTAACGCCGGCCACCCGATAGGGGCGATTCATTTCATGCGAGACATCACCGAAGCCAAGAGGCTCCGGAAACAACTTCTTCAGTCGGAAAAAATGATAGCTGTGGGGCAGCTGGTCGCGGGTGTGGCTCATGAAATTAATAATCCATTGACCGGAGTTATTGGTTATGCCCAGCTGCTAATGGCGCGGGACATCGACGATCAGACCAAGAAGGACGCGGAGGGCATCTGCCATGAGGCGGAAAGGGCAACCAGAATTGTTAGGCACCTCCTTTCATTTGCGCGCAAATATCAGCCAGAAAGAAAAACCGTTGACATCAATGCGGTTCTGCGTGAGACCATCGAGCTTAAGGAGTACGAGCTGAGGGTAAATAACATCCACGTTGAGGCCGCCCTGGATGACGGGCTTCCGCTTACCGCCGCCGACCCGCATCAGTTGCAACAGGTTTTCCTCAATCTGATTAATAATGCCGAACAGGCAATGCGGGAGGACCGGGGAACTGGTTTATTGAAAGTATCTACCCAGGCCATCGACGGAAAAATCCGTATCTCATTTGTCGACAACGGCCCCGGTGTGCCGGAGGACATTCGCGGCCGCATCTTTGACCCGTTCTTTACAACCAAGGAAGTAGGCAAGGGAACAGGCCTGGGTCTTAGCGTCTGCTACGGGGTTGCTCAGGATCACGGCGGCCGTATCTGGGTTGAACCGTCTCCCGACCGCGGTGCGACCATAATCATGGAGCTGCCTGTGGAAACGGCGGTCTTCGCGGAGAGACCAGAAGGGGAGCCCGATCGCACGAAAGTTGTAAGGCGGTCGGGCAAGGTGCTTCTGGTTGATGATGAGGCCGCTATCCGAAAAGTGCTGTCAGAAACACTGAAGCAGGCCGGGCATGAGGTTGATACCGCGGTTAACGGCGAAGTAGCTCTGCGCATGCTTAAGCAAAAACACTACGATTGTGTTGTCAGCGACGTCAAGATGCCAAGTATGGATGGACCCTCGCTGCACCGGGCTATTCTGGGTACAGACCCGGCCCTTGCTGGAAGCTTCATCTTTATCTCCGGAGACACGATCAGTCCGGATACGAAATCATATCTTGACCGCGTCGATAATCCCCGCCTGGCAAAACCATTCGACAGATTGACCTTGAAATCCTGCTGCAAAAGGTGCTCGCATCCGGAGCCGAAAAGGGCCTGGAGCAGAAGTAACGGGTCTAGGGCACCACGTCAATTCTGCCGGTATCATCCTCGGCTTCCATTGTTCCTATACGCGCGGCGATTATAGTGCCCGCGTCCTTGAGAGCCGCTTCCAGGCCATCGGCCTTTTTAGCCGGGCAGGAGATCAGCAGGCCGCCCGAAGTCTGGGCATCCGCCAGCATCAGCCGTTCGGCCTCAGTGATTCCGGGGTCAAAGTTCACGAACGATGACACGAATTTTAAATTGTTCTTGCTACCGCTAGGTACAGCATCCAAATCCGCGTCAATCAGATCGCGGGAGGCCTGCATTACCGGGACGGCGCGGGCATGAATTCTGGCGCCGACGCCACTTCCCTGAGTCATCTCACCAAGATGTCCCAGGAGGCCATAGCCGGTTATATCCGTACAGGCATTGATGCCGACTTCGATCATGGCCAGCGACGCGTCACGGTTAAGCGTAGCCATGACTTCTACGCCCCGGGCTATGGCCGCTTTGGAGACTGTTCTTCTTTTGATGCCAGTGGTCAGTATGCCGACTCCCAATGGTTTGGTCAGAAAAAGAACGTCTCCAACCTGTGCCGTCGAATTATAAACAATATCCGCTGGGTCGATGATACCGGTTACCGAGAGGCCATACTTGGGCTCCTTGTCGTCGATGGTGTGGCCACCAATGATGGAGACTCCGGCCTCGCGGGCCTTGTCGCCGCCTCCCTTCATCATCCTGATCAGGATCTCCAAAGGCAGGCCGCGGCTGTGAAAGCCAACCACATTGAGGGCGATCAGCGGCTTGGCGCCCATGGCGTAGACGTCGCTTAGGGCGTTGGCTACCGCGATAGCTCCATAATCGTATGGGTCATCAACAATCGGGGTGAAATAGTCAACTGTCTGGATAATGGCGAGGCCATCAGCTATCTGATAGACGGCGCAATCGTCACCGGAATTGATTCCGACAAGCACATTGGGGTCGGTGATCGGAGGCAGCTCTTTTAGTACTGTTTGCAAGTCCGACGGACTTATCTTGCAGGCTCAGCCGGCGCCGTGGGCCAATTGGGTCAGGCGGATCTCTTCATTGGCTCCCATTCATCACCTCTTTAAGAGTATGGAGAACTTTCAGCTTGTTAAGTGATTGTATCACCGTTGCCGCAGTTGCAATCATCTGCTTAAGGGGTCACGAGGTCCCACACCATGCGCAGAGCGGTGGCGGCGATGAGGATGGCGAGTGCCCGGCGCAACAGGCGCCGCTGGGTCCGGGTCGATAGGCGGCCGCCGGCCTGCGCTCCGACCAGGGCGCCGCTGACGCAGAAAAAAGCCATGGCGTAATCAATCTGACCCGCAATCAGTTTCCCCAAAGAGCCGGCAAAGGCCGCCAGAAAGACTACGCCCAGCGAACTGCCGATGGCGACGCGCGTGGGGATTTTGAGGACGTAAAGCATAAGGGGAATGATGATGAAGGCGCCGGATTGCCCGACGAGTCCGCCAACGAGTCCTACCACTATGGCAAGGACCAGGGCGAGCGTGTGGTTGAATTCGATCTTTTCGGCAATCGGCTCTCTGGCCTCCTCGTGGTGCGGGACAAGCATCATTGCGGCCGCGGCGAGGGCGAGAACAGCGAAGACTCCCAGGAGGACATCAGCCGAAACATTTTTTGAATACAGAGCCCCGGCGAGTGAGGCAACTGTTATGCCTGAGCCCATCCATAGTACGATCGGACGGCTGACAAGGCGGGCCTTGCGGTGGACCAGGACGCCCGAGCCGGTGGCGAAAAGACTCTGGACCATGGTGAGCCCGGCGATAACCTTCATGTCGAGAGCGCCGGCTCCAATCAGGGGAGGAACATAGAGCAGGAGCGGCGCCATGAGGATACCGCCGCCGATTCCAAGCCATCCTGAGAAGAAGCCGCCGACCAGGCCCAGGACGGCCAGGGTTATCGCCAGGAGTATTGTCATCAAACCCTAACTGGTAGCAGGGTCAGTCTGCCGCCTCTTCTTCTCCGGCTTGCCGTGTCAGGTACGCAACTTCACAGGAAAGTCCCAGTGCCGAGGTGTAAGCCAGTGCTTCATTCAGAGTGCGGCCGACTGCGTAAGAACCGTGTCCTCTAACGACGACGGCAACATGCGTTTGCAGGATCTGGGGAATGCGAACTGAAGCCTCCGCAGCTGCCACGACGGGAATTTCCCGCAGAAAGACGGTCCCCTCCAGATCTTGCGGTGCAATTATATCGGTCGTGAGGGACATTGCAACGGCATGCGCTGGATGGGCGTGAATGACTGCTCCGGCGGGAGTGAATTTGTAGATCAACTGGTGAAGGGCGACGTCCTTGGATGCGTCGGAAGTGATGTTGTCTGGTTCTTCGCGCAAAGGCACTTCAACCAGATCGTCAGGCTGCAGACGAGCCAGCATGGCGAAATGGGCAGTGACCAGCATTTTCCCCTGGTGGCGCACGCTCACGTTGCCGCCGTGAGATGTTGTCAGCTTCAGGCGCAGAAGGTCTTCGCCCACTCGCTGAAACTGGTCCAGAATCCGGTCTTGCATTGATCCTCCCGATGTTTGTGTTTCAGGCGTTCGTCCCTGCATCGAGAGCAATATTCACTATGCCCCCCGGGCGGACGCATGTACTTCCCCTTCAAGCAAGTCGATTGCATGAACTATGCGCACCGGCGCCCCGAGCCGCGCCATCATGTCGTCCAGCTGTATTCTGCAACCAGGGCAGCCGGTGGCGATGATGCCGGCCCCGGTCGCCGCTAATTTTTCGGCCCGGGCCAAGCCAATCTTGAGAGACAGGCCGTAATGCAACAGACTGAAAACACCGGCGCCGCCACAACAGGAAGGTTCCCCGGACTCCACGAATTCAACCTCTGCCAGACCGGCTATTACCTCACGGGGTTGGAGGGTCGCGCCCGGCGCTCGCCTGAGGTGGCAGGGATCGTGCCAGGCGACCCTGACTGGCGGCGGTGAGCCTGATGGAGTCGCGGGAATGCCGATCTCCGCCAGCAACTCGTGAATGTCCATCACGGGCGCTGTTCGCGCGCGCCTTGTTTCCGGGCTGGCATTGGATGCGCCATCAATCGTCGATGCGGCATTTACTTCTGTGTGTTTCAGAGCAACGGTGCACGTAGAGCAGGCCGTCACTATGGCATCCACACGGGTCAGGTTCAAAGAGCGCAGGTTTCTTTCCCGCATCGCATCGGCTTTTTCCACATCCCCCAACGAACGGTAGGGGGCACCGCAACAACTCAGTCTTCGAGGCAAAACCACCTCAGCGCCGGCGCGGTTGAGAACGCGGACGGCGGCCCGGGCGGTCTCCTGAAAGTAGAGGCTGGTCGTACACCCGGGGAAGAGCGCTACGCGAATCCTGGCTCCAGACACCGGGGAAATTTCGGGGATTAATGATTCAAGCTGACCGCGACCTGGAGTTGGCAGGGCGCGACGGGTCTGCAATTCATACCAGGGAAGAAATCTTGAGCCGGGAAGTTTGCGATAAACGGCGGCCCCAAGGCCGATCAAACGCCGGGCGGCAGGCGCCTGGGAGCCAATGAGTCTCCGCACGGCGAGTTCGCTTAGTCCCTGCCCGCTATCCCTGGCCATGGTAGCTCGCATAGCTGCTATAACCGCCGGAACGTCGGCGCCCGCGGGACAGGAGGAAACGCAAGCGCCGCACTCGAGACACTTTGAAAGCCGCTCGGCCAATCCTGGCGTCAAGCTCAACCTTCCTTCCAGGGCGGCATCAATTAGATTGATCCTTCCTCTTGGCGATAATGCCTCCTCGCCCGTTGCCTTGTAACTGGGGCAGGCCGGCAGGCAGGCTCCGCACCGGGTACAGTTTTGAACTTGCCGGCTGAATGTCGCCGGGAGATCGGACGGCGACATCGGTTTAGGGAACAGTTTTCTGAATACAGAGGCCATGTTACTTGAGTTTAGCAAGATTGCCACTTGCCGGGGGCGTCGCTATGATGGTTTCATGGCGATCGATCAAACCAAACCTCAAGCAACAGGCAATGCAACGGAACCGGCTCTCAAACAGGAATGGCTCCTGCCCGCCATCCTGATACTCGGGGTGGCGATTCGCTTCATTGGAATCGGCCGTGAAAGCCTCTGGTTTGACGAACTGTACAATATATGGGCGAACAAGCTCCCCTTTGGAGATATGCTGCGTGAGCAAATAGCAGCCGGGCACCCGCCGCTGTATTACCTGGCCGTTCGTGCCTGGTATGCTTTCGGAACAGGGGAAGAATGGGTTCGCTCTTTTTCCGCGGTTGCGGGCATCTTTACGCTGGTTTTCGTTTTCCTGGCGGGCAGGGACCTGTTTTCCCGCCGCATCGGCCTCTGGGCCGCCGCCTTTGCCGCCGTCTCGCCGCTACTGGTCTGGTACTCGCGCGCCAATACGTTTTACGCGTTCATGATCGCGCTGACGGCTCTATCATTTTGGCTGTTGATCAGGGCATCCCTTCAGGGAGGGTGGGGCAACTGGGCGCTTTACACTATCGCCGCTTCCGGTGTGCTTTTCTCATACTTCTATGGAGCGGTGCTAGTCGGTGCGGGGTGGTTATTTTTCCTCCTGATCGGACAGCGCGACCGGAGGGCGATCACCCCCTGGCTTGTCAGCCAGGCTGTCTTGCTGGGTGTTACCGCAACGACCTATATCATGAGCAAGAGTGCAATCACGGAAGCACCAAGCTTTCGCATCCTCTCTTTGGGGCAACTGCGCTTCCTTCTATATGACATCATTATTTCTCCCGCGGTTCTGATCGCGGGAAAAGCTGACGCTGCCATCAATTACACAGGCGCCCAGGGGTTTCCTGTTGCGCATGTGATGCTTTTCGCCCTGGCAGTTTTAGTACTTGCCGCTGCCGCTTTCTTTTCAAAAACGATCAGGGATACTTTATTTAATCGTAAAACCGTGGCGATTTATTGCTATGTAATCCCACTTGTCGCGGGACCGATGATTCTGCAGCTGATTCACGGGGGCACCCTGTCGGGACGTTTTTACGTCTGGGCCGCGCCTGCATTTCTGCTGCTTGTGGCCGTCATTATCGCGGCCATGCCACGACGCATAGGTTTCCTGGCCGGGGTCGCCGCCCTTGCCGCCCTGCTGGTTTTAAGCTTCTGGATCGTGCGGGACTCATCCAGCGGCGACAGCGACTGGAGATCGTTAATGGGCACCATTTCCGAGGACCAAATGGATGGAGATATGCTGGTGAGCTTCCCGCTTCATAACGGAGCCATCGCCGCCGATTACTATTTGCCAAAAGCGATCCCAATCGCGGGGGGCATGCCATCGCTGAGCGAGGACGCGATCTATTTTCTGCCGCCGGGCAACGTCTGGGGTGGATATATAAGTGGCTACTGGGCGGGGTCCGGAGCTACGCCACCGCTTGCCGGAGCGAAACTGGAGGACCGATTTTCAGCCGACATCTCGGGAGCGAAGCGGCTTTGGGTGGTGACGGCCGACGATACTTTCACCAGGTATCCCGAGGTAAACAATGTTTTGGATGCCGGCTGGCACAAAAAACAAAGCTGGGACTATCCGCCGGTTACCCTAATTCTTTTCGATGCTAAGGGTTCGGCCGCCAACCCGGCGCCATGAAAAACAAAAAAGGGAAAATGGCGCTGCCGCTTATTCTTGCAGCGGCGACAGTGATTCGCTTTGGCGATCTTGGCCGCGAAAGCTTTTGGTACGATGAGCTTTACAGCGCCTGGGCAAGGAAGTTGCCGCTTGGCAAACTCGTGCCCGAGGTCATGGCTGCCGGGCATCCGCCCCTGTTTAACGCCATTGGCCATTATTGGAATTATCTGGGCGAAAGCGATTTCTTGGTGCGTTCACTGTCGGCGCTTTGCGGAGTAATTACGGTCTGGCTCGTTTACCTCGCCGCCAGAGAGCTGTTCGACACTCGAACCGGCCTCTGGGCCGCTGCCCTGGCCGCGTTCTCCCCCTTTCTAATCTGGTACTCGCGAGAGGCGACATCCTATTCCTGGCTGGTCATGGTTACCACCCTGTCTTTTTTCACGCTGGTGAGATGCTCCAGGAGGGACGGCTGGAAAAACTGGGCCGGATATATCGCCGCGACCACGGTGGCCTTCTTCACCCACTTTTTTGCGGCGGTTTTTTTGGTGCCGGGCTTTACAATCTACTGGCTATTGCGAGAACGGAAAAAGAGCAGCATCAAGGCGTGGTCTATCAGTCAGGCGGTGCTTGTGTTCATGCTGGGGCTCTCCCTTTACGCCAAGGCTATTGTGGATGGATCCGTCTCCTATCATTTTCCGAATCTCAAGGAGCTTGGCTATGGACTGATAGCCTCGCCCTTCGTTTTGATAGGGGGAAAGGAAGGCAATGATTTCGCGGGGGGCTGGGTTGTCTCAGGTGTCTCCAGGCGCGGGTTGCTGGCGCTGGCTCTTGCAGCCCTGATAGTAATATCGCTGGCCGTCGCAGGGGTGCAATTATTCAAACAGCTTCGGACCAGGCAATCGCTGGCGCTGACGCTTTATATGGCGATTCTGGTTGCCGGTCCGGCCCTCATGATTACTTCTATTGAAGGCCCGCCCTTTGCCTGCAGGTATTACCTTTGGGCTGCCCCCATTTTCGTGATGCTGCTGGCAGTGCCGCTTGCGGCTCTGCCCTCTAAAGCCGTCTTAATTGCGGGCCCGATGATTATCCTGGTTTTTATCACCCTGACGCTGGCGGGATTTGGTATTGAAAACTATGATTGGCGTGGTCCCATGCAAAAAGTCGCCGCCGACCGCCAGCCTGGCGACAGGGTTCTCTGCTTTCCCGTTCATCATTGCGTGGTGGCGGCCAGCCATTATATCCCTGAAGGCATCGACCTCACTGGAGGGGCCCTCGATGGCCAGAGGCCCGATGGCGCCTATTTTACAACCCAGCCGGGCGCGGTCTGGACCGGTTACAAAAATTGGGCTGAGTATACATTCATGACTGGCTCTGATTTTGAAAACCGGCTAAAGAGTGAGACGGATGGCGCCGGACGAATTTGGCTAATAGCCGGCGATGGGCTGGCGATGGATTATCCTGGCGGGCAGGTAGTGGAAGAAACTCTGGAGAAAGAAAATTGGCGGAAAGCGGGCAGATGGAATTATCCACCACTGGCTGTAACGTTGTTTGTGTCTCAGCCTGGGAGCGGCGCCGGGGGATCCCTGGCTATTTCGCCGGGCCTGGCTCCTCTCTGAGGGTCGCCGCCGCCTCCTCGGGAGCCACGGTGTTCACCCAGACGCCGGCTCCCAGCTCCAGACCGCCGGCCAGAGTCATCCGCGGCAGGATTTCTATATGCCAGTGATAGGGGCGCGATTCACCATGAAGAGGATAGGTGTGCACCCAGTAATTGAAGGGCGGGTCGCCAAGGTTTTCGCGGTAGCGGCCCAGCAATGCCGTCATCAGCTCTGCCAGCTCAGGTAACTCTTCACATTTTTCAAAACGAACGGCATGGCTCCGGGGAACGATCCAGGTCTCGAACGGAAGCCTTGAGGCAAAGGGGCAATAAGCTATGAAATTCTCCGTGACCATGACCACGCGGTCCATGGTCTTTTCCTCCTCCTTGATGATGTCACACAGAACGCAGCCCGCCGCGCCGGGATAGGCAAAAACGAAACCATCCAGCTCGACATCGATCGTGGGCGGAATAAACGGGAGGCCGAAAAGCTGAGAGTGGGGATGCTCCAGAGAGGAGGCCGCGGCAGCGCCATAATTGCGGATTATGTGTACACAGGTGGCGCGTCCCTCATCCTTGATGGCATTGATGCGGTCCCTGTACATCTCCAGCATGGCCAGCGTCTGATGGGAGCCGACAACCCATGGCGGCTGGTTGTGCACGGGCGTATCGACAATTACCTCACTGGTGCCAAGAGCCGGGCGCCTGTCGGGAGAAACTGCATGTTCAACGCCTCCTCGGCGAACGCCGCTGACGAGGATGGGAAAACGGTTGGGAATCACCCTGATATTCCATCCTGGCTTGTCGCATACGCCTTCTTTACGCATGGCGCAGATCTCGGGTGGCGTACGATCCTCGTGCCCGGGACAGAACGGACAGTCCTCATCGGGCTGATCGACGGCCTGTGCCGGGCCGGGTGCGTGCGGCCTTTTACCCCGGCCCGTAGCCAGAATCACCCACTCGGCGGTGATTGGATCACGTCTGAGTTCAGGTTGAGGCGCGTCCGCGGGAGGAATCGGGGGCGGAGTATCTCCCCCTGGAGGAATCTTGTCTGTCATTTATTTTCGCGCAGGGCCGGGTTCGAGCGTCCACTCGCCGGTGCCGGGGTCAAGAGCGATGTCGTACGTACGGCCGTTGTGCGCATGCACGCGGAAAAAAGTCTTGCGATGCCGCCCCTTTTCAGACTCCTCCTGCCAGGTCTTTTTGACAGAAAGAACGGTTAGCCGGTTGCCGTCCAGCTCGAAAGCGCGAGGCTTTTCATCCTTTTTAAAACCAGAGTAGGAGTGGACGGTGATCGGCTTGCCTGTGGTTTCTTCCGGCTTATCCGTACTTTCGGCGGTCTTGCCCGCCTGGTCCGGTTCTTTTTTCTTTTCAATTGCCATAATTCTCCGAATTGTCTTTTCAGGCTAGCGAACATTCAGACGTGCGAACATTATATACGCGGCTGAATGCAGATAGAAGGTGCGCAGTTATCTTTCGCTGAAGGCAAACAGAAGCACAATGGTAGCAATTAAACCAGTGGCCGCGCCGAAGTAAAACGGAGCCTGGGGACTTATGGAGTCCCACAAAATTCCTGCGATGAGGCTGGCGAAGAACGCCAGCAGGCCGGTCACGGTGTAGTAGGTTCCAAGGGCGGTTCCTCGAGCCCTGACTGGAGCCATGTCGGCAGCGAAGGCTTTTCCTACACCCTCGGTCATGGCCATGTAAAGGCCGTAGAAAGCAAACAGAGGCCAGACCGAGGAGCTTCCCGGGGCCAGCGCAAAGCCGAGGTAAACCAGGGAGAAGAAGACGAAACCCGTGGCAATGATACGCCGCCGGCCGATGCGATCGGAAAGCGATCCCGCGGGCATTGAAAGGACCGCGTAGACAACGTTGTAGACGACGTAGGCAAAGACCGCGGCAAAGGCGGACAGGCCCAGATCCTTGGCCCGGAGGATGATAAAGGCATCGCTCGAATTGCCCAGCGCGAATATCGCGCTCGCGAGCAGGAAGAGTTTGAATTTGCGGTCGTACCGTGAAAGGGAGAGCCGTGGCAGCCCGGCTCGGGCATGAGGGCGCACGCGCTCGTGAATCAAGAAGAGGCTGGCGACGCCCAGGAAACCCGGAATGGCGGAGATGAGGAAAATTGTGCGATAGCGTTCGCCGATGAGACCTAACGCCGCCAACGCCAGAAGAGCTCCCAGGGCGGCCCCGGCGGTGTCGGCAGCGCGGTGAAAACCAAAGACACGCCCCCGGTTCGCGGGCTCGGTGGAGTCAGCTATGAGGGCATCGCGTGGAGCCAAGCGGATGCCCTTTCCGAGACGGTCGCCAAAGCGTAGCGCCAGCACCATCGGCCATGCCATTGCCGCTGCCAGCATGGGCTTGGCCAGGGAGGAGATTCCATACCCCAGGATGGTCAGCGGACGGCGGCGCTGCATGCGATCGGAAATCCATCCCGAAAACACCTTGAGAGTGCTGGCCGTGCTTTCGGCGATACCCTCGATGAGGCCGACGATTGCCACCGGCGCCCCGAGCACGGTAGTCAGGAATAATGGCACCAGTGGGTAGATGATCTCGCTGGAGAGGTCGGTCAGGAAGCTGGTAATGCTCAGGATGAAAACATTGTGGCTGATTCCGGGGATGGGAGAGCCGGGATCGGGGGGCTTAAGGGGATCAGGATCTGGCGATCCGGGCGAGTCCTGCGATCCGGGATTGTGTGACTTCATTTTATTGCGGCGGCTGGCCGGCATGCCTAAGAATATGGATAAGCTGTTCCCGGGTGAGAGCGTCGAGCGGCAATTCTCTGACGCGCGCCGCCGCCCTCTCAACATCGTAATCCACCCGCTTAAGTTCGACGCGGCCGTCCTCGATAACGGCGTAGCTGGCCTTCGGTATGCCGTCCCTCGGCTGGCCGACACTGCCGACGTTGACCATCAGCTTTCCTCCAACTTCGCGCATGAAGGGCATGTGTGTATGGCCCATCAGGATTATTTCCGCGTCAGCCAGGGCAGCCTCGCCGGCCAGCTCCTCGCTTGTGGACTCTGGCGGCACATATTTAAAGAGGGGATCGCTGGGAGCCGCGTGGACGGCATAAATACGCTTACCGTCGATCCGGGTTTCCAACAGGGGTTCCACCTCACCCAACCAAGCGGTTTGCACATCGCTGAGAACTTCCCACATATATTCGCGTGTCTCAACCGACAGATGGCGAAATGCCTCACCGCAGCCGCAGTCAATCCTGAAGGCGACAGCGTTATCGTGATTGCCCCTGACCCTCATCATCGGTTGCTGTAACCATTCGATGCAGGCAATGGGCTCCGGGCCGTAGTCGACGATATCACCCAGGCAGATGATTTGGTCACACTTCTCATCGATGGCATCGAGTGCGTCGATGTTGGCGTGAATATCGGAGATAACCAGAGTCCGCAAGAACATCTCTCCTAAGTGCGATTATCCGAAGAGTTTATTTACGCTCCCGGCATCTGAGCACCATGGTATTACCGACGGTCACAAGGCCTTTTTCCACGACATTGCAAATTTCAGAAAGAACCGCGTCGATCTTCTCCTCAGAATCCACCGCTTCGATCTTGATGGGCAGATCGGAGGAAAGTTCCAGCATCTTGGCTGAATGCATGACGCCATCAGCGCCAAAGCCTCCGGCGCCGCGAAAGATACTGGCTCCAGCGATATTGTTTTCATGGAGGATGTCGAGCACCGCCTCGTAAACGGGCTTGTGGTGGAATTTGTCCTTCTCGTCCAAGTAGACGGAAAGTGTCTTCACATTTTCACCTATGTACATGACCCCTCCTATAAATACCGGGCGGCGATTTCGCCAAGTTTTAGCGCCGCGAAACCAACCGCTACGCTCAGAATCAGATTGAGCGCCGCGTAGAGCAGCTCTCCGTCTTTGACCAGGCCGCCGGTTTCGTATTCAAAGGTGGAAAAAGTTGTATAGGCTCCCAGAAAACCTACGACCAGAAACAGCCGCCACTCGGGATTCACCATATATCTTTCCAGGGATAAAGTCATGAGAAACCCGATGAAAAAACAGCCGCTGACATTGACGGCCATGGTGCCAAGGGGGAAGCTTCGCCCCCAGCGTTCGCCAATCCAGAGGGCGACGGCATAGCGGCTGACCGCTCCCGCGAACCCACCTACCCCAATGACGAGATAATCCATCATTCGACGTACCTTCCTTGCGACATCAATAACGCCAAGCGAAAAAGCGCATAACAAAAGCTTCCACGGATATACCGTAGAAGCCATTAGCCCCAAGGGGCGCTTAAAGGCGAGCCTCATCGCCTGCCCCGGGATCATAATCCCAGAGCGGTAATAAATATAGCAGGAGCAGGCGAGACGGGCAATTCAGCAGTCTTTACCCGCCGGTCGCGTAATGGACGATCATCTGGTCGGTAAGCCATTCCACTGGCGCCTTATCGTCAGTGAGGATGGCGCCGCCGGGCTGAATCTCCGTCAGTTTTGGCGCCACCTCACGCGCGAGCCCTGCCAGGGCAGCTGGCATGACGTTCGTGCGGGAGAGCAGATCGCCTGACGCAGTCGGCTGCCTGGTCGCCACGACCAGCTTGTTGAACTGACCGACGTTGAAAGCATATACCGAGGGATAGACTTCTTTCATGGTGGCGGCTATGGCGTCAGCAACGGCGCTGTCCCCCGGAGTCTTGCCGACGTTGATCATGACAACGCCGTTATCTGTCAGGTGATCCCGTGTTTCCTCAAAGAACTCGCGGGTGGTCAGGTAAAAGGGAATGTAGGGCTGGCGGAAGGCGTCGACGGCGATGAAGTCCCAGTTTTTGTCGCTGGTCTTGAGGAAGGGGCGGCCGTCGGCGACATGCACAGTCAGATTAGGTTCATTCATATCGAAAAAGCGGCGGCCGGCATCGACTATGTCCGGATCGATTTCAACACCGTCAATTTTGATATCAGGGTAGAAAGATGTTAGCTCGCGGGGAATGGTGCCGGCGGCGTTGCCGAGGACCAAGGCTTCCGCGGGCGGCCTGTCTCCGGCAAACCAGGGGGCCAGGTTGAAGTAATCCCAGTAGGCGCCGGTGAGGACGCGGTCAGGGTTGTAGGAAGAGTGCACCGCCCAGCCCTCATTCAGTTTGAGATAGATGGCGCCACCCTCTTTGACGACCTGGATGTAATGATAGGGAGATTCGGTTTCGTAGATGGCGTTGGCGTCCGGCTTAATAACACCCTGGGGGATGGCGATGCCGGCGAGGATGATCAGGGGCGCTCCGGCCCAGAGGCCGCGCCCAAGGCCCGCCGCCGAGATAGCAGCCAGTGCTCCGGCGAAGATAAGCATGGTATCGCGGGTGCCGACCCAGGGGATGAGGACGAGCACGGGCAAAAAAGTGCCGGCTATGCTGCCCGCGGTGGAGAGGGCATAGAGGCTGCCGGACACGTTTCCGGCGGACTCGACACCGGTCATGCGCAGACGGATGGCGAACGGCGGCACCATGCCGAGAATGGTCACGGGTATGGCGAAAAGCAATACGGTTATGGCGAAGGAACCGAGGAAGGCGCCGGCCGATACGGATTCGAGTCCCCTGATGGCAAGGCCCATGATCGGCCTGGCGACGAACGGCAGCACTGCGATTGCGGCGGCGGCGGCCAGGGTTAATAGGCAGAGCAGCCGTGGCTCCGGCTGGCGGTCGGCCAGGCGCCCGCCCAGCCAGTAGCCCAGGGTCAAGTAAATGAGAATGAGGCCGATGAGGTTCGCCCAGATGAACAGCGAGTTGCCGAAGTAGGGTGCGATCAGGCGGGAGCCGCTCATTTCGGTAGCCATGGTGGTCATGCCCGAGGTTGCCACCAGGAGATAAAGCACGGTCCTGGGCATTAATCTTCCAGCTCCTTGCGGCGCTGCTCCGGCTCTTGGGGCTGACCGTGGCCTTCGCCGGGGCCGCCCGGGGTGTAAACACGAACCGTCCGGCGCTCGATGGCGCTTTGCAGGCGGCGGCGGACATAGGTGCGCACGAGTTTCCGTACGGGTGGTATCAGGAGAAACAGGCCAAACACGTCCGTGATGTAACCCGGCGTCAGCAAGAGCAGGGAGGCCGCCAGGATCAGGGCGCCGTCAATGAGCGAGTCGCCCGGCATTTTTCCCAGGCGGAAGTCTTCCTGAATGCGCGCGACTGCTGCATAACCCTGTCGTTTGGCAAGGGCGGCACCCGTCACGCTGATGAGCACGAGAATCAGGATTGTGTAGAGGTAGCCTATTCGTGAACCGATCTCGACGATGACGAGAAGCTCCGACAGCGGCACGAAAATGAAGATTACCAACAAGAGCATGAACATGGCATCAATTCTCTACCCGTTGCAGGGGGAAATACAAACCGGTTTGATGGCGGGTTGTTAAGGGCGGGAGTATAATTATCATTCTTGTGTTAGACAGAATTGAAGAAAATTGATCAAAAAGATCCAAAAGACAGCGAATGCTAGATTATCACAAGCGGTTGCGGCTTTATTTGGCGGCGTTGGTACTGATGCCGCCTTTTTATTTTTGGGGATTGCAGAGGAACCGCCGACTCGGAATTCCAGGTAAATATGGCGGTCTACATTCTTGGTGATGTGACGAGCGTGCTACCGGATCCGGCCAACGGCGCAAAAATTTACCTTTTGATCCAGGGATAGCAGGTAGTAACTAATAAATTCATGCGTGTTCGCCTTTTTAGAACCGGCAGTTCGCAATCGACATGGACTATATGATCTGGAAGTGGTCCAGGGAACAACGAATGAATATAAAGATACATTTCGTGAAACGAACGACGGGTACCTTTTTATCTACGATGATATAAATCTTCATCTAACCTTTTTTCACGTGCCCAAGACTGATCTTGGGCTCCCCTTCCGGAATTCATCCGCGATCAAGGGGAAATCGTAATTCTCGATTATGCTGGAATTAGTCATGGCGGTGTCCGCTGGCGTTGCGGTATAATCAATTCTCAATTAGAGGAATCAAAATTAAATTAATTGTTTTTGCATAAAATGCATACATTTAATATAAAAAATTGGGTCGTCACCAGATTCTTCTTATCTCATCGCACGCTATCAGCAGCCTCATTCTTTCTTTTGTTACTGATAATGGGCCTTGGGGCATATCGGCCTGTATTAAATTCTCCCCTTGCCTGCGACGATTATTATCTGCTGGGCATCGATAAATTACACCTGTTTGGATCGGGTGATTTGGGTAACCTCAGCAGCTTGCAATGGCCATTTTATGCCGAATACCCGGTATTTCTAAGGCCCACACTTCTGTCCGTCTGGATGCTCTTTTCTCATTTTTTTGGAATGACGCCGTGGCCTTATCACGTACTCAATGTCTTTCTGCACACGGCCAACGCTTGGCTACTGTTCCTGTTGTTGCGAAAGCTTAGGGCCTCAACTATCACGGCAATAATCCCGGCTCTGCTTTTTGTTTTATCTCCGGTCGCGCCGGAGGCGGTTTCGTGGCCCGCGGGAAATTCCGACCTGTTTCCCCTGTTCTTCTTGTTTTTGGGTCTGTGTTTTTACGCTTACTTTCTCGAGCGGGGGAAAAAACGTTTTTATATAGGATCACTGGTGGCGATCACCCTGGGATTGTTTAGTAAAGAGATGATGCTGGTTGCGATTTTTATTGTTCCGTTAGCAGAGCTTCTATTCGGGAACACAATCTTGAAAAATTGCAGCGACGAGTCAGGCCGATGGCAAAGAAACCCCAGGGCTTTTATTTTTAGGGTCTTACCTTTCTTTGTCATCTATATAATATATTTATCATTACGTTTCGCCATTCTCGGAACAATCATCCCAACGGGACAGCTTCCTTCGGTGGGTTCAGACACCAACCCCATATTTTCTATTACTACATTTCTTTCACCAGTCAGCATCAATTTTTTTAGTATCTGGATTATCATAATTGCCTATGTGTTTATGGTCGCAATACTGACATTTGCGCTGTTTAATATTCAAAACTATTGGGGGAGAGAGTTAACCAAAAACAGGCGCCTTTTGATTTTTCTCATTGCTGCATTTGTTGCTTCATTTATGCCGGTGAGCTCATATCTGGTTTCAGGTCTTGGTGTCGACATGGCCCGCAGTCATTTTCTTTATATGCCGACCGCATTTTTCCTAGCTTTTCTCGCAGTCGCAATAATCGAAATCGGACAGCAAGGCAACAAGTGGAAAAAGGGAATCGCCGTTTTTGCCCTAGCCGCGTTACTACCTTTTTATTTTTGGGGCTTGCAGAAGAATAATTACAGCTGGGAAAATGACGAAGCGGTAGACGGGTACATTCTGAAAGAGATTGAAAGAGTGTTGCCGGATCCGCCGGCGGGCTCGAAGATATATCTTTTGATTCAGGAAGGTTCAAACTTGTCCAGAGTAACCTGGTGTTCGCCCATGCTCCAACCGGGTGTCCGGTCAGCCCTCAATCGTTTTGACATACAGGTAATTCAAGGGAGCACGAACGAATATCGACCCGGGTTACACGAAACAGACGACGGCTATCTCTTTATCTATGATGAGAAAAACGTGCATCTTACATATGTACATACACCGAAATAGCGAACATGCGCAAATTACTGAAAAAAGATTCCTGGAGTCGTTTGTCCGCCCGATTATTTCCGCATCGGACCCAGTTCTACGCCCCAATTTGCTCATTGCTTTTTATTACAAGCCTGGCTGCATATTGGCCGATCATAAACACCACTCTTTTATCCTGCGACGATTATTATCTTCTAGGATTTGACCGCATACATTTGTTTGGACCTGGGAACCTGGGTAGCCTGACTGTCATACAATGGATATTTCAGGCGCTGCATCCACTCTTCCTGAGACCTTTTGTCATATCGGTGTGGCTGGTCCTTTCACATTTTTTCGCCACAACGCCCTGGCCCTATCACTTGCTGAACATATTTCTGCATGCGATGAACGCATCGCTAATATTCTGGTTGATAGTCAGGATGAAAGGGAAAAAGACAACCGCCGCTCTTGCCGCTTTCCTGTTTGTGTTAACTCCAGCTGCGACCGGAGCGGTCACCTGGGCTTCAGCCTCATTCGATCTTTTCTCATGCTTTTTTATCCTTTTGAGCATATGCCTTTACACCATCTTTCTGGAAAATGAAAATAAACGATTCTATCTCGGCTCCTTGGCAGCTGCCGCCTTTGCGCTCCTAAGCAAGGAGATGGCATATATCGTTATCATTGTCATACCGGTGATGGAGCTCCTTTTTGGCAGGGTGCGGCCGGCGGCCCTGAAAGATCGCGGACCTTTCAAAAGGATGGCACTCCGATCGGCCCCATTTCTGGGTCTATTTCTTGCGTATCTTGTTCTACGCTATGTGAGCCTGGGGACAGTCTTGACCGGTGGAGAAATCTATTTCACCGAACTGGACTCAAATCCATTAGATTCGATCACTGTATTCCTGGCACCATTTGACAATAATTATTTCAGTTTCGGGATCATTGTCGCTGCTTATATATACATGACCGGACTCGTCACCGTCGGTCTTGCTCTGGTTGAAAGAAACTGGAGCAAAGCCCCATCGATAAGGAAGCGGTTGCTGATTTTCTTTTTTTCCATGTTCATTATTTCACTGGTTCCAGTTGGATCAAGGTTGATCGTGGGGATAAAAATACAAGATCTGGGACTAGTACGCTTTTTGTACATGGCTACCGCCTTTTTCCTTGCCACGATCGCAATAGCTTTGCTCGAGTTCAGGCCGAAGACGAAAATATGGCTTTTGATCAGCGCAACCGCCTTGGCTGCACTCCTTCCTTTTTATTTTTGGGGTCTCCAGATAAACAATCATGGATGGGAGCATGCTTCACAAATAGACGGTTTTATCCTGAGCGAGATCCAAAAAAATGTTCCGGACCCTCCCCGCGGGGCAAAAGTATATATATTAATGCAAGGAGGTCCGGCAGTAACGGAAGTATCGTGGTGTAGGCCGATGCTGGAACCGGCAGTGCGAGTAAGCTTCGACCGATACGATCTGCAGGTTATACAGAGCAGCACAAACGCATATACTGGTCGAATGTCGCAGACTGACGATGGGTATCTCTTCCTCTACGATGACAAATCAATGCGCCTGGTGCTTCAGCACAACCCCAGGGTTTGATCTGAATTGATACGTCTTATTTCCTTGGTTACCAGCATTCGCACGCGCCCAACTGTGGCGGCTACTGCAGGTGAGAGCTCGCAGTCGCGGGGATTGACGCTTTCGACCTGGACGGCAAAGACGATGACGTCGGGGTCGGCTCCCTTGAGACGGGCGTTGGTTATGAGGTGGGGAACGCCCATGCCGTGGATGTTGTTGGAACGCAGGTTCATCACCCCGGCCTCGTCGGGGCGAAAGCGGAAAATGGATCCGGTCTTGGCCTCGGCAAAATCGAGAGCGTCAACGACTATAACCACGTCGGACTGAAGGAAGTATTCGAGAAGGGCCATGCCGGCGGTCCCGCCGGATATCACCTCAACGTTCGCGCCGAGAGTTTCAGCATCAAGGCCCTTGACCACCAAAACGCCAAAGCCATCGTCGCCCATGAGGGTATTGCCGACGCCGAGGACTGTAATAGCAGGGGTTTTAGATGGATTGGGGGGGCGGGCGCCTGCGGCGCCCGCCCCCCCATCAGCTTTATTCATTTGCGTCAATCTCTACTTCGCCCCGCTTATGTATCATTTATCACGATGTGTTTTTCAATCATTTGTCGGGGCGCGCCTGGTGGCTAGGACTCAGGCAGTTTCGGCGGCGCGTTCTTGCCTTCGCGCCAGGCGAACATCAGCGGCAGCTCCCGGGCGACTTCGGCGACGACCAGGTAGAGATGGATGCTGGCGGTGATGATAAAAGCCCACATCAGCAGATAATGATAACTGCGCATGGCAGCAAGCCCGCCGGCCCAATAGGTGAAGGGCTCGAAGAACGACTGTGTCGGCGTCCAGAGGCAGAGGCCGGTGAGCAGCGTCAGCGGTATGAGCACGAAAGCCCAGATCAGATACATGCTCTTTTGCAGCGGGTTGAACTTATAGACCGATGGATAGGTCTTGCGCATGAACAGATAGTACTTGATCGTATCACGCGCACTGCCCTCCCCCTCATGCCTCAACGGGCTGAACCAGTGGTAATCGCCCCGCCGGTGCCGGCTTCCCGGGGGCGCCGAGCCGGCGCCAAAAAACGACCAGTAGATCCGCAGGACGGTTGTGAACACAAAGGTCCACATCGTCACCTGGTGGATAGAGCGGGCGTATCCCATGAAGCCGCCGAAGAACGGGCTATGAATGTAAAAGCCAGTGAATATGAGCAGCACCAGCGACAACAGATGCACGGCATGCATGAAAACCGCCGGCAGCGGATGCTCTTCTCTTGTTGGCGGTATTCTTCCTCCCATGACCGCCTACCTAACCTGGAACTTGAGGACTTTGTTGGACTTGGGTTCAATCACGTGAACCGCGCAAGCCATTCATGGATCGAATGTGTGAACGGTTCGCAAGATCTCAAGCGGTTTGGTTGGATCGACAACCGGTGTTCCCACCAGCGCCTCTTCGACCGGGCCGCGCTTGCCGCTATCGTCGCGAGGCGACAGGTTCCAGTTGGATGGCGGTACGGCGGCATATGTGTCAATCTTGCCATTCTTGATCTTGGCGTAATGGCAGAGCGCTCCGCGGGGAGCGTCCCAACCGCTGAAACCGGTGCCATCCTTGCTGTAATCAAGCTCTTGATAGACCTGGGTGTTACCGCTGCCGATATTGGCCAGCAACTCGTCGGCCCATCTCAGCGCGTTGTCGGCGTTGATCTTGGCCTTGAGCACGCGCGCGGCAACGCGGCCGAGGTTTGAGAGCAGCACTGTGGGGTCTCCCGCGTGTCCGATCGCAGCCAAAGTGGTATCCACGAGCTGCTTGGCTTCCGGTCTTCCCGCGAGATAGGCGACCAGCATCTGCGCCAGCGGGCCGACTTCCATGGGGCGATTCACGTTGCCATACCGCACCGCCTGGGTCCAGTCGTACTTGCCTTCCGGCAGAGCCTCGCCATCAATTGGCGGCAGCTTGGTAAATTGCTGGGGTTCCTGGCCGACGTCCAGGGGATGTTTGCCGGCGCCTACGCCGTCGTCATACCAGGAGTACTTGGTAAATTGATGCGTCTCGTTGGGGTCTACTTTCTGCAATGCCAGCTGGCCGTCGAAAATTCCCCCGCGAGGGAATAACCGGTCATAAGGATCCTGACTCTTTTCCTCCAGGACTCCCCAGGTGAGGAAATTGCCGACGCCTTTGCCGAACGCCGCAAGATCGAGATAATAAGGCGCGATCGCCAGCAGGTCCGGCACCATTACCGTGTCGATGAAATCCTTAACCTCGCCCATTTTGGACTTGTAATACTCGATGTCCTCGATGCTGGGCATCTGGGTGACACCGCCCGGCACGTAGTTGTTGATCATGGGGTAACGTCCGCCCAGCACGGCGCTGCAGTCGCAGGCCTTCTGTTGTACTTCTAGCGCCTGCAGATAGTGAGCGGTAACCTCGAGGTCCAGGTCGGCCGGCAGCTTGTAGCCCGGATGATCCCAATACATGTTGGCAAACGGGCCCAGCTGGCCGGAGTCCACCACAGCCTTGACCTGATCCTGTACAGCCTTGAGGCCGGGCGTTCCCGGCTTTGCGTTCAGTGTGTTCGGCACGTTGACGTAGTCGAACCCGTTGAGGTGGTAGAACCAGAGGATGTGGTCGTATCCAAGCTGCGCTGCCTCCATCATGTTACGGATCAGGCGGGTGCTGTCAGGAACTTTATCCATTCCCAGCGCCGTCTCGACGGCCCTCACCGAGTTAAATGCATGTGGAGTCGGGCAGACGCCGCAGATCCGTTGAGCGAATTGCCAGATGCTCTTGGGGTCCCGGCCCTTCATGAAGATCTCAAAACCACGGAAGAGCGTCGCCGTATTCCAGGCGTCCGTTACCTTCCCGTTTTCCACCACGCAGGTGATGCGCAGGTGGCCTTCAATGCGTGTAATTGGATCGATGACAACCTTGGTCATCTACTTACCTCCTTCTTTGGGGCCCATTTCATCTTCCTTGCCTTCCACGGGCGCTCCCTTGAACAGCCGGCCGGTAGCGGCCTGGCCGATGAAGTGGGCTCCTATCCCCACCGCCGTCAGGGCGCCGAGTCCGACGCCGATCTGCGTGGGTGTTATATCTCCGGGCAACCTGATTCCCGGCGTTTTTTCATAGAAGGGCGACTGCTTATCCCAGAAGTCAGGCTCGGAGCAGCCGATGCAAGGCCCGCCAGCTGCAACCGGCCAGCTGTTGTTACCATTCCAGCGGGTCTTGGGGCAGGGAGCGTAGGCAATCGGTCCCTTGCAGCCGACCTTATAGAGGCACCAGCCGTTGTCAGAACCGGCATCCCCGAAAACCTCAACAAATTCGCCGGCGTCGAAATGGCCGCGCCGCTCACAGTTGTCGTGGACCAGCTGGCCGAAGAGGAACTTGGGCCGGCCGACGCTGTCCAGCTCGGGAAGCTTCTTGTTGACGATGGCATAGAGCAGGATGGCGACGGTGTCGTCGGCATTCCCCGGGCAACGAGGAGAGTTTATGACTACGGCATCGCTGATGCCGCCCTCGTTTCGCAGGTAGTCACCGACGCCCTTGGCCCCCGTGGGATTGGGCGCGGCCGCCTGAATGCCGCCATAGGTAGCGCAGGTGCCGATGGCGATGGTCGCCTTCGCTTTCTGGTACGTATCCTTGCAGATATCCATGGAGGTCTTGCCGCCGATGGTAATGGCCTCGGGGATCTTGGTGGCGACAGCGCCTTCGACTACATAATAAAAATCCTTGGAGTCGACGGTATCGCGGAAGCTCTTCTCCGCCTGCGAGCCGGCGGGAGCCATGACGGCCTCATGGTAGTTGAGAGAGATCTGCTGGAGGATCAGGTTGGCGGGGCCCGGCTTGCGCGATTGCAGGAGATTAACTGAACAGCCGAGGCATTCCTGGAAACACGACCAGACGATTGCCGGGCGTTTGGCCAGTTGCTCGAGAGCGTTCGCGACCTTTGGAACCGCCATGGGGCCGCTAAGTCCGATCAACCCGGCCAGGGCGCCGCAGGTCTTCAGGAAATCTCTTCGCGATAGCCCGGGAAACAGGGACATCTCTTCGTGTGCCAAGGTTCCTCGACCTCCCTCATTTCGCGCCGCCGGAGGCTCCGGGCGGCTATGTAATTGTACCTCTACAGGTGGAGCCGGTTAGAACTCTATAACACTATTTCGAGCATGTCATTTTTTTCCTTCTCCCCGGTGCAAGAAAGAATGAAACCGTCGTGTACGAGTTCCCCTAAGCTTGATAAAAAAAGCCATTTTAATGACCAAACAAAGTCTGTCCGGAGGACATGATAATTTGAAAGCGTCAAACAGGCATGATGGAGTAGAATAAAGCGGAGGTGGATATGGACGCGACTGACCTGCAGCGGAAGTTGACGAGCATTGATGGACACGGCTACAAAAGTTACCGGCAGATAGCCGGCTCCTGCAACTTCCCAAAATTCACACTGTTTATCGATTACGTTCAGGGCGATCCTTTCGCGGCGCCTTCACGGATGCGGGCCCGCGTAGCACAGTCGGATGCTGGCTTCGAGGGCCGGTTGTACGAAAATGCGGTTCGCCGAACAGCTCTGGAGGATTATCTGGCCCGGGCTTTTGCCCATGCGATCGGCAAATTCGTCAAGGGCAAGCGCGGTACCGGCAAATCCGGATTTATCGGAATCGACAGCGGCGGTCAGGAAATTCTGGAGAGGACGGCCGCAGTGGTTTGCGAGGAATACGTGGAAGTGCGTTTTGCGGCCGGCCTGCCGGCCGAGGGCAGGCGTTGTCTCAGCCGCGAGGCTGAGGCCATGCTGATCGGTGAGGTGCCGGAGCTGGTCGAAGCATCGTTGTTTAAGGCCGTCCTTGATGAAAAAAAGCTGAAGGCGCACATCGAAGCCGCCGAAGACCAGGAAGCACTCCGGGAGCAGCTGTCCGCAGCGGGATTGGTGGCATTCGTCGCGGATGGTTCGATTCTTCCCCGCGAAAGCGGCATCAAAGACAAACCGCTCGCTGGCAGTAACGTCGTTAGCTTCCTCTCTCCCCCCGGTCTTAACCGGGAATTCAATCTGCCCAACCGCGGCCGCGTGAAGGGTATGGGAATTCCTGAGGGAGTCACCCTGATCGTAGGTGGGGGCTATCATGGCAAGTCCACGCTGCTGTTTGCCCTCGAGAGAGGGGTTTATAACCATATTCCTGGCGATGGGCGCGAGCTGGCCATTTGCCGGGGGGACGGCGTTAAAATTCGGGCCGAGGACGGCCGCCGGATTGAGAAAGTCGATATCGATCCCTTCATCTCCAATCTTCCCTTTGGCGCCGATACGAGGTCTTTTCGTACGGAAAACGCCAGCGGCAGTACGTCGCAAGCAGCGAATATTGTCGAGGCGCTAGAGGCTGGTTCTCGCCTCCTTCTCATCGACGAAGATACCTCAGCGACCAACTTCATGATCCGGGATGAAATGATGCAGAAGCTGATCGTCAAGGAAAAAGAACCGATCACCCCTTTTGTCGACCAGGTGCGGAATCTGCACCATGAACACGGTGTCTCCACCGTGCTGGTAATGGGGGGCTCCGGCGACTATTTCGAGGTGGCTGACACGGTTATCGCCATGGAGGAATATGTTCCCCGGGTGGTGACAGCACAGGCGCGCCGGATCGCGGCATCGAGAAAGGATGTCAGAATAGGCGAGAGCGGCGGCAGATTTGGACCGCTACTCCGCCGCGTGCCGCTGGCCCGTAGCCTAAGCCCCCGCCGGGGTAGCAAGGAAAAGGTCGCGGCCAAAGGACTTAAGTCAATTCTGTTCGGTAGACAGACAATCGACCTTGCCTCCGTCGAGCAGCTGGTCGACCGTAGCCAGACGCGGGCTCTGGGAGATCTGGTCTGGTACGGACTGAGGCGGGGATATTTTGATGATGAAACCGGCATGGCCGAGGTTATCGACCGCCTGCTTGCGGACGTGACCGAGGCAGGGCTCGACATAATTTCACCCTACGGCGAAGAGGATGCACGCAAAGGGCGCCCCGGGGCGCATCCGGGCAACTACGCTCTTCCGCGCCGATATGAAATTGCCGCAATGCTGAACCGCATGCGCAGCCTGGAAGTGAATATGTGACCAATGATATTTGTTTTTGACGGTTTTCGGTCAAGAAGTCTAAAGGGAGGACCGATAGAGAGCGCAACACGCGTATGAAGGAATCGGTGGGTACGGAAAAAAGCCCACTAATTACGGTACAATACTTTTATATGCAAACCGGACCGATTTGCATGGCTGATGAGAAGTCGTTATCCAGGACCGGTCCACTAACACCAGGGGAAAATATGGACAGTGGAGAGACAAGCAACTGGACGCTCGAACAGAAAGAAGATAAGAGCCTGGAAATAATCCGGGAGGCGCTGGAGCGCTACCCGGGAAAGCTTGCCACTACCTTTACCGGCGGCAAGGACTCACTGGTGGTATTGCATCTGTTTAAGCGTGCCGGCGAGGGTAAAGTGCCGGTGCCGGTACTCAACCTCGATACCACGGTGAAGTTCAAGGAGGCGCTGGATTTCCGCGACCGCATCGCGCGCGAATGGGACCTCGACCTAATCATCACCACCAATAATGAGGGACTCAAGAAGATCAAGCTTGCCGAGGATCACGAGCAGTGTTGCCTGGTGATGAAGGCTACGGCGATCAACATGGCGGTGGATGAGCATGGCTGGAAGGCGCTGGCAACCGGCGTTCGTTGGGACGAACAGCCGGCTCGAATTAACGAGGAATATTTTTCAGAGCGGCCCGAACATACGCGCGTTCAGCCCATTCTCCATTTCAGCGAACTGGACATCTGGGCCTACATCGAGAAACACAGACTCCCTTACTGCGAGCTCTATGATCAGGGCTATCGCAGCTTGGGATGCGAACCTTGCACTCAGAAGAGCGCACGACCTCGCGGCGACGGCCCCGAGCGCGAAGGCCGTTCCCAAGAAAAAGAAGAGATCATGGGACAGCTTCGGGACCTGGGCTATTTCTAGCAGAGGGTTTTCCGCTATCATTTAAGGGCGGCCCAAAGGGCCGCCCTTTACGATGCAAACAAATATCCCAAAAAACTACTTCTATCTCATCATCGTCTGGAGCATCGTCTGCGCCTCGGGGCTGGGAATTTTCCTGTTTCAGGCCCTTGGGCCCGCCCTGCCGGATGAACCGGCCTACACCGGCACTGCTCTGGCGATTACCGTGATCTTCTGGATTATTGTCTGGGCTTTGCCATCGGCCATCCTCTTTTTCAGGGGCCGGCGGGAGAAGGGGTAAATACTGTCTGACTTTCTTCAAAACCACCAGAAACTGGCGACGGTCGCTGTTATTCTCATTGCCGTTGCTGTGGTGGTTTTTCTGGCGCTAATTTCCGGAGGCAATGTGCCTCCATCCGCAAGTGTAACCACCTCGCAGCCCGTCGTTGCGCACGGCCAGTCCGGCGCTACAACCCTGGGTGGAAATGCCGCCAGAGAGCAGTACGGGGTGCGGCAGGTGGATTATCAACAAATTCTGGGCCCCGATCTAGCCGATGGCCGGTCGCTGGATGCGCCGATCTATTTCGACGCCAATGGCGATGGCGTCGACGAGGCGCTCCTGGTCGCGCATGGCACAGGTGACATCCGTCCGGCCGACTGGTTTTTATTCGGAGAAAAAAACGGGAACGTGGTAAAGATATTCGAGCATACCGCCGTCGCGCACGGTGAGATTTCCCTGCAGGGTTCGACTGTCATCGAGAAAGAGGGCATATTTGGCTCTGGCGATGCCGATTGCTGTCCCTCAAGCACGAAACGAACCGAGTATGTTTGGAGGGACGGGAGTTTAGTGGTGTCGCGTATCGAGGTCTTACCGGCTGCTTCCTGATACTACTGCTGGCCGCGGATCAGTTTCAAGGCGGCCAACCGCTCACGTAACAGACGCTCGTGGCCGACTTCCATATGAGCCAGCTGCTCGAAAAGAGACCTGGTTTCCGGATCTTCAGCCGCCTCGGTGCCCTGACGGTATTTCTCCTGGGCCCGGCGCTCGTCTTCTATAGCCTCTTCCATCAGTTTGATCACGTCCAAGATTTCCGCCTCCGTATCCTATTGATATGCTATTGATAGCATAACCATCGCTGCCAGTGATAAAACCAGCGTCGCCACTGACAGCCAAAGACCCTTGCTCTTCCAGGTTTGATTCTGCAGAGTCAGAGCAAGAAAGTGGGTTCCCACTGCCGCCGCTCCTGAAAAGCTCCCAACCACCACAAGTCTCAAAAGGGGTGCCATATGCTCCACGAGGTCGGTGCCCACTATCCCCTCCCAGGACTTCAGAACATAGTAAAAAACCAGTACAAATTCAACGAACCCGGCAGCGACCTGAAGCGCCAGCCGCTCTTGTTGCAATACCAGGCTGCTGGAAAGGATTTCCTGGCTCTGCCGCTGGATGGCGGCCTCCTCACCGGCGCGCATGATTTCCACCTGGGTTCGCACGACTTCGATGGCCGCCTGGGCGCTCTGGCGCGAGAAGTCCAGGTCGCGGCTTTCGCTGTGCGCTTCCGCCAGATCGAGGCTGAAGCGCCGGCTGTAATAGGCGCCGATCTCGTCTCTTTGGCCCGGGCTGCCGATTCTCTCAAACTCGCGGTCGAGGGATTTAAGATCTCGCGACATGCTGTCGGATGATCGTCTGACCAGTAGGGAATCAGTCGCTAACAAGCCGAACATGCGCGACAGGTTCGCGATCTGTTCTTCAAGTGTTGCCGTTCCGGCGCTCCCGCTTGCATCGCTGATGATTTTACGGTGCAGCAATGCTCCCACTTCACGGTCCACATCACCGCGCTCACTGGCGATCGTCAGCCGCTGCTCCTCGAAGTAATGCGCCGTCCGGCTTAATTTCTTGATCAGCGAATCAAGCCGGGGCAGCCCGGTCGCGGCGAACGACTCGGCGTCCATGCCGGAAACCGCATAATAGTCCCGGTTGTTTTTGGTCATGTCGGGGAAATGGACGAGCATCGCCGGTTCGCCTCCAGCGACGCCCGGATTCAACGGCGTGGACAAGATCCGGTCGCTTTGGCCGCCGACTGCGGCAGCAATGTCCGACACATCAGCGCCGTCCGGTGCGATGAGGGCAGTCGTTTCTCCAAACACCGCGGACACCTCCGTAAAAAGCTGTGTACGATTGCGCTCCAGGGTCTCGAGTGCTTCGTGCCACGCCGCATACATGTCCTCGTGCTGTTTCCGGTAAGCGACCTCAACTACAGCCATTTCCGGGAGCATGCTGAGACAGAAGCCGGTTTCGCCTATGTCGACTCGCTGGACGAGCTGGCACTGGCCGCTGACTTCATCGGGGGCGGCGGTCAGGTCCAGTGCGGGAAAAATTTCTTCGGATGCCAGAAAAGAAGATGTCGCGTTGGTGTCTGGCGAGGGAGCAAGGCTGCCTTCAACGCTGGCACCTCCGGTAAGCGCCGACCAGAGCTGCAAAAGGTCTTCTTCGTCGCTTTTCAGCAGAAAATAATAATGTATCACTGTCAATGTCGGATTCCCGTTGGGCATCGCGCGTCTTCCTGATTGGTAGCCAAGATAGTTGAGGGTATTCTATGGTTATACCCGCTTCGACGCCAGGACTATAGCAGAGAGAGTTGGGCGCCTCGCCATTCAGAGGGACGCCTGCCGTTTAAGAGGATGAAAGGGCCGGCTCGCCCGGTAATGGCGCCGGTCGCCCGCAGGTCGTCAAGTGATCGCAGCTTGCCAGCTTTCCTCGCTTTTAGAATCCGTGCGGCGGCGACCGGGCCCAGCCCGGGGACGCGCAGCAGCCGGTCGCGCGCCGCCTCGTTAATTTCCACAGGGAAAAAACCGGGATTCTCCTCTGCCCAGGCACGTTTTGGATCCGTGTCCAGCGGCAGGTTCCCGGCCTCGTTGAGGACGATTTCATCCGCTTTGAAGCCGTATTTGCGTAGCAGGAAATCTGTCTGATAAAGCCTGTGCTCACGGACGAACGAAGACGGCGGCTGGCCTGACAATGGCGTCTCCGGAACCGGCTGAAAGGCGCTGTAATAAATTCGGGAAAGCCCGAGCTTACGGTAAAGCTCACCGGCCAGACGAACAAACTCCGCATCGGTTTCTTCCCCGGCGCCGACGACAAACTGTGTAGTCTGGCCCTTGCATCTGCCGGCATGGTTGTCGATCAGGTTCTGGATCCATTCGATACGCGTAAATAGGTCGGACTCGAAATTCTTTTGCGGGGAAATCATTCGCAGCCGTTCCGGCGTTGGCGCTTCAAGATTTACCGACAGGCGGTTAGCCAAAACCGCCGCCCGCTCCACCTGTTCCCTGTCCGCGCCCGGCAACACCTTGAGATGTACCCAACCGCGGTATCCGTACCTGAAGCGCAAAATCTCAATCGTCCGCAGGAGCTTATCCATGCTTGTCTTGACGCTGGAGTCGATTGCCGAACTCAGGAACAGGCCGGTTACATATCCCCGGCGCTGCATTTCCATGAAAGGGGCCGCGAGTTCTTCGGGACGGAATGATTGCCTGGTGAAATTGCGGCCGTGTCTTTGGGGGCAATAGGCACAGCCGCGCGTACAGGAATTCGAGAGCAGGACTTTCAGCATGCGTATTGATTGACCGTTAGGAAGTGTTGAGGGATAGATCCAGCGGCCTAAAGGGCCCCGCACACGATGGCCTTCCATGCCGCAGGCGCAGGCAAGGTCATACCGGGCTCCGGCGGTAAGAACATCTAGCTTATCGGCAACGTGCATATTGCTGTCGGCCTTCTTGTTGCCGGGCGGCTGCCGGTCTCCGGAAAGTACCAACCAATTCTCGCGCCAGGAGACAGACGAGAGGCAGGGGCGAGATACATACAACTATAATAAAAATCCATTCCAGCGTGCTCATTTCTGAAACTCCTTTACCGCGATTAACGCCCGCGTCAAACTTCGCGGGCAACCGCTCCGGTTAATCGCGGGATATTTATCCTGGCGATCACCTTGTCTGGCGAAGACAGCCTAGCAGGGCGTTCGGACGGAAAGGCTCGCCATTCTTCGGGCGGATGGTTAGAGAAAGGCTGGAAAGCAGATGATGGCTCGGTTAGGATTTGGAGCCGTGAAGACTAAACTTCTTCGAATATCGTCTTTCAACGATCTGAACGAGGCCTGGGCTCCGGAAAAGCTTGACATTTTTCTTAAGGGGCTGGCGAAAACGACCGCCGCTACTTTCGGCATTGAGGCACAATGGAGTGGACGGCCGCCGCCGCCTGCCTTCAGCTATGATCGCCGGCGCAGGCAATATGCAGCTTCAGGACTGTTGGCAGGGCTGGCGGCAACCAACACCGGCAACACACTCACCCTGGGAGTAACCGCGGTCGATCTCTTCATCCCCAAACTCAATTTCGTCTTCGGGGTAGCTGATCGAGACATGGGGGTGGCGATAATTTCCCTGCATCGCCTGTCACCGGAATTTTACTCTAAGGAGCAGGACCAGAATCTGTTAAAGGAGAGGGCCGCCAAGGAGGCGATTCACGAAGTGGGCCATCTCCTCGGGCTCACTCATTGCGATGATGCGTCCTGCGTCATGCATTTCTCCAACGCCATCGGGAACACAGATATCAAGGGCCCCGGCTTCTGCGTCCACTGCGCCCAGCGGCTTATCTAGAAGAAATTCTCCAGTTCGCTGATGACGTCACCTTGTGAGAACGGCTGCTTGACCAACGGCTCCTGATTGGCGATCTCGGGCAGGCGCTCTTCAAGGGTCGGGCGGTCCGAACGGTAGATAATTCCGGTGGGAATGCGGTCGCCGAACTCAAGCGCCAAACGCCAGGCGGCCTCGCGGTCACTGGGATCGTGTGATACACCAACCGGATTGCATCTTTGCTTGTACCACTGAAAGGTGTTGATCTTGTTATAGGTCACGCAAGGCTGGAGGATATCGAGGAGCGAAAAACCGCGGTGTTCAAGAGCAGCCCGCATCAGCTCCTTGAGCTGTTCCTGGTTTCCGGAGAAACCCCGGGCCACGAAACCCGCATCCATGGAAACAGCCAGGGCAACCGGGTTCAAGGGTTCATAAAGAACCCCGAACGGCTGGGTTCCGGTGACCATGCCCTCATCGGTTGTCGGCGAGGCCTGGCCCTTGGTCAGTCCGTATACCTGGTTGTCATGAACAAAAACGGTGATGTTGAGATTGCGCCGCAAGGCATGCAGAAAGTGGTTGCCGCCCTCACCGTAACAATCGCCGTCACCGGCAACCGCGAGAACCCGCATTCCATGATTGACAAGACGGATTGCCTGTGACACTGGTAGCGTCCGGCCGTGCAGGCCGTTAAATGTATTACATTTCGTGTAGTGAGGAAACTTGCCGGCCTGACCTATTCCCGAAACAATGATGAGCTCATGCGGCTCGATGCCCATTTCCACCATGGCCATCTTGAAGCTTCGCAGGATCTGCAGGTTGCCGCATCCCGGGCACCAGGCCGGGTTTTGGCCGCGGAAATCTTCCAGCTCAGACATCGTTTCTCCCCGCGTCACCAAGATAATCGAGCAGTTCTTCCAGCATGAAGGGACGGCCGTCGAATTTGTTCAGATGCCGGTCGAAAACAAAACCGGTTTCCGCACGCACCAGTTGCGCGAATTGCGAGGTGGCGTTGTTCTCCACGCAGACCGTGCTTTTTGCTTTGCCGAGCACTTCCAGGAAGTCAGACTTTTCCGGGTCCGGGAAGGGAAATATCTCGCTGAAGTGTAGCATGGCAATACTGCTGGAATCGCCCATGATATCAACGGCTTCCTTGATGACGCCATAAGTCGAGCCCCATCCGACAACGACAACTTCAGGATTTTCAGCGCCGTAATAAAGTGGCGGCGAGATTTCCTCCCGGATGAGCGGCATCTTTTTTAGCAACCGCTTTTCGACCATGAGCCTCCGGGTAAGCGCATCTTCGATCAGGTGGCCCTCTTCGTCATGCTCGTCACTATCCGTGACGACCAGGTGTCGCGAGGCGCCCGGCTCGGCAAGAGGTGAGACTCCGGAATCCGTGTAGGCGTGCCGCTTGTAACTATCAAGCTTGGCAAGATCGCCGGCGCGAAGGCGATAGTCATGATAGGGGATCTTCTCCGCGTCGAGGCCGTCGAGAGACCACTCGCTGTCCGCCAGATACTGGTCGGAGATGATAAAGGCAGGCACCTGGTATTTTTCAGCCAGGTCAAAAGCCTTGCCTGTGAGATGGAAAGCCTGCCCGGGGCTTCCCGGAGCCATAATAATTTTGGGGAACTCCCCATGGGCAGCGTGTAATACATAAAGGAGATCGGCCTGTTCTGTGCGCGTCGGCAGGCCTGTTGCCGGCGCCGGCCTCTGCCCTACGTAGATTACGACCGGGGTCTCGGTCATGCCCGCAAGCGATACTCCTTCGACCATCAGCGCGAAACCGCCACCCGCGGTTCCGGTCATCGATCTGACTCCCGCGTAAGAAGCGCCAATCGCCATATTGATCGCAGCGATCTCATCCTCTGCCTGTTCGACAACCAGACTATGTTTCTTGCTTTGCGCGGCCATGAAGTTAAGTATCCCGGTGGAGGGAGTCATCGGGTAGGCCGTGTAGAACCGGCAACCACTCAGAAGTGCTCCCAGGCCGACAGCGTTGGTGCCATCCAGGAGCATGCGCCCTGGGGCGCCGCCGCCCGCAGGCGTCGCCCCCGCCTCTGCCGATCTGGGCTCGGGCACCGAAAAGGCGCATTGGCTACAATTTTCACGGGCGAATTGCGCGCCGGCGCTCGCGGCGGCGATATTCTGCTCCACCACCTCATGACCCTTGCGGGCAAAGACCTCATTGAGCAGCGCTTCCAGAATTTCCAGGCTCATGCCCAGCATGCCGAGCACGGCGCCCACGGCCACGGTGTTTTCCATCAGCCGGTTGCCAGCGGTATCCATGGCGATCTGACGGGAGGGAACATCGAGAAAGTTTTCGCCTTCATACTTTTGTCTGATCGTCTCGGAATCGTAAACGATCATGCCGCCGGCGTTAAGCTCGTCGCGGTGCTCCTCAACGGTTGTTTTATCAAGGGACACCAATATGTCAACCAGGCTCCGGGAAGAGCTGACCGGCCGGTCCGATAATCGCACCTGATAATAGTTGTGTCCACCGCGGATACGCGACATGTAATCCTGGTGAGTAAAAACGTGGAAGCCGGCGCGGGTGAAAAGCTTGGCCAGCACGGCGCCGATAGTCTGCAGCCCCTGGCCTGCCTGCCCACCTATCCTGATCGTGTAATCCATATCCTGTTAATTTCCTGTTATTCATATGGTTAAACAAAACCAGCCTGGATGGCCGACGGTTTTGGTGTGTACGGCGTCCGCGACGACAGCGCAACCCCGGGATTGGCCGCCGGCCTTAGTGGGTAGCGCAGGCAACACAAGGATCGTACGCCCGCACCATGCGTGTCGAGATTGCCGGTGAGGCGCGCCAGGCGTAGTGCCTCAGGCAAGGCTTTATGAAGCTGTTGCCGGATATCGGCCATTGAGGCAACCAGGGGAGCCCGGCTAAAGCCTCCAATGCAGGTCGTGATCGGATGCACGGCCCGGCCGCCGATGGCGTAAACAATGTCGTTTCCAAGTTTCTTGAGCGCCAGAGCCGATGACACTTCCTGGGGATGATCCCTTGATCGAGGTGACGTTATGAACCGATGGGCAGACGCCGCAGATTCGCGAAGTGATCGAGGGAGCATCGAAGAATTTGCGGCCGCGTCTTCACGGTCGCTTTCCGGCCATGGCTGACTTCTTGCCGCCGGAGCAATATTCAAAACCGAAAGCGGCGAAACCGTGATCAGGAAAAAAGTTCGCTGTAACACACGAGCGGCTCGAAAGGCAGGCTGCCCTCCCGCTCGATGTTTTCGGCGCCGCCCTCTTCGCGGTCGACGAGAGTGTAAGCGACAACCGGTTCGAGACCTTCCACTTTGGCGCTATTGACGGCGGTTATGATGGAGCCGCCACTGGTAACCACATCGTCGACAATGGCAACCCTGGAGCCACGTTCGATCGAGCCTTCGATCCATTTACTGGTACCGTGCTTCTTGGGCTCCTTGCGAACGATGAAACCTCGCACTGGATAACCCAGCTTCCAGCTGGAAGCTACCACTCCGGCGACGATGGGGTCGGCGCCGATAGCCAGGCCGCCGATGGCGTCAATTGAAGCCGCACGAAGCTTTTCCACAAGAAGCTCGGAAGCAACCGCCAGCCCTTCGGGATCCAGAGTAACTCGCTTGCAGTCGAAATAATGGTCGCTGCGCTTGCCGGAAGTGAGGACGAAATCCCCCTTCATATAGGCTTTCTCCAGAAGGAGCTGGCGCAGCCTTTTTAAAAGTTGGTCGGTCTCGGTCATGGAGCAGATATTATCACACCATTCCTTGCCAGCGGTCGAACAGTTCCTGATATTCAGGTACAAGGGAACAGAATTTTTGAAACTTGCGTATCAAGTCGGGATAAGTCCTCCCCCGCGACATTAGTTCGCTGGCCGAGCTGACGTTGGGCTCATCTGTCGGTCCTCGGCAACCGTCACAAGGCACCCCAGCAGAGGGGCAGACAACACCACAACCCCGCCCGGGTAATGGCGCCCAGACAGGGAAGGCCCTGTAGTGGCAGGCAGGGATTTTCCAATACTTTGCACTCCACATGTTGCGACGCCGGCACTCCCCCAAATGAGGAACAACTTCCCAGCGATGCCAATATCCTGGAACGCCAAATCCGCAGCGCATCTGGCGTTCCAGGGATACAAAGACCCTCGAGTCTTCGAACCCGAGTTCCTTTAGGCGGACAAGCGCAAAACGGAACATTACCGGCGGACCACACATCAGCACCGATGTGCCTTCCGGCTTGAGGCTGATTTCATCAAAAAGAGAGGTGATGAGACCGGTGTTCCCGCTCCAGCCCGGCGGCGCCTCATCGACAATGGTTTCGACCCCGCCCTGCCAGCTCCAGGTTTCATATTCATCAGTGAATAAAAGCAGCTCCGGATTTCTGGCTCCGTGGAGTATAGTCAGCTCGCCGAATTCATCGTTGAGGCAGACGGCGCAATCTATCGCACTTTTCAGGGGAGCCAGCCCGATGCCCCCGGCGACAAAGACAGGTTCTGCCCAGCCATGTCGGTCAGGGGGAAGCCCTGGCCGTATGGCCCGCGCACCCAGACGGAAGCTCCCGGCAGCAAACGCTGCATGGCGCTGGTGAGGTTGCCGGCATCGCGCACGCAAAGCTCAAAACTGCCTTTTTGCGTTGGCGTCGAGCAGATTGATATGGGCGCCTCCCCGATACCGAGTAACGACACCTGCATGAATTGGCCGCTGCAAAAAGAAAATTCATCCCGAATTTGCGGTTTTTTAACCGGCTGTATTTCGTTATTCAAGGCTGGCTGCCTCCCGGCCTTTTTTTTGTCGGAGAGCTACAGCACCTCGTCAATTACATGGCGCGGGTTGATATCGACGGGGCAGAAATGGAAACAGGCGCCGCAGCCCGTACAGCCGGGCTGTCCAAAGGTATCCTGTGTGCGCATGAATTTGTGTGAAAATCGATTCCCGAATGTGAGCTTGCGTCCTGCCTTGCTGCCCGCGAACAGGCGAGGGGTTTCTTCATCCAGATCGAGAAAGAGGTCAAAATTCCCGCGATCACAGTGTAGTCGGCAGTCAGCTCCAGCAGCCAACTCTTTAGATCCGGGTTCTCCTCCCAGTCCGAAGCAGGAGCTTCACCGGCATCGCTTTTTTCACTGCTGTTGGCGGCCATCATCACTCCGTTATTGGATAAAAACGTTTGCGGCAAATGCCGCTGAACGCATATTCCCACAATCGCCGGCAGGAAAACGGCGGATCTTGGGAAATACTTGAATGACAGGAAGGCCACAATACGGAGGTGCAGATGAAAGTCGATGAAGCCAAGCGTGACCGCGCCACGATCATGGCCGCGGTGCAGATTATATTCGGCATCATCATCTTTACGAGTGCTTGGTGGCTATCCGCGGAACAGGCCAAGGGGACGGCGCTCTACATCTTCGGTTTTATCACAGTGCTTCTGGGGATAGGAACCGGTATATTCCTTTCTGCCCGGCGAGCCTAAGCTACAAAAAAACACCGTTCCTGGGAACGGTGTTTTCAACCTACCTGCTGGAGCAAACAGCTAACTGAGGCTCCAGGCTCTAAATCACATTGCATAGCGCCTCCTTCTCGGACTCAACCTCCTCTAATTTAAATCTACCCGTTTCCCCCGGGTTGAATCGTCTGGCCGTCGTCGTTGGGCCGCGGGCATCGAACACCCGGATCTGATCAGGCCGGCGTTCAATTCGCATAACAGTAAACGCAGGCCTCGCCGGGGCAGCGTTGCGTATAGCTGCCGATGTCAACACTTTTTGTGCAGGCGCATTCAGTCCGCTGCGTGGCATCTTTGGCTGCAGGGGCCGCAGCGCCATCCCCTCGGAGACGATCAAGCCGGGCCGCATCGACACAGCGACCACGGCCGACCCCGGCAACCGCCGTCCAGCGTTCACAAGCGCAGCTGCATAGCTCAAAACCGAGGCAATCGGCCGTCTTCGAGAGCGCGGCCACAGCCTCCATTTTTTCTTCAGCTGACAGATCCACAAAAGGGAGCCCGGCCCTTAACGAGCGGCGCCGGCTTTTTTGGTACCACTGTGTAAAGGAAAAGCTACATGTTTTCACGCCGGTTTCTGCGATTACCGTTGCAATCTCCTCGAACTGGCTCAGGTTCGATTGGGCAACACCACCATCTATCCAGTGCACGATGGGATCAAAACGCCAGTTAACCCGGGCTGCCCCAAATGCCTTTGCCAGGCTCCGCATCTGGTTCGCAGCCTGTTCCCAGGCCGGTATCTCCCTTTCCCAAGGCGAGCCGCCGAGACCGGTGACAGTAAAGTGAAAGAAGGGGTTCAGTTGGCTTAATTGCCTGGAAAGCACCCTATTTTCTATCAGATGGCCATAATCTTTCGACCAAAGAACGATCGAATGCACATCATCGGGCCGCAAGGAAACCTGGTGAAGGCCGCCCCTGGGAGAGCGGTACTCAACTGCTCCAGTGGCAAGGCATTCACTGAGCCAATCCGGGTAACAGCGGGGGATGTCAGTCCTTCGTGAGCAGCTGATAACGTTCATTACCCTATTTTACCTGAAGGAATTCTTGACACTATCCAAAATGGCGTGGGATAATACCCGATACCCACAGGGGTACATAACCCTGTAGCCCCCCTGTTTCAGCCAGAGTCGACCGGCGGACCGGTTCCGCTCCCACAAGGCAAGGTGATCGCTGCGGTTGCGAAGACAGACATAGAAAGGGTATTAAACAGACTACGTCGTATTGAGGGGCAGGTCCGCGGGCTTCAGCGCATGATTTCCGAGGACAAGCGGTGTGAGGATGTCCTGACGCAGCTGGCGGCGACCCGGGCGGCTCTCGATCGCGTCGGTGTCTATTTGATCAGCCACCGCATGAAAGAATGTCTCAAGCATAGCTCGGAGGAGATGGGCCTCGACGACGTGGCGGTGGAAGAAGCTTTCGAAATTTTCATGAAGTACATCCAGCACGTGAAATAATCTAAGGCTGCTTCCGTCTGGCCCCTGTGTTATGATTTCTTGCAGATTCAGCCGCTTCCTTGAACTTTCGGGAGCCGGAGACTGAACATGCTCCGTATTTCATGATCTCATTTAAGGTGGCAATCCCCGATGCCTCGTCGGCGTAAGCAAATCCGGCGCAAGAGAAAGCGCCGCTCCTATCTGCTCATTGGCACAGGATTTTTCATCCTCAGTGTTTTATTCGCCCTCCTCATAGGCATACAGACTGTTTTAGCCCTGGTTCACGACCTGCCCAAACTGGATGAGGAAAACTTTCTAACCCTCGGCCAGACTTCCCGGATCTACGCCGCCGACGGATCTCTGCTGGCGGAGATTTATGGAACCGAAAACCGTACGGTGGTCCCCCTGAACTCCATCCCCGAATATCTGAAGAATGGAACCATCGCTATTGAAGACGAGCGCTTCTATGAGCACGGCGGTGTTGATTATGAAGCCATCGGCCGGGCGGCGGTCACCGATGTTACCCAGGGAAAGCTGGCTGAGGGCGGAAGCACTATAACGCAGCAGCTGGTTAAAAAAGTTTATGTGTCCGACGAGCGCAGTTTTACTCGCAAAATCGTTGAAGCGGTGCTGGCCACACAGCTGGAACGCATCGCTAACAAAGACACGATCCTCGAGCGTTATCTGAACACAATCTATTACGGTGAAAATGCTTACGGGGTCGAGGCGGCGGCGCAGACGTATTTCGGCAAGAGTGTCACCCAGCTGGACCTGTCTGAGTGCGCCCTGCTTGCGGGCTTGCCACAGGCGCCATCAGCCTTCTCTCCCAAGACGGATCTGACTGCCGCGATCGAACGGCGCAATACAGTGCTGCAGAAGATGGCGGACCTAGGCTATATCAAGCAGACGGAGGCCCATTACGCCGCCACGGAGCCAATCACCCTGCGCCAGACAGCGGGCGCCGTCAACGAACCATATTTTGTGGAATACGTTAAACAGCAGCTGATCGACAAATACGGCGCCAAGAAAGTTTTTGAAGGCGGCTTGACGGTTCACACGACAATCGAGCCAAAATTGCAGGCTGCCGGGCTGGAGTCCATCAAGAACACTTTGAATGAAGACGGAGATCCGGCGGCGGCGCTCGTCTCCATCGATCCCTCGAATGGCTACATCAAGGCTATGGTAAGCAGCCAGGATTTCACCAGCTCCCAGTTCAATCTGGCGGTGCAGGCAAAGCGCCAGCCGGGCTCATGTTTCAAGCCGTTCGTACTGACGGCGGCCGTCGAGCAGGGAGTAAATCCCCAAAAAACCTTCTACATGTCCAAGGAAATCGACATACCGATGCTGGGCGGCGGGCCACCATGGCACGTAACCACATATGACCACAAATACTATGGAGCCACCAACCTTGAAACGGCGATGCTTCATTCCGACAACACTATTTATGCCCAGCTGGTAATGGACGTCGGTCCGGATAAAGCACGTGATGCCGCCGAGCGGCTGGGCATAAAAAGCCCGATGGCGACCAACCCGTCGATCGCGCTCGGCGGTCTGGGGCAGGGTGTGTCGCCGCTGGAGATGTCCTCGGCCTACGCGACCCTTTCAGCCAACGGCATGTACTCTGAGCCCATCGCTATCACAAAAGTCGAGATGCCGGACGGAACCGTGGACTATCAGGCTAACCCACAACCACGCAAGGTGGTCAAGGATGGTGTTGCTTTCGAAGTAACTAAAGTGCTTGAAGCCGATATCGAAAAAGGTACATCCTCCAAAGCCAACATTGGACGGCCGGCGGCGGGCAAGACGGGGTCGACCGAAAATCTGCAGGACGCCTGGTTTGTAGGTTACACTCCGGACCTTTCCACCTCGGTCTGGATCGGTTATCCCGATCAGCAGCTGCCGATGGATAACGTCCACGGCGGACAGGTCTGGGGCGGTGGCCCCCCCGCCACCATCTGGAAAGATTTCATGTTAACGGCGCTCAAGGACACTCCAAAGAAGGATTTTGCGCAGCCGAAGGAGAAACCCGAGTTTAAGAAGCTGGTCGGCAAATTCGTTCTGTACTCAGGCGGAGACTCGCCTACTGCCCGGGATGACGCATATGGCAACTCCAGCAGGACCACAACTTCCCAGGGAGCAAACGCAAACGACTGATGCTATCACCGGAAACGGGTGATCAAGTTGCCGCTGCGGGAGAGCATATTTCTTTTGATAATTCGTTCACCGCGTGGTACTATTGCAACAGGATTTTAGGGCCGCTGGTTTCAGCGCGCCTTTTTTTATTTTCTGAACGCGGGATGAAAGCAGGGAATCAATTTGGCCGGGTCGATCGCAAAAAAGCCGCTCTTGCTGGGATTTATACTGCTGTTGCTGGCGGTGGGCATCGCGGGCCTCCTGATAGTTCAGTTTAGCCTCACGGGCTCCTCAGACACCGCGGACAACTCCGGAATCATCAGCGAGCAGGCGGGCGCAATCACAACCGGTGCGGCCGTTCCTCAAAACGCAGGAATTGTGCCAGGCGGAGGCGTGTCAGTGCCAGGCGATTCTTCTGGAGATTTCGACGTTTTCGACTCACCCTTCGCGACGGATTACACGATTTTCACCTACGATGCTTCGTCAAATAATTCGACGGCGCCTGGGGGCTCGGGAGACGCTACTCCGACGGACGCTCCCGGAATGATTTCAGGTGTGGTGTCGTCGAACGCGGCGAACGGCAGCGTTCCCATCAGCCGCATTACCGCTTTTTTAGCAACTGGCAATGGTGTCTTCACCGGCGCTTCGGCACGGACGGACGAAAACGGCCTATTTTACTTCTCCAACCTCTCCCCGGGAGAATACAGGATCTTCTTCTTTGACAATGCCGGCGCCTGGGATTCTTCCTGGTATGGAGCCACTGCCAACCAGCCGAAAGGCATATCCCTTAACGTAACGCCTGGATACAGGGTTCATATCAACCAGGAATTGTCCCCGGTCGGGAGTAGCCTCTGCGCCATCGCCGGACATGTTACCAATGGCGCCGGGAAGGGCGAGGGCGGCGTCTCAGTGCTTGCGTATTATGTCGATGAGAGCGCCGGTGTGCAGCTCGTGTTGCGTGGGGAAGCACTGACCGACGACAATGGCGATTATTTAATCACGGGACTGCAGCCGACCGTCGGAGGATCAGGAGGCTCTGGCGGCGCCGGAGAGAAGGGATACAAGGTCCAGTTCCTGCCGCCCGGCAATGAACATGCCGCCCAGTGGTATGAGAACCAGACAACGCACGAGACCGCCAAGCTGTTGAGTATTGCCGCGGGAGAAGTACTGCGGGATATCGATGCGAACCTTGGAGGGGGCGGCACGATCTCGGGAAAGGTCACGCTCGACGGCAATCAGCCGGCGGCATCGGTTATGGTTGACATCTTTGATGAATCAGGAGTAATTGTTGACACGCAGATTGCTGACGAGAGCGGCCTCTTTGCAAGTGATTCGCTGCCGGCCGGCTCCTATCGCTTGCGTGCCACTTCCCGCTCATCATTGTTTGCGAGTGAGTGGTTCAATGACAAACCTGATTTTGCCTCAGCTGACCCGATCTATGTATTTTCCGGGAAGGATAGTAGCGGAATTGTTGTGAATCTGGATAGAATCATGTCGGCGCCGACCTCCGCAAACATCGTGGTAACTGAGCCGGTAGTTCCTGAATCGCCGCCGGCCCTGGAGACATTACCACCGGTGCTGGCGCTGCCGCCAGAGACATCCTCCATACACGGATCCCCGAACCCATCAACGGAATCTCCTGCCTCTCAACCCGCAATCTCGTCAGCAGCATCAACCACCGCCAGGCCATCAATAACGTCAGAAGCATCGATAACGTTAGAAGCCTCAACCGCGGTCAAGCCAACATAACGTCAACGATATCAACCGTGGTCAGGCCATCATAACGTCAACGATATCAACTGTGGCGCCTGCCAGCCAGTAATAAAAACAGTTTTTCTGAGAGCGGCGCCAGGATCAGAAAGCGGCCGTCAAGCTCTACGGTGATTGATTGCGGTACGCCTGAATCAAATACGTTCGCCAGATCGGCCGCAGTGGACAGGGCAGCCGCACCGTACGCCGCCAGTGCTTCCATCCTCATGCCCAGGCTTCCACGCGAAGCGACCAGCAAGCCATCCTGCGATACCAGAGCTGCCGCATCGACATCTTCGATCTCCAGATATGGAGCAATAATTTCATCCATGGCTTGGCGCGTGGGGTCCATGAAACGATATAACTATAAATTGTCCAGAACGTCAATGACTCTAGCCAGCTGTTCCTCATTTGCAAATTCCATCTCGACGCGGCCGCCGCGTGGCGACCAGCGCACCTTGACGGGAAGACGAAAGGCGGAATAAAGGGAGTCGGTCGTTTCATCCATGAGTTCCTGGCTAACGGGAACTACCGCAGCCGTGCGTTCAGGCTTGGTGGCAGAAACTTCTTTTTTCGCCAGCTCTTCGGTCTGACGCACTGACAAGCTTTTTTTAGCGATCTTTGCGGCAAGCTTGCGTTGCTTGAGCCGATCGGGAACGGACAGCAAGGCCCGCCCATGTCCCTCGGAAAGCGTTCCATTCTCCAGCAGTGCCTGGACTTCATCGGGCAGGTCAAGCAGCCTCAAGGTATTGGCGACCGCCGAACGGCTACGACCGAGCTTGCCAGCAAGCTCCTCCTGCGTGGCGCCAAAATCCTCTTGCAGGATGGCATACGCTCGAGCCGTGTCCATTGGATTCAGGTCCTCACGGCTGAGGTTTTCAATCAGCGCCAGTTCAAGTGATTCGGCGTCGCCCGCATCTCGGATTACAGCCGGGATCTTCTCCAGTCCGGCCTGCACCGCCGCACGCCAGCGGCGTTCACCGGCGACGAGTTCGTAACGATCGCCTCGCCGCCGAACCACGACCGGCTGCACAAGCCCGACCGCTTTGATGGAATCGGAAAGTTCGGCGAGAGCCTCTTTTTCAAAGACCGTCCGGGGTTGTTTGGGGTTGCCCGAAATTTTACTAACGGGTAAAAGTTGGTATACAGAATCGGATTGTAGCGCAACCTCCGCCGTGTCGCCGGTTTTGTTTGGAGCAGCATTGCCGCCCTCACCGATTAAAGCGGAAAGGCCTCTGCCCAAACTTTTGTTACCCCTGGCATTCTTGTTGCTACTCACGCTCGACCACCTCCGTAGCCAGATCAAAGTATGCATCGGAACCTGCGCAAGTTGGGTCGTAGTGAGAGATAGGCATACCAAAACTCGGCGCTTCACTCAACCTAACATTACGGGGAATAACAGTTCTGTACGTTAGTTCCGGAAAATGAGAACGAACCTCTTCCACGACCTGAGGCGAAAGACGAGTTCGCGGGTCGTACATGGTCATTAATAGACCGGCTACCTGAAGGCGGGGGTTTAGACCGGAACGGATGGTTTCAACAGTCTGCATCAACTGGCCGAGCCCTTCCAGAGCATAATATTCGCACTGGACCGGAACGATGACTTTGTCGGCGGCAACCAGGGCATTTAGCGTCAGGAGCCCGAGCGATGGGGGGCAATCTATAAATATATAGTCGAAATTGGCGGAAACTGACCTAAGCGCCTGATCCAGGATGAACTCACGACGGTCACGGCCGGGAAGTTCGACCGCGGTGCCGGCAAGGTCAGGTGTCGACGGGATGAGGTAGAGATTCTGAATGTTCGTCTGGATAATGGTTGATGAGGCAGTGATATCGCCACAAAAGAGCGAATATGACGTAGCGGTGTAGTCCTCGAGTAAACCGAGGCCGTGGGTAGCGTTACATTGGGGATCGATGTCAACAACGAGGACGGTGGCGCCAGCCTCGGCAAGGCACACAGCCGTGTTGACACAAGTGGTTGTCTTACCCACGCCGCCTTTTTGATTTGCCACAACGTAGGTTTTTCCCAAGACAAGCCCGCCTGATAATAAGAATGAATGACGCTGGAATTCTAACAGAAGCACCGGATGGAGGCCAGATGATAATCCTCCGAATCTTTAAATTCAAAGTGGCCTTTTTTTCGGTATTCCCGGGCGACGCGGAAAGCGATCGGGTGTAGGTTTTATCTTTCGGAAGATCCAGACAGTCAGATTTGTTGATCCAGGAAATGGGGTCACAGACTTGATAGAAACCAGGCTGCCCCCAAGAATTGCTGCCACATCCCTGCCGTTTTCTTCTTCAGCCTGTTTGTACGCCCCCCGCTGCAGCAGGGAAAACCCGCCAATCTTTATCAGCGGCATCGTGTATTCCAGCACAACAGTTAATGGACCGACGGCCCTGGCCAGAGCAAGATCGAAGCAATGCCTCATATCCGAGCGGGCGGCAACTTCAGCTCGTTCCTGCACAACCTTTACGTTGTAAAGTCCAAGTATTTCAATCGCTGAGGAAAGAAAAGCGCATTTCTTGCCATTTGATTCGAGAAGAGAAAATTCTTTTTCGGGATTGGCAATTGCCAAAGGCAGGCCCGGAAAACCGGCACCGCTACCAACGTCAACGACTGAATGCGAATTAATATATTCAGGAAACGCCAGGAGACTCAGGCTGTCCCGCAAGTGCACATTGATAATGCGGTTCTTTCCAGTAACAGCGGTAAGATTGCGGTCTTCAACACCGGCGAGAACCTCAAGGAGCTTTTCAAGCGCGGAAATCTGGTGGCGGTCGAAATGATAAAGGTTAAGAAAATCCAGCTGCCAGGTAATCATTATTGACAGGCATGTAGATAAATCGACAGGACTGCTATATCTGACGGGGAAACACCTGCAATGCGTGAAGCCTGCCCCAGTGAAACCGGGCGAAGGCGGGAAAGTTTCTCGCGAGCTTCGTGAGTTAGCCCATTCAGGCCATAATAAATGAAATCATCCGGGATCAACGTATTTTCACGCCTGAACTGACGGGATATCTGCGACAACTGCCGTTGGATATAGCCTTCGTACTTTATTTCAATTTCTGCGCGCTCGATTATTTCTTTATTCACAAGGTCAGCGTTTGTTTGGGAAAAGGAGCCGCCATCGAGGTGGGGAAGGAGCTGTAACAGACCGAGTTCGGGCCGCTTAAGGATCTGATCGGTTTTTTGAGGTTCGGAAATGGCTGAGCTGCCTATGCCGGTAAGAAATTTATTGACCATGGGGCTGGGGTAGATGCGCGTCGAGCGCAATAGCGATATAAGATCATCGAGTTTTTCCTGCGAGGAAAGCACGGATGCAATTTCAGTGGCCGAAACAAGACCCAGGGCGTGACCGACCGGTGAGAGGCGGCTGTGAGCATTATCATGCCGTAAAAGCAGACGGTATTCCGCTCTGGAAGTGAACATACGGTATGGCTCATCGACTCCTTTGGTTACGAGGTCGTCGATTAAAACCCCTATATAGGCTTCACTTCGTTGAAGAATAAGGGGTTCTTCGCCTTTGACAGATTGCGCGGCATTGATACCGGCTATTAGTCCCTGAGCGGCGGCCTCTTCATAGCCACTGGTGCCATTGATTTGGCCGGCAAGAAAGAGGCGCAAAATTGGCTTGGTTTCCAGAGATGATTTCAGCTGGCTTGGAATAATATAATCGTACTCGACCGCATAACCAGGACGCATAAGCCTCGCTTCTTCGAGGCCGGGGGTCGCATGTATGATTTCTTCCTGGACCCAGACGGGAAGGCTTGTCGTCAGTCCCTGGAGGTACATCTCTCGAGTATAACGGCCCTCGGGCTCTACGAAGACGGGATGTCGCGGACGGTCGGGGAAAATCATAATCTTCCGGTCTATTGAAGGGCAATAACGCGGTCCTTTACCGCTGATAGAACCGGTTTTAATCGGTGAAAGATGGAGATTACGGCTAACGACTTCGTGGGTCTGAGAATTTGTATAGGTGAGATAACACGGAAGCTGTTGGCGTCCATCTGGCTTTGAGAATGGGGAGAAAGTATTGGGGATGGGGTCGCCGTCTTGCACGGCCATTTTTTCCGGTCTGATGGTGCGTCCGTCGATTCTGGGGGGTGTTGCTGATTGGAACCTTCCCAACTCCAAAGAATTGGCCTCGAGGCTTGATGAGAGGTTTTCAGCAGGGGGTTCGCCCATGCGACCCGCGGGATAGCGAAGATCGCCAATGACTATTTTGCCCTTCAGAAAAGTGCCACAAGCCAAGACAATTGCGTGCGAGCTAATAAGACTGCCGTCAGAAAGCTTAACTCCACCAATTGTTTCACGTGAAACAATTAGCTCGGAAGCTATTCCCTCAAGAACCCGGAGGTTCGGTTCGGCCATGATGGCCTTCTTCATATTTTCTTCGTAAAGCTTCTTGTCTGTCTGTGCCCGGAGGGCTCGCACAGCTGGTCCTTTGCTGGTGTTGAGCATCTTCATCTGGACGAACGAACGATCGGTGTTGCGACCCTGTTCACCACCGAGAGCGTCGATCTCTCGTGTCAGTTGACCCTTGCCAACACCGCCGACCGCCGGGTTGCATGGCATCAGGGCGACCTTTTCCAGGTTGAGAGTTAGCAGAAGTGTGGTACAACCCATGCGCGCCGAGGCCAGAGCGGCCTCGCAGCCGGCGTGGCCTCCGCCGATGACGATGACATCGAAGGAATCGAAAGCGCTCAACAGCCCGTCTCGTCGTCTATCCGTATGGTAACGGGGCGCTTGCCTTTATGGGCGATGCGCTCGATAAGCAAGGTAACAAATTCCAGATTTGTAGTCAAAGGAAGAGAATCGCTTATTTCAAGCACGTATGAAGCCGCATTTACTCCAGCAATGAAACCCAGAACGGCTGCTTCAGAATAATTGCAGCTGCCTGCGGCCCGTCCGGAAAAGAAGAGCCCGTGTTTTCCGATTGCCTCAAGGTTCTCGCCCACCTGCCCGGCCGTTAGCACCAGGTGCAGAACAGCATAGGAGCCGCGGGTTATCCAGGCGCTGGAGAAACCATCAAGCTTCCGCAATTCCTCGAGCTGGCTGGCGCGGTTCCCAGTGGTCTCCAGACCGAAGCCCAGCACTTCTCCTGGTTGCGATCCGTCCACTCGGATACGCGGATCGCCTGAAAGTGCAAAGCGCATATCTTCGCTATTGCGCGGATCGCCTGAAGGAGCAAAGCGTACATCTTCGCTATTGCGCGGATCGCCTGAAAGTGCAAAGCGCATATCTTCGCTATTGCGCGGATCGCCCGTGGGAGACTGCGGGCGCCCCTTCAAATCATCCTGAAGGCTTCGTGAAGAAATGCGGGGCGAGGTTCTGCCTGATACCTCCAAAAGTTCGATGTCCACCTTTTGCAGGGACTTTACCAATGAATCCGAGGGTATCTCGGCCCATCGGCCTCCCGGAATTTCTCGACCGGAATCGATCACGCGCCCGTGCAGGAAAGTGCCGGCCGCAACGATGACAGCGGTGGCTCTGAAGTTCTCTCCAAAATTAGTCTCGACTTTCCAGCCGTCTTCGGACGCCTCGAGCTTCACCACCAATCCCTGCCGAAGAGCGACCCCATCCTCGTTCTCCATTTGCTCCTTCCAGGCGAGACCGAGGCGCCGGCGATCTATCAGAACTCTTCCAATGACTTTATCGGTCGAGACAATGTCCTCGGACTTAAGCAGCTTTGGCAACTGCCCTCCCAGCATCGCCAGCTCCGAAAGCAAGTTATGACGGCGATCGTTACAGTCATCAACTAATACCGGAGTTGCGGGAGGATAGCCGACCATGTCGAGATTGATCGTCAGGCAAAGAACGCTGGCGCCGCGCCTGGCAGCCGCTATACTGGCCTCGCAGCCGGACGGCCCGGCGCCGATGACGACGATGTCAAAATCGTGATCTGAATTACATGAAGAAATGGAATTGCTTTCTTTTTCGCGGTTCATCCAAAGAAAAAATGGCGGGCGAGGTTATTTGCCTATGCAGAACTCGTGGAAGATAGTATCGAGCAAGTCCTCAACCAGCTCATCACCTGTGATCTCACCCAGGGAGCTGGCCGCGGCACGAAGCTCTTCGGCTATCAGCTCTTCGCCAAGACCGACGCGCAGACCCTGGCGCGCCCGATTGATTGCGTCGCTGGAAAGCTGCAAGAGCTGCCGGTGGCGCTCGTGGGTGACGATGGGGCCTTCAAGCGGCGGCAGCGCCCCGCCGACAACGAGCTCGGCAATCCTCTCCTTGAGAACCCGCAGCCCCTGCCTGGTCATCGCCGAAATGATAACTGGTTCATGCGGTAGCAGGCCGCGGTTAAATCGCGGGTTCCGGCCGCGGAACTTGTCGCACTTGTTGATGACGTAAATCGTTTTTTCCTTGGGGATGGAGGTGAGCAATGCCCGGTCGTGGTCATCCTCGGGCTCGCTGCCATCCAAAAGGCAAAGAATTAAATCCGCCTCTTTCATGGCGTTCCGGCTGCGGTCGATGCCGATCTGTTCGACTTCGTCGGTTGCCGGCCGGAGACCGGCGGTATCGATCAGTTGCAGGGGAATTCCCTGGATGTTGATGATCTCCTCAATCGTATCCCGGGTTGTTCCCGGAATCTCGGTAACGATGGCCCTTTCCCGCATTAGCAGGGAATTTAACAGGCTGGATTTGCCCACATTCGGCTTGCCGACAATTGCGGTGCGAACTCCCTGGCTTAGCACGCGCCCGACAAAAGCGGATTCGATGAGATCCTGAAGCCGCGCCTGCAGCTCGCTTAAACGCTCATCGGCCTCATCACGATTGAGTTCCTCAATATCCTCGTCGGAAAAATCGATATCCGCTTCCACGGCTGCCATGACCCGCAGGATAGCTCTTCGCAGTTCCTGGATCTCCTTTGACAGGGATCCACCGAGCTGGGACAGGGCAACGCGCAGACCGGCCTCGGTCTTGGCCGAGATAATCAAGGCTACGCTTTCAGCCTGAGCCAGATCGATGCGTCCGTTGAGGAAAGCGCGGCGCGTAAATTCCCCTGGGGTCGCAAGGGTGGCTCCGTGCTCCAGGAAGAGCGACAGCACTTTTTGCTGGGCTACAGGGCCGCCGTGGCAATTGACCTCGACGATATCCTCGCAGGTGTAGGTATTTGGAGCCTTCATCACGCCGACGAGAACCTCATCTACAACCTCTCCGGCCAGGGGATCATGGATTACTCCGTAATTAAGGCTATGCGAAAGAGATTGTTCGAGCCGCCGGCCGCCGGCCGTCCTGAAAACGTGGCCGCAGATTTCCAGGGCTTCGGGACCGGTCATGCGGACTATGCCGATGGCGCCGGCTCCGAGCGGTGTGGATATTGCAGCGATAGTAGGAACATTTGGCATGGGGGATATTATATCAACCTTATGCCTGCCCCGGCCGGGATAAAATCAGCTGACACCATTCTGGAAGAAAGGGTAGAATATTCAGGTTCCGCAACCGCGAATAAGGAAAATCATGGCGACTGACAATAACCGCGGCACCACCAGCGGATTCCGATTTTCGCCCAACCCCAACAAGGCCGGCCGCATCAAATGGCAGCCCTGGAGCGAGCAGGCATTCCAGCAGTCCCAAAAAGAAGGCAAACCAATCGCCCTGGCGATTTCCGCGGTGTGGTGCCACTGGTGCCACGTCATGGATGAGACCACCTATTCAGACGACGAAATCATCTCCCTTATTAACGATAGTTATGTGCCGGTCCGTGTCGACAGCGACCAGCGGCCGGATATAAATGCCCGCTACAACCAGGGAGGCTGGCCGACCCTGGCGCTCCTGACGGATGATGGCGAAGTCATTACCGGAGGGACGTATATTCCGCCGGAAGATTTGCGCCAACTCTTAAGCAGCGTCAAGGATCTGTACGCTAATAATCTGGCAGAGATCCGTGAGGCGGTCGAGAAGGTCCGCGAGCAGCGGGCAGGCGCCATGGCCCTACCTGCTGAGGGCCCGGATCTGAGCCAGTCGGTCGCGGCCTACCTGCTGGAGGTCGCGTCGGACGTGTACGACACCGAGTTCGGCGGTTTTGGCGGCACCACAAAATTTCCCTACACGAACGTTCTTTCCCTGATTCTGATGGTCCTCGCCGAGGGTTCTATCGCCGACCTCGAAGAAATGCTTACGACAACCCTGGACGCCATGGCGGCGGGGGGAATGTACGATAACGTCGGCGGGGGCTTCTTCCGCTATTCGACGGATCGTGAATGGACGGTTCCCCATTACGAAAAGATGCTGGAGGATAATTCCTTGCTGCTGGCCGTGTATGCCGAAGCCGCTCATGTCACCGGGAAAAAGGAATACGAATCGGTGGCCCGAGATGTCTACAGGTATCTGACCCGGGTTTTGCTCGATCATACAATGGGAGCATTTTTTGGCAGCCAGGACGCTGATGAGGAATATTACCGGCTTGACGCGGTGGCGCGCGGGGCAGCCAAGTCCCCCAATGTCGACACAGCGATCTATTCGGGCTGGAATGCCGTGACTGCTTCGGCACTCTTGCGCGCCTTTCAGATTTTCGGCGATACGGACATGCGCGACCGCGCGACCGCTACGCTTGATTTCGTCTGGGACAAAATGTGGGATCCCGGGTCCGGTCTTCATCATTACCACGATGGGGAAGCGCATCTTCCCGGGCTGCTGAGCGATGCCGCCCGCATGATCGGCGCCTGCCTCGACGCATATGAAAGCGGCTGTGGCGAAAAATGGCTGGACCGGTCGCTGAAGACGGCCCAATGGCTGCTGGCGAATCTCGAGAACGAAGCAGCGGGTGGGTTCTTCGATTGCTTGCGGGCCCCGGGGAGCAACGGATTGCCAGCCGAGCGCTCGATTCCGCTGGCGGAAAATTCCATCGCCGCTTCTGCCTTGATCCGCCTTTCGCAGAACAGCGGCCAGCCCCGATTTGGTGACTCGGCTGAAAAGGCTCTCAAATATTTTTCGGGAAGCTACAGGGACAGCGGCCTTTTTGCCGCCGATTACGCCTATGCGGTTGAGCGGCTCCTTGATCCGCCTGTTCGTGTGACAGTAACGGGCCCTCCCGATGAAGAGGCAACGGTAGAGATGATCAGGGCCGCGCATTTGGCACGGATACCTTTCCGCTCCGTCGAGGTACTGGACCCCGCGGTACACAACGAGGAGTTGGAAGCCGCCGGCTACGGATACCGAGGCAAACCGATAGCTTATATCTGTATTGGCGCCAGCTGTCAGCCAGCGGTCATGGATCCCGCGGAGCTCCCCGGCAGGCTCGAGGCCGGCAGGGTGCGGTGAACGCAGGGGGCGGGATTAGCGGGGGGGCCGCCGGGTCAGGGTTAGAGTATGCCGCCGAGATCCAGGAGCTGACTCGAAGTGTTGTTTCCCGGTTCGTTTCAGCCGATGGTCTTGCGGTAGATTATGGCAAGCTGGAAGGCTCTGCCGATCTTAAGTCGTTTGAAGCAAAAATTCAGCGCCTTGCCGATTTAGATCCCTCTCTGTTTGAAGGGCGCGGCCAGCGCCTTTCTTTCTGGATTAATCTTTATAATCTCCTCGTGATTCGGGAAGTAGTAAGGTCCGGCGCCTTCAAGGCAGCCGGACTCGAAAAGGAATTCTTCAAACGCAGGATCTGCACGATAGCCGGATCGGCTCTTTCGCTCAATGACATTGAATACGGAATTTTACGGGGCAATGCTCCCCGCTCCTACCTGGTCTGGGGGCAGTTTTATCCGGGTGATAAACGCAGGCGCTTGATGCTGGATCCCTGCGAGCCGCGCGTATGCTTCGCGCTGGTCAAAGCCTCGCGCTCAGGTCCCCCACTCAGATTTTTCGAAGCGGAGGGGATAGAGGGGCAACTGTACCGGGCGGCCGTAGATTTCATTCGCAATGGCGGCGTTGTTATCAACCGGGAGGAAAACACGATCACGCTATCGCATATCTTCAAATCACGCGCCCGGGATTTCGGCGGCTCCCAGGGGGCAATGCGTTTTATCACCAGGCACATGGAATCACCCGGCGATGCTGCCTACATCTGCCTGCACGCCGGCAAGGATAAGACCAGGTTTAGGGATTGTGATCAAATACTCAACCGCCAGAGTGAAAAATAACCAAAAGCCTCAAGCTGAACTAGAGGGATATGGATTAAAAGACAAATGTGTGCAATTTGCGGAATAAAATTTTCCCGTGCCCCCTTTACCCGGCAATCCAGGCTGGCTATGATACCTTACTAGGTGCAGGAAATTGGGATCTAACCACGAAATGTTGTGTATCGGTCCCGACTCAGCAACTATACCTAGTAATGTTAGGTTTTTTCGTTGAAGTGCCCTTTTTGCGATGCCACCGAGATAAAAGTGGTGGATTCCCGCGACACAGAATCGCGGGATGCTATTCGCCGCCGCCGCGAATGTCTGAAATGCCAGCGGCGGTTTACAACTTACGAGAGGGTCGAGGAAACGCCCCTCACAGTGATCAAGCGGGCGGGAGAGAGAGAAGTTTTCTCCCGCTCGAAGCTTCTTAAGGGTTTGCTGAGGGCTTGCGAGAAACGCCCGATCGAAACCGGGACGCTTGAAAAGCTCATCGAAGATGTTGAGGCCGAGTTGCGAAACGAGTTCAAGACGGAGGTGCCGTCAGCGGAGATTGGGGATCGAACGCTGGCGAAACTGAAAGATCTGGACAAAGTGGCCTATGTCCGGTTTGCCTCGGTCTATCGCAAGTTTGAAGATGTGGATGAATTTCAAAGGGAGCTGGCCAAGCTTTAGATGCTTCCGGACATTGCGGGTTTATGGGGACCCAGTTGAGGGTGGCTCAACGGAGCCGGAGAGTTTTTCCGTCTGGCGAGCAGCCTAAAATCTGGAAACAGGCAGGATCTGTTTTAGAAAGGGGAGAACCAGCATGTTAGCCAAACAGCCTCAGGAGATAGCCGAAAAGGGTTCCCGGATTACCGCGCACCCGTTACAGCCCCAATTCTCCCCAAACGCGATGAAGGTATTGGAGAAGCGTTACCTGAAGAAAGACGAAGAAGGCAATCCGGTTGAAACACCGGTAGAAATGCTAAGGCGTGTGGCGCGAACCATCGCCGCCGCCGACCTTCTTCACGATCCCGATGCGGACGTCGACGGCGTCGAGGAAGAATTTTATCGGATGATGGCGCGCCTGGAGTTTCTTCCCAACTCCCCCACGCTGATGAACGCCGGCCGTGAACTGGGCCAGTTGTCCGCCTGCTTTGTTTTGCCCGTTGGCGACTCGATGGAGAGCATCTTCGATGCTATCAAGAACACGGCACTGATTCACAAGAGCGGTGGCGGCACCGGGTTTTCTTTTTCACGAGTCCGACCGAGCAGTGATGTCGTACTTTCCACCAAGGGCGTTTCCAGCGGTCCGATATCCTTCATGACTGTATTCGATGCCGCTACCGAGACCATCAAGCAGGGCGGCACGCGCCGGGGTGCCAACATGGGCATCCTCCGCGTGGACCATCCGGATATCCTCGATTTCATTGTCTGCAAGCAAAGCAACGATAAACTCAACAATTTCAATATTTCCGTGGCTCTAACGGAGAAGTTCATGGAAGCAGTAGAGTCGGGCGGCGAGTACGAGATTGTCAATCCCAGGACCGGCAAGATTGTAAAAAGCCTGGATGCCAGACGGGTCTTCGACATGGTTGTAAATCTGGCCTGGAAGAATGGCGATCCGGGCATAATCTTCCTCGACCGCATTAATCGAGAGAACCCCACGCCGCATATTGGTGAGATTGAGAGCACGAACCCCTGCGGTGAACAGCCGCTGCTTCCCTACGAGTCGTGCAACCTCGGATCCATCAATCTTTCCAAAGTGGCGGGCGCCTCCGGCGGCATCGATTACGAACGCCTGGGCCGCATCGTCGATAGCGCTGTCCATTTTCTGGACAATGTCATCGATGTAAATAATTATCCGCTGCCGGAGATTGCTGAGATGACCAGGGCCAACCGCAAGATTGGACTCGGAGTCATGGGATTTGCCGACCTTCTCATCGAGATGGGCATCCCTTACAACTCTGACGAAGCGGTTGCCGTGGCGGAAGAGATCATGGCGTTCATCCAGGAGCGCGGCCGGGCCTGCTCGGTGCGGCTTGCGGAAGAGCGGGGCGTTTTCCCGAATTTCGCCGGCAGTATTTTCGATTCGAAGAACGGCGCCCAGGTCCGCAACGCCACCGTAACCACAATCGCTCCGACGGGAACTCTAAGCATAATCGCCAATTGCTCCAGTGGCATCGAGCCGCTCTTTGCCGTTTCATACATTCGTAACGTGCTCGACAACACCGAGATGGTAGAGACGCACAAGACCTTCGAGGAAATGGCCCGTGACGGCGGCTTCTATAGCGAGAAGCTGATGAGGGAGATTGCCAAGAAAGGCACAATCGCCGAGCTGCCCGAAGTCCCGGATGACATCAAACCTATCTTTGCGACCGCTCATGACGTCACGCCAGAGTGGCATGTGCGCATGCAGGCAGCTTTTCAGAAATATACCGACAATGCCGTTTCCAAAACTGTTAATTTCTCCCATGAAGCCTCTGTTGCCGATGTCGAGCAGGTTTATATGCTTGCCTACAAAACCGGCTGCAAGGGCGTAACCATCTATCGCGACGGCAGCCGTGAAGCGCAAGTGCTTAACATTGGTGGCGTCAGACACGCAGAGGCCGAAGCCTTGCTGGCTCCCGGCCAGGTAAAACCGCGGCCGCGGCCGGCGGTAACTACCGGTCAAACAACGAAAGTCAACACGGGTTGCGGCAGTCTGTATGTGACCATCAATGAGGACGAGCACGGTCTCTGTGAAGTGTTTTCGTCCATGGGCCGGGCGGGCGCCTGCAAGGCGGCCCAGTCTGAGGCAGTCAGCCGCCTGATCTCTCTAGCCTTGAGGTCTGGTGTCGACACTGCGGCCATTCTCAAGTCGATCAAGGGCATCCGTTGTCCATCACCGGCTCTGGGCGGCGCTGCTTCCTGCCCGGATGCGATCGCGCGCGCGGTCATCGAGCACATGGATAGGGCTCCTCATCTGACTGAGGACGGCGCCAAGGCTGAATTGCCCTCTTCGGTACAGATCAGCGCCTGCCCTGAATGTCCGGAATGTGGCAGCATGGTTGAATTCGGTGAGGGCTGCGTGTTCTGCCGCTCATGCGGATTTTCCAAATGCGGCTAACGCGAGCGTGCTGGAAGCCGCTTGCGGTCGCCAAGTATAACGCTTCAACCTGCAGGAAGAAGTGAGTTGACTGCGTAAATATACTTTATGACTGCACGTCATGAATCCGAGTCCCGAAGGGACAAGCGGAAATCAGGCGCCGCCAGGCGCCGCGATAAACAACGTTCTCAACTGACAACCAAGCCCCGGAAGACTCTGGCTCTCAAGGTAGATAGCCGGCGGACGAAGCGCCGGATGATCATCCTGGGCATGGTCTGCATTAACTTCTTTGTTCTCTGGCTTACTCTTAAGGTCTTCGCGCAAGCTGATTTCTGGCCGCTTCTGGCCGCGCCGATTCTGGTGTCGGCCTGGTTTTTTTATGAAGCGGGGGCTGTTATTACCATCGCGGTCACGGGTCTGCTTCTGGTTCAAACATCTTTTGAGAAAAACGGCACCATATTTATCGCCATTGCGACCTTTGCGGTTCTGGGAGTGATGCTTGGATGGGGGCAAAGACGGCAGCGGCGGGCGCATCGCCACATTCTGAGGTCTTCGCTCACAGACTCGCTTACCGGGCTTTACAATTTCGGCACACTCATGGAGTGTCTGGACCGGGAGATACGCCGTGTCGATCGTTATGGCGGTGCGGTGACGGTGGTAATGTTCGATATCGATCACTTCAAAATGTTCAACGACCGGTTCGGCCATCAGGCCGGAAATGAAGCTCTCAAGGCGGTGGCATCAACTCTGAGGAAGCAGAAGCGCGAATCGGATATCATCGCACGCTTTGGCGGTGAGGAATTTATCCTGATTTTCCCAGGAAAAGAGGCGGCTGGCGTTGAAGCGGCGCGAAGAATGCGCAAGGCGATTTCCCAGATTCGGGTTCCCGTCGGCGGCGGTGCAACCAGCGAGATTACGGTGAGCGCGGGTGTGGCCTGTTATCCCAACGGCGCCACCTCAAAAGAAGAACTGCTCGACAAGGTGGATCAGCTTCTCTACGCATCAAAAAGAAAAGGTCGCAACCGGGTAAGCGTAGCGCCGGCGAGACGGCGCCTGGTGGCATCATAGTCCGCTCAACACAAGGCGCAAATTCAATCCTTTGAAATGAGGTAAAACTGTGGAAATGCCAGATAATGGACCAAAACTCAAGACGGAAAAAATACGGGTGAGCATCGAGACGCGCAACTGGACCGTCGTTGGTACGGTTCATACGCCGGCGATTTCATATCGCAGCCGCCTCTCCGACCTTCTCAATCAAAAAGAAATCACATTCCTCTCGGTTACGGATGTCAACGTATATCATGTCAACGACACCGAAAAACCTGCTTACTCAACCGCGTATCTCGCAGTGAGCCTCGATAGCATCGAAATAGTTAGGCCGCTCGAAAAATAGTAGTGCCTAAATGCTCTCCGGCACCGGCTGAAGTAGCAGATACATGACCCAGACGAGGAAGAATAATTCCACTATGGTCAGCAACGCTGTGAGCCAGATAAGAAATCTTGCCAGACCCGTGTGCGCAATCCCCTTGGACAGACGGCGTTTTTCCAGCCTCCCCACCACCAGATAAAAAATATGAATAACGCCGAATATGAAGCCGCCATAAAAAAACTGCCACTCTGGTCCGGCATAGCGCAGCAGGAGATAATAGTAGGTAATCTCAAACAGCAGCAGCAGATTGTTGAGGCGATAACCCGCTTCGACCATCGTCTCGAATTCGGCTCCGGGCAGCTGTTCGCTCAGACGTTGACGCTCGTGTCCTACATCTTTTAAAGCCCGTGGGACCATCGCCAGCGTCAGGATGCTGCCCGCTACCATCACCAGGGAATACAGGAAGAGGAAGGTGCGCACGCCGTAACCGCTAAGGGGTCCGGTCTCGCCTGTTGCGGCCGCCGCGCCGCTCGTCGGGTTCCTCAAGAAAACGGTGATATAAGAGATCGCCGTTTGTAAGCAGAAAGAAGACGGAGAGCAGAGGCAGAGCCGGCACACCGATATCGAGGCTGACTCCGATCACCATGGTTGCCACGAAGGACAGCGTCATGGTTAGTGCGGTCAGAGTTCTTCTCAGACGCCAGATCAGGGCGCATCCTAAAAACAGCGAGAAGAAGATGATGTCGCTGACGCCCAAGCGAGAAGCCGCGTCTGCGCCAAAAACAGGAAGGTTGATTGTGAAGTATTCGATCCATCGGCCGCCACTTTCAACCATCTTTTTTGTTGGCCCCAGAAAAACGCTCCATATGTCCACGAAAATGATAAGAGCGGCGATCAGTAGCACCTGGCTGATGGAAGAGAGCATTATTGCCAGCCAAAGGCCGACACTGGTCGCGAAGATAATCTTGGCGAGGCTTTCAACCGGGGTCCAGCCGAGCGCCAGGCTTCCAGCGGCGACCAACAACGAACTCACGGCCAGCAAAAGCAGCAGGTGGCGAAGCTTTATGAGTTGGACAAGGGCCGACGATAAGGCACAGGCTGATGTCAGGCCGAGAGCAAAGGAAATCATTAACCTCGAATTGGAATCAGGCGCGAGTGATCCGGCAGCCAGAAACGCGACGAGCGCTCCTGCCGTGGCCGCGATGATGCCAATGAAGATCAGCACCGAGCGGAGTTCGACGGTATAGTTTATCCTGGGCGTCTGAATCTGAATCCCCTTCAGGTCCTGATGGCGATGGAGCCGGGCAACTCGGCTTTCTTCTACCCTAGTATGGCGGTAATGATTCGTACCAGTCGCCCAGGATCTTGAAGGCTTTCCAGAAGCGGGTTTTTCTGCGCTGATCATTGAGAGAAGTATCGATTTCAGGGGTTATCAATGCCTCGGCAGTTGGAGTGAACGGTTGGATCTCGCCTGGTTTGTAGGTGAGTTCCCGAGCAAGGGGAAACTCCATTTCGTTGACGGCCCGGAGGGCTTGCTCGCCCATTATCACCACGAGTTTCGGTTGAATCACCATAAGTTCTCGAACCAGGTATTGCGGGCAGTTTTCGCGAGCTTCTTCATCCTCGGCAGTGGAGCATTTGATGACATTGGTGCCGTACAGGAGTAGCGAGTCGATGCCCAGCTTCTGGCAGCCTTTCATGATTGCCTCGCCTGAACGGCCGTAAAAAGCGACTCCTTCGGAAGCTTCGCTTGGAAGGGTCCGGTATTTTACCAGGAAGATGTCGGCCAGGGGATGACCGGACCCGATTACCGGGACGGCTCGGCCATGGGCGCACTTCTCGCAGTGGGTCAGCTCCCTGCAGAGTTCATTGATGTCAGCGATGGCACGGGTGAGATGCTTGTCGTAGATATCGTCGGGACCGGGCATATTTCCCCTTGTGAAAATGAAACGGCTGCCTGCGTTCGCGACCAGAAATACCCCTAAAGCGGCATCTTTTCCGCCCGCAAGCTATTAGTTATTTGCCGCACGGCTAACAAATCCTTTAAGCAGGAACATTAAGCACAAGGACGGCGTCAGCCGGACGGGAAGCTGGGCTCAGCTCCGTTCGAATAGGGCAACGACCTCGATGTGGGGGGTGTGGGGGAACATGTCAACGGCGCCGGTTCTGACCAGGCGGTACCCTTCCTCCGCGAGTTGGGAGGCGTTGCCAGCCAGAGTCGAGGCGTTGCATGATACGTAAACCAGGCGAGGCGCGCCGAGTTCGATAATGCGCTGTATCTCCTTCTTGCTGGCGCCGGCACGCGGCGGATCGAGAATAACTACGTCGGGCGGTCCTTCCCGCTCCAGGTCTTTTAAGACCGCCCTCACTTTGCCGGAGATGAAGCTGCAATTGCCAATTTTGTTCCCGGCAACGTTTTCGACCGCGAGGCGCACTGCGTCCTCCACGATTTCAACGCCCAATACCTGAGCACAGGACCCGGCCAGGAGCAGCGCGATCGAGCCGATCCCGCAGTAAAGATCGTAAACGGACTCTGCTCCCTTCAGTCCGGCATATTCAAGCGCCTTGCGGTAAAGCCGTTCGGCCATCAGCGTGTTGGTCTGCATGAACGACCGCGGTGAAACCTTGAGAACAAGACCGCAGATTTCCTCGCGGATGTGATCGCATCCATGCAGTACGGTAAAAGGAAAACCGCTGGCCACCGAGGCGCGAGTTTCGTTAACGCTCCAGACCAGCGAGGCGATCTGCGGGAAATCCTTAACCAGGCGGGCTACAAAGTTCACAGAATCTGGAAAGTCTCCGGGGCCCGTGACGATATTGACCATAATCTCACCCGTGTTGATACCCTCCCGCAGAACCAGATGGCGCCAAAAGCCGCTCTCGGTTTTCTGGTCATATACGGGCAAGCCGGAGTCGCGGGCAAAATCGCGCACAGTGTTACGGATTGAGTTTGTGGCCCTGGAATGGAGCAGGCAATCCTCGATATTGACTACTTGCCGCCATTCTCCGGGCAGGTGAAAGCCGAGTTCGAGAGCGTCCGCGGACGCTCTCGAGGAACCCGGCGCAAAAGAAAATTCAACCTTATTGCGATAGCGCCAGAGAGGATCGGCTCCGAGGGGCTCATCAGTCTCGAAGCCCGCAAGCCCCCCGATATGCTGGAGGCACTCAGTCACCTGTTTTTGCTTGTATTTCAGCTGCGCGGCGTAGGCAAGCGTTTGCCAAGAGCAACCGCCGCAGATGCCAAAATGGCGGCAGGCCGCTTCAATCCGCTTGGGTGAGGGATTGAGAAGCTCGGCCACGCGCGCTTCCGCGAAAGATCGCCTGGCGCGGGTGATCACCGCCCGAACCCTGTCACCGGGCACGGCGCCCTCGACGAAGATGACGAAACCCGATTGCCTCGCTACTCCCCTGCCGCCAAAAGCAAGGGTATCGATCGTAAGCTCGAGTTCATCGTGAATTTTAGGTTTGTCCGGAGATAGGTTCATAGGAAGCATAATTCTTACATTTGCAGCCAAAAAGTGGCAACTGGATTATTAGGCGTCAAATTGACATGCCCCGACCCGTATCCTAGAATGACTTAGGGAATAAAGTTTCCGTCTTTGGGGCATAATTCACCCTTCCAATTTAAACTAGACACACGAGGTGCCGAATGTTCGGCGAATTATTATCACCAATGCACATGCTCTTCATATTGATCGTCGTGCTGATCATCTTCGGTCCGAAACGTTTGCCTGAAATCGGCAAGTCGCTGGGAAAGGGCATCAAAGAGTTCAAGAAAGCGACCACCGAGATGCAGGACAAACTCAGCGACGACGATAATTCGGCGGCCAAGATAGACAAGGCCGAGGCAACCGAAGTGGTCAAGGAACCGATGACCGCGCCGGAACCCAAGGTTGCTCCCGAAGCCAAGAGCGCCGAAACAAAAACCACCTAGCCGCCGATCGCGGCCTGATCATCCCCGGCTGTGTTCAACTCATCCGACGATCGAGTGATGTCCCTCATCGGGCATCTCGAGGAGCTTCGCAAACGTCTGGTGATATCGGCCTTCGCCCTGGCGTTTGGCATGATCGTTTGTTTCATCTTCAAGAGCTATCTGCTCGACCTGTTCGTCCAGCCCCTCGGCGACAGAAAACTGATAACCCTGACTCCCACAGAATCATTCATGACGGTTTTCAAGATGGCCGCCTACGTGGGCATGATTGTGGTTTCCCCGGTTCTTATCTACCAGATCTGGGCGTTCGTGGCTCCGGGGCTGAAGGCAAAAGAGAAACACGTGATCCTCTTCGCAGCCATATTTACCAGCATCCTCTTTCTCTGCGGCGTTGCCTTCGCCTGGTTCCTGGTTCTGCCCAGGGCCCTTGATTTTCTCCTGACCTACCAGGATACGTTCTTCAACCAACAGGTTCAGGCGGCCAAATACTTTTCTTTCGTGGCCATGTTCCTGTTGGGCTTTGGCCTGATATTTGAGCTGCCGGCTCTGCTGCTGACACTCATCCGGCTGGGAGTGGTTTCACCGAAAACCCTGGCCAAGCATCGTAAATACGCAGTTCTGGCCGGATCGATTCTGAGCGCCGCTCTCACACCAAGCCAGGATTTCTTTTCCATCCTCGCCATGGCTGTCCCCTTCTACGTCCTCTACGAAGCAAGTATTCATCTGGGAAAACTCATCCAGAAACGGAGTAAAAAAACCGAGGTCGAAGTCGTCGACGGCCCTGAGGGCGAGGCGGCTGGCTAAGTGAGTCCGACTCTGGATAAAGACGTCACGGAAGTTGCCGCGGAGAATACCGTGCCGGCCGAAGGGCCGCCGGTGCCGGCAGAGTGCACGGTAGATCTCTCGATCGTGATTCCTGTTTTCAATGAAGAAGAGCGGATCGTTAATACGATTACTCTGCTTGACGCCTACCTGCGCGAGCAATTGCAAAGCTATGAACTGATCATTTCTGACGACGGCAGTCACGATGACAGCCCCACGCTAGTTCGGGAACAGTGCGTCGAGGGTGGTAACGTGCGCCTGATACGTCACAGGCAGAACCAGGGCAAAGGCGCCGCGGTACGGCGCGGTATCCTGGCGGCGCGAGGTGAATTCATCGTTTTTACCGACGCCGATCTTTCTTATTCCGTTGAGACCATCGGCAAATGCATCGAAGCTCTGGGTCAGCACGATCTGGCCGTTGGTTCGAGAAACCTGCCGGGATCCGACATCGAGATTACGCCGCCGGCAATGAGGCGCTTGGCCGGTCCGATCTTCAAGGCCGCAGTGCGCCACCTTGTGATCGACGGTTTTTCTGACACCCAGTGTGGATTTAAGGGATTTCGGGCCCAGGCGGCCCGTGAAATCTTCACCCATTGCAACATCAATGGCTTCTCGTTTGATGTCGAGGTACTGGCGCTGGCGCGGCTTTTTGGTTATCGCGTCAAAGAGGTGCCGGTGAGGCTGCTGGTCGATTCCTCCGACTCCAGAATCAACTTGACCACCGATCCCTTCCTCATGATCAGGGAACTGCTGCAGATCCGCAAGCGCATCAGGCAACTGGAACGCAGCAGGCCGGTCTGAGAGAAGCACTCCGGCCGCCGGCGACCGCCCGTCGATTATCGCACTAACTCCATGAAGCCCTCCAGGCCGGTGTCTGACCTGACCCGGTAGCGCAGCAGGGCGAAAGGCTCGTCGCTGCTTTGCTGCTCCCCGGGCTTGGTTGAGGTCGCGAGCAGGTACCCGCCTTCGCGTGAATATTTGATAACGTCGGCGTCATACTTTCCAGCGGGATAACAAAGCCAGTAAACGGGGTGTCCCAGCTTCGGTTTCAGTGTCTCGGCGGAACCCGCCAGCTCCTTGCGGAGGTCGGCGGCCGAAAGTGTGGTCAGGTCCAAATGCGAGGCGGTATGGGAGCCGATGTCCATGCCGCGGCGATCGAGTTCCGCTATCTGGTCCCAGCTCATATACTCAGGAGTGCCGACTTTCTCGGTAATGATGTAAAAGGTCGCGGGGAAGCCATACTTTTGCAAGATGGGCGCGGCCACTTCGAAGTTGTCAATGTAACCGTCGTCGAAAGTAAGCATCACCGGTTTCGACGGCAAAGCTCCTCCCTCAAAAAGAGCGTGGAAAAGCTGCGTCTCCGAAACTGGTTGATAACCAGCCTGTTTGAGGTAACCTATTTGCGCTTCCAGGTCTGCGGTCGAAACCGTGAGGCCAACGCGCAGTTCGTCGGCGCCGGCCGGAGGCTGGCCGGTATGGTGGAACATGAGTATTGGCAGCTTGACCACACGGGCTGGACTGGGAGAGCTGGCGGGGAAGCTCAGCGTCTCAAACTTTGGTTTGTCATCGTGCCTGTTGGCTGTTTCCGGGTTCGTTGCCGTCGGGCCCGGCATACCGTCGTTGGGCGGCTCCGAATCGGCGACGATCTGTGGCGCGTTTTCAGACGAGGAGTAGCAACCCCGAAAAAAGGACATGTACAATCCCGCCAGGATCAGCGAAATCACGGCCAGCGCAATAATGAAGAGCCGCAAAGACTTCGCGCGCCTGATGCTGGCATTTTTCCGGGCTCGGCTCGAGCGTCTGGCGGATCTCATGTTGCCGGAGTAGTTGCCGGAACCGTGGTTGCCGCCGCCGGGGCGGCTGTCTGTTTAGGTGTCCGCAGTATGGGGATCAAAAGATCTGCGGTCGGCTTGACGCCAAAAGCGCCCTTCTCACCGGAGAGGACGAATACAACGGAGACCTGCCCGATACGGCTATCGAGATTGTCGATAGAGGAAACATCAACGCTCTGAAACAGGGGGATTTCCGAACGCGGCGCGTCTCTGGACTCGGCGCCCACGGCCATAACCCCGAGATCCTTGACGTTCAGCAGGAAGAATTTCTCCAGATCGGAATATGCCGGCGTCTGATCATCATTTGCCCGTGTAATGACCACAACCGCGTCTACGGGAATATCGTAACTTCCATTAAGAGAATCGACCAGGACGCCCTGGAGGGAGTTAAGAAGCTTTACGCCTCCGCCTTTACTAATATCTTTGGCAAGCTGATGACCTACAAGCGATGTCAGTGAGGAATCATCGACGCCGGCAAACTGAGGATCACTTTTCAGGTCGGCCTTGACTTTGGCTGTAACCGCCGGCAGATCGAAACCAGGATTCAGCACGGTAGTACTTACAATCTGGCCCCCGGCGGCGTGGACCGCCGAGGTCAGCTGACGCTGAATGTCATCCCCCGCGGCAGCGGAAGCAATCAGCGCAATGCGCTTGCCCTGAATGCGGCCGCCCACGATGAATGGAAAAGAGTCGTCCTGAAATCTTATGTTTGTGGCCCGCTCACGGCCGAGATCGTTATTCTGTGCCCTGAGGTCATCGACGTCACGCTGGATGTCGCTCACCAGCACATTACGGCCGGCCTCGACGGCACCGTTGTCGGAAAGGCTTATTCCTACAAGGACTCCCAGGCCGAGCGCCAGAAACACGGCGACGAGCGAGAGCAGATGATATCGCCAGGTCAGCATCCTAGAAGTTTACCAGTAATTTCAGCTTGACTCCGATTAGGCCGGCGATTGACCGCAGTGGCGGGGAAGTCGAAATCACGACTGCCATCGGTATGGCGGCGGCAACCAGCAAAACCGCAATCTCCGCAACTAGCCTGCCTGGGGCCGGATCGGTGATGTCCGCAGCCGCGGGTTTAGCGATGTTACCGGTTTCAGGGCCCTCGTCCAGAGTCCAGTCGACCAGGCGCTCCCATGCCCTGGGCCCTGCTTCCCGCGCTTTCAGGACCGCCAGCAGTATCAATGGCGGTCCGAAGACGATCATTACCCGCAATGGTTTCTGAATATCCATTGACATCGGGGCGTGCCACCAGAAGCTGTCAAAAAACATGACACTGAAAGAAAAGGCAATCGCCGCCACATACATGTAGCGCCAGGGCCTAAGCGCCACGAGGCCCAGCCCCATCGTCAGATACCAGGGTTGGAACCAAAATAGCGCCAGCGGCGTTATCAGCGCCAGCCCCGCCGAGGCCGAGATCAGACTGGTAAAATTTTTTACCCCAACCAGGTGCCAGATGAGATAAGCGACCAGGATCCCGGCCAGAGCCGCCTGGACTATCGTGTTGGAAAGCGAGAGCTGCAGATGGTCCGCAGCCGTGTCGCGAAGCAGCGCCGAAATGGTGAAGTTGGTTTTCTGTCCGACGGCCGTCAGGTATAAAAATGTCTCGCGCCCCGCCCAAAGAGGCACGTAACTGACAACCGTGAGGCAAACAGCCAGGACCAGCGATCCTGCGGCAAAGGCAATCCGATGAATGCGGTCCTTCTGTTTCCGCATCGCCAGGGCGATGTAAACGAGCATGATCGGCAAGGCTATGAACTTGACCAGCGTCGCCGCGGTCAGGCAAAGGACACCGATCAGATACCGCCGGTCCAGGTAGCACAACAGACCGGCCAGAACCAGGGTGAGCATGAGGATGTCGTTATGAGCGTTGGCCACCACCAGCGTCAGGACAAAAGGATTCCATCCATAAAACACAAGAGCTTTGCGTTCGAGCCCGGGTTTTATCCGCGAAGCGATTTTCCAGATAAACAGCAGATTGACCAGGTTCATACTGATGAAAAAACCTTTGAATAAAAGGAAATTGGCGCCGACGCCGTCTCCCGCGATTAGCGCCAGGGCCGCGGTAATATATACGTGCAACGAACCATAAACAGAGCCGGTGCCGACCCAGCCGCCCAGGGAGAAGAACGGATCCTGGGGGAAATAGGTAGCTGGAACAATCAGTGGATTCTCACCGTAAAACGCGAAGATGCGCCCATGGCGAATGTAGTCGAAGATGTCGGTTGAAAGCAGGAAGGGCGTAATGAACATGAGCACGTGAAAAAGGACGGCAAAACCAAAGATGATCCGATTGGTGCGGTTGCTCCAGATGCTCGGATGTGTGCTTTGCGCCGTTTCGTCATCGGCGCTCTCATCAGGATCCGGTTCGCTACGACCGGCGCCTACCGCCCTGAGAGAAAACAGGTAGAGCCCAAAAAGCGTCAGGGCGTTCAGGCAGATGGCGGTATAAAGCAGATAATAAGAAGAGAGTTCAAAGCCGCTTTCGGGGAGCGCCAGATAGGGCGGAAAATGGCCGCGGTCAATATCGGGGATGAAAAACGCTACTGACGCGAAAAGCAGATAGCCGGCCAGGGAGATGGAACCCGCAATCACGAGGGCTGGCAGGGGATTGGATGTGCTTGCCTGCCAGAAGTCTTCGAGCTTCTGCTGGAATTTAATTGGGTATTTCACGGGAAGGATTTTCTTTTTAACCGCAATATCCTATAGAAAGACAATGTAATGCTCAAGGCGGATGAGGAAGACGGACCGGAGAATGCATCGCCGCGGCCTGGCGCCGCTCCGCCGGCTGCAATTTTGAACTCATCGGCGCGTCGTCTATACTTACGCACGTTGGCTGCCGATGAACTGCGTCAGCCGGTTCACGCATTGGGAGGACGGAAACGATGACCAAGAGCAGCAAAACCGCGCGCAGCGCCGCCGAAAAAGGCGACGGTATCCGCATCTTCAGCGCCACCTGGGTTCTTCCCATCGTTACCGGCCCTATCCACAAGGGCGCTGTTGCCGTCGAGGGCGATAAGATAAAGGCAATCGGTCCGGCCTCTGAAATTACTGCCGCTTATCCGGGCGCCGAAGTCACCGACTTCCACCACACGATCATCCTGCCTGGCTTCATCAACTGTCATAGCCACCTGGAATATGCCGTATTCAGGGGCTCGAATGACAATAAAAATTTTGGGCCCTGGATGCTCAACTTCCTCGACGACAAAGCGAAGCTCGGCCGCGGCGATTATGCCGCCAGCTCGCTGCTGGGAGCATCCGAATGCGTTACGTCGGGCATCACCACGGTTGGTGAATCGATGTACTCGGGCACGAGCCTTTCCGCGATCAACCAGGCCGGCCTCCGCGCCCGCGCCTACCAGGAGGTTTTCGGGCTCGACGATAACAAGATCAAGGAGACGATGGACCTGCTGCTGGACTCCCTTGAAGAGCTGGAGGAGCAAAAAGGCGATCTGGCCGAGATTGGTATTTTTCCCCACGCGACCTACACAGTCAGCGCCAATCTCTACCGGGTCCTCGCCGATCTTGCCCGCGAGCGCGGCATGAAGCTGGCGACGCACCTGGCGGAGAGCAAGGCCGAGTCTGTCTACATTCGCTCTGGTTCGGGAATTCTGGCGCTTGATTTCCGGGAGAAGGTGGGCTGGGATTATTTAAGCCGCGAGCCTTTCGGAGTCACCCCTGTCAAATATCTGCAGCAATGGAACGTCTTCGGTCCCGATTTCATGGCTGTGCACTGCGTTCACGTGAGCCCCGCCGATATCGAGGCGCTGGCGAAGCGAGATGTCGCCATCGCGCACTGCCCCAAAAGCAATGCCAAGCTGGGTTGCGGCATAGCGCCACTGCCGGCCCTTCTTAACGCTGGCATCCGCGTCGGTTTTGGTACCGACAGTCCGGCAAGCAGCAACATCATGGACATGTTCGGAGAAATGCGTACTGCCATCTTTCTTCATCGCGGTGTCGCGCGTGACGTCAGCGTTCTGGGTGCGCGGGAGTGCGTGCAAATGGCCACTCTGGGCGGAGCCCGCGCCATGGGCATGGAAGACCGGATCGGTTCGCTTGAGCCCGGCAAGCAGGCGGACATAATTGCCGTAGACATGGAGTACAGCCACTTCACGCCTATCCACGATCCTTACTCGGCTCTGGTCTACGGAGCCAATCAGGAGGATGTCTTCTTCACCATGGTGGCCGGCCGGCCTCTCTACACGAGGAAAGTTTTGCTGACCCTCGACGACGAGCAAATTGCCTCGGATGCGCGCGAGGTCAAGGAGAAGCTCTGGCGTTAAGCAGGCGTGAGAGGGGACCAAAAGGGAGGGTTATTTCCTTTTTGGTTATATATAACGTATAATTCATCAAGTATATCCACGGAAGACTCGGTTGTCCCCGTTCCTTTTCTAAACCCATTAAGGATCAACTGCGTCTGCTACATGCAGTGCGATCCCCATACGGGCGCACAGAAAAGGAGCATTAATTTTGTTTGAAAATCTAGGTTTGGACGAGCGCCTGCTTAAGGGCGTAGTTGCAATGGGCTATAAAGAGCCCACCCCCATCCAGGAAAAAGCAATTCCAGTGGCTCTTGAGGGCAAGGATATTGTCGGTTGCGCCCAGACGGGCACCGGCAAGACCGCTGCTTTCATCCTGCCGCTATTGCAGCGGATGGGAACGCGGCGCGGCATCAAGGCGCTGGTGGTTACTCCGACCCGCGAACTGGCCGGGCAGATTCAGGAGGTCGCACGTGACTGCACCCGTTTCACGGGACACAAAGTCGCCGCGGTCTACGGCGGTGTTGGTTACAAGCCGCAAAAGGACAAGCTTAAGCGCGGCGTTGACCTGCTGGTAGCCACTCCAGGCCGGCTGCTTGATCTCCAGGGCCGCGGTGATGTCTATCTGGGCAATGTCGAGGTTCTGGTTCTTGATGAAGCAGACCGCATGCTGGATATGGGCTTCTGGCCGGACGTAAAGCGCATCATCAATCTGTGTCCCGAGAAACGGCAGAATCTGCTCTTCTCGGCGACCATGTCTCACCAGGTTCTGGGCGTGGTCGGCTCCACACTCAACAATCCCGTCCGCATCGACGTTGCGCCCAGCGCAACCCCGATCGAGGCAATCGAACAGTCGGTCTATCCCGTTGGCAGCACCCAGAAGGGCGACCTTCTGGTTAAGCTGCTTGAGGAGCGCGACCTTGACCGTGTGCTGGTCTTTACCCGCACCAAGCATCGCGCCGACCGTGTCTGCCGCACGCTTTCCCGCAAGGGTATCAAGGGCGTGGCGATTCATTCCAATCGCAGCCAGACCCAGCGCCAGCAGGCGCTCGACGGCTTTAAAAGCGGCAAGTACCGCGTTCTGGTGGCAACCGACATTGTTGCCCGCGGTATCGATGTGGACAATATCTCACATGTAATCAACTTCGATCTGCCGAACAAGGCCGAGGACTACGTGCATCGCATCGGCAGGACAGCCCGCGCCGGCAACGATGGAACGGCACTTAGCTTTCTATCATCTGAAGAGACTTCAGCCCTGCGTGAGATCGAGGGCTTGATAGGCACGACGCTGCCTTGCGAAGACGTTGAGGGCTTTGACTATGATTACAGAGTAGTGCCCAGCCCAGACCGGGAGGCAAGGAAAGTTCGCAAACTGGTCTATAATGGCGGCGCTCTCTCCGGCAAACGCAGGCGCGGACGCAGGCGTCCGGGCCGCAGCATGGCGGGTGCGCGTTAAATAATCGAGCTTTGCCGGCGCCGCTGGATGTTACTCAATCCGGCGGCGCCGAACTGCTTTTTGAAGGTATCCGTTTTGGTTCGGTTGGTCTATAATGTTCGAGGTTTAAATCTATGCTTCTAGACAGGAAAAGAATCAACCGCTGGACGCGCTGGGTCGCCATTGTCATGGCGGTCACGTTTGCGCTGGGCACGGTATTCCTCGGCGTTGGCTCCAAGACCGGCAATATTTTCGCCGGCTGCTCCAAGAGCAGTCCGTCCTCGATCTCATCCTCCTCCTCGGTCGAGGAGCGGGAACAGTATTATCTGGACCAGATCAACCAGAATCCGCAGGATAACATCAGCATGCTGGCGCTTGCGAATTTGTATGCAGACGATACCGTCGCCCGCTATGATGACGCCATTACCTGGTTCAACAAGTACCTCGAGCTGGATCCCAAGAATGTCGACATCCGGCTGCGGATAGCCAGCCTCGACATAAACAAGACACAGAACTTCGATGCCGCGGTGAAAACACTTACCGAAGTGACGGCAATGGCTCCCGACAATGCCATGGCCTTCCTGCTCCTGGGGCAGGCGGCCAAGTCCGCCGGGCAGAACCAGACAGCGATACTTGCCTGGAACCGTTACCTGGAGCTGGCGCCGACTAGCGAGTATGCCTCGCTCATCAAGGATGAGATCTCCAAGCTGACAGCACTGCCGCCCGTGTCGCCGCCGCAGACGACGACCGTGCCGGGCAGTCCCGGGACCTCCCTGCCGGTGACGCCGGCTCCGGCTCCCACCCCATAATTCCCACAACCTGGGCATTTCCGAATTCATTCAGGCGTTGCCGCAGGCGCGCGCTTTGCGACCAAGGTTTAACAGATGAATGGGTGGGATATTAGTACCGCCATCGACAATCCGTTCCCATTTGTGCTATAAACCATCCTTGTTCATGGTCGATAGAAGGACAGTTTTTGGGGTGGCCACTACTTAAGGTGCTGAATTGAAACTTATCGTTACGGAAAAAGACACAGCGGCAAAAAAGATCGCCGGCATTTTGAGTGGCGGCAAAGCCAAGGCTGGCTCCTACTACAAGATCCCAATCTATTCATTCACGGCCGATTCAGAGAATTTTACCTGCATTGGTTTGAAGGGGCATATCGTGCAGCTGGAATATCCACCTGAATATTCCGACTGGCGCAAGGTTGAGCCCCGGGAGCTGATCGATGCCGATCTGCACAAGTCTCCCTCAGCCAAGGCAGTCGTCAATGCGCTCAAAAAGACCGCGAAGGAAGCTGACAGCGTTATCATCGCCACTGACTTCGACCGCGAAGGCGAACTGATCGGCCTGGAGGCGCTGGAACAGGCGGTAGAGGCCAATCCGAAGCTGTCCCAAGGCGTGAGGCGGGCACGGTATTCCGCCCTGACGGCGGAAGAGATTAACAAGGCTTTTACGGAAACAACCGAGCTTTCCATACCCCTGGCACAGGCCGGCGAAGCCCGGCAGGACATCGATCTTATCTGGGGGGCGACGCTCACGCGTTTTATCTCACTGGCGACTTCACGGCTGGGGAACCAGTTCCTCTCGGTGGGAAGGGTGCAGAGCCCGACTCTGGCGCTGATCGTGGCGCGCGAGCTGGAGCGGCGCGCTTTTGTGCCGGTTCCTTACTGGCAGGTTTATGCCGAACTGAATTCATCGCAGGGTGATTTTACCGCCCAGCACAAGACCGACCGTTTTCTGGATCAATCAGAGGCTGAAGCGGCGCTCGCTAACGCTCGCGCCGCCGCTACCGGCAAGGTCACGACGGTCAAGTCGACGCAGAAGAAAATGCAGCCGCCGCCGCCCTTCAACACCACCGCCTATACCAAGGCGGCCACGGCGCTCGGGTATTCGGCCGCACGCGCCATCCGCCTGGCGGAGGACCTCTACCTTGGCGGTTTCATCAGCTATCCGAGAACCGATAATACGGTTTATCCCGCTTCCCTGGATCTGCGTGAAATCCTGGGCGAGCTGGCGAAAAGCCCGGAGCTGGGAGATGCGGCCCGCGAGCTTATGGCGCGCGAGACGCTTACGCCAGCGAGGGGCAAGAAACAGACTACCGACCATCCCCCGATCTATCCCGTGGGCGTGCCCGGGCCTGGAGACAAGCTTGATGACGCCCACTGGAAGGTCTGGTTCCTGGTGGCGCGCCGGTTTCTCGCCACCCTTGGGGAAGAAGCGGTTTCCGAGAGCAACCGCGTGGACCTGGACATCGGCGGCGAGCCGTTCGCGGTCAGAGGATCGAGAATCGTCAAGGAAGGCTGGCTGGCCGTCTATCCTTATTCCCGCAGCAAGGATGAAGAAGTGCCGCGCCTGGAAGAGGGCGAAGAGGTTCAGGTCGCCAAGGTCTTTGACGAGCAGAAGGAAACGCAGCCGCCGACCCGCTACGGCCAGGGCCGCCTGATCGAGCTGATGGAGCAGAACGGACTCGGCACCAAGGCAACGCGCCACAGCATTATCCAGAATCTTTACGACCGGGGCTACATCAAGAACACCCCGGTCGAACCTACCGAAACCGGCATCGCCATGGTCGAGGCGCTAAACACCTACGCCGACCGCATCACTAAACCGCAAATGACCGCGGAGCTGGAAGACGAAATGAACGCCATCGCCGAGGAGGCGATGACCAAAGACGATGTCGTCAAGCGCTCGCGCGAGCTGCTGCATCTGGCCTATACGTCCCTGGAGGAAAACAAGGAGGCGCTGGCCGGGGTTATCGTCAAGGGCATCCAGGAAGACAAGGTGGTTGGCGAGTGCCCCAAATGTGGCAAGCAGCTCCGGGTAATCCGTTCGAAGAAATCAAAGAAACGTTTCGTCGGCTGCGAGGGCTACCCCGACTGTGACAGCACCTATCCGCTGCCGCAGATGGGAAGGCTGCTGCCGATGCACACGGTATGCCCGTCCTGCGGATCCCCCAAGGTCAAGATCTTTACCCCCCGGCGCCGGCCATGGGAACTGTGCCTGGATCCCAACTGCCCGACCAAAGAGGAATATAATAAGAAGCGGGCCGCCAAGAAGGCGGAAAAAGCTTCGTAGGACAGATTTCGGGCACCAGCGGGAGAGGCATGTACTTCATCACCTTTGAAGGAATCGATCAGAGTGGCAAATCCACTCAGCTTAAACTGCTGGATCAGGCCATGGAGGCTGCGGGCGTGCCCGTGCTGTCTGTCAGGGAGCCCGGCGGCACCGAGATCGGCGAGAAGATCCGTGAACTGCTGCTGGGGGTGGAGCACGATCGCATGGATGCCTGGACCGAAGCGCTTCTCTATGCCGCTGCCCGCGTGCAGCTGGTGAAGGAAGTCATCAAGCCGGCGCTCATGGAAGGAAAAATAGTTCTCTCCGATCGCTTTATCGACTCCTCGCTGGTCTATCAGGGCATGGCCAGGGATCTGGGAGTCGATCGCATACTCGATCTCAATCTTGGCGCCACCGGCGGGCTGATGCCGGACCTCACTTTTGTTTTTCATCTGGATCTGACCCTGTCGCGTGAACGGCTTGCGGGCAGAGGCACTGCCGAGGACCGTATCGAGGGGGAGCCGCTGGCTTTCCACCAGAAGGTGGAGGAGGGATATCGCCGGTTGCAGGAGATGTATCCCGGGCGGATAGTTGGCATAGACGGGGGTGGCTCCGTGGACGAGATCCACCAACAGGTGGTTGCGGGCTGCCGCGAGCGCCTTGGACTGGAGCTGTGAATGAAGCGCCGAAAATCTTCACCGGCCTCGTCGGGCAGGAGCAGGCCAGGAGAATGCTGGCCGCCGCCATCGGCCAGGGATCGCCGAGCCACGCCTATCTATTCCATGGTCCGCGAGGCGTCGGCAAACTAGAGGCGGCGCGCGACTTTGCCGCAGCGCTCTGCTGCGAACAGGGCGGCTGCGGAGTTTGCCCTACATGCGAGAAGGCTTCCCGCGGCGTCCATCCCGATATCGATGTGTTAGAGCCTGTCGGGTCTTTCATTACAGTGGACCAGGTACGTGAAATCAACCGCGATCTGAGCCTTCGCCCCCATGAGAGCCAAGCGCGGGTATTCATCATCCGGGGCGCTGGCCGGTTCAACGCCGAGAGCGCCAACGCCTTTCTCAAATCTCTGGAGGAGCCGCCGCCATTCGTCTACTTTTTACTGCTCGCGCGGGGTTTGGACAGAATACTTCCTACAATTATTTCAAGGTGTCAACCAGTTCGGTTCAGCGCGGCACCGCCGGAAGCCATCGAAGCCTTTTTGCTGGAGCGCTTTCAGGTTAGTTCGGTGGTCGCGCAAGCGTATGCGCGTGTCAGCCGCGGCGATCTGGGGCTGGCCCAGGCTCTTTGCACCGATCCGGATCTGCGGGATCGGCGCGACCGTTATCTTAAGATCGGGGAGAATCTGGGACGCGCCGCCTGGGAAGGCGGCGCGTCCCAGATGACAGCTGACATCATCTTAGCTTCGTCACAGGCTGGAGAAATCGCTGAGCAGGAGGATGAAACCATCCCCGAAGGCTTCTTCAGCGCCCCGAAAAAAAGGCGCGATCAGGATGCGCATCGCCGCGCCGGCCAAGCCCAGAAACGTGAGCTGAACCTTGCTCTAGACATTCTCGAGATGTGGTTCCGCGACATGATGGCGATGGCGGCCGGCGCCGGGGACACAATATTAAACCGGGACTATGAACTGGAGCTGGAAAACCTGGCGCTGTCATCGAAGGTCGATAATTACCGCCGGGCGTTAGAGGCCATCGAAGCCACCCGCGCAAAACTGAGCTATAATGTTGATCTAGAGCTGGCTTTGCAGGCCATGTTCCACCAATTGCGGGAGGTTTTGTAAGTGCCGGAAGTTGTTGAAGTCGCCTTCAGGAGTGGCTGCAAAGTTTACTCTTTCGACGCCGCGGGTCTTGAGTTTGGGGTGGGCGATCAAGTTATAGTCAGGACCAGCCGTGGCATTGAGATTGGCAAAGTCGTCGTCGCCAATCACGAAGTGCCGCAGGCGGAAATTGTCGCGCCGCTCGAGAAAGTTGTGAGAAAAGCCACTGAAGGCGATCTCACCGCGGTCGAGCGCAACGACAAGCTGGCTGTGCGCGTTTCCCAGGTTTGTGAGGAAAAGATTGAGGAATACGGCCTGGACATGCGGCTCATCAATACTGAGGTTGTCTTCGACGGCGGCAAAATCATCATCTCCTTTTTCGCTGAAGAGCGGGTGGATTTCCGCAAGCTGGTCGAGGATCTGGCCAAGAAGTACCGCACCCGGATTGAATTCCGCCAGGTGGGCGTACGGGATGAAGCCAGGCTCATCGGCGGCTACGGTCCCTGCGGCCGGCGCATGTGCTGCACCATGTTTGCCGGAGACCAGCAACCGGTATCCATCAAGATGGCCAAGGAACAGAACCTGCCGCTGAACCCCATGAAGATATCAGGTATCTGCGGCAGGCTGATGTGCTGCCTTAAATATGAGCAGTCGGCTTACAAGGATTTTAAATCAAGGGCGCCGTCCAAAGGCACTGTCGTACAGACCGACAAGGGCGAAGGCCGGGTCGTGGATTATCTCGTGCCCAAGGAAAAAGTTTTGGTAAATCTGGGCGAAGCCGGTCAGACCGAAGCCTCACTGGAAGAGTTAAGCCAGGCGGCAGCGCGGCCTCGAGTCGTCGAGAGCCCATTTCCATCTCCAACGGAAGCGCGCGATCCGGATCGTAGCAGCAGGCCGGATCGCGGCAAGAGCCCCGACGGGGCCAAAGGGCCGGGTCGTGGCAGGGGACAAAACCGCGGCAAGAGGCCGGATCGCGGCAGGGACCCGGATCGTAGCCGAGGGCAAGAAGGCGCCAAGAGCCAGGATCGCACCGGACCCAAGGAAAAAACCGCCGGCACAAACGGCGTGAAGACTGGAGAAAAACCGCCAAGGCGAGGCAACCGGGGCAGCAGGGGCGGTCGCCGGAGAAAGCGTTAACATGGATCCGCGCCCGATAGGCATGTTTGATTCCGGTGTTGGCGGGCTCACGGTCTTGCATGAGTGCCTGGTTTCACATCCAAACGAGGATTTCATCTATCTTGGCGATACGGGGCGCTTCCCCTACGGACCCAGAAGCGCCAAGGAGATCAGGAGTTTCGCCTGGCAGATCGCCTCACATCTGCTCTCCCTGGATGTAAAACTGCTGGTAGTTGCATGCAACTCGGCCACAGCGGCGGCGCTTCCCTGGTTGCAGGAGCAATTGCCGGCTTCGATCATAGGGGCGGTTCATCCCGAATCGGAGGCGGCGGCGCAGACCACGCGCAACCGGAAGATAGGTGTGCTGGCTACCGAGGCTACCGTTGCCAGCGGCAGTTACGAGCGGGCGCTGCTCAACCTCGATGCGGGGCTGGAAATTTTTTCCGAGCCGTGCCCACAGCTGGCCACCATGATCCAGAACGGAGACGTCTCGTCACCGGAGATGGTCACTGCGGTAAGAGAGTATGCGGAACCGCTCAAGACGGCGGGAGCGGATACCGTCATTCTTGGCTGCACCCACTATCCGCTAGCGACACCGATGTTGCAGCGAGCTTTTGGCCGCGGCGTGACACTGGTCAATTCGGCCCGTGAAATCGCGCGCGAGGTCGGCGAGGTCCTGGAGCGCAAGGGAATCGCCAACGATCGGGAGCGGGAGGGCGATTATTCTTTCCTCTGTACCGGCAAAGTAGATGCCTTCGTCGCAGTTGGCGCCCGCTTCCTGCAGATGCCTTTCGAGAACGTGGAGCGCGTGGATATAACCGAATTGGAAAGGATTGGTGCAATTTGAACTTAAAGACCGTAACGCGCGGCGCGGTCATTGCCGCCATGTATGTAGTGCTCACTGTTACCCCGGGACTGAATGCCGTCAGTTTCAGCGGCCTGCAGTTTCGGATTTCGGAGATGTTGATGCCACTGGCGGCATTCGACATCGCGGCTGTTCCCGGTCTCTGGATCGGTTGCATGATCGCCAATTATCTCGGTAGCCCCTTCGGCTGGCTGGACGTGACGCTTGGCGCCGGATTGACACTGGCGTCGGCCCTTGTCATCCGGGCGATCGGGTCGCGCTGGATCGGACTCGCCGGACTATCGGCTCCGGTCCTGTTCAATGCCATCGGCGTGTCCTTCATTATTTCGATGGCCAGTCCGCCTGAGGAGGGCGTTCTCTTCTGGCCGACTGCGTTAACGGTCGGTCTGGGCGAGCTGGGCGTCATGGTGGTACTGGCGGCGCCGCTCTTTGTCATGTTGAAACGGAATCCCGAGGTCATCGGGCTGGAGCAGAGGCTATAATGGCGGTCGAGCGCCCGGACGGCCGCGAACCGGGACATATCCGGCCGATCAGGATAACCCCTAACTTTCTCGAATTCGCCGACGGGTCGGTGCTGATCGAGGCAGGCAGGACCAAGGTAATCTGCGCCGCCAAGATCCAGGACGGAGTTCCCAACTGGATGCGCGGGCGGGGAAACGGCTGGGTGACCGCCGAGTACAGCCTGCTGCCTTCATCCACTCCCGACCGCACCATCCGTGAAGCGGTCAAAGGCAAGCAGGGCGGCCGCACGCTTGAGATCCAGCGTCTGGTCGGCCGCAGCCTCAGAAGCGTTGTCGACATGAGGGCCTTGGGGGAACGCACGATCTGGCTCGATTGCGATGTCATCCAGGCTGATGGGGGAACCCGATGTGCTTCGGTTTCCGGAGCCTATACAGCGCTGCATCTGGCGCTCGCCAGCCTGGTCGACGAAGATCTGATCGCGGAAATCCCGCTCAAGGATTCGCTTGCGGCCGTGAGCGTCGGCGTCTGGGAAGGGGAGCCCATCCTCGACCTCGATTATGCCGAAGACAGCACCGCTGAAGTCGACATGAACGTAGTTATGACCGGCTCGGGCGGAATAGTCGAGCTGCAGGCAACCGCTGAGAAAAATTCTTTCTCCCGCGAGACCCTCGACAAGCTGATAGACCTGGCAAGCTCCGGCATTGAGCAGATCATGGCCGAGCAGCTCAGGGTGACCGCGCTGCGGTAGATGAACGCAGAACCAGACAAGATTAAAACAATAATCGTCGCCACCTCCAACCCGAACAAGGCGCGGGAGTTCGCAGACCTGCTGCCTGGATTCCGGGTATTGCCCATGCCCGAGGGCGTCGAGCTCCCCGAGGAGCATGGGACCACTTTCGAGGAAAACGCCCGCGAGAAGGCCAGGGCTGTCCGCGATCAGCTGCTGGCGCGTCCAGATAATCCAATTGGGGAATTTGCACAGACGCGATCCGGCCGGGGCGATGCAATGCAGGCGCCGGCCGCGGACAGCGAAGAGCTGGAAGCCGGAGATCGTGTCTGGGTTATGGCCGATGATTCCGGCATCGAGGTGGACGCACTCGGCGGCGCTCCGGGAATATATTCTGCCCGTTATGGCGGCGAGAATGCCACTGATACCGGCAACCTGGAGAAAATGCTCCATGAACTCTCGGGCCGCCAGGATCGCCGCGCGCGCTTTGTCTGTGTGCTGGTCTGCATTTCCGCGAGCGGAAAAGAACTCGTATCGGAGGGCATCTTTGAAGGCGCGATCGCGGAGAGTCCGCGGGGCAGAAGCGGATTCGGCTATGACCCGGTTTTTATTCCCAAGGGAAAAAAGTTAACGGTTTCCCAGATTTCTGCCGAAGAGAAAAACCGCATAAGTCACCGTGCCCGGGCAGCCCACAACCTGCTCGCTCAGCTTCGGGGAGGCTAACTCAGAAGCGAGGGCTTTCCAAGGGGGGGTGGAAGGCAACTTTTAGGGATGGCGGAGCGCCCGAAAAGTTTCAACACCCTTTACGCAGCGTGTGGGCTCCCGGACCGGACGAATCTCTTCCGGTCATCCTGACCGCCCGATTTACCTGTTCTAACCCGGCTCTGATCCCGGTTTCAGTTTTACCATCCCTCCTAGCGGGTAATAAACACGCATGAAGTGGTCATTCAAAGTTGGGCGTGCCTTCGGCATCGAACTTCGCGTCCACATCACCTTCTTTCTTATCATTCTCTATGCGGCCTACATCTGGGGCGTGGGCTACGCGCAGGGATGGCCGGGCGCCGCTTACGGGGGGGCTGTAATTTCCGTCCTCTTCATTTGCGTCGTCATCCATGAGCTGTGCCATTCACGTATGGCCCAGTATTACGGGGGAGATGTGGCCAGCATTACCCTCCTCCCGATCGGCGGTGTTTCCTTACTGAAGAACATGCCCGACGATCCCAAAAAGGAATTCTGGGTAACAATTGTCGGTCCCATCAGCAACGTCATCATCGCCATACTCCTGCTGCCGGTGCTGTATCTCATTCCTAATCCGGTAGACGGCGTCTACGGCGCCTTCACCAATGCGGATGTTCTTATCGGCATATCAGCGCAGGGATTTGTCAGCTACATGCTCCTGATCAATCTGTTGCTGGCGGTCTTCAACCTTTTGCCCGCCTTTCCCCTTGATGGCGGCCGGGTGCTGCGCAGTATTTTGGCGCAACACATGTCATACGTCAGGGCAACCCGGGCCGCGGTGACGACAGGGCAGGTCTTCGCTTTTATTCTTGGGATCACGGGGTTGTTGATGGGCGCCTGGATCTGGATTATCATCGCTGTTTTCATTTATATGGGCGCGGAACAGGAAGGCGCTGGCGCCGAGATGAAGACAACGCTTTCGAGACTGACTGTGGGGCAGGCGGTTTCCGCGGATGCCAAGGCAGTATCGCCGCAGCAATCGCTTTCTGAGGTTGTGGGCATCGTGCTCCATGCGTTTCAGGAGGATTTTCCGGTAGTCGAAAACGCCAACATCGTTGGTGTGCTTACGCGCGCGAACCTCATTAGCGGCCTGCATTCCCTCGGGCCGGAAGCAGCGGTCGCCGCGGTCATGGAAAAAGAATTCCCTGTGGTCGAGGCGGACGCTCCTTTCTCGGCGGTCTACGAGAAGATGAATTCCAGCGGCATTAAAGCAGTACCCGTGGTGAAAGACGGCCATCTACTGGGAATGGTGACGCTGGAGCACTTAAGCGAAGTCTTCATGTTGCTGAGTTCCACGGATAAATCGCTGACACCGCAGACGCATTAAATAACATGCAGCGGGCGGCCCCGAAGGGGCCGCCCTTAACATTCGACCGGCTCAAACCGGATCGATATGGTCACTTGCTCTTTCTGGCCTTGATGCGCTTACCGGTGCTCTTGCCCGCGGCCTTGACCTCAATGTGCTTGGCCGGAACAGCCGCAACCGCCTTCCGGATCTTTACCTCGAGAACGCCGTCCTCAAAACTGGCGTCAATGTCTTTCTCTGTCACCTTCTCCGGCAGTGGCAGGGTTCTCTCAAAGCTGCCATAACTGCGTTCGCGGCGATAGAAATCATCCTCCTTGACCTCCTTGTCCTCATGCCTCTCGCCGGTAATGGTGAGAGTGTGTTCCACTAGCGTAATCTCAACATCCTCAGCCTTGATGCCAGGAAGCTCGAGCCTGACATACATGTCATCGCCCTTGGAGTAGATATCCATCGGTGTTCGCATGGCGTCTAGCCCAAAGAACGGCTCACCCAAAAGCGACCTGAACGGGCGGCCGAACAGGCTCGTCATCTCACGAGGCATGTCCAGCAGCTCTTTGTATGGGGTCCATCTAACAAGCGCCATCTTATTCACCTCCTCTCCTTCTATCTGTGCGTCTAATTATTTCTTTTCCGGTTTGTGAAGAACTAAACGGGGCAATACAACTTCAGAATGAAGTCCTCGCGGCCTCCCCTCCTTGATCTGTATGGAAAATTACACTAGTATGAATATACATACATATTTCAACAACCAAAGGAAGCAGAGGAAGTGTCCAATGGCAAAGATTAATGCACCCGATCCCCAGTTTTGGGGCTCGGCGACAGTGGGTGAAAGGGGCCAGATAGTTATTCCCGCAGACGCCCGTCAGGAGATGAGCATCAAGCCGGGAGACAAGCTGCTGATTTTTTCAGGAATGCACGGAGAGTCCCTCAACGTGATCAAGGCCGAGCAGGTTACCGAGTTTGTATCGCGGGCAATGGCGAGGCTTGCCAAGATGGAAGAGATTGCCCGTAAGGAGGAGAAATGAGCACTCAGGAAACAGCCCTTGGTGATAACACATCTGACGCTGCCGTTGCGGATAAGGATAAGCCGCATATCGGGGCGCCGGTAATCGAAGTCGATCATCTAACCCGAAATTTTAATGGCTTCACTGCCGTCGACAATATCAGCTTTTCGGTGGGCCGCAAGGAGATATTTGGTTTTCTCGGTCCCAACGGCGCCGGCAAGACCACAACCATCAACATGCTCTGCACCCTGCTTAAACCGACCTCGGGCCGGGCCACGCTGAATGGTTTTGATGTCGCCACCCAGCAAGACGCCGTGCGACAATCGATTGGTATTGTTTTTCAGGATCCAACGCTGGACGACCAGCTGACAGCACGCGAGAATCTCGAATTTCACGCCATGCTCTACAACGTTCCGCCGGGTGAGCGTGAGGCGCGGGCAAACCGTGTTTTGGGAATGGTCGGCCTCACAGAGCGTGCGCGGGATCTGGTCGCGACTTTTTCCGGCGGTATGAAGCGCCGGCTGGAGATTGCCCGCGGCCTCATGCACTACCCGCACGTTTTGTTTCTCGATGAGCCGACCCTGGGGCTTGATCCCCAGACCCGCAGCGCCATCTGGCAGCACGTCCACGAACTCAGAGCAGAATACGAAATCACTGTTTTTCTAACTACACATTACATGGAAGAGGCGGAGAACTGCGACCGCATCGCCATCATTGATAATGGCGAGATCGTGGCGCTGGATACTCCCGGGACCCTCAAACACGGCGTCGGCGGCGATATCATTACCCTGCGTTCGGCCGATGCCGCCACGACGGTGAAAGAGCTTAAGGATAAGTTTGATCTGGCAGGGATAGTCAAACCGGCAGCAGCTGATACCTCGGGGCCGGCGGGCGATCGCATCTATCTCGAGGTGCCCAACGGCCGCACGCTGCTGCCGCAGATCCTTAAAAGCCTGACAACGGAAATCCTCTCGGTAGCGGTGCGCGAACCGACGCTCGATGACGTCTTTCTCAGTTTGACCGGCAAGCAGATACGTGATGAATCCGTTGACAAGATGGACGCGTTGAAAACACGCATCCGTCGCCGCCGATCCATGGGAGGACATCGATGAAATCAGAAAGAAATGAAAACCGTCCGGGAGGCTGTTGATGAAGCCACTTCGCGCGATATATATCATCTGGTTGCGTGACCTCAAGCGGCATTTCCGTGACCGTGCCCGTATCGTCGGCTCGCTGGCCTCGCCGATAATCTTTGTTTTCATCCTGGGCCAGGGGCTCGGCTCCACCATTGGCAATAACCTGCCGGTGGGCGGCGGAGCGGTCGACTACAAGACCTTCATGTTTCCCGGAATCCTTGGCATGACCGTGCTATTCGCCGGGGTTTTCGCCTCGGTCTCGATCGTCTGGGACAGGGAGTTTGGTTTCCTCAAGGAGATGCTGGTGGCGCCCGTTCCCAGCTGGAGCATCGCCGTAGGTAAAATCATCAGTGGCGCCACGATTGCGTCGTTTCAGGGTTGCATTATGCTGTTACTGGCCCCATTTGCTGGCGTATCGCTCTCACCACTGATGATCGCGGAACTGATTCCCACGCTTTTCCTGGTGGCCTGTTCCATGACCGGACTGGGCGTACTGGTAGCCTCGCGCCTGAAGAGCATGCAGGGCTTTCAGATGATCATGAACTTCATCATGATGCCCATGTTCTTCATCTCGGGCGCAATGTTCCCGCTTGCCAATGCTCCGGCCTGGATGGACACGCTGTCCAAGATCGATCCGCTAACATACGGTGTCGATGCCTTGAGGGATATCATGCTCACCGATGTTCCCTCGCGTTATGCTTTTACCACTGACATTGGCGTGATCATACTGCTATCCGTGGCGATGCTCGCGATCGCCGTCTCTACGTTCAGCCGGCAAACATAAAAGGATAGGGCTCGAACCGGACAGGTGATTATATAATCACCGCATGGCTGAGAACCGTGCAATTAATAATTTGCGCCAAAAAGTCCGGTCTTACAGCGGTTACCGCTGGCTGGTGCTGGTAACCGTCGCGGCCGGCATGATCATGGCGATTCTAAGCTCGTCCATAGTCAACATCGCGCTCCCCACCATTACCGCCGAATTTGGATCCAGCATCAATACCATGACCTGGGTGGTCACCATCTTCATGATCACCCAGGCGACGTTGATGCCGGTTTGGGGGCGGGCAGGTGACATCTATGGCCACAGGAAAATCTTCATCGCTGGCCTAGTGGTCTTCTCGGCGACCTCGATTATCTGTACGGTTGCCTGGGATCCTTACAGCCTGATCGCAGGCCGTGCCCTACAGGCTGTCGGCGCCAGCGCCCTTTCGCCCATGGCTCTGGCTTTCATCTATCAGGCATTCCCGTCACGCGATCGGGCGCAGGCGTTGGGAGTGATGGGTGGTGTCATCGGCAGCGCTCCGGTGCTGGGGCTTGCGGGCGGCGGCCTCCTGGTGGACGCTTTTGGCTGGCGCAGCATCTTCTTTATCTACATACCGCTTTGCGCCCTCTTTGTTCCGGTAGCTCTTCTTATTCTCGAGGAATCAGGGGGGCAGGATTCGCGCGGCTTCGATGTGCTTGGCGGGGTTTTATTATCCACGGGACTGTTCAGCGGACTGCTGGGCCTCAACCAGGGAAGCGTCTGGGGCTGGACTGACTGGCGCATCCTGGCCTGCTTTGCCGTATCGATGGCTTTGCTCGCCGCATTTGTCCTGCACGAAAGGCGGACGGCGCTGTCCCTGCTCGACCTGACTCTGCTCAAGATCAGGTCGCTGGCATCCTCCAACATTGCCGCCTTCTTTTCCTCGGGCGCCATGTTTGGATCATTGCTCTTGCTGCCATACTTTTTTCAATCAATCTTGGGCATAACGCCGTCGGCTACCGGTTTCGCAATAGCGCCACTGGCGCTCATGTTTCTACTGACGGCGCCAATCGGCGGCAGGCTGACAGCGCGAATCGGCGCCCGGCTGACCGCCTCGATAGGCTTAATGGTATCCGCCACCGGCTTCCTGCTTCTGGCGCTGCAGATTTCTCCCGAAGCAACGAATCTGAAACTGGCGGGTCCGATTTTAATCATGGGGATCGGGCTCGGCCTGACAATGGCGCCGCTGACGACAGCGGCGGTACACGACGTGCCGCCCGACAAGCGCGGCATCGCCTCCTCACTGCCCAACATGAGCCGCTTCATCGGCGGTTCGTTCGCCATCGCGGTATTTAGCACCGTTCTGACATCACGCCTGGCCGGTCATCTCATCAATCCTGGAGTAAGCGCGGATGCGGCTGCCGGCATGACTTCCAGCGACGGTGAGGCGGCAGTAATCGGAAATCCCATTACAAGAGAGGCGCTGTCAGCCTCTTTCAGGGATGTATTCCTCTTCGCCATCACTTTCCTGGCGATTTCTTTTGTCGTTGTGCAGTTCATCCCGCGGCTTAAATACGCCATTACTTCTGGTTCAGATCGATGAAAACCTGACCGTTGGGGTTTATGCCTACGACGTATCCTGCTCCCCAATCACGGTACATGGCGTGATTCTCGGGACTGTATTGACCGGGCAAGACCGACCAACCCTTGCGATGGCATAAATAAAACAAAGTAGGATCGTTGCTGTCGACGACGACAATCAGATCGTCCGGATTCGTATGCGCCTGCACATAATTCCCCAAGGCTACCCGCTCGGAAGCCGATGGGGCCTCCTGGATGAAATAAATCACATAAATAAACAGGCTGGACACCAGCATCCCAGCCATGCACACCAGCAACAGAATCTGCTTGAGATCAAACCACTTCCTGTAACCCGATAGCAGTTTGCCGTAAACCTTGCCCATCAGCAGGGCGGCCGGAACCATGACGGGCAAGAGATAATATTCGTGTACGTAATTGCCCTCGCCGACGATCAGCACAAAAACGAGAATGGCCACCATCCAGAAGATGAGAAAACGCTCCTCCTTCCGCTCTCTTTTGAGGACTAAACCCGTGATGAGGATGGGTATGCCAAAAAACGCCAGCGGCCGCGCCAGATGCTCCCACAGGATTACTCGCCAATAATCGAACGTCAGCAACAGGTCCAGAGACCCCCATTTATCGCCGGATTGCCAGATGCCAAAGGTAAGCCCGGTTTCCAGATAGAGCTGGTGCGCATGCCAGTACCAGAGGGCAAAGGGCACAGCGATGATCAGAAAGAACATCCAAAGATAAGGCTGTACGGCCAGACGAAATCGATAACGGCGCCAGGCCAGATAACCGAGAGGCAGAAAGAGGTAAAGGCTTGGGGGTTTGATCAGAACCGCCAGGCTGATGAAAATCGATGCGGTCAGGATGTGGCGGAAGCTGTCTGTCTTGTACCAGCGGTAGAAGTAATAGGTACCAACGGTAAGACACATCATCAACATGGACTCAGGCATGATGGTGCGGCTGTAGAAGATCTGCAACGGCAAAAAGGCAAAGAAAGCCGCTGCCCACAGGGCGCATTTCTCATCCCATAGATCCTTGGCAAACCGGTAGATAAAATAGACGGCAATGAGGGAAAAGGCTATCGCCAGTAGACGGGCAAGGAACTCGTGCACGCCGAAAATCTTGTAAAGCGCGGCGACAGCGTAGGAATAGATGGGAAATTCTGTCTCGGTATAACCCGACGTCGTCCCGCCCCAATCGACCTGGGGGAAAAGGATGTTGAACCGGCCCTCGGAGAAGTTGCGGGCGATGGAAGCGGTATCGGCCTGCCTCCAGCTATGGACGCCCATAGGCGGCGCGGTTAAGCCGACCAGCCGGGCCAGGAACGCACCCGTCAGGATGTAGTAGATCAGCTTCGAATCGGCGCCAACCCTTCCCTGTCTCTTGCCGTCGTTGTTCAGCATCAGGAGAAGAAGCTGGTAACCACGAGCATCAGGCTCAGTACGATCAGCGCCGTGGTAGTCAGGCCGGCGATAATGTTATGCCGGCGGCTGTTGGCATATATACCCATGATGCCTCGATCGTTCACGATCACCATGACGAAGATGAGAATTAGCGGCAGCAGGATGCCGTTCACGTCCTGTGCCAACACCATGATGTTCAGCAGCGGAAGATTGGGGATGAGAGCAACCAGCGCACCGATCACTATCGATGCCGTAAACAGCCCGTGAAATATGGGCGCCTCCTTGAAGGAGCGGTTTACGCCCGATTCAAAGCCAAACGCCTCGCAGATTGCGTAGGCGGTCGCCAGCGGCAAGATACCGGCGGCAAGCACCGATGCGTTGAGGAGCCCGAAGGCAAAAAGTTTCGAGGCAAACTGTCCCGCCAGAGGCACCAGTGCTTGGGCCGCCTGTTCGGCGCTGTCGATGCTGCCGCCCGTCGCGTAGATGGTCGCGGCGCAGGCTACGATGATGAAGAACGCCACTACGTCGGTGACGATCGCGCCAAGGATAACTTCAGCCTTGGTATAGCGGTAATGCTTGATCGATATGCCCTTGTCGACAACGTAAGCCTGGATAAAAAATTGCCCCCACGGGGTGATTGTCGTGCCGATGACGGCGATGAAAAGCAGAATGTAACTCGCGTTCATCTGAAACGAAGGCACGACGGTGCTGTGAAACGCCTGGCTCCAGTCCGGGTGCGCCATTATCCCCGAGACCACATAGGCCAGATAGAAACTGGAGAAGACGAGGAAGACACGTTCGGCGATTTTGTAGGAGCCCCGCACTACCAGCAGCCAGATAAACACCGCCACGAAAGGCACGGTATAGTACTTGGAAGCTCCAAAGAGCTGGAAGCTTGAGGCGATTCCCGAAAACTCCGAGATAGTCGTACCCAGGTTTGCCACCAGCATCGCCGCCATGGCTACGACCGTCAGCTTCAGCCGGAAACGTTCGCGGATGAGCGCCGCCAGGCCCTGACCCGTGACTACTCCCATCCGTGCTCCCATTTCCTGGGTGACCGCGAGGCTGAAGGTGATGAGCAGGAGCATCCACAACATGCCGTAACCGAAGCGCGCGCCGGCCATGGAATAGGTGGCGATGCCACCGGCGTCATTATCGGCGTTGGCGGTTATGAGCCCCGGCCCCATCATTGCCAGGAAGAGCAGCAGGCGGGTCCGCCCGATCCGTGGGAGCGGTGGCAGCTTCGGCCGGCTGACGTGCGGCAGGCGCGGCTTGCCTGCGGCGGGCAGGCGCATCCAGCCGATAACGGGCATTGCTTTTAGGCGGCGCATGGTTCCCTCTCCCGGCTAGCCGAAGATCTTCGGCAGCCTTTTCTTCCAGGTGAGGGGCAGGATGATATCGATCGCGTCATCGACCGTGATGATGCCACGCAGGATGTTATCCTGGTCGGTGACGGGCACCGCCAGCAGATTGTACTTCGCGACCACCTGGGCTACGTCTTCCAGCGAGGTGTCGGTGCGGATGCTGATCAGATGGTGCTCCATGAACTCCTCAACCTTCTGGTCGCGGCGGGCCAGCAGCAGGTCGCGCAAGGAAACGACACCCGCCAGGTGGCCGTCATCGTCAACGACGTAGATGTAATAAATGGTTTCTGCGTCCGGCTCGAGTTCGCGGAGGCGCCCGATTGCCTGGCCTGCGGTCATCCCCGGAGGCAGAGACACGAATTCGGTGGTCATGATGCCGCCGGCGGAGTCCTCTTCATATCGAAGCAGCTGTTTGACGTCGCGCGCCTCTTTAAGCCGCATTGAGGACAAAAGCGCCGCCGCTTTTTCCTCGGGCAGGTCGGCCAGCAGATCGGCGGCGTCGTCAGGATCCATGTTGGAGAGGATTGTTGCCGCCTTGCGCTCGTTCATGTCATTGAGCAGGGCGGCCTGGAAATTTGGATGCATCTCCTCGACGGTATCGGCAGCGACCTCGTCCTCGAGCGCCTCGACGACCGCGACACGCTCTTCCGGCGAGAGTTCATTGGCGATGTCGGCGATGTCGGCGGGGTGCAGGAGTGCCAGCTTGTCGTGAGTCACCTGCAGCTTCATGCCGCTGGAATCGCCGCCGGCAACCGGCTCCACGGTCTTCCAGTCGAGAAGGCGTGGCTCGACGCGGCGCGACAGGCGCTCGGCCAGCCGGGATAGGCCCAGCCGCCGCATGATGGCGCCGCCGGAGATATCGACACCGACAACCCGGAGGCTGCCATTGGCCCGGGCCAGCTGCAGGTCGTTAACCCGAATCAGCTTGTGCCCCTCCGTATCTACAATCTGCTTGTCGAGGATGTCCCCTGCTAAAAAAATCTCGCCCTCTTCCGGCTCGATCCCCTCGAGCTCCGCCTTTGGCAGGCGCAACATCGTCTGGGATTCCTCGAAGCTGCGAACCAGGTGCCAGGGAAGCAGCATCTTCTTGCGGCCACTTTTGACGACAAGCTTGGTCGCGGAGGGATATTTACGCTTGATGGTAACGGCAATATCGTCGAGGACGCCCACGGTCTGCGACCGCGAATCCTTGACCTGTTGCCCCAGGAGTTTACTGAGGAAAAACATGCTGCTCACCTGCCCTTCTGCACCAAATAAAAAACCTCCCGTAACCAGGAGGAAAAAACTCCCGTAGGGGAGGCTTGCTTATTTGGCGCCTTGCTCGCGCAAACAGGCAGGCGCGCGAACGCGCCCGCAAAGGCCTTCCCCAACTCGTACAAGCTTTGGCACAGCGCATCGTAGAGTGCGTGAGCGCACGGGATTTATCATCCGCGCCACCTTTGCTCTCAGCCGTTTCGGGCAAAACCTTAGTCCGGTAATGCCTGTTCTACCCGTTGGGGTCTTTGGACCTTTCCGGGCAACGGCCTGTGTCCGCGCTGGAGCCTCACCTAACGAGGATACGGCTTTGCTTTACCTAAACTAATCCCGGAATTGGTGATTGTCAAGAAGACATATGATAGAAAAGCCAAACAGAGAAAGAAGTAAACGGAATATGATTCTCACATGACGTCGATAAAAAATGGACTCAAGAACTGGCTTTTGCCGTTGTCGGCATACCTGGGGATGACCCTCGCCGTTACCTGGCCGCTCGCACTTCACTTTAATGATTATGTCATTGGCGGCGGCAACGACGGCCCTGATTCTGTCTGGAATATCTGGTGGATAAAATTTGCCCTCACCGGTCAGGGGCAAAGCCTTTTCGACTGTTATTTCCGGTTCTTTCCCGACGGCGTCAACCTGACCTTTCACTGGATGCCCAAAATGCTGGGCATTTTGGGCATCCCTTTACAACAATTTCTTTCGCTGGGCACGGCGTACAATCTTCTCGTTGTTCTCACGCTCGTAGCATCCGGCCTGACCGCCTACCGCCTGCTTTTACATCTGCTTCCCCGTGCCCTGCCGGCCTTTTTAGCCGGCGCCTTTTTTGCTTTTTCTCCGTACCGCCTTGGCCAGATATCCTACCTGAACCTGCTTGCCACGATGTTAATACCGGTTTACATCCTGCTGATCATCAGGGCGAAAGAGGCTTTGGCCCAAAAGGTGGGTTACCCATGGATGTATTTTGGCCTCGCCGGCGTGGTGCTGGCTTTAACCTCATATGACACTGAACACTACGCTATTTTTCTGGTAATTTTTTCAATTATATTTCTCTTCTTTTACAGGCCTTCCCGTAAGGACCAGGTTGAACACCGGCAATGGCTCAAGTTAATTACCGGCCTTGCGGCGACCATGGCTATAGCCGTCATCTTGTTTTCGCCGATGCTGGTGGCCGCCGCCCGCGAGTTGAGCGCAAGCGGCGACATCGTCACATCCAATACGCGTGAGATTGAAAGCCTCTCTTCCGATGCACTTTCATTTTTCATTCCCGAACACGATTCCGACCTCCTGGTTTCACGATTGGGATTGATTACCAACCGTATCCGGGAGCCGGAAAATTCATATATCGGACTGGTGATTCTCGCCCTTGCCTTTACCGGTTTATGGCGCTACCGCAAAGTGAAGGAGGCCCGGCTGTGGGTTTATACCGCCCTGGTCTTCGCAATACTGGCGCTTGGACCTACCCTGAGGATTTATGGCGGTTTCACACATATTCCCATGCCATATATGCTTATCAATCGCCTGCCGCTCATAAACACGATCAGGACGCCTTCACGTTATGTGGCGATGGTTTCCCTGGCCGTCGCGATCCTGGCCGGTTACGGGTCCAATGCAATCTTCGACCGGCTAAAAAAATATCGCTACGCCGCGCTGTCGATACCCCTGGTTGCGGTATTGCTGATCGCTTCCGTCTATTTTGAAACTACAACCAGAACCAACCTGATATCTACGGAGGTACCCTCTGTCTATCAGGAGGTAGCCGGTAGCAAGATACAGGGCTCCGTCATCAGCATGCCTTTTGGATGGCAGACGGCAACTACCGGCAACATTGGCAGAGACGCGACTTTTGTCGAACTCTACCAGCCGGTTCATGAAAGGCCCATGGCCGGAGGTATGGTGTCGCGGGCTCCCGCGGAGCTGGTTTATGGCATCGCCAACTCTCCGGTCCTCGACTATCTTGCCAACCCCGGCGCCGGGCCCTCGGCCGCCGATCTGGACCCGAAAAACATCGATGAGAGCATGCAGAGATTCCAGATCGCGTTTATCATCGTGCACAAGCTTTATCCGTGGTTTGTATTCGGAGGGGAATCTTTTCGGAATACAGCCTTCAACGCGGAAGAGCTAAAGAATATTGACCAATACATAACCAAAAATCTGCCCATGGAAAAATTTGAAGAGACGGATGAGATTGTCGCGTATCGACGGGTATAAAACCTGAAGTTTACCCGCTGGCTGCTGCCGGCGCCAGCCTATCTGGCCATGACGGCGGCCTTCACCTGGCCGGCCGCGCTGCACCTGGGAAATTACTATATTGGGAACGGCGGAGACGGCGCCATTTCGGTCTGGAACATCTGGTGGATGAAGTTCGCGCTGACCACTCCGGGGCAGGGGTTCTTCGATTGTCACTCCCTGTTTTCCCGGATGGCGTCAATCTTACCTTCCAGTCGATCCCCAAATTTCTGGGAGCGATTTTTATCCTCCTGAGTGGGATTTTTTCCCTGGCTGTCTCGTACAACCTGATTGTCATCCTGACTTTTGTGACTTCCGGCATGGCTGCTTACTGGCTGGTTTATCATTTACTAAAACGGGCTGTTCCGGCCTTCTTTGCCGGAGCCTTCTTCGCCTTCTCCCCGTACCACCTGGACCAGCAATCGCATATCAACTTGCTGCCGACCATGCTGGTCCCGGTTTTCATCCTGCTGATTATCAAAGGGAAAGAAGCAATGGATGACCGCACTGGGAAAGGGCTGCCGCTCCGGCAGCGGCTGAACTTCATCCTGGCCGGGGTGGTCCTGGGACTGATCGCTTACGACACCGAACATTACGCCATTTTTCTGATCGTCTTCTGTCTTCTTTATTTGCTTTTCTACCTGCCATATCGATGCGCGCGCGGCCAGTGGAAGCACTGGCTTAGGCTGATGGGAAATATTTATCTGTCCCTGGTGATCGCGGCAATCATATTTTTCCCGATGCTGTTGGCGGCGGTCCGATATTTGAGAGAGGCGGGCAACATTATCACCAACAACTTCCTTTCATTTGAAAGGTCCTACCTCGGTCTGGTAATACTGCTGCTGGCGGCAGCTGGCGCCTGGAGCTATTGGCGTGTGCTCCAGACCCGGCTCTGGGTGCTGGCCGCGCTGGTCTTTTCGATCCTGTCACTCGGTCCGGTGCTCTATGTGAACGGCGCCAGTACCGCTTGCCCATGCCTTATGCGATCATCAATCAAATACCACTGCTCAATTCGATCAGAACACCGTCGCGGTATGTCGCCATCGCCTCACTGGCGTTGGCGGTGCTGGCGGGATACGGTATCGACGCGATCTTCATGAAACTGAAAAAGGTCCGTTATCAACGGATTGTAATCCCGGCCGTGGCCGTTGTGATCTTCATGGGCTTCTTCCTGGAGACATGGCCCCATATGCCTCTGGTCAATCTCGATACGCCTCCTGTTTATGGCGAGATTGCGGCCAGCAAGCTCCCAGGTTCGGTAATCAGCCTTCCATTAGGGTGGATCACTGCCGGCAGAGGATCGATGGGTCAGCCCGCGCCCTTTACCGAGCTCTACCAGACGGTCCACCTCAGGCCGATGGTGGGTGGCGCTGTCAACCGGGCTCCCAGTGAGCTGATCGACTTGATGACCGGGGCGCCGGTGCTTGCCTTTTTATTCGATCCAGGATCGCCGCCTTCGGAGCGCGACCTCGACCCGCAGGAGATAGTCTTCGCCATCGATAAATACAAGATAAATTACATCGTCGTTCACAAGCTCTATCCTCGTCAGTATTTTGACAGCACCCTGTCACAAGTCGAGACGGTCATCACACCTGAAACGCTGAAGAACATCGACGCTTACGCGACCAGGAACCTCGGCATGGAAAAATTCGAAGAGACGGATGAGATCGTGGCGTATCGACGTCCGGCTTGAACCTTTAAAGGGCGGCGCCGGAGCCGCCAGTCCGATGTCCCTCAATCCGCATTCACCTCTTTGTAACAAACCATTCACCCGTTATTAACCTGCGCAGGCAAGCAACCGTCTAGACTGATTTTCAACCATACCGCTGAAAGCAGAGGAGCTGGCGACATGAAAACTGCATTCCTTCCGGCTGAGTCCAGCGCAGATTTTTTGGAAGAGATAAGACGAAGGGTGATGACGGTTATCACTCAGCAGCCGGGCGTTCCCTTTTCCATTTATTTGCTCGCTGAGATGTTAGGGATTCCGCCGCAATTCATCGAAGCAGCATTTATCGATTTTGAGGGACCTGAAGAATCGCCGCATTTTCCGGGAGCATTACTTCATATGTCCCAGATGAGCAAACAGGTTATTTACCTGCCCTGATACTAATCCAGGCGCCGCCCCGAGAAACTGGAGGGCCGCGTCAGCAGAAAGAAGGGAGCGCATATGGCTCAGTGTCCGGTATGCAAACGCCACGACATTTTCCGGGAGCAGACCAGCTACCTGAACATAATCGCCGACCGCTTCTATTTCGACTGCCCTCAATGCGGGGCTTTCATCTTGACGTCGCGGACCAGGAGTCTCGTAATGGATATGCATCCATCCGGCGTCAAAGAACTGCTCGGATGGATATCGGAGCACAACTCCAGCGGTACAGTGCCAATGGTGAGCGAACATTTCGTGGCGAGGATAATGAGGGGTTCGAAAGAAAAGGTGCTGCGGTAAATGCAAAAGATCAGATTAATAGATGCAACCCTTCGCTCAGGCGAGCGGGCTCCGGAAGCGCCGTACACCGTCAGGCAGAAACTCATATTCGCCAGGTCTCTGGACTTCCTTGGAATCGATTCGATCGAGGTGGGGCAGCATGAGGTCGAAGCGGCGCTCGAAACGGGAATCGGCAGAATCGCAGTCTCCCTGGGATCAATCGGACTGCATCCGGTAAGCCTCGTCCGGGCTGCCCTGCGGGTTAATAGCCTGGTCAAACAGATCACCGATAGCGGCCGAAGGGTCCGTTTTTCCGTAGAAGATGCTACCCGGGCCAACATGAATGTGCTGATCGAGCTTTGTCTGGCTGCTATAGGGGCAGGCGCTGACTACATCCACGTGATGGTGAACGGACTTGGAAAACGGACCTATATAACTCCGCTTCGCAATCTGGCCTTGGCTCTGAAAGTGCAATACGGTATCGATACCGTGACTATGCTCAGCAACGACGAGATCTCGCGCATGGTATCGAAGCTTAGCCGCCCATCATCGCCCGATCTCGCGGTCACCGAGATGGAGAGAGGCAGGGCCAGTGCCTGACCGAATAATCGCTGTGGCCCTTTTCCTCCTGACGCTGCTTTCGCGCCTGCCGTTCATGACGTCGATGCTTTACGCCTGGGACTCCGTGCTTTACGCCAGGGCAATCGACCATTTTGACGTCGCTGCACATCAGCCCCAGCCGCCGGGATACATCTTTTATGTGGGGCTGATCTCGTTTTTCAACTATATTGTCGGCGACAAGAATGCGGCCATGGTCTTGGTCAGCATGATCTCCTCGGCGGCGGCAGTGGCCTGCCTCTATTGGCTGGGAAGAACCATGTATAGCCGGCGGGTCGGCTTGCTGGCCTCACTTTTCCTGCTAACCAGCCTGAGTTATTGGGCTCATAGCGAAGTCGCACTCCCTTACACACTGCTCGGATTACTCAGTATTCTCGTTGCCATGCTTGTCTACCGGGTATGGAAAGGAAACGCCGGTTACCTGATTCCCGCAGCGGGCGCGCTGGGGTTGGCGTCAGGGTTTCGCCCAGACCTGCTGTTTTTCCTTTTGCCACTGTTCGCCATTGGACTTTTCGGTATGCCGCGCCGCCGGAGCGTTCTGTCACTGGTCGTTTTGTCCGGCGCTGTTCTGTGCTGGTACGTGCCAAGTATATTGCTATCGGGTGGTTATCATGCTTATCAGACGGCCTTGTCGCAGCAGAGCGATTACGTTACCCGGAACGCGACTTTCATGGGTGTTGACGGTATCGGGGCGATTGTTGCGAATCTGGGTGCCATGGCGCATTTTTTCATCTGGGCCGCTTCAGGAGCCCTACCGCTCACGGCCGTGTTGGTTTATCGGCTGATGTCACGGCGAGATCCCTTCAGGAGAGACAGGCGCTTTCTTTTCCTGGCCGTCTGGGCTGTTCCCAGTGTGTTATTTTACATTTTCATCCACCTGGGAGAGCTCGGCTATATCTTCAGTTTTCTGCCGGCTTTCCTGCTGGCGGCGGTTGCCGCGACCGACGGCCTGTTGAGCAAAATCATTGTCCGGCCGGAGCACATTAAAGGCTTCCCACTATTTAGTTATTCCCCGCTTCTGCTGGTAGTCCTCAACCTGGCCATGTTCCTGTTCGTCAGCCCGAAGTTGAGCGCGAGCAGCCTGGCAAACCGGGACGAGATGCTGCGAACGGAAATCAGCGCCATCCGCGAAAATTTCAATCCAGCCTCCACCATGATCGTTGCCGTGCAGGATGACCAGCAGGTTTCTTATTACCTTCCGGAATTCCGTCATATCAAGCTGGATCCCATGGTCAAGGAAAATGTGACTCAGCCGCTGCCCGCCGATGTCAAACAGGTCATCATCTTTGACAAGTACCTCGAATCACCCAGGGGAGAAGCCGGGAAGGTCCTGTCGGTCACCCCCGGCCAGTATCTAAGCTATATCACCAGAGAGCCGCGGCAGAAGTCGATTGCGCTTGATTGGCGTAACAAGAGCGTGACCCTTCTAAGCGAGGCTAAATAATGAATACCGGGTTAAAGAGGGAGGTGGCTATCGGGTATAGGGAACAGAAGGCAGATGCTGGTCGTTATTAATCAGGGTTCTTTCAATAAATACGGAAACAGGCAGGAGTAAGAAAATGTCAGATATTTTACGTCCGAACGAACTTCTTTTCACCAACCAGATGCTCACCTCGATCAATGGCGAGTACCTACTTTTCCTGCAGGAGGACGGCAATATGGTCCTCTATGAGAAAGTGCATCATGAAGATGGAAGCGTCATGCTGGAAGTGACCTGGGCAACCGAGACCAGCGGCGAGAACTCCTGGTATGCCATCATGCAGGAAGACGGCAATTTCGTACTCTATGATCTGGAAGGAGTCGCACTCTGGCAGACGGACACAATCGGCAAGCCCGGTTCGTTCCTTCAACTCCAAAATGACGGCAACCTCGTCATTAACGAAATCTCGCATGCCTGGATGGCTGAAAGCGGGGAGGATGAGGATGAGGAGGATGATGCTGGCGGCGCCGAAGCCATCGATCTGGCGGAGCAGAACCTGGCCCGGCAGGTGGATGAGGCGCTGGCGGGCGACATGCTGGCGTCATCAGCAGCGTTAGACAAGGAAGACTAGGACCGCGATTCACTTGGTTGAGATCAAGCACAAGCAAATACCTGTCTAACAACGGTATTAAGGGCGGAAGCACCCGGGGGCCATCACGCGAGGCCCCCGGCTTTTTTCTTCCCAAGTCTTCCCCCGCTACCGCTACCGCATATCTCGAAGTTCACCTGTTTGTAACAACTTGTTCACCTCTTTGTAACCAAACTATCCGGTTTTGCAGTCACAATGAACACGGACGATCATCAAGCGGGAAAGGAGCCTCTCATGATAGTAGCGCAAAGCAAGACCCTGAGTTATTGTTGGGGGGAGCTTAACGACGAGCTTTATTACATTCTGAAACAACATCCGGGTGTGCCTTATCGCGTCGGCCGGCTGGCCAGGATGCTGGGCAGGAATGAACTTCAGATCGAAGCGGCGTTGGAGGAGATCGAGGGGCCGGTGGCTTCAACGGACCCGGGCGCTTTTATCCATATATGGCGTTCCACTGGCGAGGCGATCTATCTCCCGTGAATCCTCCAGTAACTCTTGTATACCTGAAAAAGCCGCCTCTGTTAGAATCAGATGATGGATAAACACGAAACAAACCCCGCCCGCATCCTTGTCGTCGAGGACGATGAAGCTATCCGCGAGGCAATTGTCTTCAATCTCAAGAAGATCGGGTACCGATACCTGGTTGCCGCCAACGGGCTGGAGGGACTGAGGGTTCTGCGCCGGGAACATCCCGACCTCATGATCCTCGACCTGATGTTGCCGGAGATGGATGGCTGGAAGCTTTGCGAACAGGCGCGCGAGGAAGGCTTCGACCTTCCCATAATTATCAGTAGCGCCCGCACCAGCGAGTTCGACAAAGTGCAGGGGCTTTCGATAGGCGCTGACGATTACATCACGAAGCCGTTCGGGATGAGCGAGCTCATGGCCCGGGTCGAAGCTCATCTGCGCAGGCATCGCCAATCCGTGGCCGGATTGGGCAAATCAGAGCCTCTCAGCTTTGGTCGGCTGACCATCGATCCAGAACGGAAAGAAGCGTTCGGCGAAGGCCGGCCCCTGGGCCTGACCTCGAAGGAATTCGCGGTCCTTTATCTGCTCGCCCGGGAATCGCCCATCGTCATCTCGCGGGAAGATATCTACAAGTCAGTTTGGGGCTATGAGATGCTCCATGGCGACCGCTCGGTCGACGTGTTCATCAGAAGGATTCGGAAGAAGCTTGCCCAGGAATTCGGCGGTCAGACGTTCCTCCAGACCCATTACGGATTCGGCTACAAGTTCGAAATCAAAGAGTCCACGGACATATAATTCTCGGCATGAACGCCGCCACTGACAGGAGCGGTTTCCCGTTTTCTCTTCGAATCCCCACCGTTCATATTTTATTCACAATTTATTTACCACTTGTTAACCTCCGCCTTTTTCTTGTCTGCTAATGTGAACAGGACATTACTGGAAAGGTCAATTCTAAGGAGGACTGATCGGTTTGCAAAAAACAGGAATCAGAAAAAGTTTGGTGCTGGCGGCGGCGGCAATTGCCGTACTGGCGCTGATAGTGGCGGCAGCCGGTTGCGGGGATAGCGGCAGCTCAACAAGCACCAGCGGTATCGCCGTTCCCAGCGCTTCGCTCACCGGCGCCGGCGCCACCTTCCCCTTCCCCATCTACTCCAAGTGGTTCGATGAATTCGGCAAGCAGTATCCGCAGGTGAACATCAACTACCAGTCGGTCGGTAGTGGCGCGGGCATCCAGCAGATAACCGCCCAGACGGTGGATTTCGGCGCCTCTGACGCGGCAATGTCGGACGCCGAACTGGCCAAGGCTCCGGCGGAGCTCTTGCATATTCCCACGGTCGCTGGCGCCGTCGTCATCACTTATAACGTCGAGGGCGTAGAGACCGGCCTCAAGCTGACGCCGGACACGCTGTCAAAGATCTTCATGGGAACAATCACCAAATGGAACGATCCGGCGCTCAAGGCCGACAACCCTGGCGTGAACTTCCCGGACAAGGACATTGTCACCGTGCACCGCTCCGATGGCAGCGGCACCACCAACATCTTCACCAGCTATCTCGATACGGTCAGCCCCGACTGGCACAGCCAGGTTGGCAAGGGCAAGGAAGTCAAGTGGCCCAACGGCCTCGGCGGCAAGGGTAATGAGGGTGTCAGCGGCCAGGTGTCCCAGACCAAGGGCGCCATCGGTTATGTGGAGCTTGCCTACGCCAAGCAGAACAAGCTGCCTTACGCCAGCATGAAGAACAAGGCGGGCAACTTCGTGGAGCCTACTGTGGCAAGCACGACCGCCGCGGTCCAGGGCGTGGTCGCGAGCTTGCCGGCGGACCTGCGCATCAGCCTCGGTAACCCCGACGGCAAAGACGCCTATCCGATCGCCGGCTTCACCTACATCCTGGTCTACAAGAACCAGAAGGACCAGGCCAAAGGCCAGGCGCTTGTGAGTTTCCTCTGGTGGGCCATCCACGACGGCTCGCGGTACACAGCGGCTCTCGATTATGTGTCACAGCCGCCGGAAATGGTCAAGAAGGTCGATGACCAGATCCGCAAAATCAACTACAACGGGCAGAGCCTGGCGCCGCAGTAGCGCGAATCAGTGCAGACGGCCACTCTCCGTTTCCGTCCGCGTGGGACATGCCGCCATGGCGCATGTCCCACGCGGACTGCTTCAGCTTATCGCAAGGCCATCACAAAGCCCTGCCCCATGGCCGATCTGGCAGGCTGAATTGCGCCAGTTCACAATTCGTTAACAATTCGTTCACCTGCTGTTAACCTGCCGGTCCGCAAACTTTGATAGCTTGTTTTTAGGCGGATTGGATAGCATGTTCCCACCCGGATCATCCTTTCTGAACATCCGAATCTTTTTCAGCATGCCCGGAGCCAAATGTCGTCCATAAACAATCTGCGCGATAAGTTTCGTGACGCTTCCCGGCCCGCACGTGGCCGGCTGGGAGACACTCTTTTCACGGTGATCGCCTTCCTGGCGGCAGCTACGATCATCCTGATCATCACCCTGCTCGTCTACCAGCTGTTTGAGGGCGCGCTGCCTTCGATAAGGGCGTTCGGAGCCGATTTTTTGTCATCTTCGGAATGGGACCCGGTCAAAGATATTTATGGCGCCCGGGTATTCATCTACGGAACGATCGTCTCTTCGCTGCTGGCCCTGTTAATGGCGGTTCCGCTCAGTCTCGGCATTGCCATCTACCTTAGCCAGTTTGCCCCCCGCTGGCTGCGCTCACCGCTGGGATTCATTGTCGAGCTGCTGGCCGCTATCCCCAGTGTTGTTTACGGCCTATGGGGAATATTCGTATTGGCGCCATTCCTGGGTCAAACAATTGAGCCTTTTTTCGCCGACCACCTGGGCGGCATACCAATATTCGCCGGCCCGGTCTACGGCGTCGGCCTGTTCGCCGCGGCCGTGGTGCTGGCGATCATGATTCTGCCCACGATCTCCGCTATTTCCCGCGAGTCCATGCTCAATGTTTCCAGCGACCAGAAGGAAGCCGCCCAGGCGCTCGGAGCGACCCCCTGGGAGACGGTGCGCATGTCGGTTCTGCCACTTGCGCGCCCCGGTATCATCGGCGCCATAATTCTGGGACTGGGACGCGCTCTGGGCGAGACCATGGCGGTGACCATGATCATAGGCAACAGGCCCGAGATCTCCGCCTCAATTTTCGCGCCCGCCTATACGATTGCCAGCGTCATAGCCAACGAGTTCGCTGAAGTCACGGCCGGGCTGCACATGGCGGCGCTGGTCGAGCTGGCCTTGATCCTGCTGGTCATCACCTTATTGCTCAACCTGCTCGCGAGGCTGCTGGTTCAGAGAACCGGGAGCGGAGCACTCAAAAGGAAGCGCTCATGAAGGGCGACCTCAACCGCAGTCGCCGCAATCTGACCAGCGGCTTCGCCTATCTGCTTTGTTTGCTGTCAACGGCAATTGCCTTGATTCCGTTGGGGCTCATCCTTGTGTACGTAATTGTACAGGGTGCTCCGGCTCTGAATCTTGACTTTCTCACGCAACTGCCAAAGCCGGTGGGTGAGACGGGTGGCGGCATGGGTAACGCCATCGTCGGATCGCTTATGCTCATAGGCATCGCCGCCGCTATCGGTCTGCCGATTGGCGTGCTCGCCGGTACCTATCTTGCCGAGTTCCGCAGCCCGCGGCTGAGCTGGACTGTAAGGCTGCTGGCGGATATTCTGAGCGGCGTCCCCTCGATCATCATCGGTGTTTTTGTCTATACATTGCTTGTGCTGACCATGAAGCGTTTCTCGGCGCTGGCTGGTGGAGTAGCTCTGGCGGTGCTTATGTTGCCGACTGTCGCGCGGACGACTGAGGAGATGCTGCGCATGGTGCCCGATACCCTGCGCGAGGCGTCGCTGGCCCTTGGCATTTCCCGCTGGCGGACAATCGTCAGTATAGTTATTAAAACAGCCGGTGGCGGCATCATGACCGGGATCATGCTGGCCCTCGCCCGAATCGCCGGCGAGACGGCGCCGCTTCTGTTCACGGCGCTAAACAGCCGCACCTGGCCGACCGGCCTCGATAAGCCGGTCGCTTCGTTGCCCGTGCAGATCTATACCTATGCCATAGCCCCGTATGCGGATTGGCATCAGCAGGCCTGGGCCGGTTCCCTGGTTCTCGTCCTGATGGTACTACTCCTGAGTGTGGGGTCAAAACTCTATTTTGGCAGAAAAATGAGGAGTGTCAGATAAGCCATGGCTGGATGCATTACCACAAAGAATCTCAGCGCTACGTTCGGCGACATCCGGGCGATTGAAGGAATAAGCATCGAGATCACCGCTAATAAAGTTACCGCTCTGATCGGACCGTCTGGATGCGGGAAATCCACATTCCTGCGCTGCATCAACCGCATGCATGAGCTGGTTCCCGGCGCCAGGACTTCCGGAGAGATAATCTGGGATGGCAGGGATATATATGCGCCAGAGGTTGACGCCACCGAGGTCCGGCGTGGCATCGGCATGGTCTTTCAACGGCCTAACCCGTTTCCGCTGATGTCCATCGCCGATAACGTCAGCGCCGGTTTGCGGCTGGCGGGGATGAGGAAAAACAAGGCCGGGATCGACGAGGCGGTCGAGCGCAGCCTGAAACTGGCTGCGCTCTGGGATGAAGTAAAAAACAAACTCGACAAACCCGGTGGCAGCCTCTCCGGCGGGCAGCAGCAGCGGCTTTGTATCGCCCGCGCGCTGGCGGTGGAGCCTGATATCATTCTCATGGATGAGCCCTGCTCGGCGCTCGATCCCGCTTCAACCCAGAAAATAGAAGACACAATGGACCAATTGAAGGATAATTACACTATTGTCATTGTTACCCACAACATGCAGCAAGCTGCCCGGGTATCAGACTTCACCGGTTTTTTGCTAACGCGGGAGACCGGAGAGCCTGGCCGCCTGATCGAATACGGGCCGACCAGCAAGATATTTACCATGCCGGACCATAAGGAAACTGAAAATTATATTACGGGGAGGTTCGGTTAGATGACGAGGCAGTCATTTCATGAAGGTTTGAAGCAGCTGAATTACGAGATTCTGCGCATGGCCAGCCTGGTAGTTGAGGCGGTCGATCTTTCCACGCAGGCGTTACTGACTGGCGACCGCAAACTGGCAAACAGCGTCATCGCCGGCGACGACGATATCAATGAACTCAGTCTCTGGATCGAAGGTCAGTGCCTCGCCCTCCAGGCGCGGCAGCAGCCGGTAGCAAAAGATCTCAGGCTTCTGCATGTTTGCCTCCTGGTCAGCCTGCATCTTGAGCGCATCGGTGATCTGGCGGTAAACGTCGCCAAGATAGCCAAGCGTATGGAAAGGACAGAAGGGGCAGAGCCTTATCTGGAGCTGCTCAGGAAGATGTCCGCCCAGGCCCTGGAAGTACTCCGCCAGGGTATCAAGGCTTTCGCGGATCGTGACGCCGAGGTGGCAAACAAACTGGAGGAGATTGACGAGCCGATCGACGAAATGTTCAAGGAGATACTTGGCCGCCTGCTGCATCCGAGTGAGGAAGACCAGGAGGTGGCCTCGTCGGAGTGGGCAACTCACGTGGCGCTTGCGAGCCGTTATATCGAGCGGATCGCCGACCAGGTTGTCGACATGGGCGGACGCGTAGCCTTTCTGGTCACCGGCGAGCTTGATGGCAAGTATTTCGACCGTCCGCTGGCGCCGGATATCAAAAATCAGTTTGGGGAGTAAGATCAGTTTGGGGAGTAAACGGCAAATCCGAAGCGCCCGGCGCCCGGCAATAATACCCGAATGAATTACAGGGGAGTCTGGCCATAGATACATTGGCAATCATCGCGATCGTGTTGTCGCTGGCGTTGTTTGGCCTGCTTGTGTTACTCGCGGTTGTTCTCTGGCGCGTTGCCAACGAACGCGAGCGGATCGCGGCGATGCTGGGGTCATCTTCCGGGGAGTCGCTCAACGATTCGATTTCGAGGCTGAAGCTAGCCGCGGAAGCAGCAGCCAGCATACCGGAAATTAAAAGCAGCCTCGACCAGCTCGTTACCAACTGCCCGCTGCCCGTACTAATCCTCGATGAAAGCCTCGTAATCACTGATTTAAGCCCCCGCGCCGAGCTGGAGCTGGATCAACCCCGCAGGCGCCGCGGTCTTCTCGAAGGATTGGAAAGCCATGAACTTGAAGACGCAGCCCGGACGGCCATCGCTACGCTCGAGCCGGCAGAGATCGTCGTCAGGCTTTATGCCGCGGGCAGGCGCACATACACGGCAAAACTCTTTCCGTTCCAATCAGGCAGGAAAAGAATGTGTCTTCTGTTTATGCAGAGCGCCGCGTCCACGATTGAGTTCGGCGAACTCAGGTCACAGTTCGCCGCGACGGTTTCTCATGAATTAAGGACTCCCCTGGCCGGGATCCGCGCCATGGTCGAAACCCTGAAGCATCCCGGCATCGAACCTGATGACCGCGACCGGTTCCTCGAACGCATCGATCAGGAAACAAATCGCCTCACTCAACTCGTGGATGACATCCTCTTCCTTTCATCGCTGGAATCGGGCGCGGCAAACCTGGAGGGCAGCTCCGAACTTCGCCAGGTGATCGATGCGCTAATCGAAAAACTTCAGCCGGTGGCCACGAAATTCGGTGTAACAGTAAAAAACAGCATCCCTGAAGATCTCGTTATTCCCCTTCCGGAAAGGATGGCCTCGACGGTCTTTTCCAACCTGATGGAGAATTCAATCAAATACAGCGGCCGAAAATCTCACGTAGAAGTCATCGCATCAAAAGGGGACGGCAAAATAAAAATTCTGGTTACGGACGACGGCATCGGCATCGACGCCGAGCATTTGCCGCATATCTTCGAAAGGTTTTATCGCGTCGACAAATCCCGCAGCCGGAGACTTGGTGGCACAGGCCTGGGACTATCGATCGTCAAGCACGTAGTGGAAAGCGCCGGCGGGGAAGTGAAAGCGAACAGCCGGGAGGGCTTTGGCACCGAGCTGGTCGTGGAGTTGCCCCTCAAGTCCTGAAGCGCATCAAATTTTCTCGGAGTATTTTTCTGGACACCCAGGGGCGGCGTCCGGGAACCGGACGCCGCCCGCCGGCCTCGCTGCCGGGCGGGTAACTGAGGTTAAGACGGGGCTACGTTATGTAGACCCCCGCATTGCTGCAGCGGCAGCGATGCACGTAGGCGTCCTGTCCGCCGCCAGCGCTGGTGACCGGCCCCTCGATCGCGAAGAGGGCACGCTCCACCTGTAACGGCGACACGCCGGCGATGCTGCCGGCAATGTCATCGACGGACACGGGAACGTTCGGCTGACGCTTCAGGCATTTCAGCACGTCGTTCCGGATCACGTCGAGACAGACGGCAGTCCTTGGCGGGATTATCGTGGTTATACTCATGTTCCACCTCCTTTCATCATTTTCGAGCGGCATTGTATATCTGTCTGCATGATAGCAACGCGGACGTCGGCTGAGGTTAAAAGCCGGTGAACGAAATGTGACAAAATAATACCTGGCGAATATACTTGATCTACCAACCAAGACACCGGGTTTCTGTGGATTTCTTTCTGAGGACCAAATTGAGGCGGGGGTTTTCGCTTGCCGTTGCCTACACGGGATTGACGTTCGCCCTTACCTACCCCCTAATTCTGCATTTCTCGACATTTTTTGTCGGTGACTCTGAGGACGGGGCTTCATCGGTATGGGCTGTCTGGTGGATGAAATATTCGCTCATGGATTTACATCAGAGCCCGCTGGCCTGCGATTACCTTTTCTATCCCTTTGGTGTCAGTCTGACCTATCATCACATGCCAAAGGTGATGGGTCTGATCAGCATTCCTTTCCAGTACATTTTCGGGCTTACCGCCGCCTACAATCTTTTATTTGTGGGCACCTTCGTCGCAACAGGGCTGACGACCTACTGGCTTGTGCGCCGGCTAACGGGCGAACGGCTGCCGGCATTTCTGGCCGGCGCCATCTTTGCCTTCGCGCCGTTCCGGTGGGGTCAACAATCACATATCGCTCTTTTATCAACGATGATGATACCGGTCTATTTCGCGCTCCTGTTCCAGGGGATGGACGCACTTGCCGAGAGCGGCCGGCGTGCCTGGAAATATTTTGTCCTGGCGGGAGTCGCGTTGGCGATGGCTGCCTACGATACCGAACAATACGTAATTTTCCTTTTGCCGCTGACCGCGTTGTTTGCGGTATTTTTTTTCCCACTTCGCTGGAACCGGGAAGAATTTAAAAAATGGTTCCGGCTGCTGACGGGATTGGGGATCGCTGGTCTCACCGCGGCCCTGTTATATTCCCCGATATTTTTTACCGCTCTCTCGGAGATGAAATCCCAGGGAGACTTTGTCACGTTTCCCTTGGGTGTCAGCTGGCCCGGAGCCGATCTTCTCTCCTTTTTTGTGCCGCAGGGAACATTTGCTTTCCTGGGATCGACCTTTGACAAGTTTACCCAGAGCTTTTCTCCCGCTGAAACAACCTATTTTGGCTGGACGGCGCTGACGCTGGCCGCAATCGGTGTAGTTACCCACGTCAGGAGCAGGAAGGTCTGGTTCTGGACGGCAACCGCGGTAATCTTTTCAGCCCTGGCGCTGGGCCCGTATCCGATTATCAACGGCAGCGTCCTCAGTATTCGCGGCCCTTACATCCTTATCACAAAAATACCTTTTATTAATGAGGGAAGGGCTCCCGGCCGTTTTGCCCTGCTCGCCATGCTGGCCATTGCGGTACTGGCCGGTTACGGCGCCAGCGCCCTTTTGCGTCAATTCAGGAAAGACAGGAAAGGGCGCATGGCGGCTTCTATCGTGTGTGCTGTCCTGCTACTGGCAGTCTGCGTGGAGTTCAAGCCTTCAGTGACCTTGACCTCTAACGAATCACCGGATATCTACGAGGAAATCGCCGCTTCCGGCACTCAGGGTTCTGTCATTGATCTGCCGCTGGGATGGGAGAGCGGCAACCTCACGACCGGCACCGAAAAAACGTTTGTTCAGCTCTACCAGCCAATTCATCAAAAGCCGATGGTCGGCGGTTTTGTCTCGAGAACACCGATGGAAGTTGTCATGCGCGGCCTGTATACCCCGGTAATTGACTATCTGGTCAAACCGGATCAGCCTGAGCCATCGGCTCCGGATGTGAACCCGGCAGCTATTTCTCGAGTTATGGACGAGTACCAGATAGCATTCATCGTCGTTCATAAGCTGGGGCCTGAAACAATAGCGCGCGGGACTGACTATCATGTGGATTCCGGCCTCTCACCCACGGCTATCAACAATGTTGATAAATATGTCACCACCTGGCTGGGAATGGAAAAATTCGCGGAGACGGAAGACATCGTTGCCTATAGAAGGCGTTAAGGGATGGCCCTCATGATAAATAAAACAAAAAAAGTTTTAGCCGGCGCAGCCATTTCGCTCACCCTGCCGGCTCTACTAACCCTGCTGGCTCTGATATCCATGACAGGCTGCTCGAGCGACACGTCAACAGGGGACCTCAGCCAGGAAAAGATTGCCTATATCGCCGACGACGGCTCATCGGGATCGGTCAGGTTCAACCCTGTTGATGGAGGCGCTTCTCATGGTGTTTTGCAGTGGGCGGGACTCGGCGAGCGGCTGACATTTTCCGGCGACGGTAAATATTTCGCCCTTTCTCTTGGCGACAAGAAAGAGACAATGCATTCGCTAATCGCGGCGACGGACGGCAGTGCCGCCTGGCACTTGCCCCGCACGGCAGTCAGGCCCAGCTTTTCTCCCGACGGTACCAAGGTGGCTTTCACCACGCGCTCTGCCGGCAGCGGAACCGGTGGCGACGGAGCCAGCCGGGCCGGGGTGCTCGACCTGACAACAGGGAAGCTGCAATTCCTGGTGGATGGCGTCAATCTCGATAACGCCTCCTGGATCGATAACAGTACTTTCATCTATGACAACACCGGCGGGCAGGTGAACAAGGTTGATATCGAGACGGGCGAGAAAATCCAGCTGACTCCGGCCGGCATGCAGTTTACTTCGTATTCGTATCCTGTAAGCTACATCCGCAAGAAGCTGGTGTTGACTCAATTTGGCGATCTTTACCAGCACAATATCTGGAGCCTCGATCTTGAGAGCGGAGCGTTGAGGAAAATAACCGCGAACGAGCTTTTCCATTACCGGGCCGGTTATCTTCCCGGTAGCAATGACATTCTGTTTACGGAACAGCAGTTTGGAGACCGGTTCACATCCGAGCTGTGTCAGATCTCAGATGACGGCAGTTTTTTCAGGATGCTGACATCCGACTTTGATTACGACGGGACGCAAACGGTATCTCCGTCCAGCGGGAAACTGGCTTACAAACATACGGACCAGGTGGAAAATGCTTCCTGGGAATTCATGCCGGGGAAGGTGAAAGTTACCAAACCGACGACAACAGGCAGTTCGATCTGGGTGATCAACCCGGATGGGACCGGCAGAACACAGATTGCCGGGTCCGATACGGACTCACTGTCTGACCCGTGCTTCGTGACGGCGCCAGGGTGGAACAGCGTCAATCCCCTGAAGCTTTCAGTCGCCGGGGGTCCATCAGGCAGCGATTCCTTTACGGTGACGATCGAAAATCCGGGGAGTGTCAGTATCGATTCTGTTTTGAGGGCGCTACCGGGCGCGGACCTCAAGCTGTCTTCGATGAACGGCTCCGAACCCGAAGCGGCGACTGACGGTCCGGCCGGGCAGTTACAATGGCGCCTTGAGCTTGGGCCGGGTGAAAAACGGGAAATCAATCTCAGCGTCGACGTCAATAAATCCAACGGTGCCGGCGATCTTGCCACCATGCTCTTCACGCTGAACGTCGACGGGGCTTTTCCGTTGATGTATTGGCAGGATTGCGGCTAACATCAAAGCTTTCTGACAGGCAGAGGCGGTGTCCTGAAACCCCGCTCCCCGGTCTTACCGCTTATCCCAGCAGCAGCGCCGCTCCCAGCATCAGGGCGAAACCGGCGGTAAAGGCCAACGGAACGCTGTAATCACGCCAGTTGGTTTCGTGGGCCACGGGCAGCAGGTCGCTGGTGGATATATATAGGAAGGTTCCGGCGGAGAGGCCAATGCCGACACCGAGCACCACATCGCTGGCTCCGGAGAAAAACAGGCCTACGATCGCTCCCACCACCGCCATCAGCGCCAGCACCATCAACACCCGCCACGCCTTCATTCGCCTGTAACCGCAGGAGAGCATGACTCCCGCCACCGAGACACCACTGGGGAAACTGTGCGCCAGCACCGCGAAGGCGACCACGAGGCCGAGGGATGCCCGGGCTTCACCGCTGACAGCAATCGAGAAGCCATCGAGCATGGTATGGAAACCGATGCCGACCAGGGCGAAAAAACCAAAGGGATGCACCCGGCAACCCTGCTCTCGGCAGGCGTGGACCATGGTCACCTTTTCGATCATGTACAGAAGAACGAAACCGACGCTCACGCCGATAACGGCGCTGCCCTCCGCGAGTTTGAAGCTTTCCGGAAACATGTCGTTGATGCCCGCCGAAAGCAGCACGCCCGCCGAGAATGCCACCAGCAGCGAGATTCCCCGTTCGCTCAGTTGCTTGCGCGCCAACGGCAGGCTGCCGCCGGCAATGGTGAAAACGGCCGCGAGTGAGGCCAGGAGCAGGCTTGTGAGAGAAGAGGACATAATCAATCAGCCGTGACTTTAACATAAACCTTGCGGTTGCGCGGGCCATCAAATTCGCAGAAGTAAATTGATTGCCAGGTGCCGAGCACCAGGCGGCCGCCGGCGATCAGAACTATTTCCGAGGAGCCGACCAGCGAAGTCTTGATATGGGCGGCGGAGTTGCCTTCGGCGTGGGCATAGCCATCGTTCCAGGGAATTATTTTATCCAGCTCAGACTCGATGTCCCGGCGAACAGCGGGGTCAGCGCCCTCATTGATGGTCACCGCCGCGGTCGTGTGCGGTACAAATACCAGGCAGGTCCCCTCCTCGACGCCGCTGGAGCCAACGGCTTTCTGGACCTCGGCCGTGATGTCGAGCAGCTCGCTTCGCGAACCGGTCGATACCTTGAATTCATACATTTATGGTCAGGCCTCCCTCATTGCCACATAGCGTAGTCTGGGTGCAGCACTATGCCCATGCCAGGAATAGTGACCAGCCGAGGCCCATCGCCAGGCCGACGAAAGTGCCCGCGGCGACATCCGAAGGATAATGAACGCCGACGTACACCCGCGTCCAGGAAATGATCAGCGCCAGTGCGAAAAACAGATACCAGAGAGACGGATGAAAATAGGTGAAAACGGTCGCGGCGGCAAAGGACATTGACGCGTGCGATGAGGGAAAGGATTTGCTGGAAGGAACGCCCACCAGCGGCCCCAGCGCCGGTTCATCGAAGACCGGCCGATCGCGCCGCAGAGCCGATTTGACGGCGTAGTTTACAACCAGGGTCGTATAGACCGCGACCGGGATCATGATGGCCATCGCCCGGCCGTTATTGGCGCCGCTTAAAAAGAAGACCAACGCCAGGCCCAGCCAGAAAAGTCCCCAGTTCCCGCTCACGGAAAGGACTTTTAGGATCATCTCCAGCGGCTGAAAATGGAAACGGGTTCTGAGCGCGACGAACAGGCGGCAGTCCAGCCCGGGCCTTTCACTGGTATCTTGAATGTGATCCATGGGCGGGTTCACTTCGTTCCCGGCCTTTTCGCGAGGTCCTGCCTCTGTATCGTGGTTCAATGTGCCTCCACTTCCGGTTTATAGATTTCAAAAACCAGGCCGGCAACCGTGAGCGCACTCCTCACGCTGGCGAGATCGCCTGCGAGGACTTCGATGGCCAGCCCGCAGAGGGTCGAAATCGCATCGGGGGGCCTGGGCACTACATCGCACCAGAAGCCGCCATCGATGATCGCCTCCTCGGCCGACATGGCCCGGTGGGTTGTGTCGAACAGAAGGACGACCGTATCCCGGTCTTCGGTCACGTCAGCATCTCTAACCGATAACCCGGAACACCATCTGGTTCCCCGGGACAATCTCGAATACACTGGCGGCGTTGCCCTGGTTGACCGAGAAAGATATCTTGCCGTAGGAATCCTCATACACCAGGATTTCCTCCGGATCCACATCGGCGAAAGAGTGCACGTAGGGGGCCTTCAGTTTTTCTTCACCGTGAACCACTTCGACGAGCGTGGTGCCCACCTTGGCGCCGATCTGCTGAAGCTGCTGGGGGCTTAGCTGCAGCTGAACATTGCCAAAGCGGTCCGTGTAGATGACCGTTGCCGTGATGCCGTGCTCGGAGATATCCGGTTCGGGCAGATCAATGTGGGTAAGACTCTCAACAGCTAATGGTGCTCCCAACTTTTCGAGAGGAACTCCCTTGGTCAAATGAGCCGCCGCGGGCGAAAAAAGATCGCGGCCTTCGAACGTCTTGCAAACCTTGGGCAGGCTGTAGGATGAGCAGGTAAGCTCGACCGCCGCCGCCGCGCCCCCCAAAGACGCCGTTGCCAGTGAAAGCAGGCCGTTATCCGGGCCTACGAGGTAACGCTCTTGCGCCGTGCGGATGGCGACAGGCTTGCGATGCCCGCCGACGCCCGGGTCGACCACGGCCAGGATCACGCTTTCAGGAAGATAAGGAAGAGTGTTATCGAGAATGACGGCTCCCTGCTGGATGTCATGACGCCGCACACCGTGGGTGATGTCGATGATCTCTACCTCTGGCGAGATCTGCTTGATGACACCATGGCAGGTGCCGACAAAATCGTCGGCCATGCCGAAATCGCTTAGGAAGGTAATGAATTTTGGTTCCGCCATGGCCACCCTCGCTTGTTAGCCGCTGCCAGTATATAACAATATCGTTCTTTCCCTCCGCCACGGGTGATAAACTTGCTCTCTATGCGCACCTATCTGCTCAAGGAAGCAAAAACGCCGCCGCGGGATTAGTTATGACCACTAAGCTTGAGATTTTTCTAGCTCGCATGCGCGAAGCCCGCGCCTTCCACAAGCAGGTTCAGGATGAGTGGAAGGCAGATGGCCTGGAGTTCAAAGGCATCGACGAGTTCCCTCTTACGAAAGATACCGGCCGCCCGGGGCGTGCAGATGTGCATGTTCGGGTTGAAGCAGACCACCTCGCCTTCATCGAAATTAAGTACACCTTTTGGGATGGAAAGCTCGAAAGGAACATTCGCCGTCTGATTAGCCGCTATGCGCGGCAACTCTATAGTTATATGGATGGCAGCGACCTGCACGGGAAGTCATTTGAGAGGCTCGACAAAACCCTAGGCATCGTTTTCCCGCAACGGCCAAAAGCTGACGGTCTTGCTGAATTAATCGAAGAAGCCTTTGGCGAATACGGCATACAGGTCGTCTGGCACGATATGCCCTAGAGACCGGTTTTGACTGGTCAAAGAATTGAGTAAATTAATTCAATACATTGAGTAATTTGTAAAGGCCCCGCAAAAACAGCACTTTAAAGGTGCCACACCAGAAAAATGTTGATGGACGCTGGTATCTCCTCGCTCAAAGAAACTGAATTTCCATTGCATTATTGTAATACATAATAATACAATGTAATCCGCTGGGCATGCGAATCAGCTATTGAGCTGATGTGGAAATTGGAGCGATTGTTGAGAGTCAGGGTTCGCAAGCTCATTTGGGACACTTGGAACATTGCCCATATAGCCAGACGGCAGATTACGCCAGAAGATATCGACTGGCTTCTTGCCGGCATTCATTGCAGGCCGCGATTCGATAGAAGCCGAAACAGGACTTTGGCCGTTTGGGGCAAGGACAAACGTGACCCTTATCTACTTCTGATCCTGGCCGAAAGGGGTCTGGGAGTTTACTACCCGGTAACTTCGAGGCCAATGACCAGCCGTGAAAAGAGCCGTTTTAAGGAATTTTCAAAATGAGCGAAAAAAAGAAAAAAGAAAAGCCGGAAGGCAACGTGCCGAGTTTCAATTCTCCAGAAGAAGAGGCGGCATTTTGGGAAAGTCACAGCCCGCTCGACTTTCCCGGGGAGTTCGAAGAAGTTGAAGCGGATATCGACAGGCCACTACGCCACGAGCGTGTGCTTTCGATCAGGCTAGACGAGATAACTGTAACCAAAATGGAAGCACTTGCGCGTCAACGCCACATTGGCAAAAGTACTTTGGCGCGCATGTTGATCGTTCAGGGTCTGGAGAAATTCAGCCGCACCGGGTAGTTTCAGTGGAAGACAATTCGTAGTTAGATTCAACAGATTGAACGCTGGCTACTCAGTCGTTAGCTCAGGCGGCCGCCTGAGCGGGCTCGCTGACGGCAGCCATTTCCTGCGGCCTGCCGCCGGCGCTCACCGAAGATTCCGCCCTTTTCTTTATCTGCAGCAGCGCTCTTTGCTCCATCATGAAACGAATTGGCTCCAGTCCGTATTTGTTCCAGACCAGGCCGGCAAAGTTACGTGAAAAGTCGATTCGCGAACGTGCAACCAGGCGCGTGGTTTCGGCATTAATTTCCGTCAGCATGAAAGTCCAGGTGCCAAACGGCTTCCCTTCGGAGAAGACTTCAGTTTGGCTACCGGGTGTTCCCAGCACAAGGTGACGGCCATGATCGACTGCAGATATTTCATATTGCAGGCCCAGGAGTTTTTCCAGCCAGTTCAGGCCGTCGAATCCGTCATTCCCCTGTGCCATTCGCAGCAGCCATGACCAGACTACGGAGGCGGGAGCATTGACAGTAACCGCGTGATTGGCTGTGTACTTCGGATTGGTAATGACTTCGTCGGCGGGCATGGGCACGACCGCCTCGTCGTCGGTCGCGCCCCAGCTGAGCATACGCGGCCGAACAAGTAGCGCGTAACCACCTCCGGCAGCCGCCGCAGCTAAAACCGCCATCCTGGTTTTAAAGAATTTCCCGCGCGACAGTCTCATTAGTTATGTCTCCTCTCTAGCCGTTCAGATTACATGCAGACTGAGCGCACCGAGCGCCACGCTGGCGGAAATGCTCAGCACCGGTGAGTTGCCTGCAACGGCGGCCTCTGTCCAGAAAGCTCCTTCCTTCTTCGTGAGCCCGTCGCCGATGTCGAGGCTGCCGAGGACCGAACCCGGCGTGATCTTTGCCGCGGTGGCCGCGGGAATCCGCATCTTGAGGGTAGAGACACCGGCATTCATTTTGACCGAGGCGTCCCGGCGCAGCTCACCGGAAAAATCGAAATTGTAGGTCGCGGCGCCTCCGTCCATAGTCATCTTTACGAAGTTGGCGTTGGCCAGATTGCGCATCGTCAGGGTCACGGCCCCGGCATCGATGTCGATTTCTTCCATCTCGACGGGATTGGGAGCCGGGAAATCGACCTCGCATTTGCCGGCTCCCTTCTTGATAACCAGGCGTGTCAGAGGCAGGGCGCCGAGGTCAAAGACGCTGTCGCTGGCGCCGGTTTCAACGTTTAGCGCAAACGGCTTCGTCCTGTTTAACTCAAGCTCCATCCGCGGCGCTCCCGAAAATGGTGTCTTGAAAGCGGAAAGGCTGCTTTGCTGCGTAATCTTTACCGACCCGTAGCCCTTATCCATAATCTTGGAAGCCAGCCCACCGCTGGGGTCGTCGTACGTTCCAGTGATCCAAGCGGCGGTGGCGCCGGCGCTTTCAGACGGCTTTACCCGCAGGCGGCAGGCGCCGACGCTGATCTTCAGTTCAAGCTTCCCCGCATCGGGATAAGGAACTTCGATCTTTGTAAGTTCACGGGTTTCCATAAGTTGGCCTCCTCGGCAACAGATAGATGCAGAATTTTCTCGTACTTTCGCGTTTTCCCGCGAGGGGCGCTGTTCAAACACGGGGGGGACTCGAAGGGATAAAAAAGGCGAAAAAATAATAAACGAGTCGTAGGTCTCAAGCTTCCGATTTAAGAAACAGCAGACATGCGGAGGGAGGAAAAAGGAATGCGTTTGTTGGAAAAAGTGAGTTTCTTGGGAAAATTAACTGAATTCGCCGAAAAAAAGTTTTGTTTTCGTCACCCGTATATTTTTCTCCGCAGAAGCGGAGAAACCAGTGTTTCAATCCTTGTTCTAATGGATCATCCTCGTTGGCCCGACCATCTTGTCGGCTTCCCAGTGACGGTAAGCTTGTTTCAATCCTTGTTCTAATGGATCATCCTCGTTGGCGTGCCTCAAGATGCTCAGGATTCACACAAGCACGATGTTTCAATCCTTGTTCTAATGGATCATCCTCGTTGGCTCTCCAAGGCTCGAACGCTGCTGTTCCCCCAGGCTTGTTTCAATCCTTGTTCTAATGGATCATCCTCGTTGGCTTTTTACCTTGGATATTCGGAGCGGAAAGCATTTTGCGTTTCAATCCTTGTTCTAATGGATCATCCTCGTTGGCAGATTTGCATACCACCGTTTTAAGACCTCCTAAACAGTGTTTCAATCCTTGTTCTAATGGATCATCCTCGTTGGCTGGACCCTGTGCCGGATGCGATCTACAAAGCTATGACGTTTCAATCCTTGTTCTAATGGATCATCCTCGTTGGCGCGAGCTGGTAATAATCGATGATCTGGCAACCGTCAGTTTCAATCCTTGTTCTAATGGATCATCCTCGTTGGCGTAACGCGCTCTTCCGGGACGCGCCGGAGGTCCTTGTTTCAATCCTTGTTCTAATGGATCATCCTCGTTGGCCCAAGCAGGTTGAGGACGATGATCTGCTTGTCATGTGGTTTCAATCCTTGTTCTAATGGATCATCCTCGTTGGCTAGCCACGAGTTGTCATCGCGGTAGATTCCGCTGGGAGTTTCAATCCTTGTTCTAATGGATCATCCTCGTTGGCCGATCGCGTTTGCCAACCAGAAGTGGAAGGACATCGGTTTCAATCCTTGTTCTAATGGATCATCCTCGTTGGCCGCTCCCAAATGAGCTTCTTGAGGTCGGCGAGGTCGGGTTTCAATCCTTGTTCTAATGGATCATCCTCGTTGGCTGCTCATTGCAATTACCGCCAACGCGACAATTGCCTGTTTCAATCCTTGTTCTAATGGATCATCCTCGTTGGCCAACCCTGCGAAAAAACAGTACACGTGTGACTGGTTGTTTCAATCCTTGTTCTAATGGATCATCCTCGTTGGCCCGAACTAGCCGCGCTCAAAAATGATATTGAGGAAAGTTTCAATCCTTGTTCTAATGGATCATCCTCGTTGGCAGAAAGTAAAAAAAGACTAGAGGCTATTACGCTTCTGGTTTCAATCCTTGTTCTAATGGATCATCCTCGTTGGCAATTGCATCTGCCGACTATCGAATCTCAATTGTCTGGGTTTCAATCCTTGTTCTAATGGATCATCCTCGTTGGCCAGAGCCAGAGAAGCCAGTCCCCCTCTGCCTACCGGGTTTCAATCCTTGTTCTAATGGATCATCCTCGTTGGCCCACCGCCTGCCAGCTACAGGCAGGCCAGGAAATGTGTTTCAATCCTTGTTCTAATGGATCATCCTCGTTGGCGCTTTACCGCATTCCCGAAATTCTTCCCCATAGGCGGTTTCAATCCTTGTTCTAATGGATCATCCTCGTTGGCCCGGTCTTGCTGTCGTATTTCTCGATGACACCGGGTTTCAATCCTTGTTCTAATGGATCATCCTCGTTGGCTTTTGTTCTTGGCAATGGGTTGCTCAACAGCTCAGGTTTCAATCCTTGTTCTAATGGATCATCCTCGTTGGCTTATTGCGACCTTTTTCACCTTTCCCCTCCCCAAGAGTGTTTCAATCCTTGTTCTAATGGATCATCCTCGTTGGCACGGATTCGATGCCCGCTTCCAGGCTGTCAAAAAAAGTTTCAATCCTTGTTCTAATGGATCATCCTCGTTGGCGTAATCGCTATTCTCATGCCCCGCCGTATGATGCAGAGTTTCAATCCTTGTTCTAATGGATCATCCTCGTTGGCCAGCGGCCCAGTGCTATGTAACGCCGCCGTTCTAATGTTTCAATCCTTGTTCTAATGGATCATCCTCGTTGGCCCCGCCGTAACCGGCGGGTATTGATTGCCCTGTTTTGTTTCAATCCTTGTTCTAATGGATCATCCTCGTTGGCCCAGACAAAATAAACTGAGTGGCAAAGGTATGACGGTTTCAATCCTTGTTCTAATGGATCATCCTCGTTGGCATCGCGGTAGTCACAGCAGCGAAGAGGTATTTGCAGGAGTTTCAATCCTTGTTCTAATGGATCATCCTCGTTGGCCGCGATTTTTGGGTCCCATTAAGGCTTTGCAGGCTTTTTCTGACCACTGCTAACCTAAAGTGGAAGCCTCCTTTCTCCATTTACACCTCCCGACGCTGACTAATTCATCCCAAATGAACAACATTTGCATCGCGGCTGACCTGTTTTTGCAGGTCCTTTGGCAAGAAACCGCCTAAACGCAAATATTTCTATAACAACAGTCGTGGCATCGAACCCTATATTTCGTCCTGGCTGGTAGACAACAAGTTTCTACTATCGAAAATATCTTGTCAACGACACCGCGCGCCTCACGCTCAACGTCATTATTAACAGCCACTTCGATTAATTTGCTGCCTTCACGCACGTAAGCCAAGAATCCGCGCGTTACAGGCCGGTCATAGGACTTGCGAACAAGAAGGCTGTATAGAACGATCTGAATCCGATGCGTTCGGAATGCCATATCCCGATATGGCGTATATTTATAATCCAAAGGAGCAAGGCTTCCATCCTCAAGAGTAAGGACTTCATCTACGATTCCGCGCACCTTCATCTCCGGCGACGCCAAATATACATTCAGGCTTCTACCCGTAGCCCCAATTTTTTTCCTCAAATATTCACGATTTTCATTTGTCCTTCTTTTATGGACCTCCCGGCCTTTGAGTACTTTATAGCGATTGTCTTCGTGTTGAGGAATCTCCAGGCATCTCATGAAATAGATGAAGCGGGGACAATATATGTACTCGATCACCTCCGACGGGGTGATCATTGGCGTTGCCTCGGTATCGTCTCTCGAAAGCGCGGCCTTTATTGGTTCAACCATTACGTTGTCCGTAAAAAATCATGTTATGAGCGCCCGAATTTCATCTGTAACAAGTTTCTTATCAAACGCCTGCCCCTGTAGAATCACTTTGTGAAAATCCTGTTCGCACATGGGAAAGATATACACCTTGTCAGTTTCCTCATCGATTTGGTCTTCGATGGTCATGGATAGCTCATCCAGACGGTTGCGTTCGATGGTCCCCAGGAAGACGGATTTCTGGACGCGATAAAGTCCGGCGTCCTTGCAATGCTTCGCAACCCGCGCACGCGGCCGGTTTTCAGAGATGTCATAGATGATCCAGACGAGCTGGTCGGTTTTTTTCACGGCTTATTCCTTGATTAGCTTATTGGCAAAGGCGTGACAGTCGAGCTGAACGGAGTCCCGGCGCTTAATGTTCCGTCCCTTATGCCGGATGCTTTGCGCAAGGAAATCTGAGAAGCGGCCCATTAGGACAGCTTTTCCGTCCTGGTTCAATGTCATACCGTTTTCGAGTTTATCGAACATGTCCTGTTTGATCTGTCGCGATGCAAACAACCCAATAACAGATTCATCAGCCCAGATGCGATAGTTTTCAATGAGGTCGAAGACTAGTGATTTCTTGTTGTAGTTGTCTGTGTGAATGAAGCCGACGAAAGGATCCAGACCGGCGAGAATACAGCTTCGCTCGACGGTTCCATATAGAACTCCGTACGAATAATTGAGCAGGCAGTTGAACTCGTTCTTGGCGGGATTTCGGCTGCGCCCATTGAAGCGATATTTTTCAGGCAAAAGGAGACTGACTGTTTTCCAGTAAACACGGCCGGCGTTGCCTTCGATCCCCAGGATCGTGTTGCGCCGTTCACCCAGGCTTCCCTTGAGGCCCTCCAGTTGTTTGCATAATGGCGTTAGCTGCGAAATTCCATGAGTTATTTCGGAGGATAGACGCGTGCGCCGTTTTCGCATCCGTTCGAGCAGATCAATCTGGTTGTCGAATTTCTTTCGCACCCATCCGAGCGCGATGTTGAGGCCGAGTTGTTTTTCGACGGCTTCCAACTGTTTGCGCCGGATTTGGGCAGTCGAACCCATCTTGGAATGCCAGACTCGGCCAAATGGATTGCCGAACTTATCGAGAAAAATGATGTCGATGTTGTTCTCGATCGCCAATTGAATGGCATCGGTGGACATGGTGGCAGCAGTAGTGATGAGGATGGAACGGACTTTCCGTGCGGAGACCTCGCTGACAACGTCATCAACCTTAACCTGGAAGAGTTCCCCCCGGCGGCGAAGATATGCTCCGTATGTGTTGATGATGAGTTGCATGCTGTTTCCGATCCTTGATTGATATTGCGGCCTTTCTTCCGAACGCAAAGAAGTTTTCCATACTATTTTTTTCTAATTCTTTTCAACCATCCGTAACCGTGGCTTACCGCTCGCCCAATCGCGACGTCATCCGGTATATCCGCATTAGTAACCAAAGTTCCAAGAAAGCCAAGAAAAGTCTGATCTTTGTATCTGCAAGCAACTGATCTTCTAACCTGAAAAGCTGCGTACAACTGCGCAGGAAACTCAATCTTTAGTCCGCGTAAAGCGGTAAGTAAATTTCCTACCGCAATTCGATCTCGCTCATACGTTTGTTCAACCCTAGCCATCTTCCTGTAAGATTCGTAATTCATCTGATTGAACGGGATCCATGGAGTTACGAAATAGTAGCGTGTCAATTTTCGAGCAACAGCAACGCTCCGAATAGAAAATTCGAGTTCGACATCAACAACTTTTGCGGAAATACTTCCTATTTGCATCGTTTGGTCAAGAAAGGGCAACCGTGCTAAAAGATGAGCTCCTTCATAAAAACCAGCCAAGATACCTTTGCTTTTTAGCCCTCGATAATGAACGAGAGGATAGCGATAAATAAGACCGGCACTTCCGTGTTGATGAAGGAGAGGTTCGTCGGGGAACAAATTTGCCAGGGCACCTCGTAAAAGGTGAGGCCGTATAACAACGACGTCATTTTGGTCAAAGGATAAACTCAAACAGGCTGTCGGTATTTCGCTCATAGTATGAGCGCATCTCCTTCTGGTTCTTGCGGGAGGGTAAGGCCGCGTTCTGAATCATAGTATCCTTCATTTAGTATCCACTGTCCGCACCATTCGCTTGCAATGCTCTCTGGTGTGAACTCCCTATTTGCATAGATGCTCACGGTGACTTTGGCAATCCGGCCAGCCAGCTTTCGCCAAGCCTCGCGTCGCTTCCATCTATCTTCGATCCGGGCAGTAGCCAGCATGTCATTTTTAAGGCTAGGGTCTTGTTCAAGTATGAGGAAGCTATCTTTTTCTGTGTCCTCGCCCCTTAGGAGCGTTCTTACCGGAAAATCCTCTTGCCATCTAGCAAAGCGTTCAACATGTTCGTCACCGAGGTTCTTTTTCTCCGCGAGAGCTGCAAAATATTTGTTAGTCAGTTCCAGAATGTCTTCTTCCTGTATCTCATCGATGTTGGATAATAACTGCCGTGTTACTTGCATGTGCATGTCGTCGTAAATCATTTCAGAAAAGCGTCTACCATTTTCAGATACCAGATCCACAATTTTGACTATACATCGCGCCTTGCGCCCCTCGCGATTGCATCGACCAGCTATCTGGACCAAGCTATCCAGCGGCGCAAAGTCCCTGATTACCAAATCCATATCGATATCAACGCCAGCCTCAATACATTGAGTTGAAACAACTATGCAGGGGTGACCCAGGGCAATCTGATTGATATTTCTCAAACGATCCGAAGGGGTGACGTCAGCGCTAATAAAAAAAAGCGGAACATCTGAAAATTCTTTCACCCATGATGAAGCCAGGGCATCTCTTACTGCACGCGCGCTTCTGCGAGTGTTTAAAGTCAGCAGCACCCGGTTTTCCTTTTGCAGCCATTCAGGCAATTGCTTACAAATCTCATTGATAAAATCATTTAACTTGGTCTTTTCTTGAATGTGAAAATGGATTGAATAGCGCTTAAAATTAGCGAAGTATTTTTCGTGGTTGGGTAGGAGTGACATTGTTTTTGAAATGAAGGGAGGTAGTGTGGCAGACATCAACAGAACACGCGTGCTTCCTAATTTGGTTAGGCCAAGGAGCAAGCTTTCGAGTGGCTTCCAAAGCCTACATGGCAAGGACTGGACCTCGTCCATAATAATCAGCGCGTCACAGAGGTTGTGAAAGCGCATTTGGTGACGCGCTTTAGGGCTTAGCAGACCAAGCAGGAACTGATCATAAGTTGTAATGACCAACTCCGTGCGCCAAGTATCAATAAAAAACGACTCAGTCGCCTCTTCCATCTTATAATTGTTGTACTGTCGGTCTGACAGTGAGTGAATTGTCATGAACCACGAACCGTCAGGGCTGGCCATCCCAACGCGGAGAAGAGTTTCATATTCACGAGCCGTCTGGTCAATTATGGAGAGGAAGGGCAATACAACTATGATTTTTGGTGGAACCCCAGTTTCAGCATCAATATTTTTCCGTTGTTCAAAAGCCCACGTGGCGGCTAACATGGTTTTGCCAATTCCTGTAGGCGCCGTTAGATTAAAAATACGATTTGAGTGTTCAGCCTTTGTTTGCTCGGTGAGTGCCTTTCTTGCTGCTTGCCGTATGGTGTTGATTTCACCGTCTGCTGGTGTCCCGATTTTTTTATCGATCCACGATGGCTCCCATTTTTTTCTATTTAGCGCAAGGTATGTCTCTGGGTCAGGTATTGCAAGAAAAGCCTTGTCAGCTTCAAGTAAGGTGGAAAACAGAAACTGGGTATTAAGGCGGAAATCTACCGCCTGGTCAAGCGAGAGCGAATCAAAAACTGGTCTGATTTTTTGATCTATTATTTTTTTTGCATTTGCCCAGGGTCGATTATCAAGTGATATTTGAGTAACAGGAAAATTTGTTTCTTCTTGGAGTCCTTGGGTTTCGATGATGGGGCATTGGTGTTTTAGAAGACGGGCTTCGTCGCCACCGCCTATTTCTCTTAGCTTTTCAAACGTCGGAAAACTTGTGTGGTGACCAAGCGCGCAAGCTGATAATGCCAAGGTCTTCAGCGGATCCCATTTTGCTTCTTCTGCCAGAAGAAGAATGAGCAATTGAGATAGACGAGAATGTTTTTTTAAGTCCAGGTTACCCCGGTACTTGCTGGGATTTGAAATGTATTTCTGGAAAGCTTGAGTTCCTTTTCCCAGATCGTGTATTTTTGCAAGTGTTTCACACCAACCTGCAATCTTCTGTTCGGTTAGATCTTGCGAATGCCATTTAAAAATTCCCGTCACAGCAGCGATGACTTGTTCAATATGTTTATGGAGCAGGATATCAGGATGCGAGAGTAGCGGCATGTGTCTGACTCAGTTTAAACCAAGATTAAAGGAATGTTATTACAGCATCGCCAGCTTGAAATGCATGACTTGTCTTAATCGGGACGGGCTTGGCATTTCTTTCTAGTATGTAATTTGCATGAGTAAAAACACGCTCTACGGATACAGCCCGTGGCAATCGCAAGGAATGAAGAATCAATTCGTCTTGAAAAACAAGACCCATTTCCAAATCGCCAATAGCCTCAGGTAGAATTGTCCTTACGAGTTGTAGCCCTGCTGGCAGCGGCTTTGTTTCAACAGACCCTTCATATTCAACATCTGCCATATGTTCTGAGATGCCAAAGCAAGGGTTGAAATGCCAGCGGTGATCTCTTACACGCTCCTCAAAATCGGAATGGTATTCATCAGGTAGCGAAGCCCAGACCGTATACCTTGGATTTATCAGCCATTCTTGACCGATCAAAGTTGCCTTTTCAGGCTCCGTCTGTTTTCCCGTTTTTTGAGTGTGCTTCACGACGAGTGGTAAGGCTCCTGGCACAACTTTTCTTAACTTTGCCTTATGCCAATGGGTTTGTGGCATAGGGCCGGAAAGAGCTATCTCCGCCGGTTCCAAATTTTTCTGTGGCACATCTTTTGGGAGACCTAAAATGGCGCCAATTAACCCAAGTAAGGCTGTTCTCGGTGGCACGGGATACGATGGCGCACTAGCATTAGCTTCAGCGCGCAAGAAATGACCAAATCTGCCTCGAATCTGGAATCGGATCGTATTCATGAATCAAAATTGAGGCTTTCCCATTCACCGGGAAGTTCTTGCGAAAACTGGACATCGTCGGATTTGTTATAGACGATGCGCTTAAGCCTACTCTTTTTTCTTTCAAGACGGTCGAGAAGAGGGGCCAAATTTACGGCGTAATCTTCTGATGAGGACCACGCTTTTTCTTCCTTGTCGTTGACAGTTTCAAGTTTGACATAGTCATGGAGGCGGCCAAATTGAAACTCTTCACTTTCGTTATACTCGATGGAGATTAAAAGATGAGGAATCTGTCCCCGTTTTGTTCTTGTGTTACCAGCTGAGCGAACGCCAAACCACAGCGATTTTAAAAAAGAAGCGTAGTCATCATTGGTTAGCATTGACATTTTTGCTGAATGTTCGTTGGCAACACCTGAAAAGCCTATTAACGCATAACGAAGTCCGAAATAGGTTGTGAAGGTTCCCTGCGTTTTTGCTTCATCGCTAGCAAAAACAGATGTGCCGTGTATATCTACTTCTTCAGCTCGATGGAGGACTTCACCCATATTGATCTGCACGGCGCCTGTAAGAGTTTTTGGTTCAGGCTTGGGCTCCCAGGGACTTTCTGTTCCATCTAGTTCTTTAATTTTTTCTGACTTAAAAGCAAAAGCACTCCCAAAAAGACGAGCATCGATAAATGCATCGAGCAGTATGTCGACAAGCTCTTTTCCTTCAGCCTTCGCCTTCCCATTCGACCGAAGATAATGGGCAACCCGACCAGTTAAGTTAGTTGTCCGTCCTTCAATGTTGTCCACGAGGATGTCCTCACCCTGACTTTTTAAAAAATCACGAGCAAACCTTTTCAGGCGCACGTCAGTAACATAATGAGTGCCGTCGGGGAGAACGCGCGGCCGATTCTCATCGGGGTCTCCATTGGGATTACCCATTTTGATGTCGTAAAGAAACAAGAACTCTCTCCGTCCAGAAAGTGTTTGGCTAGTGCTACTCATAGTTTTATCACCTTATCCTTAGGATTCGTTTTTTGAGAGTATTTTATTACTGAGCGATTGACCAAGCAGCAGATAATAACAAGTTGATGTATCGTCAAGGACAACCAGGTCATCTCCGATGCGAACGCCTAATTCTGCCAACTCTTCGAGCAGACCACGCACTTTTGCACTTTTTTCGGTTTCGTATGCTAAGAGTTTTTCTCGTATTTTTACATAAAGCTGCGGAAGGTCGCGGCCTGTCAGAGTAAGTCTCTTTAGCCAGGTCAGCGCATTGGCACCTACATTTACACCACGGGCTGCTTGTACTTGAAGTACTTTGCCGTAGAGCACTCCTAATAAAAATGCATATGCTTTCTGCGGGTTGTCGATCCCGCTTTCAGCACCAAAATAGGGCTTTAACTCTTTTAATGAGGGCTCAAAGTAATCTTCTGCCATTTGCATTACCTCCAATGTCTGAAAATAATAAATCCACATAGTTAAGTAACGACACCATCCGGCAGCTGTTAGAAATGGCCCCTTTTTCCCCAAGCCTTCGTTCAATAACGGATAGGGACTACCCCCTGCAATGGCCTCCTTCCAATACCAGCGAGCAGTGGTCATGACCTCGTTCCAGAAACGTTGTTCCGGTATGGGCGCCGACTTGTACACACACTCTGCTACGTTCCTGCGTAGCTGAAACAGCCTTTGACTATTATTAGCGTCTTTAGCTTTCTTGCCACCCGGTCTTTTAAACAATGATCTTAGCCCGGAAAGGGATAAATCTGGTTCGAGTTGACCCAAACGAACATCAGGAAATAGAGGATGCTTCCTATCACTTATTTGTTCATTTGACTCTGAGAGTGTTTTTAGGCGACTCGGTGGAACATCAGTAATTACACCACGAAGGTTCTCTATATTCTGGCCGACGTCAGCCCACAAGAAGGTGAGATTTAGAAGTGCTTTTTGATCCTTTAGGATGTCGAGTATCGTTTCTTCGTTCTCTCCTACGTCTGAAGAAGTATCAGCATCATGTACATAATCCTCAACTTCCTGGAGCAGTTTTTGTCTTCCCTCAGAATTGGAGTTGGTGTAGGGAATGATTAGTGCGGGGTCACCGGCTACGTGGGCCCCAAATGGTCGTTTGTTAGTTACCGCATTTTTGTTGATAACATGGGACTTATATATATAAAGAAGATCTGCGCAATTACCGCAAATTGCAAAGCCCTTCCATGCATCGTCTAAAGATAAACTCGGAAATGCTCCGTTTCGATCCACATTTCCAATGTTGATACCAGCACCTGAAACCCCGTACGGAAATATTTTTTCACATTGTTCATCACACAATGAACATTTTCCTGGACCTTTCGCGGGCGCTTTATCTGGCGAATATTTTCTTTGATTTGCATAGAGAAGATAATCCACATAATCTGCAACATCTCCAGGCCAGCGGCCTTGGGAATCAACAATGGCTAAAAAGACCGGCTTCTTAGTCTCGGGTATTGATTCAATTGCCGCTGAGAGAATATTGGGGAAGTCGCTTTCTTCGCCAGTGGTGAGTTTACTTCCATCATGCAAAACAATAGTTCTGCGTTGTAATATTTTCTGAATGTCAAGAAAGTAGTTACTCCAGGGCATATTGTTTGCCGCTTCTTGGCATATTCTCTTAAAGGTGCTTCCCTGGGCTTGCTTTTTTGGCCCCCGATCCACGCTTCTTTTCATAACAGGCCCGAAGTCACCGGAATTGGGACCCTTTATTTGTGCCCAAGGAAGTCTATTTTTATTGCGCTGCGAAATATCATGGATATCAAGAAACACCTCATCAACGTTCTGAGGGGAGGGGGTAATCAAATAAGCGTGCTCTAAGTAGCTCCCCTCAGTAAGGTATTCAATTATACGTTGGGGATTTTTTTCGCGTTTGTCTTTAAACCAAGCGCCCAAGTCAATTGGCACGCTGCCGTTGCCAATTTCCTTGAACAAGTAATCCAAAGCCAATTGACGCATTGCTTCAAGCAAGATTTACTCCCTTGAAAGGTTAAAGGGTTAGGCATGCGAAAAACAGAGTACAATCCGCCGCGGACGGAAAAAAAGAGGACGAATCGATACTTGCTATTCCCCCTAGCTTTGTGGGGACGCAAGTATATGGAAATTGGTCCGCGAAGTAAATATGCAAATCTATATTTCCATCCGCCCCCGATGTTATGATTGTTTCACCCCGCTTCACCAATCACCTATGCAATTCTTTCCCACTCCTCCGGCAAGGCCATGCGCTTGCGTGCCATCGCGCCTGGCAAACTTATGGTTTCCGGGGAGGAACGATCATGGTGAAGGACAAAAGCGTTAAAGAGGTAGGAAAGGGCAAAGATGGTTATGACGTGGTTCTGTCGGATGTCGTAGGCTTGTTGGAGGAAGCCCGGCGCTCCGCAGCCCGATCGGTTAACGCTATTATGACTGCGACATACTGGGAAATCGGGCGGCGGATCGTGGAGTATGAACAGGGAGGTAAACATCGGGCAGAATACGCAAAGTCCATACTCAACCGCTTATCTAAGGATCTGACAAGTCGACTTGGCCGTGGTTTTTCACAACGGAATCTGCGGTTAATGCGAGAGTTTTACATAAGTTCTCAAAACATGCCAATTTGGCAGACAGCGTCTGCCAAATTGAAAAAAGATAATAAAAAACAAATTCTCCAGACAGCGTCTGGAGAATTCAGTGATGAAAAAATCCAGGCAACGTATATAGAATCTCCCATAGACGCAATCTCGGCTTCTTTCCCTCTTCCCTGGTCTCATTATGTCAGGCTACTGTCGGTAAAGAATGCACTCGCGCGTGCCTTTTACGAAGAAGAAGCCCTCAGAAACGGTTGGACCGTTCGGCAGCTATGCCGTCAAATCGACTCGCAGTTCTATGAGCGGACCGCTATGTCGCATAATAAGGAAGCCATGCTCAAACGTGGCGCTTACCAAGCGGACGAAGACAACATTACGCCCGAGCAAGAAATCAAAGATCCGTTTGTCCTCGAGTTCCTCGATCTCAAGGATGAGTATTCCGAGAGCTATCTCGAAGAAGCCTTGATCGGGCGCCTTGAGAGTTTTCTGCTGGAGCTCCGCGGTCATTTCACTTTCGTCGGGCGGCAGCGGCGTTTGAGAGTAGGCAATGAATGGTTCAGGGTCGACCTCGTGTTTTTTCATCGCCGCTTGCGCTGCCTGGTTGTCATCGACTTGAAGCTGGGAAAATTCACGCCTGCCGACGCTGGGCAGATGCACTTTTATCTGAATTACGCCCGGGAAAACTGGACCAATACGGACGAGAATCCACCTGTCGGGCTGATACTCTGCGCCGGCAAGAACGTAGCCGTGGCCCACTATGCTCTCGACGGACTTCCTAACAAGGTGATGGCCGCGGAATATCTGACAGCCCTGCCTGGAGAAGACGTGCTTGTGGCACAGCTCAGCGAGGTAAGACGGAACATCGCCAGATCATGACCATGTTAGGAAGAGTCAGACAGGTTCATCCAATACCATTCCGGGTGATAAGATTGTAAGCGCCATGGAAGATACGGATCTGACAACTCTGCTGACGGCCTCGTTAACACGGCTTGCCCCCGGGCGAGGCATCGTAGCCGCCTATCTTTTTGGTTCCCAGGCAAACGGCCGGGCGCGGCCTGACAGCGACATCGATGTGGCTGTGCTGCTCGAAGTTGGCCGGGAGAGCGAGCCCCTGGAACTCCTGAAGCTGGGGCAGGACCTGGAACGGGAAACCCGCCTTGCCAACATCGATGTTCGCCTGCTGAATGAGGCACCGCTGTCCGCCAGCGGCAGGATTCTCACCGAGGGCAGGCTGCTCTACTCCGGCGATGAGAGCGCCCGGGTTGATTTCGAAGTAAAAACGCGCGGCCTTTACTTCGATTTCCTGCCGCATTTGAACTACCTGCGCCAGGCGTTCATCGAGAGAACAGCCGAGAAGGGCCTCTAGTGGTCATAGAATGCTGTATCGATATCGGCTAGCCATTTTATTGCCTCCGAGCGCCTGCGCACGCCGTCCGACTACCGTGATGTGGCCCAGGTTCTGGCAGATGCGGGAATTATTGTCAAGGAACTGGCCGACAGATTCAAGCTGATGGTTTCCTTCCGCAACCGTCTGGTTCACATGTACTGGATGGTTGACAATGAGCTGGTTTGCGATTATCTGGAGAACAACCTTGAGGATATCAGCGAACTGGCGAAGAGCTTCGCCCGGCTGGCCTGAACCGGAATCAGCTGAATCCTTCAGGCGTAAATCAGCGTGTTTGGCCAGCTGGGGTGACGGATCCTCAGCCGCTTCCGCAGCACGCCAGCCTATGCTCAGGCCGTCAATAGTCCACCCCCAGCAGCTTTGCCGCCTCACTTAGCCTCTTATCCAGCGTCCATAGGGGGACACTTGTAAGCAGCGCCGATGACAGCAGATGCATATCAACATATCCCAGACCCTTGTTCATGAGCCGGTAATTCTCAATAAACCGCATCACTTCTTCATGCTCGGCGGGGATCGCCATTTCCAGGGCCTGAAGGAGAGAGAGTATTTCCGTTCTGTTTTTAAGACTCCCGCAGGCCAGTTCACCAATGATGAATTGGTGACAGACGACCTTGCCTTCATTCAGCAGGGCATCAAGCCCAGCGGCTCCCTCGCGAAAGTGTGCTACCCACACCGAGGTGTCAACCAGTACCATCTTACTTCTTCTGTGACCGGCGGCGGGGTATCACATCAAGCCCCTTTTCGGTTCCCCCCATTTTGGCGAGCCTCTTGCCGCTCTCCATCGCTATCAGCGTCTGAAGTCCCAGTCTGACGAGGGAAGTTTTTTCCGTTATGCCGGTCAACCTTTTCGCCTTATCAATCAGTTCGTCTTCGATGTTTAAAGTTGTCCTCATGGACTCCGTTTCCGTTATATGCAGAATGGTATGTATTAGTATGCATTATCGGTATGCTATTGGCAAGGGGAAAAGTAAACGCGATTTAAAATCGGTTCCTGATGAAGATGTCTGCCCGCCGGATGAGCCGGCATAAGCAGAACCGGCATGTCCTGCCGGTCCCTCAGCCAACAGAACTACTAAAAAATCCCACCCGCGTAAAGCCGCTCAACAAATTTCCCCGCCGGCAACACCTCGACACCATCAAAATGATAAGACTTCTCTCCGGTGTAAACGCCAAACATCTTCTCTACGTGGACTTTCCCCTGCCCGGCGAGCGAACGCATCGGCCGTTCCCATCTTTGGTTCCACCTGTCTGCTAATTTGACCTCGATACAAACAACTTCGGCTCTGGAGCCGGGCCGCCTTTTTTTGGTCTCGATGACGAAGTCAATCTCGGAGCCTGCCGCGCTCCGGTAAAAGGAAATGGACCGATTGCGATTGTGGGTATGATTGTAGATCTTCAGTTCGTGTAGAACGATTGTCTCAAGAGCGCCGCCCTGCCAGAGCCTGTCGGCAGGATTGAAAAGAAGACCCGCGGCCGCCCGCGCCACCCCCGGGTCGAACCAGTAAAACTTGGGATGGGTAGACTCGCGGACTTTGGCGCCCGGCCGGTAGGCGGGCAGGAAGTCGCCCAACAGCGTATCAACCAAAATGGAGAAGTATGAATCGACGGTGCTGCGGCCGATCATCGCCTCGCGGGCTATGTTGCTGGAATTGACCTGCTGCGCGTTCAGTTGGCCGGCGATGGCCAGGAACCTCAGGAAGGGCGCAAGCTGCCTGACGACACTTTCCTGTTTGATCTCTTCCTGAATATAAGTACTGACATAAGAGTTTAAAAGGTCGGCGGCGTGCTCCCGGTCAAACTGGATTAGCGGCAGAAAACCCCACTCCATCGAGAACTCGATGTCGCATAACTTCCCCAATTCCCGGCAGGAAAAAGCATCCATCTGCCTGGTCAAAGCCCGTCCACCCAAGAGATTGACGCCACTGCGGCGTATCTTCCGGGCCGAGGAGCCGCAAAGGGCGAAGCGCCAGCCCCTCTTTTCCATCAGCCGGTGGACCTCGTCGAGCAAGGCCGGCTCCTTCTGGACCTCGTCCAGCACTACCCATGTACCCCCAGGTTTGTCAGCCACCAACGCCTCCAGGCGAGCCGGTGAAAAAGAAAGCTCCAGTTGCAGGGAAGTGTCGAGCAGGTCGACAAAGACCGCGTCCGGCAGTTCTTTGCGTAGCCAGGTGCTCTTTCCAACACCTCTGGGGCCGAACAGGAAAAAAGACCGCTCGGGGGCCTTGAGCAGCCTGGTTACATATTTATTAGTCATGGCCCCCTTCTTTCAATATGGGAAAATACCTACAAAATTACAGTATAAATGTAATATTACAATGCTATATTACATTAACGTTGTAATAATGCAAGGATTACTTCGTTGGGCTCAGCCGCTTCCGCAACACCTCTTGTATTTCTTTCCAGACCCGCAGGGGCAGGGATCGTTACGGCCGGGCTTTTGGTCCTTGCCGGGACTCTTGTTATTATCATCTGGCATCGAGCCGCCGCCAAACGCGTGCTCGTAATATCCTGAATCCATGAGAGCCTTCTGCAAGAGCCGGCCCAGCTCGGCGTAGCTTTTCATGGAGTCGGGAAGCAGACGCAGCGCCAGTCTGGCGGCTTCCTCCAGGGACTCGCATTTGGGGAGCATTTCCCTGCGTAGATCGTCAGCACGTTTGCCACTGGCAAAGAAGAAAAGGATCAGCATGACGGCGCCCAGTTCTTCATCGAGCGAGTCTGGCGTCCACTGGTCCCACATTTCCTGCAGCCAGGTATGGCCGTCCGTGAAACCCGTGGCCCACTGGCTGAGAGGCGCCGCCCGGTCGAGGTTCGCGGTGGCTTTTTCCAGAATCAGGCAGCCGGGGGGCAGCTGGACCCGCTCGTCATGTACTTCCCCGTTAATCCGGTTGCTCAGGCTCATGATGGCGCCCAGGATTGTCCGGGCTTCTTCCATGTCCTCGTAAACCGCTTCTCCATCATTGAAGATGAGCGGCATCCATTCCGACGGAGGCACGAACTCGGGCGCACACGCCAGCGCGAAGAGAAAACCCGTGAGGTGGAAATAGCTCATGGTGCCGTCCGGCCGTCCGGAAGCAGCCAGGAACTCCTGGAGCCGCACGGCGTCGGCGCTGGAAAAATCGTTGATATTGAGCTCGTTCATTCCCGTTAGAATCCTCGTCATGGTAAGGGTCTGGATAGAAAAATATCATTTTCAGGTTTATTTATCAGCCGGATCCCGCATTTCTTCTTGCCATCAAGCCGATCATTACCGTATTATTATTGTAAGGAATCATGAATAAGTAAGGAGACTGGGCGATGGTAATGAAATCAACTCTTACGAGCAAGGGGCAGACTACCATACCGAATCAGATCAGAAAGCAGATGGGACTCAAGGCAGGCGATGGCCTAGTTTACAGCATCGAAGGTGATCATATCGTGATGAAGCCGGTGAAAGGGACACTTCTGGACGCCTATGCCTCCGTGAAGCCGAAACAGCGCCCGGAAGACTTTTCCCGTGTACGCCGCCGCGTCCGTGCGGAGCGGGCTGAGAAGATCCATGCCGGTAAATAAACAGACTGCGCCGGGCGTGATGGATACATCTTATTTTTTGGACGCCGATCTCTTCCTGCGTTTTCTTACCGGTGACGACCGGCGCAAGGCGCAAGCGTGCCGGCGCCTGGTACAAAAGGCTGTCGACGGGGAGCTGAGCCTCTCAACCCATCCAATGATCATGGCCGAGGTTGTCCGGATACTGGATTCGTATTACAAGCTGCCTCGAGAAGAAATAGCGACAAAGCTGCGGTTGATCATGAACACGCCCAACCTGGCAATCGCTGATGGAAATGCATTTAGCCTCGCGGTGGAACTTTATTCCTGCTCAAAAATCGATCTGGCTGATTGTTTTGCGGCGGCAATGGTCGCTCAGAAAGGTTGTATGCTGGTCAGCTATGACCGTGATTTCGACAAGCTTGAAGGCATTCAGCGGGTAAAGCCGGAAGACATTGGCAAAATTGTCAGGCCCGGTTCGCTCTGAATTCAATCCGTCCGCCGCTTCTGTTATACTCTTCACTTCCACACTGCATAGCGATGCGCGGCTTTTCGATTGTCAGCGCACGCGCCAAATATCCCACTCCTGCTCCATGCGTTTGGCATGGGGCCGCCTAGACCGAAGGAGGTGAGTACCACGAGCAACTACGAAATTATGCTTCTGCTCAACCCTGAAGCAGAGCCTGCCCGCCAGACGGAGATTTTGGACCGTATCAAGAAGACGTCCACGGACGGCGGCGGCTCGGTTGATAACGTCGAGGAATGGGGCAAGAAACGTCTCGCCTACGAGATCGACCATATCCGCGACGCCTTCTACTACGTTATCACTCTCACCATTTCAGCGGCTGCGCTGGACGAGATCTCGCGCATCCTTAGAATAACCGACGAGGTGATCCGCTTTATGCCGGTCGCCCTCAAGGAGAAAGTGGCAAGTGAGAGCTAAAGGAGGCCCAAGATGGCCAGTATCAACCGTGTGACCCTGGTAGGAAATCTGACCCGCGATCCCGAGTTGCGGACGACGCCCAACGGCAAATCCGTCTGCACCCTGGGGCTGGCGGTGAACGAACGTTACAAGAACGACTCCGGTGAGTGGGTGGAAAAGCCCAACTTCTTCGACATAGTTGTCTGGGGAGCCCAAGCGGAAAGCTGCAGCCAGTATTTGAACAAAGGCCGTCAGATAGCCGTTGACGGGCGTCTGAGCTTCCGCAGCTGGGAAGCGCAGGACGGCTCCAAGCGCTCCAAGGTCGAGGTAATCGCCAATACGGTGCAGTTCCTGGGCTCGCGCCAGGACGCTGGCTCGCAGGCAGGCGCACCGGTAACGACGGGGGCGCCCTCGGGGCTTAACCCCGATACATCGGATTTCGAAACGCCCGCATCAGGCGGGGACGATGACATCCCCTTTTAACAAACAAGTAAATTAGGACGGATAAATGCCACCATCATCATCTAGAGGTTCAGGTTCAGGACCGCGCCGAGGGGGCAGCAAAAGGCCCTCATGGAGAGCCGGAGGCGCCTCCCAGCGGCGCAAGTATTGTTACTTCTGCAAGGAAAAAGTCGAAGAGATCGACTTCAAGAACTACAACCAGCTCAGGCGTTACGTCTCCGACCGGGGCAAGATCCGCGCTCGCCGCGTGACCGGAACCTGCCGGCGGCATCAGCGGCAGCTGGCGATCGCTATCAAGCGCGCCCGTGAAATGGCGCTCTTGCCGTACCTGGTCAGATAAGCGGCCGGGTCTGGGCGCAAGCGAACCCGGGAGCAGATTGAGCACTTACTCCAAAACCACCCTTATCGACGGCGGCAAGGCGGTCGCGTTGTCGGTCGCCCTGGGAGTGGTAATTGCGTTCCTGCCGCTGCTATCCATCGTGGCGGTGCCGGCGATGCCGATACCGGTCGCTTTTATTACTTCACGGCACGGGCTGCTTGCCGGACTAGCCGCCAGTTTGCTGGGCGGAGCAGTCTGTGTTGCCCTGACGGGGATCTACGCCGGCATGCTCATTTTCATGCTGATGGCACTGTCGGGTATCGGCGCGGGGCTGGCGCTCAGGAAGGGCGTCTCCCAGTTCCGGCTGTTTGTTTCGATGACGGCGATCTTCTTTGCGACGCTGGTCTTGTGGCTGGGGGCGCTTTTGCTGATCATCGGCGAAAGCCCTGTGAGCGCATTGCAGTCCCTGGCTGATTCGACCGCGGAGCCAAGTCGGCAGGTGTACCAGGCGTTGGGCATGAGCCAGCAGGACATCGACGCCTCGCTGGCGCAGGCGAAAGATTTCGCTTCGATCCTGCCCTATCTGGCGCCGGGGGTGCTGCTGGTTGTATCGATCGTGTTTTCCGGAGCCAGCCTGGCTCTGGCCCGGCGCGTGTTTGAAAGGCTGCGGCAACCGTTCCCGCGGGACTTTATCTTCCGCGACTTCCGGGTGCACTGGACATTCGCTTACGTCATGATCGCGGGATTGTTGTGCCAGCTGATCGCTCCCTATCTATCGGGGACTTATTCTTCCCCGGTCGACATAACCGGTGCGAATCTGATCATTGTCGCCGAGGTATTATTCTTCATTCAGGGGATGGCAATTGCCAATTTCTTCCTCTGGGCTTTCAAGGTCAAAAAAGCGCGGCGCTGGATTGTTTACATCTGCATGATCCTGCTGCAACTGACGTTGTCACTGACCAGCTGGATGGGCCTGTTCGACACCTGGCTGGACTATCGCCGCCGTTTCATCAAGAAGAATCTTTCCCGCCAATAAAAATAGCTACGCCGCAAATAGCGAAATATGATTATAAGAGAGGAGACCGTAATAATATGGACGTGATATTGTTGCAGGACGTCGAAAAGCTTGGCGACAAAGGAGTGGTTGTTTCCGTTTCAGATGGTTATGCGCGCAACTTTCTGTTGCCCCGCAAACTGGCGGAACAATCGTCTGCCGGACGGATCGCCGAGATTCGCCGTCGCCAGGAAGAGGAAGAGCATAAGAAGGTGCGCGATGCTGAGCGCGCCGACGACGTCGCCGATCTTTTGGGCAAGACAGTTATTACTGTTACCGCCCAGGCTGGCGAAGACGGGAAGCTGTTTGGGTCTGTGACCTCAGCGGACATCTCCAAGGAGATATTACGCGCCCGCAACGTCAAAATCGACAAGAAAAAAATCAGCCTCGAAGAACCGATCAAGGAGACCGGCGACTACATGGTCGAGATCGAAGTGCATACCGGCGTCAAGGCTAACACCAAGGTGATAGTGGCGCCCGCGGGGAAAGAATAGGCCCATCCTTGGCGAGAGACCCGAAACCATCGGCGCCTTTACCGCCCCAGAATCTGGAGGCGGAGGTATCAGTGCTGGGCTCCATGATGATCTCGCCGATGGCGATTACCCACGTTGTCGAAAAGATCCATGAAACCGATTTCTATCGCGATTCCCATCGAGAGATATTCAGGACGATTACCGAGCTGTTCAACCAGGGGGACCCGGTCGATCCGATCACGGTTACCGAGAATCTGGCTCTCAGGGGCGTGCTGGAACAGGTAGGTGGCAAGGCATACATTCATACCCTGGTGTCAACGGTGCCGGCGGCTGCCAATGCGTCGCATTACGCCGCGATTGTCAGGGAGAACTCGGTGCTCAGGTCGCTGATTCAGGTCGGCAACCGGATCGCGGAGCTTGGTTATGAGCGCCCCGGTGATGTCAGGGAGCTTCTCGACCAGAGCGAGAAGATGGTCTTTGAGATCTCGCAGTCCCAGATTCGCGGTGAAGCGCGGCCGCTGAAAGAGCTTCTGGCCGAACAGTTCGACCGGATCGAAAAGCTTCACGAGCAGGGCAGAAAGATCACGGGTGTCGCCACCGGATTTCCTGATCTCGACAAGATTACGTCAGGACTCCAGGATTCAAACCTGATCATACTGGCCGCGCGGCCGGCCGTAGGCAAGACCGCTCTGGCATTGGATCTGGCCCAGAACATCGCCCTCAAGGAAGACGTGCGCGTGGTCATCTTCAGCCTGGAGATGAGCGACAGTGAGTTGGCGCAGAGAATGATGTGCGCCCAGGGGCGGGTGGACAGCCACCGCCTTCGCACCGGCGCTGTCGGTCCGGATGATTGGGCCAAGCTGACTGAAGCCTGCGCCCGTCTTGAGCGCGCACCGATAACTGTTGTCGACACCCCCGGCACGAATATGCTTGAGATTCAGGCCATCACTCGCAGGCTTGCCAGCCAGCAGGCAGTCGGGCTCGTGGTTATCGACTACCTGCAGCTGATGATGTCCGATGGCCGCTACGAAAACAGGCAACAGGAAATTACCAAGATATCACGGTCGCTGAAAATCATGGCGCGTGATCTGAAGGTGCCGGTGCTGGCCATCTCACAGCTTTCTCGCGCTGTGGAATCAAGAACGCCGCCGCGTCCGGCCCTGCCTGATCTTCGCGAATCCGGCGCCATCGAACAGGATGCGGACGTGGTGATGTTCATCTACAGGCCCAAGAACGAAGCCGGCCATATGGAGAACACCGCCGAACTCATTCTTGCCAAGCACCGTAACGGACCCACCGGGTCCATAGACCTGATTTTCGATGAAAAGTACACATCGTTTCGAAGCGCCTCGATGCGCGTTTAAACCGGCGTCCCGGTTCGGCGGTGCGGCAGCAGCTCGTTTTTTACGGTGCGGCATGTACATGCAGGCATGTCCGGATGCCTGACAACGCGCACGTTGATAACATGAAATCGATTCCACAGGATATTCTTGAACCGGCGCGGACTATTTCCTTTCGGGAGGTCGGCGTCAGGCTGGTCAATCCTGTCGGTCTTATTCGCAGGCTGGGCCTCCCCGGGAGCGGCCCTTATGTGCTTCTCGATAGCGCCGGCGGCAATCCCGACCTTTGCCGGTTTTCATTCCTCGCCTGGAGCCCACGGCTGACGGTAACGATCCGCGGTGGATTTGCCGCCATCAAGGGCACGGATGCAGGTGTTGCCGGTCTGACGGACCCGGCTCCGATCGAAGTCGAAGTCGATGAGCCATTCACATTTATTCGGGAACTCATGGAGTCGCTGGCCCCGGATAGAAAAATTCTGCCGCCGGAGCTCGCCGGGCTTCCCGCATGTGGCGGCGCCTTCGGCCTCCTGAGCTATGACGCCGGCCGCTACATCGAGAAGTTGCCCAGCTCAGCGAAAGACGATCTCGGTCTGCCGGAATTTGATTTTATTTTTCCACGGCGCCTCATATGTTATGACCACTGGCGCCGCTCGGCTCATCTCATTTTTGAAGATGCCGCTCCCGGCGAACTGGAAGAAACCGAAAGCGCATTGTACAGGCAGGAAGCAGCGGGGGCTGCCGACGCGCCGAACGATATTGGCCGGGACGGTCACACCCTCAGCTCACTTACCAGGTCGAACCTGACGCCTGAAGATTTTCTACGAATTGTGCGACGGGCCAAAGAATACATACTGGCTGGCGACATCTTCCAGTCAAATCTTTCGCAGCGCCTGGAGCTCGACTTCGCCGGCGATAGTCTTGATCTTTACGATGTGCTGCGTGGTGTTAATCCTTCACCGTTCGCCGGCTATCTCGACCTCGGCGGTTATCAGCTGGTTTCATCTTCACCGGAACGCCTGGTGCAGCTGCAGGGCCGCCGCGCCCAGACACGGCCGATAGCCGGCACTCGCCGCCGCGGCGTTGATTTCAGCGAGGACGACAGCCTCAAGACAGAGCTGAACCTCGATCCCAAGGAGCGCGCCGAACACATCATGCTGGTGGACCTCGAGCGCAATGACATGGGCCGCGTCTGTGACTATGGCAGTGTCGAGGTTAATGAACTCATGGTCAATGAAGCCTATTCACACGTCATCCACATCGTCTCCAACGTTAAAGGCAGGCTGCACGACGGCCGGGATGCCCTGGATCTGCTCCGGGCCATGTTTCCTGGAGGAACCATCACCGGCTGCCCCAAGGTCCGGTGCATGGAGATCATCGATGAGCTCGAACCGGTAAGGCGTGGACCCTATACCGGCAGCTTTGGCTACATCGGCTACTCCGGCCATATGGACATGAACATCATCATCCGGACCCTGGTCCGGATCGGTGACAAAGTCTACACACAGGTGGGCGCCGGTATCGTTGCCGACTCGGATCCGGAGCGGGAGTACCGCGAGACCCTGCGCAAAGCCGAAGCCACAGTCAGGGCAGTAGGGTTGGCAAACCGAAAAGCGGAAAGAACAAAAGTCGCCGCATCCATCGAGAGAAGAGGATAACGAGTTCAGGATGTACGTTTATTTAAACAGCCGACTGGTGCCGGACAACGCCGCCACCGTCTCTGTCTTCGATCGTGGTTTCGCCTATGGCGATTCGCTTATTGAAACCATGAAGATACTGAACGGCCGGCCGGTATTCTTCAACGAACACTTTCAGAGGCTTCACAGTTCAATCGGCGAAGCCGGCTATGATGTCACGCTGGATGCGGAAGGGCTCAGGAATCAGGCTCTCTCCCTGGTGGAGCTCAATGATGTGAGCGACGGACGGCTGCGCATTCAGCTATCACGCGGTACGCCGTCAGCCCCTGCCGGTATTGACATAACGGACGAGCTTACCCCGGCGCTGGTATTGACTGCCGAGCCCTTCCCGGGGTATCCCGAAGAGCTTTACCAGGAGGGGGCCTTATGCGCTACGGTCAACGCCAATCGCGGCCATTATGCCAGGCTCAAAACAGCCAGCCTCTTTTCCACGGTTCTTGCCCGCCTGGAGACGGTCAAGGCCGGAGCCTGGGAGGCGGTCTTCACTGGCGGCCACGGCTCAATGCTGGAAGGCTCCTTTACCAACATTTTTTTTCATACCGGGGGACGATTGCTGACAGCAGGAGAAGAGCAGCCCATACTGCCGGGAGTTACCAGGGGTAAAGTGATCGAGGTGGCTGAGAGCGCGGGGATTAATGTGAGTTACGAAGCGCCCAGGATTGGCGAGCTCAGGTCCGGCGAAGATGCTGCCTATATTACCAGCAGCCTCCTCGGGATCTGCCCTGTCAGGCAGATAGATCAGAAAAAGCTCCGGATGGACTGGAAACTTTTCAAGGGCCTCGCCGATGGACTGCGCGAACTGGAGCTAATCGATATCGCTGGTTAACGCCCCGCTGCCCTGATTCCGGCATCTATCTCTTCCTGGACCATCTTCAGATCGTTTTCGATCATCATTTTAATCATCTCTTCGAACGAGACCCTGGGCTCCCAGCCAAGCTGCTTCTTGGCTTTGGCGGGATTGCCGATCAGCAGGTCGACTTCGGCGGGCCTGACGAAGCGCTCGTCGATCTTGACGTAGTCATGCCAATCGAGTCCGGCATATTCAAATGACAGCTGCACCAGTTCCTCGACCGAATGGTTCTCCCCGGTAGCGACAACATAATCGTCGGGCTCGTTCTGCTGCAGCATCATCCACATCATCTCAACATAGTCCCCCGCGTAACCCCAGTCGCGCTTGGCGTCGAGGTTGCCCATGCGCAGCTCTTTTTGCAGGCCCAGCTTGATGCGGGCGACCCCATCGGTCACCTTGCGGGTAACGAACTCATATCCGCGCCGGGGCGACTCATGGTTGAAGAGGATGCCCGAGCAGGCGTAAAGGTTGTAGCTCTCGCGGTAATTAACAGTGATGAAATGACCGTACACCTTGGCGACTCCATAGGGGCTGCGCGGATGAAAGGGAGTGTTTTCATCCTGGGGCGACTCCGCCACCTTGCCGAACATCTCCGACGAAGATGCCTGATAAAAACGGGCGTCACTCTTGGCCAGCCGCATTGCTTCGAGCACGCGGGTAACTCCGAGCGCCGTAAACTGCGCGGTCAGCACCGGTTTGGTCCAGGACGTAGGCACAAAGCTTTGCGCCGCCAGGTTGTAAATTTCATCGGGCTGTGAGTCGCCAATCACTGTAATCAGTGACATCTGATCGAGAAGATCTCCCTGTACCAGTGTTACCTTGTCGCGGATGTGAGCAATGCGCTCGAAATTCTCGGTGCTCGACCGGCGCACCATTCCAAAGACGTCATAATCCTTTTCTAGCAGGAACTCGGCAAGATAGGATCCGTCCTGGCCAGTGATACCTGTAATCAAGGCTGTCTTTTTCTTCATTTTTTCCCTTCCTGCCGAAGTAGCACCTGTTGCCGCCAATAATCAAGGGTGTCTCTCAGGCTCTGCTCCAAAGATATCTCCGGGTTCCAGTCGCCAAGAGCTTTGAGCTTGCTCGAATCACCAGCCACTACAGGGGTATCCGAAGGCCGCATCAACTCCGGTATGTTCTCAGCTACGGGGTGGACCGATGACATTTCGAGCAACATCGCCAGTATATCGCTGATCGGATACGAATTTCCTGATGCAACATTATACGCCTCACCAGACTGGCCGCGGGTTAGCAGCAGATAATACGCGCGGACAACGTCCCGGACATCGGTAAAATCCCTCGAAGACTCAAGATTTCCAACCCGCAAGACCTGCTCCCGCAGGCCGGCTTCCATTTCCGCAATCTGACGGGCAAAGGCCGGCACCACAAAATTTCCTACCTGTCTGGGTCCGATATGATTAAACGGCCTGGCAATAACTACCTCGGCGCCGAATGCTTCATGATATTGAAGAGCCACAAATTCAGACGCTACTTTGCTGACGGAATAGGGATTATTGGGTCTGAGAACGCTTTCCTCATTTGCCGGCAGCCGGTCCTGGTCGATCTTGCCGTAAACCTCGCTGGAGCTAACAATCAGAACCCGTGCTTCGGGGGCCTTTTCATGTAGCGTCTGCATCAGCACCTGCGTGCAGACAATGTTGGTCTCCAGGATCGACGCCGCCTGCTCCCAGGCGCCTGCAACCTGGGCAAGGGCAGCCAGGTGGATGACGGCGTCCGGCTCCACCTCCGCGACGACCTTGGCTAAAGGGCCGGGCTCGGCCAGATCACAGCAATGCACCTCGGGGGCAATCCCGTCAAATGATTTCAGGAATGTTTCATCGGGACTTGCAAGATCCAGGCCGGCAACCTCGACCCCCTCAAGTCCTTGCAGATATTGGCTCAAATGGCCGCCGGCGAATCCGGTCATTCCTGTGATTAGTACTTTCAAATCGTCTCCATGTTGTCGATCGGCCTGCTTTCAGGCCGGATAGCGAGGACACGATCAAAAAGTATATCAAGCCCGTGGGAACGTTAGTATGCATCCGCATGTGGATTATAACAATTATTAGTAATATAATAATGTATCTTCTCAATGCCCTGATGGCATTGACTGCCCGAATCGAGGCGCCACGAACGTCCAAACTCTAAAGCCGAACCAACGGGAGGGATCTATGATGCCATCACCAGTCAAGCAGTTGACCTGCTACCGGATCCTCCGTCCGGGTCAGTGCTTCATTTCAACGTGGACCTAGAGCCTGACGCTGTCATTTTTAGCAATCTCGACGGCTCGGTATCTGAAGCGGTAAAAATGAAATACGGAGGATAAAGGCTTTTAGTTGCTTCTGCTGATGATGATCATGCGGACCAGCGAGAGGATGGCCATCAGCGCCGCGGCGACATAGGTGAGTGCGGCTGCGGTAAGCACCTTCCGGGCTCCCTTGGCCTCGCCCTGAACAACCAGGCCGTTACTTTGCAACAGCGCCATGGCGCGCGAAGAGGCGTCGAACTCAACAGGTAGCGTCACGATCTGAAAGGCGACTGCTGCCGTAAACAGAACGATACCGATCGTCATCAGGGGGCGAAAGGTCGAGAAGATGAGTCCCGCAAAGAAGATCATGGGGCCGAGGCTGGAGCCGAAGGAAGCTGCCGGCACTACAGCCGAACGAATCTTCATGGGCACATAACCCTTGGAATCCTGAATTGCGTGTCCGGTCTCGTGCGCGGCTATTCCCAAAGCGGCCAGTGAGTTACTGCGGGCTACCCCCTGGCTCAATCTTAATACCCGGTCGCGAGGGTCATAGTGATCGGTAATTTCCCCCGGTATTTCCTCAATAGCGATATCGGTGAGTCCCGCCTGATCGAGCAAACGGCGGCTTGCCTGGGCGCCGGTGAAGCCGCTGGCGGCCTGTTTCTGTGAATATTGCCTATAGGTGCTTTTCACCTTGAACTGTGCATACAGCGAAAGGATGATTCCCGGAATGAGCAGCAACATGCTGGTGAAGAAGATTGGATTGCCCCAGTAAAACATTCTTGTTCCCTCCTGTTATCCAGACGCGGGCGCGCCGGAGTAAATATCTGTAAAAATTATATCACAGAGCGAAAACAGGAACCTTCGGCGCAATGAAAGATTTTAGCCATCGCTTCCAGGATTATCCCCGATCGCATGGGGCTCTCCCGGATTCTCCCCTATTCCCCTGGGATCTTCAGGGTCCCCTCCGATCGCCTGGGGTTTGATCTTGACGTGCCGGATTTTTACCAGTGCCATCACGATTGCAACGAAGGCGATCTCGATCAGGGTTTGCCAGAAGCGGATGAGGATGGCGAAGGCCGAGGCAACGCCTGCGTTTTCAAAAGCAAAGTCGAGTGTATAGGCATAGACGCCCTCCCTCACGCCGAGGCCGCTGGGAGAAATAAAGAAAAGCACTGAGGTAAGCCACGCAAGCGGGGCGCTGGCGATGACGATGGGCACGTCGCTGAGGTCCATTTTCGTAACCGTGTTCGCCATCGCAAAAAGTCCCAGACCGGAGACAATCCAGAAGAAACAATAGTAGAAAAAGATCGCAACCACATCCCGGAAAGGCAGGAATTCCTCGATGGTCTCACGGCCCAGTTTGCGGAAAACCGCGTTGCCTACTTTTCCCAGAACGGAGGGGTGAAGGCAGACAATGGCTAGCGGTGGCACCAGCAGCACCAGCCAGATTACCTGGGAAAAATTCTGAAGCTTTGGCCAGAAGGGAAGGGCAACGGCGATCACCGTCGCGGCCGATGCCGCCAGCAGTGCCTGCTCATAGGCGACGCTGGTAAGCGAGGCCCGCTTGGGCACTCCGTAGGGCTCGATCATCATCACCCTGCCGACCACCATGAGCACGTTGCCAGGAACATAGCGGGCCAACAACGATTTAAACCAGACGTAGAGCCCAGGCAGAATCGGCACCGGATGACGGAAACGCCAGAGAATAATCAGCCAGCCGCTGGCATGGCCCATATACAACGCTCCCATCAGGATGAAAGATAGAACCAGCCAGGGATAGGAGAACTGCCAGTCGCGTGAGATAATTTCGGGCCAGTCCTGCCAGATCTTCTTGCCGAGGAAGTAAAATACGATGCCGACGAGTATAATCTGCGCGCCCAGCCGCAGGGATTTCTTTGTTCGAGGAGAAATGATCCCTCCCGGGAATGTGGAGCGGACTTGTCGCCGCCGCCGAGAAGTATATACTAATTCAACTATATTATGCCTGATAGCAGGCCTCATGCTGTATAATGACCCACTGCAGTTCTTATGTCTGACCTTATCCTGAAAACCAGCCGCATTGGCGTCCTCATGGGCGGGCTCTCGCGTGAGCGCGAGATCTCGTTGAGGTCCGGCGAGGGCTGCCTGAAAGCTCTTCAGTCGATGAATTACGACGCGGTGGGCATCGACGTGGACCGCAATGTCGCCGAGACACTAAAACGCGAAGGCGTGCAGGCGGCTTTCCTGGCGCTCCATGGGAGATATGGCGAGGATGGAACCATCCAGGGGATGCTGGAGCTTATGGATATTCCCTACTCGGGATCGCGGGTGCTTGCCAGCGCCATTGGCATGAACAAGGTGCGCACCAAGCAGATCGCAGACTTCCACGGCATCCCGACCGCCTATTTCGAGATCTTTAACCGGAAGCAGGATGACCTTTCCGCTGCGGTAATTAAGGCCAGGGAAACTCTTCATTTTCCGGTAATGGTCAAACCCTGCGAAGAGGGCTCCAGCTTAGGCGTCGTCAAAGTGAGCGATCCCGCCGACCTCGAAGATGTAATCATCGAAACCTTTGGCGAATACAGCTGTGCTCTTGCCGAGGAGTTTGTCGAAGGCATAGAGATCACGGTAGGGCTCATCGAGAGTCCGCGTTCCCTGACGGCGATGCCGGTTTTACAGTTAAAGCCCGCATCGGATTTTTACGACTTCAAGGCCAAATACAGCCGTGGGATGACTGAATTTATCCTACCAGCCGAGATTCCCGAAGAGACATCATTCATGGCCCAGGAAACAGCGATGCAGGTGCATTCCGTTATTGGATGCAGAGGATACAGCCGGGTGGACTTCATTATCAATGAGCGCGGCATTCCCCAACTGACGGAAATCAACACTTTACCGGGAATGACCGAGACCTCTGATTTTCCCGCACAAGCGGCAGCGGCAAATATAAGTTACGAAAAATTGGTAGAGAAGATGTTACGTTCCGCGCTGCTTCCCTGAGAGTCAGTCAGCGAGTCGGCGCGCCGTTTCAAAAGAGTACGCCTCACGAATCATGTCACCGGCGACCAGCGAATAGTTCATCTCGTAGCTTTTGTTTTCGACCGATTTCTTGATCTGACGCAAACGGCGAGCCCGCGTGTCGCTATGACGAGGTGAAAGCTCTTTTAAATCAAAGGAGGTCATCTTATTTCCTTCTGCGACAAGTCTTCTAATTCCTGGTGTGGGGTTCAGCCTGTACTGACTCGTCTGGACTGGATGTAACTTTTCTACTAATGATATCGGAGCGCTCTCGCTATCATTGAGAAAATGATGTTTTTTGCTCCCAAGCCCCGGATGCAGTTACAATATTCAAGGTAGTGCAAGCCCACGGTAGACACCAATGAGCAACCTCAGATTTGGCGGCCAGGCCGCCGGCCTCGAAGGCATCACCTTTCTTGCTGCCCACGGTTTCGATTTCGTGGACCTCAACCTCAACGAGATTGACAAGATCAGAAGCGAAGAGCGCGCAATGTTGAAGTCCGCGCGCCGCGCCGGTCTGTTCTTTACGGCCCACGCACCAGACCTCAGGGTTGATAATGAGGATGGGATGCAACGGATCGGCGAGGCCGTCAGGTACGCGGAACGATTCAAGCCGAGGACGATCACCATCCACCCGATCCTGGCGCCACGCTCAAACACGCCAGAAAAGATCGAACAGAAAATGCACGAGATCGGCATTCTGGCCGCAATGGCTGAAAGTTACGGAGCCCGCATATCCTGTGAGAACACCAGCGAAGAGCCGGCCGATATGAAGGTTGTGCTCGATGCACACCCGGGGGTCGTACTCACAGTGGACGTTGGCCACAGTGAGCTGCTCAGCGACATTAATAAATCATTGGGATTTATCGAGGCTTATCCGGACAGAATCGGGCATGTGCACATCCACGACAACATCGGCGGCGACACTTATCATGAGGACCTGCACTTGCCGCTGGGCGAAGGGCGGATAGACTTCGCGCCAATCCTGAAGGGGCTCCGTGCCTTGTCTCACGAGATAACCATAACTTTCGAAATGCCGCGACAGAAGGCTTACGAGGGCCTGCTGTGGCTGCGGGAACGGGACCTAACATGACCATCGTTTACCGGATCAGAAATAACATCTATCTGAATATAACTAACCGTTGTTCCTCGGACTGCACCTTCTGCGTGGCCAAGTTCGCCGACAGGTTTCAAGGTCATACCTTGCGATTGGACCGAGAACCGTCACTGGCTGAGATCCTGCATGACCTGGAGATCGAATTTCTGGAGGGGCCTGCGGATGAAGTTGTCTTCGTCGGCTTTGGCGAACCAACGATCAGACTGGATGAGGTACTGAAGGTCACGGAATGGCTTCGCCTAAGGCGTATTCCTTCGCGTTTGGACACCAACGGCCACGGTCAACTGCTGCATCCCGGGCGCGAAGTAGCACATGAGCTGGCGCAGGCGGGCCTGGGATCGGTGTCGGTCAGCCTTGTGGCCCACAATTCCGAAGTCTACAATCAATTATGCAGGCCTATGTTCAGTAAGGCATACCGGACCGTGCTCAAGTTTGCTGAAGATTGTTTAAAAGAAGGAATGAAAGTGACGCTTTCAGTTGTGGATCTGCCGGAGGTCGATGTCGAGGCCTGTCGAAGTATTGCCGAGAGGATGGGAGCCGAGTTCCGCGTGCGAAAGTTGCTGACTCCCGAATCCGGGGAGGTTAAGGCTTGAACGAGACCAGGGCTCCGCGCATCTTGCTCGTCGATGACGAGGAGGCGATCCAGAAACTGCTGACGTTCCCCATGGAGAAAGAAGGTTACGAGATCGTCCAGGCCATGGATGGCGAGACGGCGCTTGAGAAATTTCGAGAGCAGCCTTTCGATCTGATTGTCCTTGATATCATGTTGCCGGGCATGGATGGTACCGACGTCTGCCGCATCATCCGCGCCGAAAGCACCGTGCCGATTATCATGCTCACCGCCAAGTCGGATGAATTCGACAAGGTGCTGGGCCTGGAAATCGGAGCCGACGATTACATCACCAAACCTTTCAGCATCCGTGAATTCCGCAGCCGGGTTAAGGCGCAATTGCGCCGGGCCCAGATGATACGCCAGCCAAACGAAACGGCGCGAGATGTGCTTGAGATTGACCGCCTTCGCATCGACTTTCTTAAACGCAATGTCTTTGTCTCCGGAGAAAAAGTCGATCTGACCTACAAGGAGTTCGAACTGTTAAAGACCCTTGTGAGCCATCCGGGGAGGGTTTTCGGCCGGGACTCGCTCCTACAGCTGGTATGGGGCGACGCCGAGTTCCGGGATCCGCGGACCGTGGATGTGCACATCCGGCATCTGCGGGAAAAAGTCGAACCCGATCCGCACGACCCCGAGTACATCTTCACCGTGCGCGGGGCCGGCTACAAGTTTAGAGATCTGTAACACCCAGGATGTTCTTCTTTCCAAAAATGCGAATTCCATTCAGAAAAAAAATCAGGCTCAGCCTTTCCATCAAGCTATTCCTCGTCTTCACGTCGGTATTTGTCTTCGGCGTCGCGATTATCGCTGTTGTCGTGGTGCCCCAGCTCCAAAGCCGGCTTACAGATCAGAAGCTGCGCAACCTGGATGACTACGCGACCTTATATTCAGAAAGCTATCTGCAGGCTTTAAACCAGGGAGCTTCCCGCATCTACCTCGATCTGCTCACCCAGCAGTATGCGGAGCGCGCCGATGCCCGCATCCTGGCTCTGGACTCATCCGGGGCGCTCCTTTCGGACTCTTTGATGGGCCAGGGATTTGATCCGGGCGACTACAACATCGCTAATGTGGCCATAGCCAACTCCGGCCACGTGACCACGGTAACCTCCATCGGCGACCGTAGTTTCGCGATGGCCGCGGTGCCGATTTACAAGGCCAACAAGATCGTGGCGGCTATAGTCGTTTCCTCCTCCATGAGCGACGTGGAGACGGCCGTGTCGCTGGTCAAGACCCTCATGTTTGTGGCGGCGGTCGCCGCGCTGTTGCTGGCCATTATCGTCATCTACCTGGTGTCTTTCATTATTTCACGCCGGATCCGGCGCATCGAATCGGGCGCAGCCCGAATCGCGGAGGGTGATTTTGACATCAAGCTGCCGGTGACCTCGCAAGATGAGCTGGGCCAGCTGGCTACGACATTTAACGACATGGGCGATAAGCTTGGCTCTGCATTTCAGCTGGTTGATGACGAAAAGCGCCGCGCCAAGGTGTTACTGGACGATTTGAGTGAGGGTGTCATCGGCATTGATATCAATGGCAATGTCATTGTGGTAAACCCCGCCGCGGAGAAGCTTCTCGAGCGTAAGATCTCACCGCCGTGCCCGCTTGATGAATGCCTGCCGATGGAGATCTACGATCTCTGGAAGTCGATGCGGCCGGAAAGCCCCAACCGTGAGGATACCTTCATGCTTCGCAACGACCGGTCGCTGGCCGTACACAGTTCATTCCTCTCTGACCAGGCGGAGCTTGCCTCGCTTCTGGTTCTCAGGGATGTCAGCCAGGAAGTTAAGATGGAGAAGTCGCGCCGCGACTTTATCGCTAACGCTTCACACGAACTAAAGACGCCGCTGTTTTCCCTCGGCGGTTTTCTCGAACTTCTGCAGGATGAAGAGGTAGACGACAGCACCAAGGATGAATTTGTCGCCACGATGCGGGAACAGGTGGAGAGGCTTGCCGATCTCGCCCACAAGCTGCTGGACCTGTCGCAGATGGATTCAGGCGCGATCAACGTAAGGACAAGCCGGGTTGGGCTCAAGGAGATCGTCGATATGGTCGCCAGGGAGTTCACCGCGTTTTCCGTGTCGAATGATTCTCTGGTTGATACGGCTGCGCTTCCGGATGATCTCGAGGCCATCAGCGATCCTGACAGGACCGCCCAGCTGGTGCGCATCCTGGTTGACAACGCGCTCAAATACTCACCGGCCGGCGCCACTGTCGAGGTGGCGGGTAAACACAACGGCAAGACCGTTAGTTTCACTGTTGCCGACCACGGGCCGGGTATCCCCGGCGCCGAGCTGCCCCGGGTCTTTGAAAGATTTTATCGGGGCAAAGGAGCCGGCCGGGTGCGCGGCACCGGTCTGGGGCTCTCCATCGCCCACGAGCTGGTCAGGTTGATGAATGGCACCATTGAGGTTGAATCCTCGGGTAAAGGCACCTCCTTTACGGTTACTTTGCCGAGTCCGAAAAAGGCTGTTAACACTACTTAACCTCGCTTAACCCGTTCTCCGTTGGCCTTTCCCGGCAGATGGGTATAATGAACATGGTTGAGTTAATGAAGTCTCGGCCTGGGTCTGGAAGAAAGTTTGAAAATCGGGTGGCTTGGTGGCCACCCGATACGTTTAGGAGGGATTGTGAACAAAGTATTGAGCGTTATTTCAAGCGCAGCAGCCGGTATTGCCGGGGCTGCATTATTTTTACTGGTGGCCTTTGCGCTGCATTTCGGGGGATTAGGAGAAACCCAGACCGCGGTGACGATTCCCGGGCCCGAATCCCAATCTTCGCAGTTTACCTCTACACCGGCACAGACGGGAAGCTCAATGGACCCGTCGCAGCTCTACGATAAATATGCTGGTTCTGTTGTGCAGATTGTGTCGACGTTCCCGGGCCAGTCCAATATCTTTCATGCCAGCCAGTCGCAAACCGGCGTTGGCTCCGGATTCGTAGCGACGTCCGACGGCTATATTCTGACCAATGCCCATGTTGTCACCGATGAGAATAGCCAGTCGGCCCAGAGAGCGACGGACATCGAGGTCAATTTTAATGACGGCAAAAAGGCCAGGGCCACCATCGTTGGTTACGATCTCACCAGCAGCGATGTCGCGGTCATTAAGGTCGATCCGCAGGGACTGACGCTGGTACCGGTCACACTCGGCGATTCAGATGCGGTCAAGGTCGGTGAGCCGGTAGTGGCGATCGGCAGTCCTTTTGAATATGCGAGCACGCTGACCTCAGGTATTATCAGCGCCACCAAGCGAACGGTGGAATCACCACAATCAGGGTTCAGCATCCAGAATGCCCTTCAGACTGATGCCGCCATTAACCCGGGTAACAGCGGCGGCCCCCTGATTAACGCCCGTGGCGAGGTCATTGGACTCAACGAGCAGATCGCAACCAGCAGCGGTGGCAACGAGGGAGTGGGATTCGCGGTGCCGATCAACACGGCCAAACAGGCGATGGAACAGATTCTCTCCAAGGGCTCTGTTGATTATGCCTGGCTGGGAGTTGTCGGCCAGACGCTGGATCCCGCAACCGCCAGCGCCAAGGGACTGTCTGTTGATAAGGGAGCCCTGATCACGGAAGTGGTTTCTGGAGCCCCGGCTGACAATGCCGGACTGAAAGCCGGTGATGTTATCACTAAAATCGATGGCCAGGATATGAGTTCCATGGAGAACGTATCAGGAAGCCTGGCCCAGCATCGCCCTGGCGACAAGATCAAGGTGACATACAACCGCGACAAGGAATCTCATGAAGTCGAGGTTGAGCTGGCCAAACGTCCCGACCGGGTCTGATCCAAAGATTGGCGCGCACGCGCGCCGGCACATGGCATACATGCTTTGCTCCGGCAGGTTGCCTGTTTTAGACGGCGAGGGCCGCACCGGAGGTGCGGCCCTCGCCGTTTCCAATCCTCGCCGTTTCCAAAAACGTTCCTGTTGCCCCCAAGCCCTCCGTTACCAATCGAAGACGCCGTGGTAATATAGATGGCCATGTCCGGATCATCAGCTCTCATCTACAGCGACAGCTACATGGGCTACAATTTCAGCCCCTGGCATCCCATGAAGCCGGAGCGCCTGCTCCTGACCGCCGAACTCGTAAAGGCGTACGGGCTTCAAGAATTTCCGAAGATGGAAATTGTCGAACCGCGCCTTGCGACTGACGAAGAACTCCGGCTTGTTCACGATCAGGCTTACATCGACAAGGTGAGAGAGCTGAGCGGCCCGGACGCGGAAAAGACATATGCCCCGGGGTGGGGGCTGGGCACGGGAGATAACCCCGTCTTTTCTGGAATGCATGAGGCTTCCGCCACAATTGCCGGCGGTGCGCTCAAAGCCGCGCAATTGATCATGGAAGGAAATCTTGACCACGTCTTCCACATGGGCGGAGGGCTGCATCATGCCCAACGGGACCGGGCCTCCGGTTTCTGCATCTATAATGACGTGGCGCTGGCCGCCGCCTGGCTTCGGAAAACCTTCGAAGCCCGGGTACTTTATCTGGATTTTGACGCTCACCACGGCGACGGCGTACAGGCGGCGTTTCACGGCGACCCCAACGTCATGACCGTATCCTTCCACGAATCTGGCATGTATCTTTTCCCCGGAACTGGTTTTACCAGCGAAATCGGCGACGGCGAGGGCCGCGGCTATGCTGTCAATCTGCCGCTTGCACCGGGCGCTTCGGACGACATCCTGCTCGAGGCATACGAGGAGCTGGTGCCGCCTCTGGCGCGTGCCTTTAAACCAGACATCATCATTACCCAGGACGGTTGTGACGGCCACTGGAGCGATCCGCTGACTCATCTCGGCTACTCCCTGGCCGGTTTTGCCGAACTCAGCCGGCGTCTTCACAAGCTTGTGCATGAGGTCTCGGGAGGCCGCTGGCTGGCGAGTGGCGGTGGTGGCTACCAGGCGTACACGGTGGTCCCGCGGGCCTGGACTCGTCTAATGGCTGACATGACCGAAGCCGAGCTGCCCGAAGCGCTACCGATCAGCTGGCGTGAGTTATGCGGCCGCTATGCTGATAACGAAGTGCCGCTAACTCTGACCGGTGACGATCCGCCTGAAGCCGATGCCGCCATCATTGAGAATGCCCGTAATCTCGCGCAAAAGGGTATCGAAGAGATCCGGAATTCAATCTTCCCTCTCACCGGCGCCGAAAATAGTTAAGCCCAAACAGGAAACAGGCGCCTTTTTCTTCTATACTTACCGCTTGTGAGCAAATCATCCCTGGAAATAAAAGACTTGGCCGTCGATCTTTGTACCTCACTGCGAGAGATCGTGCTGCCTGAGATCGGCAAGGCATCGGCGCGTACTCATGCAGGCACTGCCGTTGGTGGCGACGTCACCTTTGGCATCGATGAGCTGGCTGAAGATTTTCTGGTCAGCTTTATTAAAGATCTGGGCATCAGCATCGCGGTATATTCAGAAGACCGGGGTTTGATCCGGTTTGGAGCAGATGAACCAGAACATGTGCTCATCGTCGATCCGGTGGATGGAACCCGTCCCGCAGCCGCGGGGCTGGAAGGCGCCATGGTGTCCGTGGCGGTAGCGGAACTGACCGATGCCCCAACGATGGGCGACGTTGTATTTGGCTGTTTGAGCGAGATCAAGAGCGGCGCCACTTTCACCGCCGCCCGGGGAGAGGGCGTCAGGTTCACTGCCGCCGATGGCGGACCGGCGCCGGTTATACTTTCCGAAAACAAGGATCTGGAAAAACTTTTTTGGACGATTGGTTTCCGGGGCCGCCCTGCGCGCGCTCTCATCGAGACCCTTGGGGACCTGGTTGACCTCTCATCCGTGGATGGAGGCGTCTTCGATCTGGGGAGCGCAACTTTTTCCATCACCCGCGTCCTGACCGGTCAACTCGACGCCTACATTGATGTAGGCCCCCGCATGATCGAGGACGTTCCTGATGTGCAAGTGCTATTCGAGCAGGTGGGCAAAGGCGCGGTGCTCAATAATTCTCCTCATGATCTGGCCGCGGCCGGGCTCATTTGCCGCGAAGCCGGGGCAATCTTTGGTGACGGCTGGGGCAAACCGCTCGAGGAGCGGCTGCTCCTAGGCTCCGACCATTCTTTCCAGATGTCATGCATCGCCGCCGCAAATCAGGATCTTTTCGACGCTATCGTCCAGGCAGTTGACGACGGTATTGAAAAGCTTGCCGCTGAGTTTGGAAAACACCGCTAGCGGGAAGCTGGCAGGCATGAAAGCGGCTGGCGATCCCTCATCCATGGAACCTAATCTTCACGAAGGATTACTTTGGCAACCTCGCCCTGGCGGCAAGGTGCGCTGCGGGGTCTGTCCGCGCCTGTGCGTAATCGCCGAGGGCAAACTCGGTACCTGCAAGACCCGCACCAATGTAGGCGGAAAGTGCTACACGCTCATTTATGATGAAGTTGTTTCCGTAGCGGCGGATCCGATTGAAAAAAAACCGTTGTTCCATTTTTACCCCGGGACCACAGTGCTTTCGATTGGCACTCTTGGCTGCAATATGCGTTGCCTCCATTGCCAGAACTGGCAGATTGCCCACGCCGATGCCGTCGATGACGGCGAGCAGATGCGCAAGCTGCCGGCGGCCAACCTGCCGCGGATAGCGATTCAAAATGACTGCGCCGGCGTCGCCTGGACCTACAACGAGCCCACAATCTGGCTGGAATATGCGTTAGAGGGCGCCAAGGCCTGTCACGATAACGATCTTTATACCGTTTTTGTTACAAATGGCTACATTACGCCCGAGGCGCTGGACATTATCGCACCGCATCTCGATGCCTACCGGGTCGATATCAAGGGGTTCAGGCCGGAGACCTACAAGTTCCTGGCGAAAGTACCCGATGTCGAGCCAATCTTCGCGGCGGCTACGCGTGCCAAGAATGTGCACGGCTGTCATGTCGAGATTGTCACGAACGTTATCCCCACCGTCAATGACGATGAGGATACGCTGAGGTCGATAGCGGCCTGGATTGCCAGGGATCTGGGTGTCAAGACGCCATGGCACGTAACGCGGTTCTTTCCCTATCTTGAACTGTCGCACATTTCACCGACACCGATCGAAACGCTAGAGCGGGCGATTGCCATCGGCCGTGAAGAAGGGCTCAAATTTATCTACATCGGCAACGTCCCGGGGCACGAAGGTGAAAATACTGTCTGTCCCAATTGTAAGCGGGTAGTAATTAGGCGCGATGGCTATAGCCTGGGAAAAATTGATGTCCGGGAAGGTTATTGCGCCTTCTGTGGTGAAGATTTAAATATAATCCAGTCCGGAAAGAATACAGCCAAAGCCGATGGCTGAAAATGCTCGGTTCAACGATTTGGCGTACCGGCCGATAGAAAGCCACCGGTGATCGCCGGGACCGGTTTAGATGTCTCTGCTTAAAAAACCGCCGCAGCGGCGACCCGAAGGGTCGCCCCGCGAAGCATCCAACAGTACACGCAGGAGGTTATTTTTTGCTGCAGGAAGTCCATGTAGGCCATAAATTTCTGGCCGATTACCAGAGCGTGGTCGTTCGTCCTCTGATTGAAGAGATTCGGGAGCTGGCGGAAGGGCTGAAGGGCGCCCGCGTGCTCCACATCAACGCAACCTCATTCGGCGGAGGCGTCGCCGAGATCCTGTATACCCTGGTGCCACTGATGCGCGACGTCGGCCTCGATGCCGAATGGCGCATCATTATGGCGGAGCAGGAATTCTATGAAGGCACCAAAATCACCCATAACGCCCTGCAGGGTAACGCCCTGGGCCTCGACGATTCCCAAAAAAAGATCTACGAGGATAACAACCGCATGACCAGCGAATCGCTGGGCAAGGGCTTCGACTTCATCGTCGTTCACGATCCTCAGCCACTGATGCTGCGCCACTATGCGGGTGACCTGGGGGCCAAGTGGATCTGGCGTTGCCACATCGACACTTCCACACCAAACGAAGAAGTCGCGCAGTACCTTTTGCCATACATCCAGCTTTATGACACGGCCCTGTTTACTCTGAAGGATTATGTTTTCAAAGGCCTGGAGATTCCAATCAAGGTGATCGCCCCGGCTATCGATCCGCTCTCGACCAAAAATATGGCTCTTTCACCAGAGGATGCTGATTATGTTGTCAGCCAGTTTGGCGTCGAACCGGACCGGCCCTTGATGTTGCAGATCTCCCGTTTTGATCCCTGGAAAGATCCGCTGGGGGTCATCGATGCTTACAAGATCGTCAAAAAGGAATTTGCATCGGTGCGGCTGGCGCTGGTTGGCTCGATGGCTACCGATGACCCCGAGGGCTGGAGCTTCTTTACCAGAACCGTTGAGCATGCAGGCGATGACAGCGATGTGCTCATTCTTTCCAATCTAAACAACGTAGGTAATCTTGAGGTCAACGCCTTTCAGTCGCGGGCTGACGTCATCATACAGAAGTCGACCCGGGAGGGTTTCGGCCTCACCATTAGTGAGGCTCTCTGGAAAGCCAAGCCAACCATCGGCGGCAACGTCGGCGGCATTCCGTCGCAGATCGTTGACGGCAAGTCGGGCTACCTGGTGGATTCGGTCGAACAGTGCGCGGAAAGATGTATGTGGTTCCTGGATAACCCCAAGAAAGCCAAAGAAATGGGGCGGACGGGCAAGGAACATGTGCGCGCCAATTATCTGACGCCGAGGCTGCTGAGAGATTACCTGAAGCTGTTCACCGAGTTGAAGGCCAAGGGATAGGCCTTCGCCGGACCCGGCCGGGAGGAAGCATGGAGCAGTGTCCTTTTGAAAACGAACTGATCCTCGTTTCAAACCGGGGTCCGATTTCGTATAAGCGCGACCGGAACGGGGAGCTGATTACCGTCCGCGGCGGCGGCGGTTTGGTCACCGCGCTCCTGGGCGTTGCCGCTTCCTGTGAGATCACCTGGATTGCCAGCGCCATGACCGCCGAGGACACCGAGATCAGCATTCGCGTCGGCGGCGGCCGGACTACGGTTACACATGACGGCCACCAGCTGGGTCTTCGCTTCGTTGTCTCCGACCCCGAGGTCTACAACAAGTTCTACAACATCATCGCCAACCCCCTGATCTGGTTCATCCAGCATTATCTCTGGGACCTGTCGGTGGTGCCCGACATCAGGCGGAATGAGTTCGAAGCCTGGGAGAACGGCTACCAGGTTGTAAACCGTGAGTTTGCCGGCGCCGTCTGCGACGAGCTTGACGCCCGCGATAACGAGAGCCCGGTGGTCATGCTTCACGACTATCATCTTTATACATGCCCCAGCCTCGTGCGCGCGCGGCATCCAGAAGTTTTTCTGCACCAGTTTATTCACATCCCCTGGCCGCAATCGGATTCCTGGAGGGTTTTGCCGCGGCATATCCGTCAGGCGATCGTACGCGGCCTCTTGGCAAACGATATTGTTGCTTTTCATACCCAAAGGTACGTGCGCAATTTTCTCGTGAGCTGCGAGGAGCTTTTGCGCGGGGAAGTTGAAATCGATTACGCGCGCGCGGCCGTCTTTGTGGATGGCCGGGAGGTCTGGGTTCGGGCTTACCCGATCTCCATCGATTGCGCCGATTTTGAGCGTCTGGCCGAAAGCGAACCGGTTCTTGAGGAAGAAAAGAGGATCGAAGAAATGCGCCGGGAGTATCTCGTTCTGCGAGTGGACCGAATGGACCTCTCCAAGAATATCGTTCGTGGCTTTAAGGCTTTTGACCTCTTCCTGGATGAGCATCCTGAATTCAAGCAGCGCATCACGTTCCTGGCGCTGCTGCAGCCATCCCGCGAGGATGTCAAGGAATACAATACCTACCGGGAAAAAATCATGCGCGTTGTGGAGGTCATCAATACCAAGCATGGCACCGCCAACTGGATGCCCATCGACGTGCGTATGCAGGACAACTTCATGCGTTCGGTTGCCGCATACAAGCAGTTCGATGTGCTGATGGTGAACGCGATCTACGACGGTATGAACCTGATTGCGAAGGAGGCCGGGCTCATCAACCGGCATGACGGCGTGCTGATCCTGTCGGAGAATACAGGCGCCCATGAGGAGCTGGGCGACTTCTGCCTGTCGGTCAATCCCTTCGACCTGGAGAGCCAGGCACAGGCCATCTACGAGGCGCTGACTATGGAAAAGGATGAAAAAAGCCGCCTGGCGGGTAAGATAAGGGAAACAGTCAAACATAATGACATCCAGAAATGGATTGAGACGCAGTTTGTCGATATCAAGGCAAAGATGACAGAAAAGGCTGATGCCTGATCGCATTTGATGAATGAGTAATCGGATATGTAACTATCGAAGGGGGATGACGTGATCAGCGACCTCATGGAAAAGGTTTTGTTGCTGGGAGTTGGAGCCGCCTCGCTTACCAAGGAAAAAGTCGACGAACTCACCGACGAGCTGGTTAAAAGAGGTCAGATGACCAGGGAAGAGGGCCAGGCTTTCATCAAGGAGGCTTCCGGGCGCGCGCAGGAAGAGGGCGCCAATATCAAGGAGATAGCTTCCGATGCTTACCAGGAGACGCTTCGGGCCATGGGAGTGGCTACCCGCGATCATGTAGACGATCTCGACCGGCGCCTGACAGTTCTGGAGGCCAAGGTCTACAGTAAACCGCTACGGGTAGAAGAACCCCAGACCGGTTTTACGGTGACACCAACAGAAGAAGAAGAGCCTTCGTAACACCGGTTCGAGGGGCTGCTTCACGGATGGCGCCAGCCTCACGGGCGGCCTTTCTTATTGTCAGCCGGGAGCTCTCTCCTCTTTGGGAACCCGGAGCCGCGTCGGCGGCCAATTAATGCTGGTGTAATTGATCTGATAATGCTCGTCAAGATCGGGCTGAAGAATATCCACGGTTAACTGGCCTTCCGCAAAGAGGACCACCGGCAGTTTTTCGGCGTCGATGTCCTGCCTCAACCCGTCCATCATGACAACCGCGTTTTCGTCACCGCGCTTGTATTTTTCCTCCCAGAGGAACGGGTCATAATAATCCAGGGTGACTGGCCGTTCAGCTTCAAGGGCATAGCACCCCGGAATAAGAACCGGCTGGCATTCAGTACTGCGATTATGGGTCTCGGCTACGATCGTGGCCACGTCACTGTCATTGCTGCGGAAGAAATAATCGCGGCTCTTGTCTACCAGGTTCGGCACCGCCACGACCAGCCAGACAGCAACAAACACAATTGGCACGATAGCGCCGCGCTCGGCAAGAGCTACGATTCCCCAGGCGGCAAGAACCGCTACGGCTGGCTCCGCCAGGAGGAAAAGATTGGTATCGTGACCTTCGGCCGGCAGGGTTCCCAAGACAGCCACGCCGGCCAGCAACCAGCCGACAAGCAGAAAAAGCCTTCCCTTGAGTTGTCCTCCAAGCTGCTCGCGCCGGTAAAGCGCCCGTCCGGCGAACCAGGCGCCGGCCCAGGCTGGGACCATGAGCGGCCAGTCCATCTGCCAGATACGGTGGAGGCTGCCGTAGAGGTTAACGAAGCTGAAACCCTTGCTGGTTTGGGCTCCCAGGATATCGTTCAGATAAGCGCTTCCGGTTATTATCTGCATAGCCAAAGCCGCAATAATGGAGCCGCCAAGAGCCACCAGGATAAATATCCAGGAATGCTTGCGCCGGAAAATCAGTACGTAAATCACACTGACCAGCAGGAATGGCAGGAAAGTCAGTTTGGTCAACGTCCCGAGGATACACAGGATGCCCGCCCCCGCCATCGCCAGACGGGAGTTGCCAATCAGCAGCAAAATGACCAGCACCACGAGCAATGACACCAGGTAATCGTTGATATAGGACTTGGAAAAGAACAGCCCCAAGGGAGCAAAAAGCGTAATCACTCCGGCGACAGCCGCCAGTTTACCATTGGCTGTTATCCTGAACGCGAGTCGCCAGACCGCGGTGCCCAGTCCCGCGATAAGCAGAAGAATAAAAATACGGAAGGGCAGTACCCCGGCGCCAAGTTTGGCCAGCGGTGCGCCAACCAGGAACAGCAGTGGTGGGTGGGCAACCAGAAAATCGCGGTAGGGCATCTGCCCGTCAGCCAAGGCTCGGGATGTCACCAGGTAGGTGCTGTCAGCCGCATCGAGGCAGCTATGGTCGATGCCGGCAAGGCCAAGGATCAGAAATAAGCTCAGGAATACAAGAAAGATGAGCGGGTATAACCAGGGGAGCCGGAAGGGGCTGCCCATCGAACTAGGGGCAGACGGGTAACCGGCCGGCGTGACCGTTGCTCGACTCGCACATTGCAGCCGGAGCCGGGGTGGGTGAGGCGCCCTTGATTCGTGCCAGGATGCGCCGGCGTGATTTCTGTTTCTCTGCTTTCGCGGGCTGCACACCGCCGAGTTCGAATCTCATCAGTTGCAGACCCTTTGATGTGCGCACCGGGTAGAAGCCGCAGTCTCGCAGAAACTCCTGGCTGAAGAGGCGGCAGTCCTCGCCGGAAACACCCTCCTCATAACAAAACGCCTCGACGGTTTCGACTTCGCGTTCCTTGAGCTCAGCAAGGGCGGCGGTTACGAGGCTTTTCCGGACTGACCCCAGAACTGAGTCTGTAACAATACTGCAGGTAAGCAGGACGGCATCGGTGCTTACCGGGCCGCAGGCAAAATCTCCCGAGCGGACAAACAGGCCCGCCGGTCCGTACTGGATCATTCCCAGCAGTCTGTCATCGCCGATAGCCAGCTTGCCCCAGCCGCCGAAACTCTCCAGGGCCGCTTCTGCCCAGGAATCGGCCTGCGATGCCGTCGCCCAACCGTCATCATGTCCTTGCCACCAGCCACACGAGCGGCACTCCATGGGGAGGAGCTTGAGACCCGCTTTATCCAGTTCCTGGAGTTGGAAAATCACAATATAATCCCGTCCGTCCTACTGGGGTTAGCACAAAAACCTTTTTCCCGATTACCCAAACATTATAACTTACACGCGCTTGCTATTGGAGAGTTCCAAAGGTGTTACCAGCGGCCAGAGGGGCTGGGAGAAAAGCCAATCTTGGGCCGATCAGGCGGAAACCAGCTCCAGCAAAGTAATTTCCGGCCGGCAGAGCAGGCGGAAGGGAAGAAAAGTAGTCCCGACTCCTGGCGATACATGCATGGTATAACCCTTTAAATGGAAGAAACCGGCGCCAAAATTGGAGCCGGACGAAGACAGGAGGATTTTCCCTTTGGTGGGATGAGGGACACAAATCTGGCCGCCATGTGTATGCCCCGCCAGAACCAGATCGTAAAAGCCCCCGGGAATCCATTCAACGGCATCCGGGCTGTGGGAAAGGAGCAAGTGCAGGCCGGCGTCACGATCCAGCTGCCGCGCTGTGCCCTTGAAATCGGCATAACCATATCGCACATCGTCGATACCACAAACCTGTATGGTCCCGCCGCGAGTCATGAGCGAAGCGCATTCATTTTCCAGCAGCCGGATACCGGCCTGGGCCAGAAGCTCACGGTTGAGAGCCACCGTGGCCTCGACGGCCTCACTGGGGATGTCATCCCGCCCCAGAATTCCCCTGCCGGTAATTCGGCGGATAATTATCTGCGTCATGGATTTCCTGAGGCCATGGTCATGGTTGCCGAGAACCGCGAATTTGCCGTAGCGGGATTCGATCTCAGCCAGCAGGGGCAGAATCGGCCGCAGATCTTTTTTCTTGTCGGTCATGTCCCCGGTAAAGAGGACGATGTCAGCGCCGGCACGCCGGGATGCCTTGTCCAGCTTGCTGATTGCCCGGGCCGCGGGGCCGAAAGCTCCGGCATGAAGGTCGCTGATATGAAGGAGCTTGAGCCCTTCCAGCTCAGGGGGGAGGCCGGCAATAACAAGGCGCCGGCGCCTCAGCCGCAACCACTGCGCCTCGAACAGCATGTAGGCGATGCCGGTTAAAACAAGCGCGGCCGCTAAGAGAATGGCGCGCCAGAAAGTACTTTGAGAGGAATTGTAACGAATTGATTTCATCAGCCCGGCGCCGGAGCACAGGCTACTGCCGGGTTAGCCTTCCTGCTGGGCTTCTATTTCCGCCTTGAGCCTGACCCGGGTTTCCTCGATCTTGGCTTTAAGCGCCTCGGCGGACTCAGGTTCCTCGACAACGGGCACGGATGTTTCAGTGCCGGGCTCGGTGAAGATATCCAGTTGCCCGCCAAAAATTTCCTGCCTGGTCTCCCTGCCTGACTTGGGTGCCAACATGACGCCGGCGGCGGCCCCCAGACCGACTCCCAGTAAAAACCTCCGGCATCGCTTGCACCTGGCCATCGGAAACCTCCTCGACTTCGGAAAACAGATTTATATCACATTGGCAACTGCTGATTCTGGATATCATTGTATTGGCTAGCCCGTGTAGTCGCAAGGAAGCCAATAGGGCATACTATCCTTGGAGGCTCCGGCAAAAAGGCACTTGCCAGGGTGTCCAAAGCGCTACAATTAAAGGAGTGTGGACGAAATGACAGAAAAGAAGGTAACCAGCGACATGGTCATCAATGACGTAATCCATCGGTATCCCTGGACGCTACCGGTTTTTCACCGGCTGAAAGTGGATTCCTGCTGTGGCGGCGCCCGGACGATAGCGGAGATGGTGAAAGCACACGGGCTGAAGCTGGATGAGGTTTTGACCGAGCTGGAAGCGGCGGCCGAGGCCAGTCAGTCATAAATAATTGCCGGCATGGATGCCGGCGGAAGGAGGCGCAATGATAGCGGTGATAATAATTATCGCGGTGGTCGTCGTGTTGGCGGTGGGCATGGTTGCCCTTTACAACACGTTGGTGAGGTCGAGGAACAAGGTTGATAATTCGTGGAAGCAGATCGATGTTCAGCTCAAGCGCCGGCATGACCTCATTCCGAATCTGGTCGAGGTCGTCAAGGACTATATGTCCTATGAGCAGGAAGTGCTGACGAACGTAACCAAGGCCCGGTCAGAAGCTATGCAGGCCCAGGGGCCGGCGGATTCGGCCAAGGCTGAGAACATGCTATCCGGGGCGCTTAAGTCCCTGTTTGCTGTCGCGGAGAATTATCCCGATCTCAAGGCAAACCAGAACGTCTCTCAGCTTCAGGAAGAGCTGACATCCACCGAGAACAAGATCGCTTTCGCGCGGCAGCTTTACAATGATATGGTCATGTCATTCAACAACAGGGTCCAGACCTTTCCCTCCAACGTAATCGCCGGTACGTTCGGTTTCAAGGCGAGGGAATACTTCGAAGCTCCCGAGGAAGAGAAAGAGCCCGTGCAGGTTAATCTGCGCTAGGCTCAAAACCCAAAGTCACGGCCCTGCTGAAACGGGTTGATCCGGGATCCTGGATCCCGCGAATATGTACGAACAGATATCCAAGAACAAACATCTTTCCTATATCCTGATCGTGGTCATGACCGCGCTTACGATCGTCTTCGGTTTTGTCATCGGGTTCGCTACCACCCATTCGTACTGGCTTGGCATCGTAATCGCGGTTGGGATAGCCGTGGTCTTGAGCCTGACGAGTTATTTCAGGGGAGACAAAATTGCGCTGGCCACGAGTCGCGCCCGCCAGGTTACCCACGACGACGCGCCTCAGCTTTTCAATGTGGTCGAGGAGATGTCGATTGCGTCGGGCAACCCGGTGCCGGCGGTCTACATCATCAATGACTCGGCGCCAAACGCCTTCGCTACGGGCCGCGACCCCCAGCACTCTTCGATCGCGGTTACCCAGGGGCTCCTGGACAAGATGAACCGCGAAGAGTTACAGGGTGTCATCGCCCACGAGATGTCTCACGTGCGCAATTACGACATTCTCTTCGCCACTCTTGTGGGAGTAATGGTGGGAGCGATTGCGCTGATGGCCGATTTCTTCCTGCGCTGGAGCTTTTTCGGCGGCAGCAGGCGTTCGAGCAGTGACAATAACGGCATGCTCGGCGTGATTATGCTAGTGGTGGCGCTGGTGCTGGCCATTCTGGCTCCCATCGCCGCCCGAATGGTGCAGCTGGCCATATCGCGCAAGCGCGAGTATTTAGCCGACGCCTCGGCGGTGGAGCTGACACGAAATCCCAACGGCTTGGCCAATGCCCTGCAGAAGATTTCCGATGACCAGGAAGTGCTGGAGGTAGCCAACCGGGCAACAGCGCATCTGTACATCGCCCAGCCGATTAAGAAGTTTGAGAAGAAGTCGCGAGGCCTCTTCGATACCCATCCGCCCATCGATGAGCGCATCCGCGTCCTTCGCGAGATGGCCCATCAGGCTCCGGCCGCGGACCAGTCCCAGCCGGCAACGACCTAACCGGTTGACAACAACTATTTCTCCTTGTAGGATTACGTCCCCCTCACCAAGTCCCGCATAACCACTCCGTGTCAACTTATGTCCCTATCACGGTATGGAGATTCTCAGAAAGGCCATGGCGGCCTGACGGCTCGCGAAGCCGCGCCGGCGTCGGCGCTGTGCGACCACGAGCTGGTCGGCATGGTGTTGGGCCGGGAGCAAACGGGGCAGGATGTTACTGTCCTTAGCGAGCAGGTCTTTGGGCTGTTTGCCGGCCGGGCCCTTTCGCCGATCACAGCCGAAGAGTTGAGCCGCGATTGCGGACTGGCCGAACAGGAAGCGTCCCTTCTTTCCGCGGCCCTCGAGTTGGCGCGCCGCCTGCTTATGCCGGAGGGAGGCCAGGGGCCAATCCGCTCACCTCGCGATGCCTGCCGGGCAGCGGTGCGAATCAGGTCCGCCAAACGGGAGCACTTCCTTGTTCTCTACCTCAACGCCCGAAATGTCATCATTCATGAAGAGACCGTTTCCATCGGCAGTCTCAACGCCAACATTGTTCATCCCCGTGAGGTCTTTCGTCCGGCGATTGCCAACTCGGCTGCGGCTGTGGTTCTGGTGCATAATCATCCCTCGGGGGATGTCACTCCCAGTCAGGAGGATCTAAATCTAACCCAGCGTCTGGTGGAAGCCGGCCGCCTGCTGGGCATTGAGGTTATTGACCACCTGATTGTGGCGGAGAATCGCTTCCTTAGCTTTCGAAGCGAATCCTACCTGTAAATAGCGGTCTTTTTCTATGCGCCACTACCCTTATGAAGCACATCTGCTCTCCTTTTTGAGGATCTCAAAGGATACCAATCAAATATAAAAAGATGGTTCTGTTTGTGGAAAACCATTTTTACAGGAAGTTTTGGGCCGTGAAGCTGTCGACAGTCCCGGCGACACATCATCGGTTTGTTGGCAATCAAAACTGTCCAAATGGAGATATCCATATTTGCAGGCTTTTTGTTGTAAAATGGGCTAGTCGACTTTTTTTGTCAGATTTTCGAGACGAACGATTGTCAACCATTGAAACGCTATTAACAGTGCGGTTTCCGAGAGTTATCCACATAATCCACAACTGCGCTGACTTGGGCCAGGCGGCTCTGCCAGAGTTTGTTGACTTTAGTGAAAATCTGACTGTATACTACATGGTCGGTCTACCCGAAAAAGGATGATTTCGTGAAGCGGACATATCAGCCAAATACTAGGAAGCGAAAGAAAACTCACGGCTTTCGTGTAAGAATGAGCACGAAGGCCGGTCGACGTGTCATCAAGCGCAGGCGCGCCAAGGGCAGGAAGAGGCTATCGGCTTAGGATCCGCCACGGCTACGGTGGATAAAAAACACCGGCTGACACGGTCGGCCGATTTTCAGCGCGTATACCGCCAGGGAAAATCGGTTGCCGGGAGGCACGCGGTGCTCTATTATTTCGAACGCATTTCAGGTGGAGAGGACATCTCCAGACTGGGAGTATCGGTTTCGAAGAAGGTTGGGGGCGCCGTGGTGCGCAACCAGGTCAAGCGGGTCCTTAAGGAAATATTCCGGGATTTAGAGGACAGGGTTGCCAACAACTATGATTATGTAATTATCGCTCGTCACGGGCTGCCGGATTTTATGGAGAAGAGCCGGCACGAGGAGGTTATTGAGATGATAACCGACCTTTTCCGGCGGGCGAATCTGATACAGGAAACAGACTGATTTGAAACAGATACTGATTGCGGTGATCAGCCTCTACAGGAGGCTCGTATCGCCGCTTATCCCTCAACGCTGCAAGTATTATCCAAGCTGCTCCGAGTACTCCATCCAGGCGTTTCGCGAATGGGGACTATTTCGTGGTGCGGCGTTGTCCGTCTGGCGCCTGCTCAGGTGCAATCCTTTCTCCCATGGCGGTCATGATCCGGTAAGGAAGCGTTCCGCTTGCGCCAGCCACGATCACGTGAGGGAACAATCCCATGTATGACCGGCTAAGCTTCATCATCGATCCCCTGCGATCGCTTCTCGAGGGAATTCACAACAATCTCGGTGTCTCCTGGGCTGTATCCATCATCATACTGACCATTATCGTGCGGATGATCCTCATTCCGCTGACCGTCAAGCAGTACACCTCCATGCGCGCCATGCAAAAGCTCCAGCCCAAGATCAAGGAGCTGCAGGCGAAGTATAAGGACGACAAGCAGAAGCTCAACGAAGAAATGATGAAGTTCTATCGTGAGAACAAGGTCAATCCCTTTGGTTCCTGTTTGCCGCTGCTGCTGCAGATGCCCATTTTTTTCTCGCTCTATTACATGATCAGCAAGCAGCCGTTCGTCGACGACCATGCTTTTCTCTGGATCAGCAATATCAACTCTTCGAGCCAGGCGCTGGTGCTTGTCTACATGGCGACCCAGTTGGTATCCAGCCTGCTTCTGACCACGGCGGTTGATAAATCCCAGAAGATCATGATGATCCTGATGCCACTCGGCATCGGCATCTTCTTCTTCTTCGGGAACTTCCCCGCAGGTGTGCTTATCTACTGGGTTACTACGAATTTATGGACCATCGGACAGCAGCTTGTAGTCAAACGCATTATCCACGCCAAGGAGAGCAGGGAGGAAGCCCCCGCGGTTACAGCCGGTGCGGCTGTTATTGAACAGGCTCCCCCGGCTAAAAAGACCGGAGGCAAAGGTGGAGGAAAACCCGTTGGAGGAAAACCAAAAAAGAAACGGCGATGAACTGACGGCTGAAGGAGAGGGTAAAACCCTGGCCGAAGCCGAGACTGAAGCATTTGCCAATCTGGAAGACATAGCCGGCCCCTGTGAATGGGACCAGGTAGAGTTTACCGTCATCTCTGAGGGCGCCAAGGGCTTTTTAGGAATGGGTTCGGCTGTCGCCAGGGTGGAAGCCAGATTCAAGGACATCGGTAATCTCCGGGAAGACTTCGTCGCCAGCGCCGGGAAGGATGCCGCGGATACGACCCCCGGCTCCGGCGACTCCTATGCACCGCCGTCTCCCGAGGCTGAGGCCCGCCTCAGCGAGCTGCTGGAGAAGGTCGCTGCTTCCCTGGGCCTGGGAACATCCGTCAACGTCAGCGATACGGGAGAAGAGCTTAAGGCCGATCTGGTTGGCGACGATCTGGGCCTCTTTATCGGACGCCACGGGTCGACGCTCGATGCGGTTCAGTATCTCGCCAACATCATTGTCTACCGCGGTCTGGAAGATCGTAAACGGGTTATCATCGACGCCGAGGACTATCGGGATCGCAGGGAAGAAGTGCTCCGGTCGCTAGCCGACCGTGCCGCCAGCGAGGTTATGAAGGGCAAGCTGGAGTATGAGATGAAACCCATGAGCGCCGCCGAGCGCCGCATAATCCATATTCACCTGCAGGATCGCGAAGGCCTGGAGACCAGCAGCGAGGGCAGAGAGCCATTTCGCCGCGTGATCATTTTTCGCGCCGGCGACTAGTCCCAAATCCGGCGGCTAGTTCCGCGCCGGCGACTAGTCAACCGGGTATCCAGCCTCTTCGATTACCCGCTTGATCTCATCGAGAGTTACCTTATTTTCATCGTAGGAAACCTCGACCTTCTTGGTTTCCGGATTGGCTGTAATCGATTCTACTCCCTCGAGAGAGCGGCCAGCGCTCTCCACGGTCATCTTGCAATGACCGCAGGAAATCTTATGTGAAGTAAGTTCTGCCTGTTGCATCAATGCCTCCTTTCGCATATCAAAACGTGATTCTTCTAGAGGATAACAAAGGAGCGCGGAGAAAATAAGGGAACCACGACTTCTTATGGAAGATACGTCTATCGGAAAGGAAGGTATTTATGCAGGTAAACAGCATGTCCAAGATGATCAGATTTCGCAGACCCAAAGCCACGGAGCTTGCATGTTCGTGGTGTGGAACGGCGGTTCCCCTGCCGTCGGGAGATTTTAGCGGTGTTTGCATCGACTGCGGCACTGTCATGTTTCGCGGACCGCTTAATTTCGAGGGCTCAAGCGAGCGGAGCCGGGATTTGGGCGCCAACCCATTTGTCCCCGCTCCCGCGGTCTAGTTCGAATACGTTCTTAGCGCTCCGCTAGCGCTGTCCCAGGTAATATGGCCACCCTGGAAGCTGCTTTGCCTGCCTCCGGGGATATCGAATTCGTCCGTAACCGGCAATCCAAAGCTTCCACCAGCCCCCCCGGTCATCAGGTACTGGGCCATAATGCCACCGAGTACATGGTGAGCGCCGGTCGGCATCGACCAGTAAATCCTTCCGACTTCGAAAGAATTCATCCGCGCATCCGGCCTTCCGGGAACACCGGATTCATCCGTGACCGGAAGCCCTAACGATGCCGGCCCGCCCAGCTGGTCGTACTTGGTGAGAATACCGCCGATCACGCTATTGGCGCCGGTCCACATCGACCAGTAAATTCTTCCCCCCTGGAAGGCGCTCATGCGGGCGCCCCGCTTGCCGGGGACATCTGATTCATCAGACGTAGGAAATCCCAGGCTCCCGGGACCGCCCAGCTGATCGTACTTGGACATGATCCCCCCGAAGACATGATGAGCATCGGTGGCCGCCGACCAGTAAATGCGTCCAACCTGCAGGTTCGAAGCGCGGCCGCCGGCAACGCCATACTCGTCGGAAACAGGAAGACCGAAGGACGAAGCTCCACCCATATTTTCGTACTTCCACAGAATGGCGCCGACCAGATTATTGGCGCCGGTTTGCATCGACCAGTAAATATTGCCGTATTCAAAAGTGTTCATGCGGGCGCCGGGCTTGCCGGCAACGTCGGTTTCATCGGATGTCGGCAAGCCCAGAGCCGCGGCCTCGCCGGTGTCAAAATATTTGGACCGGATTGCCCCGACAACGAGGTGAGAATCGGTACCCGCCGACCAGTAGATCCGGCCTCTTTGAAAATCACTCATGCGGGCGCCGGGCTTGCCGGGCACATCGATTTCATCCGTCGTCGGTAAACCCATGGCCGGGAGCCCGCCGAGCTGATCGAATTTGACGAGAATGGCGCCGGTAATCAGGTGGGCGTCCGTCCATATCGACCAGCAGATGCGGCTGGTGGGAAAATTTTGCGCCCGACCCCCGGGAATGTCGTATTCATCTGTAACAGGAAGTCCAATTACGTCAGGGCCGCCCTGCTGTACATATCTGGCAAGAATGCCCCCGAGGATGAAATGGGTGCCGGTTCCGGCGGACCAGTAGAGTCGCGCGCCCTGAAAATAAGTAGCCCTGCCCCCCGCGACGCCAATCTCGTCCGTAAGGGGATAGCCCAGACTTCCTCCCGGTCCGCCTAACTCATCGTACCGGGCCAGGATCGCGCCCTGCACCCAAAAAACCTGCCCGCTGGCCCGATTCCAGATCAGTCTTCCGTAGGCGAAATCCTGCGCCCGGCCACCAGGAACGTCATACTCGGCGTTCCGGGGACCTCCCGGTGCGCCGCCAAGCTGGTCATATTTCATGCGGATGCCGCCGATTATGGGGATTCCGGGAGCCTCCCAATTAAAGTTAACATTGATCCAGCCGCTGACCAGATAACCCAGTCCCACCTGAACGCCCGCCTGCGGCGACAGGTCGATTCCGGCAGGGTTGGAGACAGCGCGGCCGAACTGGTCCTTGCCGCCGTTATAGCCGTCAAAAAATGCTGCCTGGGCTTCAGGGAGACCGTTTGCAAGGCCTGAGAACAATCGCCTGGGCCTCGAGCCGCCGGCATCATTCCAGTAGTTGTCGTCGATATTCCAGGGTCCACAATCCTTGACCTGGACATTGTTGAGCTGATTTCCGTTGTAGCTGAGGTTGACCGAGTAGTTGGGCCCGGCAGGGTATCCGTCATGATATTCCCAACCCAGACTCGCAAATTTGACATATTTGTCAGGTACGGCGACGTCAACGCTGCTCGCACCAAAGTTGGAATAATACTGGGTAGCGTAAACGCGGTAGCCCGTCGATCCAGCCGCACCGCCCGCAGCTGCGTTTGCCGTCTGGACAAACTGCTGCCGTTGCTCACGTTCATTTTGATCCACCCATGAAGCCAGAGCCGATTTCTGGCTTTCCGACAGCACGGCCTCGATGCGGGTGCGCGAATCGCTGACAATGGTGCGCAGCTGTTCGTTATAGCTCATTTCGGCGATAGCGGTTTGTTTCTCGTTCAGGGTCAGATCTTCGCGATCGACTATGCCATCGGATTTATTCTTGAGATCGGCCAGGGCGGCGGCTTCATTCTTGCCTGCCTCTCGCACTGCGTCCTTCTGTTGCGCTGTAAGGCCCAGGTCGGACTGCATCTTGTTCAACATGTCTTCATTGGTAAAAAGAAAAGAGGCCATCGGCTTGGCGTCGTCCAGCCAGTGGGATCCGGATACCGCACTCTGTCCGTCGGGCGCGGTAGCTGAGAATATGATCAAAACCAGGACCGACACCAGCACGAGCGGCAAGCCAAACCGGAGGAAACCGGTGCGACTCCCGCCAGGGAAAAATATTAATTCATGAGGATTAAGCATGAAGAATTGCCCTAAAATCAGTTTTCCGTAAGCCAGTCCCGGCCTGATACCCTGTGCCGTGACTTTTGTAACCCTTACTATCGGCAGTTCTATCGGCAGGAGATCCGGATACTCAAGCCCTGCACTTAACGGCTTTGACGACCGGGGCGTGTGATAACATCCCGGTTATGGTCGGTCGCCGGTATATTGAAGATTTGCATGAGGGAAGCTTAGTCGACGAAGTCCTTTATTTGCGGGGAATACGCCGTGGCGCCGCAAAAACCGGCAGGGAATTCCTGGCGCTGGGATTAAGCGATCGCAGCGGTACGATCGAGGCTCGGGTGTGGGAGGGAATCGAAGCACTGACGCCGTGGCTGGCGCCGGACCGATTCGTTCGGGTGCGAGGTAACGTCGTCACCTACCGTCAAGGATTGCAGCTAAACATCAAATCTCTTGAGCCGGCCGCATCGGAAGGGATTGACCAACGCGCCTTTGTCCCTAACTCATATCGCAACATTGAGGAACTAGAGGGCTACCTCGAATATTTCATCAGCGAAATTTTCGATCCTGACTATTCACGCTTGCTTAACTCCTTTTTTACCGACGAAGATTTTGTGCGCCGGTTTGAACAAGCCCCCGGTGACGCCGCATCGCATCACGCCTATCTCGGCGGTCTGATCGAGCATACGATCTCTGTAGCCACACTTTGCCAGCATGTTGTCTTGCAGCACCCTCGGCTCAACGGCGACATGCTGATCACAGCTGCGCTTCTACATGATGTTGGCAAGGTGGAGGAATTTCATTACGAGGGCCGCCTCCGTTACAGCCGCGAGGGAAGGTTGCTCGGACATGTGCTTCTCGGTCAGAGGCTGGTAGAGGACAAAATTCGGGAGCTGGAGAACTTTCCGCGAGATAAGGAGCTTGAGCTGCTACACACCATAATCAGTCATCATGGGGAGCTGGAATGGGGGGCTCCTAAAAAACCTCAGAGTGCTGAGGCGCTGGTCCTTCACCACATCGATAACCTCGACGCCAAGGTCAAAGGATTTCTCGAAGTAGTTGAGGGGCGCGGCGAGGTCAGCTGGCCGGAACTGCAGAACCTTTTTCGGCGGCCGCTCGATCAGCCGCTAGCCGCAGACAGGCCTGACAGATAACAGAACCTGCTGGCGCTATGTCTCTTCTTTGAGGGACTGGTCGATCTTTTGCTCGACGTCCTCGTCGATCTCGACGCCGGCATCCGGTTTTTTCGTGGAGCTGCCCTCTTCGGGCTCCGGAGCGATAAAGGTTTCGCCGCTCACCATGGCGTCAAATGCTTTGGCTTTGAGCCGGGCGCGCGTTTCATCGATACGGCGGCGCATTTCCTCACGGTCTATTTCCGAGGGAGCTGGGCCGGGAGCGGCGGTTGTGATCTCTTCGACGGCCGAGGGTTCAGATTCAACAGTTGGCTCTCCCTGCACGGGAGTGCTCAGGGCGGCAAATTCATCCGGCTCTGACACGGGGGGAGCGGTCTCGTCCTCCTCGACAATAGTTTCTTCAATGGTCGACTCAACAACGGGAGCCTCTTCAGCGGAGGCCTCATCTATGGCTACTTCCTTTGCGGGAGTTTCCCTGACAGTTCTCTCCCATACTTCAACTTCCTCAACGACGGGTTCTTGAACGACAGCCTCGGCAGCGGCCTCGGCAGCCTCAGCGGACTCGGCAGCGGCAGCTTCTTCAGCGGCAGCTTCTTCGACCGCAACATCTTCGACTATTACGGCTTCTTCCACAGGGGTGGTCTCCATGAAATCAGCGGGAGGAGTAAAGGGTTCTTCCAGCTGTTCCGCTATCTGCCGTTTCGTCTCTTCGATTTTCGCTTCGAGGTCAACGGTTTCAGCTGCTTCTGAAGCCGCCGGCATGGGCTCATAAGCGGCCGCGGGCATGCCTGCTTCTTGTTCGTATCCGGACGTGAGTTGTTTCCGGCCTCCACCCAATAGGCGGCGCCTCACTTCCTTGCGCGAAAACAGATACGCAAGTCCGGCGCCGATAGCTCCACCCAGTAGTAAACGGGATAGTCTTGCCATTAGGATCATCCCTTCAAAGTTATTTAATTGGACAAAAGCTTATTATCTGTGTCGGACGAATGGAAGGATATCGGAAAAAGACTGCCTTCACGAATCCATAATTAATCATTCTTCCGGCGATTTCTTGACCATCTTACCCAATTCATTAATTCTCCGAGTCAGCTCTTTCTCAAACCCCCGGTCCGATGGCTGATAATAAACCCGTTTTTTTACACCAGGAGGCATGTAATCCTGCTCGACGGCGGCTCCGGGGAAACTATGGGGATACTTGTAGCCAGTCCCGTGATCAAGCTTTTTAGCTCCTGGATAATGCGAGTCACGCAGATGTTTGGGCGGCCGCCGGGTTCCCTCCTCCTCAACATCCTTCATCGCCTTGCTCACCGCCCGGTATGACGCGTTGCTCTTGGGCGCCAGGGCCAGATAAGTAACGCCCTGAGCGAGGTTAAGCTGGCATTCGGGCAATCCGACGAATTCCACCGCCCGCGACACTGATGTTGCAACCATCAGAGCCTGGGGATCGGAGTTGCCTATGTCCTCTGAGGCGAAGATGACCATCCTGCGGGCAATGAACTTGGGATCTTCACCACCCGTAAGCATCACCGCCAGCCAATAAATGGCGGCGTCGGGATCGCTGCCGCGCATGCTTTTGATAAAAGCAGAGATGGCGTCATAATGGAGATCGCCGCCCTTTTGGTAAAAAACGGGCTTGCGGTGTATGGCCTCTTCAATAATGTCCTGTGGGATCAAGCCGGTATGGCCAACCGGTACCATATCCGCCGCGGTTTCAAGAATGATCAGCGCTGCCCGGGCGTCTCCGCCACTGGCCCTGGCAATCGACTCAAGACCCTCCCTATCCATTTCGAGGTCGGATTTTCCCAGGCCCCGATCCTTGTCGGCGAGCGCATGTGCGACCAACTGCCTGACTTCATCGACTGAAAGGTGGAGGAATTCGTAGAGTTCACAACGGGAAATGAGCGGCCCGATCACCTCGAAATACGGATTCTCGGTTGTGGCGCCGATCAGGGTGACAACGCCGCTCTCGACAACCGGCAGGAGCGCATCCTGCTGGGCTTTGCTAAAGCGATGGATTTCGTCAACAAACAGAATAGTATTGTGTCCCCTGTATTTCTGCTCGTCCTCAGCTTCGGCGAAAACCTTGCGCAAATCCGCGACGCCTGAGCTGACGGCGCTAACCTGACGGAAATTTGCCTTCGTCTGGGAGGCGATTATCATCGCCAGACTGGTCTTGCCGGTTCCCGGGGGACCAAAGAAAATCATTGAGGGCAGACGGTCGGCCTCGATCGCCCGGCGTAAGGTGCTTCCCGGCGCGAGTATATCTCCCTGACCCGCGAACTCGTCCAGCGTGGAGGGCCGCACCCGGTGCGCGAGCGGCGCATTTTCACGGGGTTGACCGGGAACATCCTCATTTTGCAGGTTAAACAGATTTGGGTCGCCCATGCCCTGATTCTAACACTATGACCGGTGCGCCGCGTTCTATCCCGGCGCCTGGCGCATCACCCCTGTGGCTGGATTCACGGGATCTTCTTGATACTTTTAGCGGCGGGGATTACAATTTTTTCAGTTAGTTTTGCCGCGTAAAGGAATGCTGACCCTATGAGCGACAAGGTCCTGGTGCTAAATGCCACCTACGAACCGCTCAACGTCTGCACCGCCCGCAGGGCCATCGTGCTCATGCTCAAGCAGAAGGCTGAGGCGGTTGAGATGTCTGGCCGGATATTCCACTCTGCCGAGAATACGTTCGAGCTTTCCAATGTGATCAAGCTGAGCTATTACGTGCGGGTGCCGCGGAGCGATCGCCGGCGCGTTTCCCGCAGAGCGGTTCTGGCCCGCGATAACCATCGCTGTCAATACTGCGGGTCACAGACGCACCTCACTATCGATCACATTATTCCCAAAAGCCGCGGCGGAGGCTGCACTTGGGAGAATATCGTAACTTCGTGTGCTCCCTGCAATTCCCGCAAGGGCAATCGCCTGCCTTCGGAGGCAAACATGCGGCTGAGAACGCGTCCGAGTCCTCCCGAGCCTCTCGCCTTTATCTACCTGGCCGTAAGTGAGATCCATCGTTCCTGGAAGCGCTATCTGGATTACGCCGTCGCCTGATTCGGGTTGCGGCGAGCGCAAGTTTGACACGGCGAATGATGCTGTCTAATCTTGAAAGGCCGCCGCGGCCGGGGCTGGATAAACCGCCGGGCGCCTATTTGTCACGAAGCTTTCATCACCGCAAGGAGGTCTTTTGAAAGCGGTTATACTCGTTGGTGGACAAGGAACCAGATTGCGCCCACTCACTTTAGGCACGCCCAAGCCAATGGTGCCTTTGGCTAACAGGCCATTCGTTTCTTACGTACTTGAGCGTCTGCGTAATCATGGCATCGGAGAGGTGGTTTTCTCCATGGGTTATCTGCCGGATGGAATCAAGGCATTTTTTGGCGATGGCGAGGATTTTGGTCTCAAGGTGACCTATGTTACCGAGGACCGTCCCCTGGGGACTGCTGGAGCCGTCAAGAATGTGGAAGAGTATGTGCGCGATGGCGATTTCCTGGTGCTTAACGGGGACATCCTCACCGATCTCGATCTCGGGGGCTTGATTGCCTTCCATCATGAGAAACAGGCGACCGGCACCATCGCGCTGACTCCAGTTGAAGATCCGACTGCTTACGGACTGGTGCGCACCAGTGAAAGCGGCGAGGTTCTTGGGTTTCTGGAAAAACCCAGCTGGGATCAGATCGACACCAATCTCATCAACGCCGGCACTTATATTCTAAAGAGCGAAGTCTTCGACATGATTCCAGCCGGGGTTGAGTATTCCTTCGAGCGGGGCGTGTTTCCCAGAATCGTGGGCAAGGGTCTGTGCGGCTATCGCAGTGACTCATACTGGATGGACATTGGCACGCCGGAGAAGTACTTGCAGGCTCACTATGACATTCTGGAAAAAAATGTCGAGACTAACATCTCCGAATGCCTGGACCAGGATTTTGTCTGTCTGCAGGGTCAGGTGCATCTCGAGACCGGGGCCAAACTGGTACCGCCGGTGATTATCGGCGAGGGCTGTACCATCAAGGCCGGGGCGCGAGTAGGCCGCATGGCTGTGGTGGGACCAGGCTGCACCATTGCTGCGGATAGCGTCGTTGAAGAATCAGTTCTGCAGAAAGGCTGCACGCTGGAAGAAAACGTGGTCGTTCGCCGCAGCATTGTCGCCAAGGGCGCTCACGTCGGTGCCGGCACAATCGTGTCGGGTGGCGCCATTATTGGCGAAGACGCTGAGGTGGGAGAGGATAATATCCTCACAAACCATATCAGGATTTATCCCGGTACGGTTGTTCGTGGAGGCTCAATAAAGTTTTAAGTCACAGTGTTTCTAGGCCGCCAGCGCTTCGCGCGCCAGATCGCCGAGACTTCGCCGCACCAGTTCCCCGTTCTGGTAAATCGTTAACTCCTGGTTATCGGAGGTCATTGCGCTGATTACGTCTACGGCGCTGATCCTGGATCTAGCGGCCGCCCAGATCGCCAATCCCCGGACCGCGGGATCGTGATGGCGCAGTGAATTTCTGACTATCTCTTCGCTCCCGGCGATATCAGTGATGCCGGCTTCGCCCATTCTGCCAATAGCCCTAAGCACGCCCTTAAGAAATACCTTCTCTTCGTCCTCGGAATGGAGCGAAACGATTATGGGCGGGATGTCCGCAAATTGCTGGGGCGCGGCGATCACAATCTCGGCCAACAGCTCGGGAGCGCTCCAGCCCATACCTCCGGATTCTTCGCGCGCCGACCAGAGGATCCGTTGGACAACATTACGAACTTTTGACTGGTCGGTCCGGGAAACAGCGGCTGCCGCGGCTCCCATTGCCTCGATGGCGCGCCAGCAGAGGAGACCGTCCTTGTCATACGCCAGCGCGATCAGCTTGCCGAAAGTGCGTTTGTCGTTGCTTGCCCGTTTCGCGATTTGTTCGTAATCGCCGTCGAGCAGCGCCTGCTTGAGTTCATTCTTGAGGGATAAAACCATACAAATAGTGTAACCAAAGTGGGAAAAGGTGAAACTAACTGTATTGAGCTAGTTGCGGCCGATTCCCTCGTAAGTGAAACCGGCATCCCGGACTGTCTGGGGATCGAGGAAGTTGCGGCCGTCGATGATGAGGGGGCGCTTCATCAGTTTCTTCATCTCCGCCAGGGGCAGGTCTGAAAATTCGTCCCATTCAGTGACCAGCACGACGGCGTCGCTATCCTTCACGGCCGAGAGAATGTTGTCGCACAGCAGGATCCCCCGGACGGCCTTGGCGGCGTAAGGGATGGCTATCGGGTCATAAGCCTTGACCAGGGCGCCGTCACCCAGCAGACGGGACGCCAGCACGATTGAGGATGCCTCGCGCAGATCGCTGGTATTGGGTTTGAAGGCGAGCCCAAGCAGGGCGATAGTTTTGTCCGTCAGGGTCCCAAGGTGCTTCTGCAGCTTGTTTACCACCCGCCGCTTCTGCAATTCGTTGACTTCGATCACGGCTGTAAGGAGCTGGAAATGATAGCCGGAGTTTCCAGCCAGCTGTTTCAGTGCTGTTACGTCCTTTGGGAAACAGGAGCCGCCGAAACCGATGCCGGCGTTGAGGAAGCATTCACCGATACGCTGATCGTAGCCCATGCCTTCCGCAACGGTGGTAACATCCGCACCGACTTCCTCGCAGACGTTGGCGATCTCATTGATGAACGAAATCTTGGTCGCCAGGAAAGCATTTGAAGCGTATTTGATCATCTCAGCTGTGGGAATGTTCGTCTTGAGAATCGGGGCTTTCAAGGATTTATAGAGCGCGGCCACCTTTTCACCGGCCTCTTGATCGCGGGAACCGATGACGACACGATCCGGGTTCAGAAAATCACCGATAGCGGAACCCTCACGCAGAAATTCGGGATTGGAAACATAATCGATATTACCGATATCCTGGCGAACCAGCTCCGAGCTGATCTTGTTGCCGGTACCGACTGGCACCGTGCTTTTCATCACTAGAGTGTGGTGGCCGGTCGCCAGGCCGGGCAGGGATGACATCACCGCGAAGACCCGGCTTAGATCGGCGTCCCCGGTAAAAGTTGGCGGCGTGTCGACAGCGATGAAAACAAGCTCACAGTTATTGAAAATATCTTCCAGCGCTGTAGTGAAAGTCAGGCGCTCTTTGTTCTTCTCGATCAGCTCCGGCAGGCCGGGCTCGTAGATCGGGATCTGACCGTCTTTCAGGGCGGCGATCTTCTCGGCGTCGATGTCCATGCAGACGACATTGTGCCCGAGTTCGGACAGGCACGTTCCTGTCACCAGGCCAACATAGCCGATGCCGATCATGCCAACCGATGTTTTTCCGGCGGCGCTCATATTGTCTTGAATGAAACAGCCAGCTGCACCATTGTGTCCTCACTAAGCGAGTTTCTCAACGAGTTGCTTATCCAGTAGACCACATCGCCGTCCTGCCAGGCGAGGTATCTGAGCTTATCGCTTGCATAGAAAAACTTGTAATTCTTGCCGGAGATCTCGCGCTCGAGAGTCGGCTTCTCCAGCAGTGGAGCGTTTGTAAATGTTGTTTCCATTATGCCCCAACTATCACCGGTCTCATTTGTGGCCACGACTTTCAATGCGGGCCGGGGACCGTCATCCGTGTCGATCTCATAAGTATGGAAGTCCACGTAATCGAACTCCGCCGGGAAGCTGGCCGGTTTTTCCAGCTGGAAGGGAAGCTGTAGCGCTGCCGCCTGCCATCTGAGTTTTCCAGTCTCCGAATTCTGCTCGAAGTTCAAAGCCGCCTTAACCTCGGGCTGCTTTTCCGTCAACTGCCCGCCGAAGCTGCTGCCGACCGCTATCAGGATCTGGGCCTTGGTCGTCAGGCCAGTAGGCATCGGCGAAACCTGGGCAGGCTTTAGTAAAGTTGCCAGCTCGTCGGCTGCGGGCTGGTTGCCGGCGCTGAAGTAAATCTGATTCTGATCGTAGGCGTTATTGGCGTTGCCGCTGATTGCGACTGAGGTGCAGCCCTTCCCGGTTAACAGGTTTGCCGCCACAGCAGCCGCCCCTTCGACGCCGCTGCCGTTGAGTACCGAGATGGAGAGCTTTTTGGTCGCGTCGGACGGTATTGATGGTGGAGCAGGACCGCCAGGTGTCTGCGGTGCCGGTGTGTCAAAAACAGGCGAAACGAATTGTTCGATGGCTTGCGGGAACGCCTGCTTGGAGATCGCGATATAACTACCCGCCGGGCCGCCGGCTTTCTCATCTACAGGAGCCTGACCCTCGTAGATGCGATTGCGGTCGAGGCCCATGATAAATTTTGTCAGGGAAAGCAGATCACTGCGTCCAATGTCAGAGGTCGTATTGCTGGCGAATACGTCAGCCAATTCGGGTATCTTCGTCAGGTTGCCCCATTTCAGCGACTGCGACTTGGCGTCGTTGATGAATAACTGTTGCCTGGAGATTCGCATAAAGTCGCTGTCGGTATGACGGAAACGCACGTAGGCCAGCGCATCCTTGCCACCAAGCTTCTGATAGCCCGGATAGACGTCGATAGGTTCGTAAGTCTGGCCCCAAAGAGCGTCGCTGTTATCGTTGAAGTAGCGTTTGTCCACGTCCACATATACTCCTCCGAGGGCGTCCACCGCCTGTTCGAAACCGGTGTAGTCGAGGAGAACGAAATGGTGAATCGGTTGGCCGGTGAGCTGACGGACCGTATCGATAGCCAGGGGCACTCCGCCGATTGCATACGCGGCGTTGATCTTGTCCTGGCCGACCCCGGGAATATCCACGATGGTATCGCGGGGGATAGAAAAGATCGACAGGCAGTCATTCTGGGGATTTACCCGGACGAGCATCATGGTATCCGACCGCTTGCTGCTGCCGTCCGGATCGGCGTCCGCGCCCATGACCAGGATATTTTCGGGCTGGTCCGGCAGGGGAATGTCCAGCTGCTGCTTGGCTTCGTAGACAACTTCAGTATCGAGACCGATCTTGCCCAGAGTGTGGTAGACAAAGAAGAAGCCGGCGATCCCGACAGCAAGGATGAGTACCAGAAGAGAGAGAAGAGACCATTTAAGGATTCTCTTCCAGAGCGCTGGTTTTTTGTAGTGCTTCCCGCGTTTTGGAATCAAACCCATAGCCTTTGTCGATGTTCCTTCATTACTTAAAAAAAGCCTCTCGGGGAGGCTGAAACCGCGGTCAATTATAGCGCACAGGCTTTACTGCTGACAAGAACGCCAGCCAGGGGTGGATTCATGACGATCTCGCGACGACCTCTTGGTATACATTTTCGTAGCCATCAGCGCACTTGCTGACGCTAAATTTTTCTTGTACGTATTCCCGGCAGTCAGCCGGGTTGATCCTGTCCAGCATGCCCAAAGCCTCGACCATCTCATCCGTGTCTTTTACCAGAAATCCGGTTCGCCCATCTGCTACGACTTCGGGAACGGAGCCCTCCGGAAAGGCTATAACAGGGGTTCCGGCAGCCATGGCCTCGATCATGACCAGGCCAAACGGCTCCGGCCACTGGATCGGGAACAAAAAGGCCTTGGCTTTTGAAAACAGGTTCCATTTTTCCGTCAGGTTTACTTCGCCGACAAAGGTAATCTGCTCGCCGTCGACCTGCGGTCTGACGACGTTTTCATAGTAATCACGGGACTGGGGCTGGATTGCGCCGGCGATAACCAGTTTCTCACCTGTTCTTTTGGCGACTTCGATTGCCGTGTGGAAGCCCTTGTCCGCGCACAGCCGCCCGAAGGCCAGCAGGTAGTCACCCTTTTCTTCCTTGTCACGATACGGCCAACTATTTATGTCTATCGGATTGTACACAGTGCCCGCGTGCCGCAGGTCGGGGCAGCAGCTTCTCTGGTAATCGCTGATGCTGACGAAATGCGCCGAATCCCGGAATGTCTGGTAGAAACCACATGTAACCGGCGTAAACGGGCCGTGAAGCGTATGAATGACAGGAGTTTGGAGGAACCCGGCAAAGGCGACCGCCGCAAAGCCGCTATGGTCATGAATGACATCGAATTCAGCCGCGCGCCGGAAGCACGTTGATACCTGCTGCACATCGAATACGGTTTCTCCGATACGGTCAGGCATCTGTTTGTCGAATGTCGCCGAAAGCGTTGCGTTGGTTGTGGAATCACCGGTGGCAAAGAGGGTAACATCGTGGCCGCGATCCACGAGTTCATCGGTTAAATAATGCACCACCCATTCAATTCCGCCATACCCCGCCGGCGGGATCTTGATCCAGGGAGGAGCCAGCATCGCGATTTTCAAAAGGCCTCACAAGTTTGCTTATTGGCGGGTTTCTCCAGCCAGACTGGAGAAGGCAAGTGCTTCATACCCCCGCCTGTTTGATTTTAATCCTGACAGATGATTCCGGAGACACTCTCCGTCAGGTAGGCAATTATCTGTTCCGGGGTCTCACCTGCCGCCGTGAAGCCGGCAGCTTGTCGATGGCCGCCTCCGCTTTTGGCCTTGGCAATCCGCTGTACGTCCAAGGTCTCGGACGAGGAACGCAGGCTGACGCGATATAGTGGTTCATTCCGATTCTTCTGTCCGGGTTCCAGGGCGCCCGCCGGACGGGCGTAAATGAGCGCCGCCACCTGGACGCCCTCAATTGCCCGGAGATTGTCCACCAATCCTTCGGTGAGACCATTGCCGGCTCCGGCCAACTCAAAATCATTTCTGCCGATGACGCCGATCGCCAACTTTCCATCGCAAGCAATGGTCATGTTGGTGAGCAGGCGGCAGAGGAGCCTGGTTTTTGCGAGCGGAACAGTTTCGTAAACATGGTGGAAGATAGCCGCATGGTCAACGCCGCCGCTAATGAGCTCGGCGGCAACCCGGAATGTCTGGGCCGATGCTGAGGAGTACTGGAAGCGGCCGCTATCGACAAGGATGCCGGTATAAAGGGCTTCGCCGATTTCGGTTGTGATCTCCACTCCCAGTTTATTCAGGATTGAATAGAGGATCTCCGCCGTCGAGCTGGAGGCGCCCATTACCAGGTTGATATCGCCGAACCGGGTGTTGTCAGCATGATGGTCAATATTGATTGTGCGTGGCGCCTTTTCTACCAATACTTCGTTGCCGATGCGTTCGGCGCTGCCGCAATCAACCGTAACCAAGGTCCGTGCCGCCGCGTCATCCGGGGGGCTGCCGATGATGGCTTCCCCAAGGCCTCCAAGCCAGCTGAATTCCGGCGCTATGGCCTCCGTATCGGCCAGGTACATGACACTGTCCGCTCCTAGCTGCTGCATGGCGCGGTGCAGGGCGATGAGGCATCCCAGGGCGTCTCCGTCAGGTTTCACGTGGCAGGTGATGAGGACGCGTTTTTCCGCTCGTAGAGCGTCAACAACTTCATCCATGTTTTGTTCCGCGGGTTCGGGTAAGGTCACGTCGGCGTTTCTGGGTTAACTGGTCTTGCCGGCATTCCGGGCCGACGCGTTCTTAAATTGTTTGAGGTAGTTGGACCCATCGGCAAACTCGCGCGCTGAGACCAGGATTCGCCGCAAATGCCCCAGGGAGAGGCGCCTGGTGGCAATCCCGACTATCAAGCGCCAAGCACGATGCTTAAGAACACCCGAGTTGATGTAGGCGGCTCCATAGAGGCTGGCGAATTCCTTGTAGAATTCACCCGGCTCGAGCTTGGTCGGCAAAACCGAATGTAAAAAGTCGTAAAGCTCATAGTTCTTTGTCAGGATCTTGTTCTCAATCTCCCTGAAAAGATCGGTGCCGGGCAGCGGCGTCAGCACCGTGAACTGCGGCACGGAGATGTGGCGGCTGGTTACATATTCCCGCAGCCTCGCGAACTCCCTGTGGCCGTATTCCGGATTGACGATGAAAGCGCTGGTTACAGCGATTCCCATTCCCTGGACAAGCTGAAGCGCCTCTTCGTTGGCCTCGACGGTGTTCTTTTTGTTGACTGCCTTCAGTTCTTTCTCGTCGAGGCTCTCGAAACCGATAAAGACGTGCGAAAGGCCGATTTCTCGCCATTGAGTGATGAGCTCCGGGTGTTTGACAATCGTATCACTGCGCGCCTGGAAGGAATACGACTTCTCGATACCACGCTCCTTGAGTACCTCGGCGATCTTCGCCGCCCGCTTCACGCTCAGCAGAAAGTTATCATCAGTGATCAGAACGTATTTTTCCTCGAGGCCGGCCAGTTCATCGGCGACCCGCTCCGGGCTCTTGGTCGCGCAGCGTCCCTGGAAAAAGGTCCAGACGCTGCAGAAGTTGCAGCGGTGGGGGCAGCCTCGTGCGGTTTCGATGGTAGCCAAAGGTTTCCAGAAGTTGAAAAAGTAGCGGTGACGCCTTTTTTGTGGCAGAAGCTGGCGTGCCGGTAAGGGCAGCTCATCGAGGTTCACGGTTCTTTCACGTTGCCCGGTGAAGGTCTGGGTCTCATTCTCATTTATCACCAGGCCGGGGACGTCATGCAGATCGGCGTTGCTTTTCAGGGCATTAATGAGGTCCCGGCCGCCTGTTTCCCCTTCACCGATTACGACGCAGTCGATAGCCTGGTCGTTAAAATCGGGTGGATTCAGGGATGCGTGCAGCCCGCCAACGAAAACAAAGGGCACGCCACACGACTTGGCGGTCCGGGCAATGCGGCGGGTTCGATAGACATCGATTGTGAAACAGCAGCTGATGCCGAGCGCTTCAGGTTTGAAATCGGCGATGGCCTCTTCGAGGTTCGGATCGATGCGCATGTCCTGGATGCGAACCTCGTTATCGGGGAGAAGAGCGCCAGCGACCATTTCCAATCCCAGCGGCTCCACCAAGGCGATCTTGTTAAAGCCGGGCTTGCCGAATTGTGGTGGTTGTACCAAGAGGACTTTCATATAACAATCCTCAATTCGTTAACTCCCCGGTTGCCCCGTATCATTAGGAGGCATCCTAGTAGATCGGTCTTTAAGATGCAATTGCGGCGCCTATGAACTCGGCTTTCTCCCTTTGCATCATGAAACGTATGGCGATGAGCAGCAGCAGGTAAAAAATAAAGCCGGGGATGGCCCAGAATTCATCGCTGTAGAAAAGAAATACCTCGCCTATGAAGATCTGGACCAGCAGCGAGCGTTCGAACATCTTGTAGGCTTCCAGCCGCGAGCGGCGCAAGCGCAGGACTCCCCAGGTGATGAAAATGGCGCAAATGGTATTCGAAGCCAGAACCGCCCAGTCCGAAAATCCAAAATTCTCCAGTTCCGCCATCATCTCTCCCTCATCGAACAGGAGCGCGAGGACAATGCTCGCCGAGCCAAGCACCTGCAAAATAAAGAAACCGGCCACGGCTTTCGAAAACCAGCTGTGCGCGGTCAGCCTGCGGTACCATTGGTAAAACCCGTCGCGTATATGGACAAATAATCCGGTGCGGGAAGCGGCTGTGGTGTCGATGTGAATGACAACATCCTTTAATCCTGCCGCTAGCTGATCCTTTGAGCCGCTTTTTTCCAGCGAGAACAGGATGACCTTTTTTTCATCCTCAGTCACCCTGCCTATGGGTACCTCTTTCAATTCGTTGATGGCATTAACGAGGTATTCGGTTTCCGAATATCTCGTCGAGGTCAAGACCCACCGGGCTACCACGTAAAGGACAACAAATACGGTGTACATGATCGCCACAGAAGGCTGGAAGAAATAATTGTTGTCCCGGGTGACGAACTTGCCTACTTCGTCGACGAAAAGTCCAAAGCCGATACCGCCGGCCAGTACTCCCAGAGATTGTAGCGTCCTGCCCAGAAAGATGAAGAGGATGATCATCCCGACCGCCATCAGCAGGCCTCCCCAAAGCACATGGGCTACATGCAGAGACTTGCCGCCCATTGAGGGGTAGCCTGTTATCTCCAGGAAAAGCCGCACGACGAAGATGGCGCCAATGGCGGTAATAAGCCACAGCTCCAGGCGATCCATGCCATGGAGATTACGGTTGACGTGCTTTCGTACTGTATGAAGTGGTCCTGTTTCAGGCATCGTGGCGATGTTCTTCCCCAGGTTCTTGTCGTTTATTCTTCCGCGTGGCAGGTTCTTGACCCGCAGCGGCCGGGAATTGTAAATGGCACCTTCGGCGTAAAATCAGATAAGGTTAGAAAATGAAAAAGCCGGATCGCAACGCCCTGGATAAAAGGAACCGTAATTAAAGCTCCGGATATAGCTTCTATCCCGGGTCTTTCGGATGAAGAAGCCGCTTCCCGGCTGGCAGCAGAGGGATATAACGAACTGCCTTCTGGCAGCCGGCGCGGATTACTGGCGATCGCGCTCGAAGTGGTTCGCGAGCCGATGTTCCTGCTCCTGATAGCCGCGGGAACGCTTTATCTTCTTCTGGGAGATCTGGAGGAAGCCCTGCTTCTGCTCCTTTTCGTGTTCGTGATCATGGGCATTACCTTCTATCAGGAAAGAAAGACCGAACACGCTCTTGAAGCCCTTCGAGATCTGTCGAGCCCAAGAGCACTTGTCATTCGCAGCGGCAAACTGGAGCGTATTGCCGGACGCGAAGTGGTGCGGGGCGACACGCTTGTCATTAATGAAGGAGACAGGGTTCCCGCCGACGCTGTTCTGTCTTCTTGCGTCAATCTTTCCATTGACGAGTCACTGCTGACCGGAGAATCAATCCCGGTTAATAAAGCAGAAGGTGAGAACGAGGCCGAGATGGGAAGGCCTGGCGGCGACGATCAGCCGTTTATTTTTTCGGGGACCCTGGTAGTCGGCGGCCAGGGGGTTGCCACTGTCGTCGCCGTCGGCGGCAATACGGAGATGGGGCTGATCGGCAAGGCCCTCGAATCGGTCGAGCCTGAGGATACCCAGCTGCAGAAGGAAACCAGAAAGCTTGTGCGCGATCTGGCTATCCTGGGACTGTCGCTCTGCGTGCTGGTGGCAGTGATATATGGAGCCACACGGGGTGATTGGCTCGGTGGCTTCCTGGCAGGGGTAACCCTGGCCATGGCAACACTGCCTGAAGAATTTCCGGTTGTGCTTACGGTTTTTCTGGCGCTGGGCGCCTGGAGGATTTCACGCAGCCATGTGCTAACCCGCCGCACGACGGCGATTGAGACGCTGGGTGCGGCAACGGCACTCGCCGTGGATAAAACCGGCACCCTGACGCTCAACCAGATGGCTGTCGGCAAGCTGTTTACCAGCGGCTCCTCCCTCGACATCGGCGACGGCCCGATGGCGGAGCAACAATTGCCCGATGAATTTCATGAGCTGATCGAGTATGGGATTCTGGCAAGCCAGAAGGACCCCTTCGATCCCATGGAAAAGGCGATTCGTCAATTGGGAGAGCTGAAGCTTGCCCGCACCGAGCATCTGCATAACAACTGGGAGCTGATTCATTCCTATCCTCTTTCCGAGCACCTGCTGGCCTTGTCACATGTCTGGCAGTCTCCCGCAGGCGATGAATATATGATCGCCGCCAAGGGCGCTCCGGAAGCGATCGCCGACCTCTGCCATTTTGATGAATCGCAGTTTAGTGACATGGAGGAATGGATCGGCCGGATGGCGGAGGAAGGGTTGCGCGTGTTAGGCGCCGCCCGGGCGCGGTTTAGCCAAGCGGCGTTATCTGATGAGCTTCCCGAGCAGCAGCATGATTTCGATTTTGAGTTTCTGGGATTACTGGGTCTTTCCGACCCGATCAGGCCGATGGTGCCGCGGGCCATCGAGGAGTGCTACCGAGCGGGTGTGCGCGTCATCATGATCACCGGAGATTATGCGGGGACGGCCCTTAACATCGCCGGCAGGATCGGTCTGAAGGCAGGCGACGGCGTCATTACCGGTCCCGAGCTTGACGGGATGAGCGAAGGGGAGCTTGCGGCGCGGATAGGCGCCACCAACATCTTCGCGCGCGTCGTGCCGGAACAGAAGCTGCGTATCGTCGAGGCGCTTAAAGCCAATGGCGAGATCGTCGCCATGACCGGTGACGGTGTCAACGATTCTCCCGCCCTTAAAGCCGCCAATATTGGTATCGCCATGGGCGGCCGCGGCACGGACGTTGCCCGCGAAGCTTCGGCACTGGTGTTGCTCGACGATGACTTCTCATCGATCGTGCGCGCCGTCAGGCTGGGGCGGCGAATCTACGATAACATCAGGAAGGCCATGGCTTTTATTTTTGCCGTGCACGTGCCTATCGTCGGCCTGACGCTGATTCCGGTGCTGATGGAATGGCCGCTGGTCCTGTTCCCGGTTCATATTGTCTTCCTGGAGCTGATCATTGATCCTGCCTGCTCCGTCGTGTTCGAGGCCGAGCCCGAGGAGGCGAATGTCATGAGCCGGCCGCCGCGAGACGCTGAGGAACCGCTTTTTGGCTGGCGCACCATATCGCTGAGCGTACTGCAGGGAGTGAGCGTCCTGGCGATCGTTCTGGCGGTCCTCGTTCTTTCGAAATATCGCGGTTATGGGGAGGGGACGATCCGGGCCATGACCTTCACCACACTCATCTTCGCCAACCTGGGTCTGATCATGACCAATCGTTCCTGGTCGCGTACGCTGATTGCCACCCTGCGATCGCCCAATCGCTCTCTCTGGTTGCTGCTCGGAAGCGTCGCCGTTTTTCTGGGGATCGTTCTCTACGTGCCCTTTTTCAAAAGCCTTTTCCTTTTCGAAAAGTTGCGGCCGATTGACCTCGCAGCCTGTTTTGTGGCCGGATCAATCAGTATCGCCTGGTTCGAGCTGCTTAAATATTTCCGGAGAATACCCACGTAGTTAATTGCAGTTTTCGGGTCGTATAAGACAGCCGGCCAGAAAAATGGCCCCCCATCGATAACTCATCCGAAATTTACCTCAGTACCCCCTCCGATAAACAATCAGCAAAGTTGCCGCATTAAGGTGAACTGAAGCCAGGACAATAAATCAATAATACTTTCCTGTGGCCGAAGGCATATATATCTACTTCAGGAGGCAAATCCATTATGGGCGCAAGGATATTCAGAAAATCAATAATTTACGGAATTGTCGGAGCACTGATAGGTGTAGTATACGCGTCCACGGCCGTATTTGTAATCGACCCTGCCTTAGGTATTGAGTGGCAAAGAGTGCATCTGATACTGGCTCCGCTTCTGCTGGGTACCGTAGCCCTGCTGATCGGACGGCATGCCGAGGTTCTGGAAGAAGCTAAACAACGTTTTACAGTTCTGACACAGCAGGCCATCATTGATAAAACCTGGGATGTCTCCTTTGAAGACGATTACATCCCCACCTGCTGGGAAGTGAAGAATTGCGATAAGGACGCTTGCCCGGTTCATGGGAAAAAGCATGCTCGCTGCTGGTTGATTGCCGGAACTTACTGTCGCGGTGAGGTTCAGGGCAAGTTTGCCCAGAAACTTGGCAGTTGCTCAAAATGCGTTATTTACATGGAAGCACTGGCCCATAATCCTGTGAGTGAAATAAGCGAGAATTTTTACAGCCTTATGTGGGCTCTTCGCGAAAACGAGGACATGCTCGGCGAAGCTCACGGCAAGCTGCAGGGCCAATACGCGGAGCTTGAAGAGCATCATAAAAAAGCCAAGGAAATGGCGAATACCGACGGGCTTACAGGGCTTAAGAACCATGGTCATTTCCAGCGGTACCTGCATCATGAAATCGACCGGGCCAGGCGTTATGAACGCCCCCTCTCCCTGATCATGATAGATCTGGATTTCTTCAAGCAGGTCAATGACAATTTCGGCCATCAAAAGGGAGATACGGTGCTGAAAAATGTCGGCCGCATACTGATGGAGGAGTGCCGGGACGTCGATTATGTCGCCAGGTATGGTGGCGAGGAATTTGTCGTCATAATGCCGGAAATCACGGCCGCCAACGCCATGAAAGCGGCCGACAGGCTGCGCGCAAGAATCGAAAGCCTGTACATGGAGGTCAATCTCCCGGAGCATCAGACTGGCGCGAGCCTTGGGGTTGCAGATTTTCCCGTATGCGCCACTGACAACACCAGCCTGATCGCCGCGGCGGATGGCGCTCTTCTGTTTGCCAAGCGCCAGGGCCGAAACCGGGTCGCGTACTTCAGGGATCTTTCGGACGCGGAGTTAAGCAGCGACGATCTCAACAATCTGAACAGCAGGCTGGAAGGGGCGGGATTTCAGACTATCCGCGTACTCGCCAATGCCGTCGATGTGAGAGATCAATATCCGGAGCACGACATCAACAACCTCTCCCGGGCCGCGACTGCCATCGCCAGGGAGCTGGACTTTAGCGAGGATCAGGTCGAGGCGCTGATACTTGCCACCAAGCTTCATGACATCGGAAAAATAGGCATACCGAAAAAGATACTTCAGAAAACCGATCATCTGCTGCCGGAAGAGCTGGAAATACTGCGCCAGCATCCCCAGATGGGCGAGCAGATCCTGCAGGAAGCCAACACGGTCAAGGACCTGATTACGGCAGTTTTGTATCACCATGAAAGATGGGATGGCAAGGGTTATCCGGAAGGCCTCCATGGTGAGGAGATACCGCTTATGGCGCGCATCGTAGGCATCCTGGATGCGTACCGGGCGATGCGTAGTGATCGCCCTTACTGCAAGGCATTGTCAATCAGTACTACAAAGGATGAACTTCGTAAAGCGGCAGGAACCCAGTTTGATCCTGCGCTGGTCGAAATGTTCATTCAGCAACTGACCGACGAAGAAGGGCAGCAACTGAGGCGAGTCGTATAGTAAAGCAAAGCATAACTTACTTCCGGAAAGTGTTAAGGCCGTCGACTCTGACGGCCTTTTCTGTGCGCCAGGCATGGCGCACACACTCAGGAGGACGCCGACACACTGCTACTCGAATCCTCCCGGCGAATCGCCCAGGCATGGCCTCACGGTTTCGACTTGGATACTGACCGCCGTTGGTTACAGGTGGAAGACGATCTACACGTCGCTTACTTCACTGAGGATATGAATACACTCCAGGCTGTGATCAATAGCCGGGAGAAGTTGGCGCTCAGTTTGTTTGAGTCATACCGAAAGGATAGGCGGCATGACTCGACGATATAACAAAGGCTGGTTCATGAGCGGAAGTTCGGACATCCCAACCGGGATAGCGCGCGCGTGTGCGCATATGTCATGGGGTTTGGAAGGCAGGTGTTTAAATGTCTCGACTGTCCCAACTGGAACAGCTACAGAATGAGATCGATGATGCGATACGTCGCCATGACTACGAAGTCGCACAGCGTGCTATTACAGGGTTTCTTCGCTGCATGAGAAAGAACTACCCAAGACTACAGGCAAGGCCGCCAAAGAGCGATAGGCCGCGCTGTGGCGCGATGACGCGCAAGGGTACGCCCTGCATGATGGCGGCGGTTTGGCTACCGGGAGAAGAACAGCCACGCAACGGGAGGTGCAGGATACACGGCGGTCTAAGTAACTATCTCAAAACAGGATTAGCCGCCTCACTCTCGAACTGATGGCTGATGCTGTCAATAATCGAGGAGGTAGTTGCCATGACTGTGGCGGTGAGATGTGCCAGGAAGCC
>JAJYOG010000013.1 GCA_021785935.1 Actinomycetes bacterium
ACATTTCCATAAACTCTATCAGTGTCTTGGGCCCATTCACGGCGTTACCTCCTGCTTGGCAGATCTGCTGATAATCAGAAGATATCAGCCGGTCCGGACGGAACCTGAGCTAATAGGATGAGCAGTTTGATTAAAAAGTTTCCCGGCGGAGTCACTGGGGACTTCGCCGGGAATCTCATGGCCCAGAACATGACAGGAAAAAATAAAACCTTACGAAACGTTTTCCTCACCAGCGCCGGCGCCTTTGTCCTGATCATTTGCGGCTGGCTTGCGATTCCGACAGTATCCATCAGCCCCGCGAATGCCCAGACCGGCATCCTTCTGGGGCAACCGGTTTCCATCAGCTCTTCACCGCTGGCCACCATCAGCAAGATCGAGATATACGCTGACGACAAACCCCTTGCGGTTGAGTACAACCTCGACACCGGCGACCTCGCCCGTGACTTCAATCTTAAGCCAGGTCAGCAGATCAGGGTGGAGACCAAAGTAACATCACCTCTGGGAGTTACTCGTGAGTTCAGTTCCAGTTTTGACACTGTCTCGCCGGTTGTAGTCGAAGCCATGACCGTCGACGGCATCCGTTACACTCCGGGGGCCAGCATCCCGCCCCAGGCAACCCTGGCGTTCTCGTTTAACAAACCAGTCACCCAGGCGGCCATGGCCCTGGACGGCAGCGACGGCGTCGAACTCACCATCGACCCGGCCGATCCGAAGATTGCCACCCTGCCTCCCACGGTCTCCCTGAAGCAGGGAGCCACCCATCTTTTCAAGATTATGGCCACCGCTGCGGATTCAGCGAAGCTGGAAGCCAAAGAGGTCCGCGCTACCGTGGTGAAGCCGCTGTCTCTCTATGGCAAGGTGGAGGATAACGGCGGCCCCATTACCATCGAACTGGACGCCAATACCGCTTTCGCCGACATCGAGGCAGTCAAGGCGGCACTGGAAACCACCGTTCCGGATGCGACTGTCTCCGTAGAAAAACAGAAGATCATCATCACCAGCTCCGGTCTGGACCGAAGCGGCGATTACACCATAAAACTGAACAGGGCCAACGGCGCCGACGGCAGCTTTCTCGAGGCTCCGCTAACGATGACCCTGAGCTTTAAGTCCCAGGGAGCCGCATCTGCTGAAACCAGCGGCTCGAGCTATCGGGGCTATGTCTATACCAGCGGCGGTTCGAGTACATCCACATCTGCTTCAGGCGGATCCTCAACAGACTCAGGTCCGCCTCCAGGATGGCCGCCTTGCTGTCCCTGGCCGCCACAATGATGAAAATCTTTCACAAGCGTTCAAATCTGAGAACCGCGGCTCTCGCCCTGGTGCTGGCGTCGCTCCTGGTGACCGCTGTTTCACCGGCCACTCTGCTGGCGGTCTCAGGAAGCGCCGCCCGGGATGTTTACGGAAGTAACGCCTCGGCACAGTCTGGTTCGGAAGGCAGCGGTATGTCCCCAACTCCGAATCCGGCTCCGATTGCAGCTGTAGCAGACGCTGCTGCGCCTGCCTCCAGTGTTGGCGTACAGCCTGCCGGTATATCGCCGGCCGCAAAAAGCTTCAACATGCCGGTGCCTGCCGCGGATTCGACTGCCCCCGTGATTTATGGCCTAACACCCACGGATTACTCAATTACAGACTCGTCGGTAACCCTGAGCGCCAACTACTACGACCCCGCACCTTCGGTCGGCATCAAGCAAAGCACAGCCATGATTCACATCGACAACGTACACCAGAATGGCTGCTCCATTAGCGATACAGGTATTTCCTGCAATAAAACCGGACTGTCCGATGGCACGCACAAAATTCAGGCTTTCATTTGCGACAACCTTTACAACTGCAGTAATGTCATGTGGCATATCAACGTGGATACGACCGCCCCTGTGATCTCCAATTCTCTGCCCACTGGCACGATCAACTCACTTAACACAACCATCACCTCGACATTCAGCGACGGCGCCGGTGCGGGTGTCGACCCAGCCTCGGCTTCAGTCAAACTGGACGGCGCCGAAGCAACCGGCTGCACGATAACCGCGGACGGCGTTTCCTGCCCCGCCAGCAGCCTGGCCGCGGGAGTTCATGGGGTACAGGTCGAAGTCTCCGACCTGATCGGTCACCGGGCCACAAAGAACTGGAGCTTCACTGTCGATACGGCTTCAGTCGGCGTCAGCGGCCAGACGCCCGCCGCCGACAGCTGGCAGACTATCTGCTCGCCGGAGATAAAAGCCGATTTCCAGCAGGTAGGCTCCATACCGATCGACACGTCATCAATCAGCATTATGGTTGATGGAGAAGATGTCAGCACGTCGGCGGACCGACAGACCGACCGGGTTAGCTATACGCCATCATTGCCAGAGCTTTCGGAGGGATTGCACACCGTCCATATCAGCGTTAGTGACACCGGCGGACATACCGGCCACAGTGACTGGAGTTTTTCCGTTGATTCCATCGCTCCCTTGATCGAGGCAATGGCGCCCACAGGCACAACCGCTACAGCGCGGCCAACGATTTCGGCGGCCTTTACCGACGATGGCAGCGGTATCGACCAGTCATCCATCAGCCTGACCATCGACGGTATTAACCAGACCGGCTCCGCTGTATTAACCGGCGGCAACATAACCTACACACCGGAGGAAGCATTTTCCGCGGGCTCTCATAACGTGCAATTGATTGTCGCGGATATTGCCGGTGGCCAGCAGACAACCGCCTGGACCTTTGTTGCCCCACAGGCTCAGATACCGCAAAGGCCGGCGCCGGTAATCACGACCACACGGGTGATTTCCCCAACAGGTTACTGGATGAGCTACGGTTCTCTCCCCGGCATCGGTTCGGGAAACTGGTTGATCGCCGGTTTCCAGGCGTTTCCCAATGTCTATTACCTTCCCTGGTATGACTCCGGCCCAGCCGGTGGCATTCTGAAGAATGAAATCATGTTGCAGAATCAAGGAGCAGGCGAAGCCTCGGTCAACGTGCTGATCGGCGGCGCCAGTAAATGGCAAGGGAAAATTGCTGAAGGCGGCGTCTCGACTGTCCAGTTACCGGAAACGACCGGCGGCCCGGTAAAGATTGTCTGCCCCACCGGCCAGCCGTTACAGGTAAAAAACCGCATTACCGGACAGAACTCGGTTAGCGAAACCGAAGCCCTGCCGGAGGAGGCGCTGGAGTCGACATTGATCCTGCCATGGTATGAGACCCAGCCGCCGGGCCAAAGTGATTCCTCACTCGCAATCGGCAACGCCGGTACCCAGGAAGCCGCAGTAGATGTGTACATCGGCGATCCCGGAAATCCCGAATCGCTCAAGTGGCACTATGCCATCGCTCCCGGCGCCGCGGCGAGAACGCAGCTGAAAGATGCCTCGGGCGGTCCTGTGCGAATCGCTTCCACAAATAATCAGCCTCTGGTGGCCTCGCTCCAGAGCAATGACGGCGGCTCGGTCCATGAGACCCTCGCGACCGGCCTTTCAAGGTTGGGCAGCAAGTACAGTTTTGAGCCCAGTGGCGGCAGCGGCTCAGCCACGCTGGCAAATTTCCCCCAGGGTGGCAGCGGGCCCTCCACGATCCATGCCGGCAATGCCAATGACAGGGATCTCCGCCTGGAGATCAAAATCGGGGATGAATTGTTGCGAGATCCCGGCAATCCGGATAACGAATATTTCACAATCTCGCGCCAGAGTTCCCAGGCCATCGACCTGGGAAGCATTTCCGGCAAGAGAGTCGAGATCAACTGCGCCGATTGCGGGCTGGGCGAAGGAATTGCCGTGGACGGTATGTCGTAACCGGCCTCAGCGCCGACCTGACGCTCCTTGTTTTCACACAGCTCCTTGTTTTCACACACCAACCGTGGCATTTCCCACAGTAGTCGTGGCAAAACCTTACAAGTAGCCCGCTCTTTCCTCAATCTACGCGGCCGCTACCCAATCGCACTCCGCTTGTCTCACAAAACCCCAGCTATTTCACCCATTTATTTTCTTAAGGATTTTGTCCCATGTTGGCACGCGGCTTGCTGTAAAAGGAGATAAACCCAGTAACCACGTGGAAGGAGGATTGATGAAAAAGTCTACGAGGATGAGCACCGGCGCCGGAGTTATTGTTTTAGGCGCCCTCGTAGCCGCCACCCCGCGCTTCCTGTTCCCGGTATGCGAATTTAGCGGCATTTTCATGCAGCTCGGAAATGGCAAGACCGCTTACATGCTTTGTCATTACACCGCCGTCGCTTCCTACATTCTGGGGGCGTTGATCGTCCTCATCGGGATAACCCTGATGCTTTCCAGGGAGCGGGAGAGCAGACGCATGCTATCAGTTGTGCTTGCCGGCGTTGCGGTCGCCGTCACGATCACACCGGTAATACTGCCCATCTGCATGAATCCGGACGACCCCTGCAACCATGGCGCCAAACCATTGCTGATCGTCCTGGGCATCGTCACTTTCCTGTTGGCGGGCTGGATGGGATTAGCCTCTCGCAAAACCAACACCGTTTATTCCAGTTCCACACCAGATGAGTCTGACTGCGTGAAATCGGATCCAACCGCATCACGCGTATGAATGTTGACACTAGGAGGAAGGGTAACATGGGAATTAGAAAGCTGAAGTATTATTTATTGATTGGCGTAGTGATGGCGATAGCCGTTACGGCCACGGCAGTCGCAGCCGGAGATACAACTGCTCCGGTAGTCTCCAGCGTCACTCCGGCTGATGGTAGCACGGTCTTCACCAATGGCGACTCGACCAGGTACTATAATAACGGAAGCAAAACAGCCGCACCCTACGTGATCAAAGCCGATTATAGCGACGAAGTTGGCGGCAGTGGCGTCGATGCAAGCAGCGTCATGGTGCACCTTGACGGCACGGGTATTGGCGATGGGTTCATGCTGATGGATTGCCCCGTTCAATCCACAACGCATGTCGAATGTAATGCTCCCGCGGCCCTTATGAGCGCAGGCACGCATACACTCCATGTTTACGTTTGGGACGTGGCCGGCAACAAGACGGTAAACGGTTCCACCTTTACCGTGGTCGTCGATATCCTGGCGCCGACGTATTCGAACCTGTCGCCCGCTGACGGCAGCACCATTTACACCTCTCATCTCAATAGCGCCAGTACGAATGATTCGAGCGCCTTGCGCTTCGATTACGATATCGCCGACGCGGATCCCTCGAGTGGCTGGTCGCCCATGAATCACATCAATGACAGCTTTCCGCCAGGTGGCGGCATGGGCGCGATGATCGCTGGCTCGTCCTGTACAAAAACCCCGACTACTAATCCAACTCACTACTCGTGCCAGGCTAACAGGGCAAGCTTGCTGCACCTGGGAGACAATACGCTTTCGGTCCTGATCAAGGACAATGTCAATAACCAGAGCAGTGACTACGGGGCCACTCCCGGGGCTCCGGATACCCGGAAACACTACACGGTAGTGGATGATGTCGCTCCCGCTGTCAGCGGAGTCACGGCCGATGCCACGACCATTTCAGCCTCGTACACGGACCCGTTGCCCACTGGCGCTCTGTCTGCGAATCTGGCCAGCGGCATCAATGCCGCATCGGTCATGGTCCATGTTGACGGCATGATGGTTGGTGGCTGCACCGCGACAGCCACAGGCGTCAGCTGCCCGACGCCGGCTGGCATCAAATACGGTCCACATTTGGTTGAGGTCTTCGTAGATGACAACGCTTCCACGGCCAATCACGGCAGCGGTAGCGGTACGTTTACTTTCACGACCTGCACGCCCGCAAGGCCAGATCTGAGCGTCGCCACCAAGTATGCTTACTGGGCTGACTTCGCCAGTTACCACAATGGTGTTCTGTCGGTGAAGCTGACCATCACCAACAATAGCTCGACTGCCGCCAACAATGTAACTCTGACCGGCGCCAGTGGCATCACCAATGGAGTTACGCAGGGCGCATCTGGTTGGGGCGCCGACCTCGGCACGATCAATGGCGGCAGCAATACTGTAACATCCGTCGCCTTCAGTGTTGGTCCTGAGGGATCACAACCAGCGGGCTTCAAGGCCACTATTAGCGCTTCCGCCGTCGATGATAGCGGTGCTCATTACACGTACCCGATCTAACCATGAAATGCATGAAGCTACATCATATCAACCATGATTGCGGGAGAACTCAAATGACAGATAAAAAAACGGCCCGTGAGACTTATACAAAGCCCTTACTGGTCAAGCACCACAACCTAAAGGATGTTACTTTCGAGTGTCCGACCTGGCAGTGCAGCGTCGCGGTTCCGGGCTGGGATCCGAGCGGGCCACATTCGTAGTAAATATACGGCACAGGCTACTGCCTGATCGATAAGCAGTGACGGCGGGCGGGTCGCAAGACCCGCCCGCCGCTTTTTTACTCCACAAATATCCCACCCGGCCGGCCAATTCCACGCTCCGGCTAAAGCCACTCCACGCACAGTTTCGATCCGCCTCACACCACCGTTCAAACTATTCCAAGCCCCGATTTGACCCATTTCATAGCCTCGTCAGGCCCAAGTTAAGGTAACATTCCGGCTTGCCGATAATGCTAACGGCAGGGCGGAGCAACCTACCAAAGATGGTCACTTCCATCCCGCCGGCTTATACCTTTTAGGGCAAAGACGTAAAGTCTTGTTGGGGCGATGAAAACTAAAAAATTAACTGATTGCTTCATTATAAAGACAGCAAAGAGTATTTTATCCAGCGAGTTATCCTCGCCCAAGGGCAGGTTATCGATCTGGTATGTTTCAACGAAAACGAATCCGTCGACAGCGTCATTGAGGAAATCATGACCGAACTACAAAGAAAAAAGATTGAACTGCAGACTTGTCCACTGTGCAAGTCCAGCCTGGTCTATCCGGTAGAACGCTACCAGATGAACGATATGGAGTGGAAAGTTCTGATGCTGTGTCCGAACTGCCTCTGCAAACGCGAGCTGGTGGTGGATCGCGAGACCGTTCGTGAGCTGCTGAAAAACGCCCGGCTCGGCCGCGAATCGATTATGAAAGAGCTGGATAACATGCAGAAGAAAAACATGGAGGAAGAGGCGGACAAATTCATCACGGCGCTGCAAAAGGACCATATCCTGCCGATCGATTTTTAGGGTAACAGTGTAATGGCCGCCCCGGGCGGCCTTGTTTGTTTGTGGGTCTAAAAGGGGGAGGCATGCAATGTCAGTTTTCGCAAGGAACAGTTGCAATGCCTGGAAATACCGAGACTCATATATCGAAATGTCACGCAGGAATGACTATCTCGCCAGAGCCTGCTATCTGTGCCGCCTGCATCGAAGCTGTTTCGATTATCCCAAGCGCGGTACTGACGATGATGACGGGACCGGCAGGGGAGGCGGTCGGGCTCAAGTTGCGTAACGCCGCCGAAGCCAGAGATTGGATGGAAGCTGTAGAGTTGAAGCGTTGTCCGTGTGTGCCGGCTATTAATCCCAGATTCTAAGAGAGTTTTTCAATTTTCATCCCAGCTGACGAAAAAGCCGGGCCCCCAGGGTCCGGCTTTTTCGTTAAACAAATTATTGGCTTCCTGGGTGAGATTAAGCTCTCGAGTTCTTCGCGATCTCCTTAAGGAACTGCTCATTGGTCTTGGTATCCCGCAGCTTGGAGATTAGAAGCTCGATTGCGGCGCCAGGATCGAGGGCATGCAGAACGTTACGCACTTTCCAGACCTGGATCGCTTCGGCATCCTCCATCAGCAGCTCTTCCTTACGCGTGCCAGAGCGCTCGATGTCGATCGCCGGGAATATCCGTTTGTCGGCCAGCTTGCGGTCGAGATGCAGCTCCATGTTGCCGGTTCCCTTGAACTCCTCGAAGATAACCTCATCCATGCGGCTGCCCGTATCTACCAGGGCCGTAGCCAGAATGGTCAGTGAGCCGCCTTCCTCAACGTTACGGGCGGCTCCAAAGAACTTCTTGGGCGGGAACAATGCCGTGGAATCAACACCACCGGAAAGGATTCGGCCACTGGCCGGCGCCGTCAGGTTGTAGGCGCGCGCCAGGCGGGTGATGCTGTCCAGCAGCACGACGACGTCGCGGCCTGATTCCACCAGGCGCTTGACGCGGTCAAGTACCAGCTCGGCCACCTGTACGTGATTGTCAGACGGTTGGTCGAAGGTGGAGCTGACGACTTCGCCCTTGACCGACCGTTCCATATCGGTAACTTCTTCCGGACGCTCGTCTACCAGCAATACCAGCAGATAGACATCCGGATTGTTTTCGACGATGCTGTTGGCCATCTGTTTGAGGATAGTGGTTTTACCGGCTTTCGGCGGAGAAACGATCAGCCCGCGCTGTCCTTTGCCGATAGGCGCCACCAGGTCGATTACCCGGGAAGCTATCTCGGTCGGTTTGGTCTCCAACCTCAGCCTGTCGGTGGGGAACAGTGGCGTTAGCGCATCAAAATTGGGACGGTTACGCGCTGCTTCGGGCTCGAGGCCATTAACCGCCTCGATCTTGAGCAGGGCGTTATATTTCTCGCTGTCCTTGGGCTCGCGAACCTGGCCCGTGACCTCATCACCGCGTCGCAGGCTGAAACGGCGGATCTGTGAAAGCGACACATAGATATCGTTGTCGCTCTGAACGTATCCCTTGGTGCGCAGAAAGCCAAAACCGTCCGGCAAAAGGTCAAGCGTTCCGGTGCGGACCTTAACCGCTTCGCGCGCCGATGAATCTTCACGGGCGGCGCGATCCTCCCGGGGCGGACGACCTTCCCTGGGAGAGCGTTCTTCCCTGGCGCTTGCCGCAGGCGGCCTGGAAGCCTTGGTCTCCTTTACTTCCTTTGCTTCCTTGACCTCTTTAACCGGTTTGGAGGCGCTGGCATCCTTCGCAGCTTTAACGGTGCTTTCCTGGTCCTTGTTTTCAACTATTTCCATGATGGCGTCACTTTGTTCATCCTTCTGTGGGGATTAAGACAGATATTCTTTCACGGCGGCCGGCTTAAAACCGGCGCCTTTCTAACCTAGATTACTGGCGGCCTCCTGAGCCTGCGCCTGCGCCTGCTCCCAGTCGTGTTTGAAACTGGCTATGCCTTTATCAGTCAACGGGTGCTTTACCATTTTGCGGAAAACCGCTGGAGGAATAGTAGCGATATCGCACCCGAGAAGTGCAGCCTGGGTAACGTGCAAAGGGTGTCGGATACTGGCCGCGATTACTTTAGTAGAAAATTCGTTCACGGAAAAAACCTCGACAATCTCCGTGAGTATGGCATTGGAATCGTGACCGATATCATCGAGCCTGCCGACGAAGGGGCTGACATAAGTGGCTCCGGCGCGGGCGGCGAGCAATGCCTGATTGGCGGAAAAGACCAGTGTCACATTGGTCTTGATGTTCTGTTTGGACAGCTCCCTCGCTGCCCGGAGGCCCTCCGGCAGCATCGGCACCTTGATGACAACATTGTTATTCAGACCCGCCAGGCGCTCGGCCTCTTTTACCATACCCTCAGCGTCCTCAGACATAACCTCGGCGCTGACCGGTCCGCCAACCAGATCGCAGATCTCACAGATAATCTCATCGTAATTTCCGGTTTCGCGCGACAGCAGCGTCGGGTTGGTGGTGGCGCCTGAAAGGATGCCCCAATGCGCTATCTCCCTGATGTCTTCCAGGTTAGCCGTATCTATAAACAGTTCCATTACTTCACCTCTAGGGTTGGCTTGGATGATTTTTGATATGTATCCACGGTGTCGAGCACAATGCCCATGACCGTTTTGACCGCGTCATCAAGATTCTGATTGTCTATGACCGGCACCTTCTCCTTGCGGGCGGCGGCCGCCAGGTAATCCTGGACCCGCCTGATCTTGTCCAGACTGGTGACATACTTCTCCAGCGACCTGACACCGCCGGTCTCCTGGTCGCGCACATAAAAATGTCCCTGGTGGCGTTCGATATCCTCAACCACAAGCACCATCTGGATGACGACCGCCCTGTCCCAGAGATCATCCTTGAGAAACCCTGGCACCAGGTGGGCGCCTTCGACCACCATCGGCGTGCCCTCGTTAATGGCCCTCGTGATAATGGCGTTCACGCCTACGCAAACTTTCTCTACCTGCTCCACGTAACCGGTGATATCCCGGTCTATGCCCTTGGCCTCAGCCGCCTTGACGACCTTGCCGGCGTCAAATGACGAATAGTGAATGGCGGGCATCAGCTCCGGGGAGAAAAATGCCCGCATCACCTGGCGGATCAGATCTGACGAGGTCAGCCGCGTTATTCCAAGCCGGTGGGCGATCTGGGTAGCCAGCGTACTCTTGCCAACCCCGGTAGCGCCTCCGATCAAAATGATGATCGGCTTCTCCAGCTCTCCCAACTGCCGCCAGCGGCGATAGCGCTCGGTAAACTTTTGTCCTTCTTCCTCCCCCAGCGACTGCTGGGCGATCTCGCGCAGCCGGTCCAGGGTGATGCTCGATTCACCGCTATCGATCAGGTGCTGCTCGATCTCACGCGCTATGTGATAGGAGCGCTCCGGCGGCAGCCCCGTCGCCATCAGCGACTGGGCCATCAGACCCTTGGAGTACGGTATGCCGTGCTCCTTGTCGACGATCTGCAGATCGTGATGTTCCCTGGGATCATTCATGGTGCTTCCCGAAATCTTCTATCGCCTGCTCGGCGAGCTGTTCGAGCAGAGACGAAAGCCGCTGCCTGCCATCGACCTCCACGGGGATATTGTCACAAAAAACCACTTCAATGCCGCGGCTGGAAGCCTCCTCGGTGACAACATCGATCGCGGCCGCCTTGATCTCCGTCAGGAAGATATCGATTTCACCTTCGCCGAGACTGGCCAGGTCGGCGCGAAGCTTCTTCCTGTCGGCCAGCTCCGCTGAAACAAAATCGACCGTGCAGCCATAAGTGCGCGCGATAAACTCCTGAATATGATCCACCACTTCACCTTGCGCCGTGGTGAAGTAGGCCACGCGCTTACCGCTCAGGTCACCGGCCGGCTTAGGCCTGAGCACGGTGGGCACAACCTCGATCCCCGGCTTGATGGCCTTGATGCCGGCAATAATGCTTTCAACCTTCTCCGGGCTCGCCAGGGGTTCTTCGCACATGGTCAGCACGACCAGGTCGGCAATTAGCATCCGGTATGTTCCCAGATAGCCGAGAAGGTAATCAACAGGTTGGTCGGCCCCGGCGATACAGATAACCCTGTTAACCTCAATAGGAGGAAGCGAGGCTCCGCTTCCTTCAAAAATCAGCAGGTCCGCCGGCAGCTTCTCCGCCACCGCCGCGCCCGCGACCACATTCGATACGAACGGCGCTCCCGCCAGCCCCCCGCCGCAACGGCGGCAGCCCACGGTCGTCACCGCGCTAAGCGCGGCGTCTTCAAAGTAATCGGAGGCGGCGTGTTTTCCCTGCCGGCTGTAAGAAAGCAACTCAGCGGCGCCGATGCTGCGCTCATTGCCGGCGATCACCTCGGGATCGGGAGGCCCGCCACGCCCCATGGCAATGACGACAACTCCGTCCTTCTTGCCGGTCCGCTCGAAGACCTCCGAGATTTCGCGGGCGACGTAGCCGCTAATCGCGGTCTTGCCGATTCGCTTGCCCGTACCAATGACGGAAATAGCGGGCTTCTCGGAAAGTTTATGGAAAGACGGAGGAGAAAGAGTAAAATCTGCGCCCTGATAATCGGCGCCGGCGGCGAGCGCATGGCTGGCGAACCGGAACCGCTCTACGTATCCTAACACCGGCTCGTCGCTTAAGTCAACAACCACCTCGGGACGGTGTGTTTGCACCGCCAGATTGAAGGCCTCCTGCGAATCCTCGTGCAGAAAAACTGGCACGCCGTATTCGTTCTGCTCAGCGTCGCCAGCCAGCGAGGTGTCGATCTTCTCGGTCCCTCCCAGGAAGACCGCGGCCTTCAGGTCGTAGCTCCTGGATACCTCGTCCAGCGCCTCCCTGACCACACTGGGATAATGCTCGCCGTCGATGAGGGCGATTGCGCGTTTCAAATTGATCCTTCCCGCTCAAGCCGCGCCGATTTTTCAAAAGCCACGGTCGAGGGGTAAAACCTGATGATCTGGTCGGCGTCGTGGAAAGGATATTTGCGCCAGATGGTGACTTCGTCGTCGCCGATCTCGATGACGTTGTAGCAGGGCCTCACCTTGCCCCGCAAGCGCAGGGTGCAAACCGTTCCGGCGTTAACTGCGAAAATATTTTCCAGGCGCCAGGCGTAGGGCACATGTTTGTGTCCGCTGAGCACGAGGTTGACACCACAGTCCTGCAATACCTCAAGGGTGTCGCCGGCATCATAAACCATGTTGCGCTCCCGGCCGGTGCCGGGGATTGGCAGCAGGTGATGATGCAGCAGGAAAACACGGAAGCTCGCCGGCGCCACGAACTGCTCCTTGATCCATTCATAGCGATGGCGGCCAATGGTGCCGTAATCGAGGTCCGGCTCGGACGAATCGACGCCGATGATGCTGATGCCGTCACGATGGCAGACAGCCTGGCGCGATCCGAAAAGATCCTCGAAATGAACGTAACCGACGTTGCGGGCATCGTGATTGCCCGGAATCACCAGCATGCTCTCGCACTGGATCTTGTCCAGATAACTCTTGGCTAAAAGATATTCCTGCTTGAAGCCCTCGTTGGTGAGATCGCCGGTGATGACCACCACGTTGGGTTTAAGCTCGTTTAACTCGATGACGGCGCGGTCCATGAGGTTGGGCACAAAATACTGCGATCCCGCGTGCATGTCAGAGATGTGCGCGATAGTAAACGGTTTGTTCTTTGGCTTCGGATCGTCTTGTTTTGATTCCGAAAGCTTCACGTCAGGATTCATTAATTTGCTCCTGGTTGTTCATCGGGGAGTGTTTCTCACAGTCGGCTGCCAGCCCTGAATGCATGAGCGTAGATGAAGTTAATTCTTTTCGTTCCTCTCATAGACCAGTTTCAAACCCTTGAGTGTCAAAAGCGGGTCGACAAGGTTCAATGTTTCGGTATGTGACACGACCATTTCCGCAAAGCCGCCTGTAGCGATCGTGGCTATTTTTTCACTGCCGGCGTCAGCGGCCAATTGTCCTTTTTCGTCCTGGCCGGCAAGTTCCTTCCGCATGCGTTTGACGACACCGTCGACCATGCCCGCGAATCCATATATAACACCCGACCTGAGCGACCCCGCGGTTGTCTTGCCGATCACCGCTTCCGGTTCTGAAAGATCGACCCGCGAAAGCCTGGCAGCGCGCGCGGTTAGCGCTTCGAGAGAAACCTCGATCCCCGGGGCGATGGCGCCGCCAAGGTATTCACCCTGGGCAGAAATCGCGCAGAATGTGATGGCCGTGCCGAAGTCCACAACCACGCATGGGCCTCCCAATAAATCCAGTGCGGCTACCGCGTTGACAATGCGGTCCGCCCCCACTTCGTGCGGATTATTGGTCAGAACCGGCAAACCGGTCTTTAGTCCGGGCCCCACGACCAGAGCCTGTGTTTCCAGGTAGCGTTCGGTCATCGATTGATATTGGCCTACGAGTGACGGCACTACCGAGGATAGAATCAGCTGCCGCACATCCGTCAGTTTATATCCCTGGAGCACAAGCAGGGAAGAGTACGAAACTGCCAGCTGGTCCGCGGTCGCATGGGTATCGGTAGCGGCTCGCCAGTGCTCCAGGAGGTCATCCCCGGCATAAAGGCCGGAGACGGTATGGGTGTTACCGATATCGATGGCAAGCAGCAAGGATGTCATAGTGAATAGCGGTCAGAAAGTAATTGGAAGGGTCGGGGTTCTCCCCCATGACAACCGCGCTCTTATTCGTCGTCGAGCGGAAGGCCGGCCAGTTTTGCCAAGCCGTTGGTGCAATAATCCAGATCGAGCCAGCGGCAGCCGCCACAGACGTCTTCCAGTCGTAGCGGATCGATTCTATCACGGATTGTGTCCAGAATGGATGACCAGCTGCCTGTGAAACCATCATCCAGGCCGAGCTTGGTCCTGACGCTAAGGTCAAGATCGTCTACTTTTTGGTCAGGACGCCAGCACACTCCGTCACTCATGTGTGGACAGGCGGAACAAACGTCATCCGCTCCGGAAACAAGATTAATCTGTGTCCTGGGGTTAGCGCAAAGCCGGTCCACCAGCCTTGCCATATTCGCTACAAACAGCGGCGAATATCCTTGCCCTCTAAATCCATGAATACACAACAGGTGATGCGCCCTTAGCCTGATGCCCCCCATAATAATCGCACCTCAACGTTAGCTACCCGGCTTCGACGTTTTCCGCCTCAGCTCCCCGGGCAGGCTTCGTGCCTGCCGACCATTTCCAGATGTGTGGCAGCTGTGCCATCAGACTAAGGCACAGCATTGTACCAACTATAATCTTTAACGCGTCTCCTGGCAAGTAGGGATAGAAACCTTTTACCAGGGCCGTAGGCATGTCCATGCCGGTGACATGCGAAAGCCACGGCAAGCCTGGAATATAGATTACAAGCGCGCCCACAGACAGGCTGAAAGCAACGCGTGCCGTTATTGCTGCCCTTGAACCAGAAAATCGGGGCAGGTATTGCATTAAGGCGCCGGCTGTAAAAGCCGCCAACACATATCCGATCAAATATCCTCCGGTTGGCCCGGCGAAGACATCGGGGCCCGCCAGGTGCTGGGCAAAGACCGGAATGCCGGCAAAACCTAGCAATAAGTAAATGATCTGGCTGAGCGGGCCGAGCCATTTTCCGAGGATAATACCCGCCAGAAGAACGAAAATATTCGCCAGTGCGATCGGCACGGGGCTGAACGGAAGCGGAAAGGAAATCCAGGCCCCTACGGTAGTCAGTGCGGCAAAAAAGGCGACCGCGATCAGGTCGCGAAGTGCAAGTTGGCTCATTTGGTATCCCCAGTAGTAGCCGCTGCCAGACGCCCGGTTAACGGAATAATAGTCTGGCATGCGTGCCCCATTTACAGTGCGGATGGAATCTATACTACGGGGTTATCAATGTCAACTGGTTTTATATATAACGTTCACAATAGCTTGCCCGACCCGGATAATGTGGCCTCGCCGCTGAAGAGGGAGACGGTCTCTCCTCCCGATGCCCGCACAAGCAGGCGCCCTTCTTTGTCGATACCCATGGCGATGCCTTTTACCGGTCCGTCCGGAGTGGTTACATCAACCTTTCGTCCCTGCAATAGATCGTAAAGCTCAAACTCATGCCGGATGGCGGTAAGCCCCTGTGGTGTCTGCATACGGTTGTACTCAACTTCGAGTTCTTCCAGGATCGCGACCACCAGCTCCCTGCGGGAGACGCGGCGGCCCAACTCAGTGACCAGAGATGTGGCCCTTTCAGCCAGATCCGTTCCCTTGAAGCTATTATTGACATTTAGGCCGATGCTGTCGATTACCCATTTCACGCGGTCGAGTTCGGCCGACATCTCAACCAGGATTCCACCCAGTTTCTTGCCATGCAGGTAAATGTCGTTTGGCCATTTGAGCGCCGGTGTGAGCCGTTCTCCGGCAACTGTTACGACTGCGCGTCTGACTGCCAGGCCTGTGGCCAGGCTAAAGAGCGGTACCTGTGTCGGAGAAATTGAAGGGTACAGGCCGACCGACAGTGCGATTGCCTGGCCCTTGGACGTCTTCCAGGCGCGCCCGAGCCTGCCGCGGCCGGCGGATTGGTTTTCGGCGATGGCCACAACACCCTCATTCGCTCCCTTTTCGATCAGGGCGCGAATCTCATCAGCCGTGGAGCCAGTCTCCTCGAGATGCAGGATGCCGCTGCCAATTATCTCCGTGGTCAGCAGAGGTTTGATCTCCGCCGGCAGCAGCTTGTCGGGGCGTCCCGCCAGCCTGTAACCATGCCGGGGTGAAGCCTCAATGTCATATCCGCGTTCGCGCAACTTGACGATGTGCTTCCACACCGCCGACCTTGTCATGTTGAGCTTTTCGCTAATGACCTGTCCCGAGGAATAGCCATCTTCGGTTAGTTCCGCCAGCACTTTCGATTCAACGTTCACGTCATGCCCTTTCTTCCCGCACACCCGTAGCCGTGGTCATTCACTCATCTCCAGAGAAAAATCCACACCCGGCGCCGAGCGTGTGAGCGCGCCAACAGAGATGATGTCGGCTCCGGCGACCGCGTATGCCATGATGTTCGTGAGTTCGATACCACCGGATGCCTCGACGACGATTCCCCGGCCCGCGGCCATCTTGCAGCACTCACCGACGGCCGGCGCAGACATGTTGTCCAGAAGCACCCTCTGGACGCCAGCGTCGATGGCTTCGTCGAGCTCATCCGCCGTCTCTACTTCAACCTCGATCTCGACGTCATTACCGAGAGTCTTCCGGACAGCCTCCACGGATTTGCCGATGCCACCCGCGGCGGCAATATGATTGTCCTTGATCAGTACGGCGTCGTAAAGCCCGGCGCGATGCGGCAGCCCGCCGGCGTCGACCACGGCCTGTTTCTCAAGCAACCTGAGACCTGGGCTGGTCTTGCGGGTGGCGGCGATGCGCGCCTTCGTGGAGCTGATGGCTGCGACGTAAGCAGCGGTCAGGGTGGCGATACCTGATAGGCGGGAAAGAAAGTTGAGCACGGTTCGTTCGGCGGAGAGAATGGAGACCAGCCTGCCTTCAATCCGGGCGGCCTCGGCACCCGCGGGGATCCTGGCCCCATCAGTCACCAACGGTAGCCAGGCAAGATCGAGATCGACCTGGAGACAGGTCTCGGCTGCGGTTTTCATCCCCGAAACAGTGCATGCTTCTCTGGTGATTATCCTGGCAGCGCCACGGTCGTCGGCGCCGAAAATAGCCCGCGAGGTAATATCCCCGTCTGAGTCCAGATCTTCATCCAGGGCGAGAGCAACAATGCGCCTTAAGGCTTGTTCACCGGGCACGGGTCACTCCTCTTCCGCCGCCTCGGTTTTTAGCCGGAAATTGACGTGATGCTTCCAGTGCTCGTCGTCCGATTCGGGAAAGTCCTCCCGCAAATGCGCGCCCCGGCTCTCCGTCCTCAGCAGTGCTGCCTTGACGATATGAACAGCAACCGTTAGCAGGTTGTAAAGCTCGTACTCGTCCGGATCCGCCCCTGGTGACTTGAGTGAATTATGTATCGCACGCAGCTCCTCGAGAGCTTTCATCAGGCCATCTTCGTTGCGCACGGTGGCAACGTCCGCGGTCATGGTCTTCTGCAGCCGCCGCAGACTGGCGGCGACGTCTTCCGAACGGTTGCCTTCGCGGGCAGGCCCGGGCAGATCGATGTGCAGGCGGCGCACTTCTTCCTCCATCGAGGTAATGTATTTATCCAGGTCGCGGACGATGCGGTCGCTGAAAACCAGGCCTTCGAGCAGTGAGTTGCTGGCAAGACGGTTGGCCCCGTGAACGCCGGTGCAGGCGACTTCGCCGCTGGCATATAGCCCGGGAAGAGTGGATCTGCCCCAGACGTCGGTGACGACGCCGCCCATCATGTAGTGGCAAACAGGCGCCACCGGGATCCGGTCGTGACAAAGGTCATACCCCTTTTCCTGGAGCCGCTCGTAGACGGTGGGAAAACGCTCCCTGAGCATGGTGCAATCCAGATGGGTGGCGTCAAGGTAGACATACTCCTGCCCGGAATCGTTCATCTGGCGCAGCATCTCCTTGACCACAACGTCACGCGGGCCAAGCTCGGCCTGCGGGTGCACCCCCATCATGAAACGCTCGCCCAGATTGTTGAGCAGATAGGCGCCTTCGCCGCGCAAGGCTTCGGTGATCAGAAAGATCGGCGACTGGTCGGAATAAAGTCCGGTGGGATGGAACTGCACGAACTCCATGTCGCCGATGGTGGCGCCGGCCCGGTAAGCCATGGCCATGCCGTCACCGGTAGCAACCCGGGGGTTGGTAGTCAGCGAGTAAACCTGCCCGGAGCCGCCGGTGGCGAGAATCGTAGCCGTGGCAAAATTGAGCGTGAAAGCCCCGGTCTTGAGGTTAAGGGAAACCGCCCCGATGCAGTGGCCGCCGTTGGTCAACAGATCGACGACAAACTCATTCTCGAGCACCTGCACCCGGCTGCCCGATTCCATGGCCTGCTCCAGGGCGCTGGCGACAACAGAACCAGTAGCGTCGCCGCCGGCGTGAGCGATGCGGGGGATGGAATGGGCGCCTTCGGCGCCCAGAACCAGATCGCCGCCGGCTCGGTCGAACTTGGGGCAGATCTCCGTGAGTTCGCGCACGCGGGCGGGACCTTCATTGACCAGAATGCGAACCGCTTCTTCCTTACAGAGGCCGGCTCCCGCGCGGATGGTGTCTTCGAAGTGGAGCTGCGGCGAATCCTGATCGCTGAGAGCCGCGGCGATGCCGCCCTGGGCCAGAAATGTTGTGGTGTCGCGCAGCACGCTCTTACTGATAAGAGCGACCTTCCACTTGCGCGCCGCACCCACGGCAGCCGTCAGCCCGGCGATGCCGCTGCCGATGACGATGACGTCGTAAAAACGTTTGGCCGGCTGCGAATCCGTTGCCGCCAGCAAATACGGCCTCGTCATGATGCCCCGCGTCTTTTCCAGGGATTGGCGGTTGCGTTCATATGGGGATTATATCCCGTTCGGGCAGGGATTCTATCCCCGCTTGCCTTCCTCCCCGATCGTTACCGCACCGTGACCGGTTTGTCTGCCGACTTCAGCTTGCAGGAGGTCTTGTCGTTCGCGGTCTTGCTGAACGAAATCCTGTAGACCTTCCACATACCCCGGTTGATTTTCACGCTGCTCCCCTCGGTTACCCAGCTGGTTGAATTTCCCGCTGCCGTATCCTGTTTTAATCCGGCCATATAGAAACTCCCCGGCTTTTCGACCTGGTTCAAAACCACAGTGATATCATTCCAGGGCTGTTTGGTCGTCATCGAGATCTGAAGGTCGTCCCCTTTGTCAACTTCAGAGGCGATTGAAGCAGACTGGATAATGTCCTGCGGTCCCGCGGCGACGTCATTGACGCTCCAGTCGCAATCCTGGTTCGTGACACTGATGGAGCCCGCGGATGAGTCCCTGGCGGCCGCATTGCCGTTCTGCTGCGCCTGCGATCCACTGACAGCGGTCTTGTCTGTCGAATCGCCGCAGCCGCTGATCAGCAACAGCACGACGCACACAAAAACGGGGAAAAGGAAAAACAACCAGTGGCGGGGCTTTGCGGCGTTCATTTTTCCTCCTTTGAAAAGATGGATGTGATTATCGCCGTATTCCGGCTGTGAACCGGATGCCCGTTGACAACTACGTGTAGGATACCATGGCTTCGACGGCCGCTAAAGCGCGGACGCGGGTCTCCTCATCCAGCCTGATCTCGTAACGCTCCTGGTCGAGAGTGTCATACGCTTTTTGCAGCGTTGTCATCTTCATATTGGGGCAGATCGCCTTGCTGGTGGGGGAAATGAACTCCTTCCCGGGGTTCTCCTGCTTGAGCCTGTGATTGAGGCCCATCTCCGTGGCGATGATGAACTCTTTGGCACCGGATTCTTGGGCGAAGCGGATCATGCCCGAGGTACTCTCCAGGGCGTCAGCCATATCCTGAACCTCCGGCAGGCATTCCGGATGGGCGATTACCAGCGCTTGGGGATGCTCTGCTTTTGCCTTTTGAATTACTTCAGCTGTGATGTATTCATGTGTGGGGCAATAACCATCCCACTTGATCAGCTCGCGCCCGGTCTTTTTCTCAACATAGAGGGCAAGATTGCGATCGGGTACAAAGATGATCTTGCGATCCTCGGGGATATTCGAGACCACGGTAGCGGCGTTGGCGCTGGTGCAGCAGATGTCGGTCTCGGCCTTGACGGCGGCGGATGTATTGACGTATGCAACTACAAGGGCGCCTGGATGATCGGCCTTAAGCGCCCGCAAGTCGTCGGCGGTAATCATGTCCGCCATGGGACAGCCCGCCTTGAGCTCCGCCAGCAGTACTTTCTTTTGCGGTGAAAGGATATGCGCCGTCTCAGCCATGAAATGGACACCGCAGAACAGGATGATGCCGGCGCCGGTTTTGGCGGCTGTGCGCGACAGCTCCAGGGAGTCGCCGGTAAAGTCAGCGGCATCCTGGATCTCAGGGCGCTGATAATTATGCGCGATGATGAGTGCGTTTTTCTCTCGCGCCAGCGTGCGCAATTTTTCCTGAAGTGGTCCGTAGTCTACGATGACTCTCTCCTTATTTTGTGGCGCCTCGTCGTGCGTTCGGGGCCCTGGTGAGGCATACTCGCCAGTGTCATTCTTCCCAGTTCAATTCAGGATCGCCAGCATCGATTTCCACGCCGTGATCGTCGCCGCAACTGGCGAGCGCCTCCCGGACCGTGTTTCCGTCAGGCAGTTCCAGTTCAGGTGCGATTTCATTTAAGGGAACCAGCACAAAGGCCCGCTCGAGCATGCGCGGATGCGGTATCATCAGTTCCCCCGCAGCTATTTCTAATTGTTCATATAGAAGAATGTCAAGATCGATGGTACGCGGGCCCATGGATTCGCGGCCATCGCGGCCGCCAAGCTCGTGCTCTATCGCGCCGCAAAGCTCCAGCAGTTCCTCCGGGTGCAGCTCTGTCTCCAGGGCGGCTGCCATGTTCAAAAAAGATGGCTGATCGATGCCGCCGACCGGTTCGGTAATATAGACGGAGGATACTTCAGTAACGCTCGTTTCCGGCTGCGCTTCCAGCCTGCGAAGCGCCGCTGCCAGATTATCGCGGCAGTCGCCGATGTTACAGCCCAGCGAAATATAGGCTACAGACATTTAGACCCGGTCCCGTTTGACCATAACCGAAACTTCTGCAACTGGATGGGAAAGAGGTGGCGCCGCCTTGGCCGCCCGCACCTTGGCCTTGCTCACCTGTGGAAAATTTTTAAGAATTTCATCCGCGATCACGGCGGCCAGTTTTTCCAGAAGGTTGTAAGTCTCGGCGGTTGTGACCCTGGCTGCGAGATCGCAGACATCTGCATAGTCCACGGTGTCAGCGATGTTGTCGCTTTGAGGCGCCGGCGATTCCTTCAGAGTCATGCCGATATCGAAGCGGAAGGTCTGGCCCTGTTCGCGCTCTTCGGGAAGCAGTCCGTGATATGCAAAAACTTCAAGTCCCCGGATGGTAATCCTCAGGGGACGCTCTTTATTTTTGCCCATGTTCATGCCCCCATAATAGCAGCGGCAACCTTGAGCGCCTGGTAATTTTCCTCCACATCATGAACCCGGAAGATGCTGACGCCCTTTGCCAAGGCCATGACGTTGGTGGCAATCGTACCCGGAAGCCGCCCATCCGTATCCTCCTGACCGGAAATCATGCCAATGAAGCGCTTGCGCGAAGCGCCGATCATGAGCGGCAGGCCCAGCGTGAGGAACTCGTCAAAACGCCTGACGATCTCGAGGTTGTGCTCGAGCGTTTTGCCGAAACCGATGCCGGGATCGAGAATGATGTTTTCCCGTTTTACACCATGGGATACGGCTGCTTCCACCCGTTCTTCAAAAAACGACTTGATCTCGGCAATGACGTCATCGTAATGGGGGTCCTGCTGCATGGTCCGGGGCTCCCCCAGCATGTGTATAAGGCAAAGGGGGCAATTGGCTTCCGCGGCCACCAAGGCCATCTCGGGGTCCCCGCGCAGAGCGGTGACATCGTTGATCACGGCGGCGCCGGCCTTGAGCGCCGCTCTGGCCACGGCGGCCTTGCCGGTATCCACGGAAACGGGAATCTCGAGTTCGGGGGCGATGGCTTCGATGACGGGGATGACCCGCGCCAGTTCGTCCTCCCCAGTTACCGGTTCAGCTCCGGGCCGGGTAGACTCGCCGCCGACGTCGATAATGGCGGCACCGTCCGCGGCCATCTCCCGGGCTCTCTCCACGGCGGCGTAAAACTGGCCGTAGCGCCCCTGGTCGTGGAAAGAATCGGGCGTGACGTTGAGGATGCCCATGATCAGCCAGGGCTGCTCGCCAAAAATGGGAGGAAGCGGGATCTTCAGTTTGGGGATGTCATCCGGCATTGATCATCGAAAGCACTTCAGCCCGGGTAGCGGCATTTGTGCGGAAGATGCCGCGCACCGCGGAGGTGACGGTCTGGGCAGTGGAGCGGATGCCGCGCATCGACATGCAGAGGTGCTCGGCCTCGACCAGCACCAGCACTCCCAGCGGATCGAGCGCGTCAACCATGGCGTCAGCGATAGTCGAAGTCATGCGCTCCTGCAGCTGCGGCCGGCGCGCCACCACCTGAACCAGCGTCGCCAGCTTGGAGAGGCCTGTGATCAGGCCGCCTTCGCTGGGGATGTAGGCTACATGGGCTTTGCCAAAGAACGGCAAAAGATGATGTTCGCACATGGAGAAAAAGGCGATGTCCTTGAGTAAAACCATCTCCTGATGACGATCGGCGGGCATGGTGGTAATGACCGATTTGGGATCGACATCAAGGCCGGAAAATACGTCTTCGTACATCGAAGCGACACGCGCCGGCGTTTCAATGATGCCCTCGCGGCCGGTGTCCTCGCCCACCCCTTCCAGGATGAGCCTGACGCCCTGATTGATTTTATCCAGGTCCATGCGCCGGGGTCAGGTGTTGGGCCCGCCCGCCGCATCATCCGGATCGACCGCCGTGGTATATGAAGGCGCCTCCAGCGGGGGCTCGCCCTTGGGCTTGGGCCCTGCTTCGCTGGCCGATTCCTTTTTCTTGACTTCTCCCGAACGTTTGATCGGCTTGCCTTCCTTTTCGGCTGCGCGCTTGGCGTCTTTTTCCCGGAAGACTTCCTCGGGGTCAGTCCCTTCCAGCAGGGATTCGAACTCTTCCTTCTCCAGCGTCTCGCGCTCCACCAGGATGTTGGTAATCAGATCGAGCTGTGTTTTATGCTTGAGCAGGATGCTGCGCGCCCGCTGGTGGGCTTCCTCGATAATTATTTTCATCTCCGAGTCGATCTCCTGCGCAATCTCATCGCTGTAGTCCGGTTCCTGGCTGAACTCACGTCCCAGGAACGGCTGCGCATGATTGTGCCCGAAGGTACGCGGGCCGAGCTTCTCGCTCATGCCGTAGCGCATGATCATCTGCTTGGCGATTCCGGTCGCCTGCTGCAAATCGTTGGCCGCGCCAGAAGTTACCTCATTGAACTGGATCTCCTCCGCGGCCCTGCCGCCGAGCGTACTTGCCAACCGGTCAAGCAGCTCCGACTTCGAGACCAGGAAGCGGTCCTCGGTCGGCAGGGAAATCGTGTAACCCAGTGCCTGACCGCGGCTGATGACCGAGACTTTATGGATGGGATCCGCGTACGGTAACAGGTGGCCGACGATGGCGTGCCCCACTTCATGATAGGCAGTGATAAGTTTTTCCTTGCCGCTCAGGATGCGGCTCTTCTTCTCAGGTCCGGCGACGACGCGCATGATGCCCTCTTCAAGTTCGATCATGCCGATCTCTTTCTTGCCGTGCCTGGCGGCCAGAAGCGCTGCTTCATTTACAAGATTAGCCAGATCGGCTCCGGTAAAACCCGGAGTCTGCGCCGCCAGTACGTCGGCGCTAATATCCGGCGCCAGCGGCTTGCCGCGAGTATGCACCTTGATGATGGCTTCACGGCCAATGCGATCGGGACGATCGACGACAATTTGGCGATCGAAGCGGCCCGGCCTCAGCAGTGCCGGGTCGAGGATGTCGGGCCGGTTGGTGGCCGCGATCATGATGACATTGTCTTTCATCTCGAAACCGTCCATCTCAACCAGCAACTGGTTCAGAGTCTGCTCGCGTTCATCGTGGCCGCCGCCAAGACCGGCGCCGCGATGGCGTCCGACGGCGTCGATCTCATCGATGAAAATAATGCAGGGAGCGTTCTGCTTGGCCTGCTCGAACAGATCACGCACACGAGAGGCGCCTACGCCCACGAACATCTCCACGAAGTCCGAACCGCTGATGGAGAAGAAAGGCACGCCGGCCTCGCCGGCAACTGCGCGCGCCAGCAATGTTTTACCGGTTCCCGGCGGTCCGTACAGCAGCACGCCCTTGGGAATTTTCGCGCCCAGGTTCTGGAATTTTTTTGGGTTTTCGAGGAACTCCCGGATCTCCTGCAGTTCCTCCACGGCTTCCTCGACGCCGGCGACATCCTTGAAGGTCACCTTCGGCTGGTCGACGCTCATGCGTTTGGCGCGGCTCTTGCCGAAAGACATTACCTTGTTGCCACCGCCCTGCATCTGGTTCATGAGGAAGAGCCAGAAGATGACAATGATGAGAATCGGCAGCGCTGAAATCAGCAGCGAAGACCACATCGAAGAGCCGGTGCCCTTCGAAGTGAAGGCGATGTTGTTATCGAGGAGCAGTTGCGTCAGCGGATAGTCTTGCGTATAACCAACGCTCGACTTGGTGTCATCCTTGAGGACGACATCCATCATCTGGTCCTTGGGATCGATGGTTACGGACTTGACCTCGTCATTCTTTACGGACTGGACGAAGCCCTGGAAGTTCATTTCTGTCGTGCCGGTGTCCCGATTATTGATTAATTGCATCACAAAGAAAGCGAGCAGGATGATTATTAGAATCGGGAAGGCGGCGCTTCTTAAAAACTTGGCCAATAGGATCAATTCCTTTCTTGAAACAGGATTCGATTAATTATCGCATATTTAGGCTAGCGGAAAGTACGATAACGGCCGCTCCTACAGCGGCCACATATTAGAATTCTTCCTCGGGAAGTACCGCAATAAACCTGAGGTTTCTGTACTGTTCCATATAATCGAGGCCGTAGCCGACCACAAAAACGTCCGGAGTCTCAAAACCGACGTATTTACAGGCAATGTCCACCTTCCGCCGTGATGGCTTGGTGAGCAGGGAGCAAACTTCGACACTGGCCGGGTTGCGGGCGCGCAGATTCTTGCGCAGATAACTCAAGGTCAGGCCGGAGTCGATTATATCTTCGATAATGATGACGTTGCGTCCTTCAATGTTGGCGTCCAGATCCTTGAGGATTCTCACTACTCCCGAGGAGTCGGTCGCCGAGCCGTAGCTGGAAACCGCCATGAAATCCATCTCGCAGGAAATGGTGATCTCGCGCACGAGGTCGGCCATAAAGAAGACCGCACCCTTGAGAACACAGACCAGGAGAGGATCCTTGCCCTGATAGTCATTGGTTATCTCGACGGCAAGCTCGGAAACGCGCGCGCGAATCTCTTTCTCACTGAAGAGAATCTCTTCGAATTGGGTTATCAAATCTTCCTCCTAGAAACCCTGAGCCCCACCAGGCGCTCACTGGCATCGGTTACCTTGAATGCGTCGGCGATCCTGAGGCCGCACACCCAGACTATGGAGCCGCCGCTTTCGATGATTGGCACTCCCATCCGATCGCGGCGCGGGACCTTTTCATCCGTAAACAGGTCCTGAATGCTTTTATTCCCCTTGAGGCCCAATGGCGCAAACCTGTCACCGGTCCGCCACGGCCTGACGATCAGCTGTTCGTCAAGACCGCCACCGTCAACCGTGACCTGCATCGGATCGAGAGTTTCCACTCCCCACGAGGGCATTTCCACGGCCTCGACCAGGTAGTCGCCGAATTCCGCTTTACCGGGAACCGTCATCGTGACCACCGGCGGCGCCGTGCCTCCGGGGTCCCCGGTTGCGGCCAGAAGTAGTTTATCGTATTGACGTTCCAACTGCAGACCCTCCGCCAACGCCAGCGAGCTGGTGCCGCTTGAATCGGCGCAAAGGCCGATGATGGCGTCAAGCAGCTTCCTCGATAATCGCACCTGGCTGCCGGCGCTGGAGAGCCAGCGGCGAATTACCAGGCGTGCGGTCGCCTTCGGCATCAGCGACAGCTCCGAGGCTACGAGGTAATCCTGACCGTCCCTCTCCTTCTTATGGGCGCTCAGCCAGGCGTTGCCGGCTACGGTCTTGAGCACCTCGTCTTCATCCTCTAGCAGGAAGAGGGTATCGGTAATCCGCTCACGGAAGTCGGGACGGATTTCCTCCAGGCGAGGCAGCACTGTTTGCCGGATCCGGTTGCGTGCGTAGTCGGGTGAAGCGTTGGACTCGTCCTCGCGCCAGGAGATGCCAGCCTCTTTACAGTAATCGCGGATCTCCTTCGACCGCAGGAAAAGCAGCGGCCTGATTACACGGCCGCGTCTCGGCGGCATCACCACCAGGGAGCGCCGGCCGGCGTAGGTGATCAGCCTGTAAATAAAGGTCTCGATGCGGTCGTCGGTATTGTGGGCGACGGCGACGCGTGTGTATCCCTGCCAGCGGCAAAGATTCTGGGCCGCCAGGTAGCGGAAATCCCGCGCCCAAGCCTGGAAATTGGAGCGGTCCCCCTGTGGCGCCCTGATCGTATGTACGGAGATCCCCAACTCGTCGCCGATGCCGCGTACGAAAGCTTCATCGGCATTGCTTTCCTCGCCGCGGCGTCCATAGTTAACGTGACAGATTCCCAGACGAAACCTGTGAGGAATTCCGGCCTGGCCAGAGCTGGAGAGTGCTAGCGCCTGCAGGAGGCGCAGCATGGCGACAGAGTCGGCGCCGCCTGAAACCATGCAGAGTATCCGGTCGGCATCGCTGAACAGATGCTTGTCGCGGATGAATGCTCCAACGCGCTCGAGCATGGCATCACTGTCAGAGACCCGGTCTGAAGCTGAAGATGAAATCGAAGGTTTTTGCATCTGCCCTCTTGGCGCCCCGCCTATGGTTGAAACACTCGATAATTATAACAGATGAACGAGCGGCTCCCCGGACAAGAGCCCGCGGGCTCGCGCCGGATCGCCAAGCGGCACGCTGCCGGCCGTAGAGTGGATGGCTCTACTGATAATGATCAGGTAAAAAGGGTAGAATCGTGGCGTGGATACTCCTACTCGCAAGAGCTATCTTAAACAGACGCCCATCTTCTCAGATCTGAGCGAAGAGGAGCTGGACGGACTGATCCCGCGGATCGTCGAGCGCCGCTTGAAGGGTGACACCGTTATCTTTCATGAAAACGATCCCGGTACGGCCTTCTTTCTGGTTAAAACAGGGCGTATCAAGATCTACAAGACTGATCCGCATGGCCGTGAACAGGTGCTTTCCATCCTCGGTGACGGGCAGATTTTTGGGGATGTACCCGCTTTTGACGGCGGCCCCTATCCGGCTACCGCCGAGACCATGACCGACTCCGAAATTTATCTCATCCGCAGTGAAGATTTTCAGGATCTGGTACGCCAGCATCCGGAGGTTGCGCTGAAGATCATCCGGGTACTGGGGCAGCGGCTCCGGCAGGCGATGGAGCTTGTGCGCGACCTCTCCTTCAAACAGGCGCCCCACCGTCTGGCAAGCCTGCTGATCAGACTGGCCGGCGAATATGGCAGCGAGAGCGGCGAGGGTATTCTGATCGACCTGCCGCTGTCGCGGCAGGAGCTGGCCGACATCGTCGGAACCTCACGGGAAACAATAACCCGGGAGCTGAAGAAGATGGAAAGGGAAGGAATGCTCGGCGTAAACCGCCGGGTCATCACCATCACTGATATTGAGCGTCTCAAGGTTTGGGCCAGGTGAATCGGCTGGAGCGGGCACCGTTTGCCGGTGAATATGGCCCGGTTCGTGATGCAAATCACATCCGGTTTTGACGTTTTGCATGTTTGCGGCAGTCCTGCGCGGTTATCCTTAGAGTTAGATGCGGTTCCGTTCGGGAACCTGAAATTTAAGGAGAAAAAATGAGCGATCAGAATGATGCGGCGAAGTGCATGGAGTGCGGCGCCACCAGCGAACAGAAAGTCCTGCTGGCCTGCGTTAAGGATAATGAGCAGGCGTGGGTGTGCGTCCATTGCCTGCCGATGCTGATCCACGGCGCCCACTGACCGGGGAGCCTTTAACCTTATAGGAGGCCCAAGATGAGTCCAACAGTCATCGGTTTCATCAAGACGAGTCTGCTTTCACTGGCAACCGGAGTCATTCTGGGTGTTCTCATGGCCCTTCACGTTTTGCCTCAGGCGGACGCGCCGCAGTTTATAACAAGTGCCCATGCTCATATCAACCTGCTAGGTGCGGTGATGATGTTGATCTTTGGCGTCGGATACCATATCCTGCCACGCTTTAGCGGACGGCCGCTCCATAACGAGAAACTTTCGACGGTTCAGCTGTGGCTAAATATCACGGGGCTGGTTGGGATGTTCGTGGCGCTGCTGGTGGCGGCTTATTCAACCGCCGACCTCATGCGCTTTGCCGTGGCCCCATTCGGCGTACTTTACGCCCTGGGCGGCGTTCTCTTTGCCTGGAATATGTGGATGACGATCTCGGGGGCGCTGCCGGCGCCAACGCCGATCAAGCCAGCCGCTAAACCAGCAGAGAAGTAAACACCAACAGATAGGCTAAAGATTCAGACAACGTAGAAGCATTGACCGCATGATGCTACATAGCAAGTAGAAGGGAGGAGCCATGTCAGAAGCTACCGAGATCACTGAAGTCAGCGGCGAGACCATCATCGGCGACGTTGTGGAAAAGCTGCCCGGCGGCGCCGAGATAATCGAGAAATATTTTGGCAACGGATGTTTTACCTGCCCCGGCATCCGCATGGAGTCGATAAATTTCGGCGCCACCATGCACGGCGTTAACGCCGAAGAGATTGTTGAGGAGCTGAGGAAACTGGTGCCGTCGGGCTAATGCGAGTCGAAGCGGAACTCGAGTCGAAGCGGATTAAGAATGGGGCGGGGCGCGATCGAAGATCGCGCCCCGCCCCATTTGGCTCCAGTTTCGCCTCTTGCGAGACGTTGGATGCTTATTCTATCGCTAGTTCTTCGTCAGATAAGGAACGATCAGAAGAGCGACGATATTGACGACCTTGATCATCGGGTTGATGGCCGGGCCGGCGGTGTCCTTATAGGGATCGCCTACGGTGTCGCCGGTGACCGCGGCTGCGTGGGCGTCAGAGCCCTTGCCGCCGTACTTGCCATCCTCGATGAGCTTTTTAGCGTTGTCCCAGGCGCCGCCACCACTGGTCATGGAAATGGCCAGGAACAGACCGGTGACGATGCTACCCACGAGCACGCCGCCGAGCATCTCATAGCCAAGGCTCTCGGCGCCAAGCGCGCGCGGAACCAGGCCGATGACCAGCGGAGTCAGTATGGGTATAAGGGCCGGCAGCATCATCTTGCGAAGCGCCGCCTTGGTAACGATGTCGACGCAGCTGCCGTATTCCGGACGCCCCGTTCCTTCCATGATGCCGGGAATTTCACGGAACTGGCGGCGCACCTCTTCCACAACCATGCCGCCTGCGCTACCGACGGCCTCCATGCAGAGAGCCGCGAAGATAAACGGCAGCAGGCCACCGATGAAGAGGCCGACGATAACCGGGGCGCTCTGCAGGGCGAAAGCCGACTTGAGAGCTTCCGGGTTGACATGCTTGCCGAGTTCATCAGTGTAGGACGCGAACAGCACCAGGGCGGCCAGACCAGCGGAGCCGATGGCATAACCCTTGGTGACGGCCTTGGTGGTGTTGCCGACAGCGTCGAGCGGATCGGTGACACCGCGAACTTCCTCGGGCAGTTCGGCCATCTCAGCGATACCGCCGGCGTTGTCGGTGATCGGCCCGTAAGAGTCGATGGCGACGATGATGCCGGTCATGGAGAGCTGAGCCATAACGGCTACGGCGATACCATAGATGCCAGCTTCATAATTGGCCAGCAGGATGCCGCCGCTGATGGCGAGCACGGGCAATGCCGTGGACTTCATGCTGACCGCGAGGCCAGCGATGATGTTAGTCGCGGAACCTGTCTGCGACGCCGAGGCGATGTGCTTGACCGGACCGTACTTCGTCGCCGTGAAATACTCGGTGATGATGACGATGGCGCCGGTCACGACCAGGCCGATGATGGTACAGATGTAGATGTTGCCCCAGGTGACCACTTTGCCGTCGGCCAGTTTGGGCAGGTCCCTCATGAGCCAGTAGGTCACGGGGATGAAAGCGCCCGCGGCCAGAATGCCACTGGCGATGAGACCCTTGTAAAGCGCAGCCATGATGCCGCCGCCGGAACCAACGCGCACGAAAAAGCTGCCGATGATGGAGGCGATAATCGAAACGCCGCCGATCACGAGCGGGAACATGAGCGCCTTGTCGTAGTTCTTGAAGAGCAGGGAACCGAGCAGCATGACCGCGACAGCCGTGACCGCGTAGGTCTCAAACAGGTCAGCCGCCATACCGGCGCAGTCGCCGACGTTGTCGCCGACGTTGTCAGCGATAACAGCCGGGTTGCGCGGATCGTCCTCGGGAATACCGGCTTCGACCTTACCAACCAGGTCGGCGCCGACGTCAGCGGCTTTGGTGTAGATGCCGCCGCCAAGCCTGGCGAAGACGGAGACGAGGCTGCCGCCGAAGCCAAGGCCGATCAGAGCGTCAACCGCCTCCTTGGAGGTTGTGCCGACAATCTTGGTCATGACGCCGTAGTAACCGGCGACGCCGAGAAGCGCCAGGCCGACTACCAGAAGACCCGTGACCGAACCACCGCGGAACGCCACGTTCATTGCGGGTTTGAGCCCGCCGCGGGCAGCTTCCGCCGTACGGACATTGGCGCGAACGGAAACCATCATGCCAATCCATCCGGTTGAAGCCGAAAGAATGGCGCCTACCAGGAAGGCGACGCCGGTGTGCCAACCAAGAGCAACTGTCAAAATAACAAACAGCACTACCCCGACAATAGCCACTGCGCGGGTCTGCCGGTTCAGGTAAGCCTTGGCGCCTTCCTGAATGGCACCGGCGATCTCCTGCATCTTCTCATTGCCCGCAGGCAGCTTGAGAACCCACATGATGAGGATGACCCCGTAAGCAACCGCCGCGGCGCCACAGACAATGGCTATCGCCACCGCATTGTTAGCAACAAAACTTTCCAATATTTTACTCCTCTCTCTTTGCGGGAAACCCCCGGTTTTTTGAACGCCCCCCTGTTTCTGATGTCTCAGGGGTAGACGCAGTCGCACTTTCAGACCGGCGAAATTTATATCAGATTGGCGGAAAAAGATAAAGAAGCAGAGCCCTGCGAGGTTCCGGATAACGGATAAGAGATATCAGATAAACAAATAGCAGCCCGAGCGGGCTGCAGGCAAACTTATCGTTTGGTCAGGCAAGTTCGGGGACAAGCCCGGTGGATCCGCCGCCGGAAACCAGCAGTTCGCGGAATTTGACCGAGGCGGGCGAATTATAGCGATCGGCTACGGTGATCAGGTAAAAATCGCGCTTGAGGGTGACATCCTTCACCGCCACCTGCTTGAGCAGGCGGCCTTGCAGCTGGGCGTGAACAGCACGGCGGGAGAGCATGGACACTCCAAGCCCGGCCGCTACAGCGGTCTTGATGGCTGAGGAATTTCCCAGCTCCATGACCACATTGAGCTTCGGAATACCCTCCTTGGCCAGAGCGTCCTCGATGACCTCCCGTGTTCCGGAGCCAAGCTCGCGGGTGATGAAGGGTTCCTGCATCAGTTCGTCCTTGCTGACCGAATCCCGGTTGGCCCACCGGTGGCGGGGGCTCACAAACAGCACCAGTTCATCCTTTTCAATGGATTCGCGCACCAGGGACGGGTTCTGAACGTCGTGCTCTACTACCGCCAGGGGGAACAGGCCCGCCAGCAGCTGATCCTCAATGATACGCGTGTTCTCCACTATCAAAGACACCTTGACCTCGGGATAACGCTGACGGAATTCGCCGAGATAGAACGGCATCAGGTAATTACCGACCGTGGTGCTGGCGCCCACATGCAGCTCGCCGCCCTTAAGGCCGCGGAGATCGTCGAATTCCTGGTTGATTTCATCCTCGATCTCAAGGATCCTCGTAGCCTTCTCATAAAGGATATGCCCGGGTTCTGTCAGCGTTGCGCCCTTACTGCCCCGATCGAAGAGCGTAACCCCGTAGCGGCGCTCTAGCGCCTGTATCTGCTGGCTTACGGCAGACTGGGACATGAAAAGGTCCTCGGCCACTGCCGAAAAATTGCCTTTTCTGGCTATGGAGCAGAACGTCCTGAGCTTGGTTAGATCCAACTGACTCCTTCAATTTGTTGCCATATTTAATAGGTATTATTGGAATATCTTATCATAACCCGGAATATTCATTATCCTAAATGATTCATCTGCACATTTGAATATCTTGGGATGATAGTTATTGATATATGTAGATAAGTACATTACTCTTTTCTTCTGACCCATATTGAAACGATTGAGGTGAGCCAATGACAGAGGAAAAACCATCCTGTTGCGACTACAAGACGCTGGTGGCGGTGTTCAAGGCACTGTCGGATGAATCGCGCCAGAAAATTCTGCTGTCGCTGGAGGAAAAGGGCGAGCAGAGCGTGACCGAGCTGGTGAAGCAGTTCGACTTCTCACAGCCAACCATGTCACACCACCTGGGCGTGCTCAAACACTCGGGCCTGGTGGATGATCACCGCAGGGGACAATCCGTCTACTATCAGGTCAACCGCCGTTGGCTGCAGGACTGTTGTAGCGATTATCTCTCACATTTTGGCGACTCGGGCGAGGCAGATTCATCATGAAAAGCATGGATAAGGCACGGTTGATGTAGTCATCAGCAACTGCGTTATCAACCTGTCCGCGGACAAGGAAGCAATCTTCCGCGAAATATATCGCGTACTAAAACCCGGCGGCCGTGTCGCCATTTCCGATATCGTTCTCCTTCAGGAACTGCCCGAACCGCTGCGCGAAAACATCGCCGCTTACACCGGACGCGTGGGCGGAGTTGTCCGGATAGAGGAATACAAGCAGCTAATGAAGAGAGCAAGCCTGAAGAATGTCGAGGTTTCAACGATTAGTCAGGCCGGGCTTGACAGCATCACCGGCTGCGCCAGCAGCAGCGACGCCGTGGTCAAGATGATTGCCAACGCTCTGGGCGAAGACACAAAGATTGGCCGCTACATCGCCAGCGCCCATATCTCGGCGGTTAAATAGGCTACAGGCTGCCGCGCAACCTGTGGGGGAGCTGCCGCGCAACCTGTGGGGGAGCTGCCTCGCAACCTGTGGGGGAACTGCCGCCGCGGGAGCGACTGCGATTAGTGCCGTTACGCCGCGGATGTGGTAAAAATAGGAATAGACGCAATGACCGGCCCCATCCTGCTCTTATTTAACTGGAGGCGCGTTGCCCCGCATATTGACCCGCATTCTGATAATCGCCCTGTGCCTGGCGCCGTTCGTGGCTGTTTCCGGCTGCGGCTCTCAGGACACGCCGGCAAATACGGCCGGACAATCCCGAGACCCGGCGACCAGAACCTATTCCAAATCGCCTGAGTCCACCAGCCTGCTTCTCAAGGATGCCAGCGACGCGCTCAGAGCCCGTTACGCTTCCGGCGAGGGAGCCCATTTCACCATGGAAACCACGGGCGTCACCAGCGGGCATTCGATTGGCATGCGGGCCGAAGGTGACATCGCCTTTCCCGATAAAGCCCGGATGACATCCAGCAATTATTTGACCCCCCAGCCTGTCAGTGTTGACGTCGTCACCGTTGGCGGCAAGGCCTTTTCCCGAACCCCTGCCGGAAGCGGCGCCTGGCAAAACGGAGATGCCGGCATGCCGCCGCCGGACCCGCAAAATATCGCCGGATTCATGGATTACGGGCGCAGCTCGCGCAATTTCGGCCATGAGAATATCAACGGACATGACACCTGGGATGTGCAGGTCGACGTCGACATGGTGATGCTTGCCACCGACGCCATGAAACGTACATCAGATCCGCAACTGCTCAAGGAACTCGAAGCCCTGAAATCTTCCGTGGTTACCGTGGACTTCTGGATCGGAGCTGACGACCTGGCGATCTACCAGATGCTGGTGAAGACCACAAATCCACTGGCCGGTTTCGATCAGGCGCAAGACATCTTTTTCACCAACTGGGGACAGCACGTAGAGATTACCGCTCCGAGAGAAATGTGAGGCATCATCCGTTCTTCCATGCGTGATAATCAGCGTTTAGCAGTTTGATGAATTCGGCGGTCGCCTTCTGTTCACCGGCTGCCGTGGGGTGGCTATCCTCGCTGCCGTATGCCGAGAAGTTGCCACTGCCGCCATTCGACGTCAGTACGTTGAAGAAATCGAAGACGGCGACGTTTTGGTGCGGATAACCGGCCAGCCAGTCGTTCACCAGCCAGCTGTTAAGAGCTCTGGCGTTTGCCGCCGCTTCAGGGGTGGTCTCCGACTCGATCAGCGGCGGCGCTGTCACCACAATGAAAAGCTTGTCCTGCCTTGTGGCGAAGTAACCAAGCAGGTCGTTATAGATGCCCTTTGCGTTTTGTACTGTCTGCACTTCCTCCCCGGCCGGCTGGCCTCTTAACAGATTTTGCCCCTGGGCAGGCGGGTCGTTGGGGCTGCCACCGAGATTGGAATTCGGAAAGCATGACTTGAACATGACGATCTCGTTTTCGCCGCCAGGATTTTGAGAGAGCCGCGAATACGGTGAGGCTGTGTTTTGGCCGCTCTCGGCGTAGAGCGCGCTTAGGTATGTGGAGCTGTGCGGGCCGGCGAACCAGCTGTACCAGTAGCCGGTATCGGTATGATCGCCGATGTTCTCGGAGCCGGCATCCAGGTCAGGCGGCCCCCAGCCGTAGTTGGTGTCGCTGACGAAGTAGTTGTTATCCATCAGCGCTTTTCCCAGGCCACCCTTGGTGTCATCCAGCCAGTCCTCTCCCACGGAGTGATGGATGAAGATCAGGCGAACCGGTTTGTCCGGGGGGCTGGCATCCGACGCAATATGGTTTCTATCGATCCCTTGGTTTTTTGGGGATGAGGAAACAGAAGAAGCCTTGGATTCGGGACCAGCTGTCGCAGAGGTTGAATCATTTTGCTGTCCGCAGCCCGCAGACAAGAGAAAGAGGATAAGCAGGATCGTCGCCGGGAACAGTGCGAACCGGACGCACGAATTCAAAGTTTTTTGGCGTGCGCAATCTATCGCTGCCAACCATGACAGCCTGCATTTCACCCGTTACGCCTCCATGGCATGCTGACAATCGTACTTAAGAAAGCGCCCAATATAACGCCAGGCCCATAACGACCCAGCTCAGCAACAGCCACGCGGCAAGGATGAAGAAAGAACCGTATTGAACCATTCTTTCCATTCAGACCCTCGCTGTTTCGCCTTCATGGCGATACCTGGCCTAAGCTTCCCTTAACACCCGAAGTACTCACGTAAAAAAGCGTTCTAACTATATTCCACGTTTATTATTTTGACAAGTATTCTGTTATTCGATCTGAATTCCTGCGGGCTGTCACGCTGTTCCCGCTCGGCCGCCCTGCTTTTGCGGCAGTGTTACCCTTATCCCTCAAATTTAAAACGGTCCTGATACTCCACCGCTTCGAGGCAGAGGCCCTGTGGCGGCGCCGTCTCGCCGGCGTCCGGACGAGTGGCCCCATTCAGGAGAACGGGCAGGTCCGTGAGCGGCCGGTAGCCGCGGCCGATCTCGAGCATGGTGCCAGCCAGGACCCGCACCATGTTGCGCAGAAAGCCGGGAGCGTTGATACGATAGACGAGAAGGTCTTCTTCACGGCCCCACGCTGATATTTTGATATCTCGCACAAAATCGGTATGTTCGGTAACCGTGGGTGTAAACGCTGTAAAATCGTGGCGGCCAAGGATGAGGGCAGCAGCCTCGTCGAGCAGCCCGATGTCGAGTTTGCCCGGATAATAATGGACAAAGCGGCCGCGAAACGGCGACGGCCATGACCGGTCGAGTACACGGTAGGCATAGCTGCGTGAGACGGCGCTGTAGCGGGCGTCGAAATCGGAGGGCGCCTCGCTGGCACGTTTGATGACGATCGCCGGAGGCAGCAGCTGGTTGGCGGAGCGGCGCAGTTTGCCGGGGTCGATGCCGGCGGCATTGGCGGCTTTGGCCGCGGCAACATCACTGCCTTCGCCGGCGGCTTCACCGGCGGCAATCTGAAAGCTGGCCACCTGTCCGCGCGCGTGCACGCCGGCGTCGGTGCGTCCAGCAACAGACAGGATTATCTCCCGCTGCAGAATCTTCTCCAATACTTCCTGAAGCGATCCTTCGATGCTTGGCAGCCCCGGCTGTTTCGCCCAGCCGGCGAAATCGGTGCCATCGTATTCGATGTCGAGCCTGATGGTCTTCATCCTTTATAAGAACCTTCCTATCCAGATCGATAAACCCAGCAGCGCCAGCAAAACCATCCCGAAGAAAAGGTCGATGCTCCCATAGCTTAGTTTGCGCCGCACGGTTCGTCCTCTGCCACCCCGCCAGCATCGCGATTCCATCGCCATCGCCAGCTCGTCGGCATGACGGAAGCTCATGACAAAGAGCGGCACCAGCACCGGCAGGATACCGCGCGCCCTGGCAATGGGTCCGCCGCCCGCGGTTACGGCCCCACGCGCCCGCTGAGCCTTGATGATGCGGTCCGTATCCATGACCAGCGTCGGGATGAACCTGAGCGCGATTGTCATCATCAGCGCCAGTTCATAAGCGGGCACGCGTATTTTTGCCAGCGGCGCCATCAGCCGCCCCAGAGCGTCGGTGAGTAGCACCGGCGGTGTTGTATAGGTGAGGATGGAGCCGGAGAGCACCAGCAGCACCAGCCGCGCCGCCAGAAAGGCGCCGTTGATTGCTCCCTGACGGTATAGGGGGATAGGCCCGAGGCGGTACAGCTCATCGCCGCCGCTGAGCAAGAGTTGAAACAGAAATGTTATCAGGACCAGGAGCAGCACGGTGCGGACGCCGCGCCAGAGCCATGCGGGTGGAATTCCGGCGAGGCCGATCCCGGCTGCGAGGACCACGCCCATAAGCGCCAGCCCGCCGAAACTTTCGATCAGGAACAGCGCCACAACGTAGGCACAGGCGGCGATAATTTTGGTGCGGGGATCGATCTGGTGCAGGATCGAAGTCCCGGGAAAGTACTGACCGATTATCATGTTGTTAATCTGCATTGCCTAGCTCTTCATTTCTAAATTCAGGTGTCGCCTGACCAACTGCGTACTTATCATCGCGCGGCTCTTTCATCCATAATGCCAGCCAGCATTTCAACCAGGCGGCTTTCGTCGAGGACGGGATCGAGCGGCCGGCCCATCGCCTCAGCAAGCAGTTCGCACACCTGTACGGTTCCGGGCGAATCGAGGCCATAGCCTGCAAGCCGTGCTGGATCGGTGAGAATTTCAGCCGCCGGGCCGTCGGCAACCTTGCGGCCGGAATCGATCACGACGAGCCGTCCCGAAAAGCGCGCGAGTTCGTCCATGTCGTGCCCGACGATCACGAGCATGACGCCGGTGTCATTATTCAGCCGCACCAGCCTGTCGATCAGATCGCGCCGCGTGGCCGGGTCGAGGTGAGCGGTTGGTTCGTCGAGCAGAAGCGCCCGCGGTTCCATTGCCAGCACCCCGGCAAGGGCGACACGGCGCTGTTCGCCGGTGCTTAAGGAAAAAGGACTTCTTGAGCCAAAGGCTGTGGGGTCCAGCCCGGTCGCCGCGAGCGCCTCTTCGACGCGGCGTTTGATTTCCGGTGAGTCCAGGCCCAGACGCCGGGGGCCGAAAGCGACGTCGTCGAAAACGGTTTTTTCAAACAGGCAGTTCTCTGGGGACTGAAAGGCAAGGCCGATGCTTCCCACCCGGGGCTGGTTACGATGTGTAATCTCCCTCCCGTCATGGAAAACCTTGCCCGTCGTCGGCTCCTGCACGCCGGCAAGCATCTGCAGCAGCGTCGACTTCCCGGAGCCGACCGGCCCGGCGATGGCGACGCGTTCTCCCGGCTCTATCTTGAGTGAAACCGGATCGAGCGCTTGAACCGCAAAGTGAGTGCCGGCCTGATAAGTGTAGCCAGCGCAGTCGAGTTCGAGGCGCATGCCGCTCCCTGCCGTACCGCCGTTACCGGTGATCGCGCCCTTTCCGGCTGTCACCGATATCTCCGATATTTCGGACATCACGTGCACACCTGCTTTACAAGCTCGGGCAGAGTGAGAGCCAATGGTGGTTGTCTGCGCATCATATCTTCCGTGGATGCACCTGACTTTTCTTGCCCACGCATTGCGAGCGCCGCTGAAACACGCGCCGCCAGTGGCGGCTCCAGCCGGGTTTCGTGAAGAAGCTCAGACCGGGAGAAGAAATCCGCCGGGGCGCCGTCGAAGGCGATCTTCCCGCCCGACAGGGCGACCACTCGGGGAGCCGTGGCAATTTCCTCCATGATCTGCGTGATATAGATAACCGTCGTACCGTTTTGCCAAAGCTGCTCGACATATCCCCGGAAGCGCCGCTGCGAGCGGGGGTCCAGCATCGAGGTGGGCTCGTCCAGAACCAGCACTTTCGGTTCAAGAGCCGAGACACCCGCAAGCACAGTTCTTTGTTTCTGACCGCCGGACAGCCAGTGCGGCTCGGTCTGGCGCAGCTCTTCGAGCCCGAACTCCTTGCAGGCCTTGGCGATGCGATGCTCGATCTCCTGCGGCGGCAGCCCCAGATTCTCGGGGCCGAAGGCAATGTCGTCCTCGACGCTGGTAGCAACAATCTGGCTATCAGGATTTTGGAAGACCATGCCGAGCGTCTCGCGGATGCGGTTGAGGTTGGCGTGTACAGTGGTTGAGAGGCCATCGACCTGCACCTCTCCGGTCGTTGGCAGCGCCAGACCGTTGAGCAATCGGGCGAGCGTGGATTTGCCGCAGCCATTGGCGCCGATGAGGCCGACGAATTCGCCAGGCGCGACGTCGAGATTGATATCAGCTAAAGCAGGAACGGCAGCTGCGTCGCTGTGCGGATAGCGGTAGGAAACATTGTTCAACGAAATGATAGGTGTGGTCATTCTTGTCGTGTCCGTTGTGAGTAGATGAAAAAAGCGGCGGAACCGAGCCCAGCCCACCAGTGAGGACACTAACATTATCAGTGCTGTTTCATAAAGGGAAAACCCAGCGAGTGAATACTAGTAACAAGAGCGAGGAGAAAAGTGGAGAGAAGCGCGGTTAAATTAATCGTGAAATGAGAGCTTTCTTGGATTACTTAATCAATAAACACACAACTGAAAATTTCATTTAACAATTCCCCTTTTGGGCATGTACAAACAATCAATTACGGACTAAGAATAACATCCAAACCCTTGTCGGCTAGCATTGTCGCCGCTTGGCTAGAACCATAAATACTTGATAGCAGATTTGGTAGCCACCCCTGAAAATAAGGCACTGTTTTTCTGCTGCTTTCTATATCAACTTTAATCTCCGCGAGAAACAAATAGACATCCTCGTGTATTTGTGGAACTTGTCGCTCCAATGCATCGAAGAATAAGTTTGACCCGCCAATTATGGCATGTCCATACTCAGAAAAAATAATTCCCCAAGCTCCATTTAACGAGTATATGGCATTTTCCATAAGCGGAAACCAGTCTTCATCTTTTCTTAATTCCTCGTAAGGATAATCAAACAAATCAAAAGACCAGTGAAAACGACTCGAAAATTCATTGCCTGATAACCCTTCAATTAACGAAATATATGCAATGTTCGTATCACCCGATTCTAATGCGCTTCTACCTATCGCATTTAGGTACTTTCCTTCAAGAGCATATGGTTCGCTAAATAAAATTACACATTTAGTAATCTCCGTCTGAAACGGGTTCACGAAAGTTTCCGTTGTTTTAAATACAGTTCTAAACGCTCTTTCGGCGGAAGTTAGTTCATCTTGGCTGCTAAGTTTTTGTGGTTTAGTGGTCATATTATTCTGGATATTTCCATTTTTGATTTCCTTGCCCCGGTGTATTTATATCTATTGTTGGTGTCCCATCATTGCCATTTCTTTTGCCAACAAAGGTGCCATCAGGAAGCCTATAAGCTTCACCTTCATACCCATCCGGATATATTCTTTTGCCGTATTTTTTTAATTCATTAAAGTCAGCATCACGAGCAGCCCTTCCACCTTCCTTGTTCTCTATTTTTCCATAATATACTTTTGGTCCACCAGGACCCCAATGTATCTGATCGTCTATACCGGTACGACAGTCATTTGGTCCATATTGTGATACTGGGAATCCCTCTGTCGCTAGAGAATACCCACCCAAAATGATAACAACTCCGCCTGCAGTTACCACTGCTCCACCAGATGTTCCTGCTACTCCAAACGCCGTTGCTACAACTTCCGCACAAGAAACCGGATTTGAAAGGCAAGCTCCGGCAGCGCCAGCCGCTCCTCTCAAAACGTCTCCACCGGGAAATAGCCCATTCAAATCATAAATTGTTTGCGGATTATTTTCTGCATATTCATACCGGTTCCTCTGCTGGGGATCAGTCGGCGTTCCCTTAAGCGGATCTGCTGAGACGAACCTCCCCAGACTGGGATCATACTCCCTCACTCCCATCCTGATGGTGCCGGTGGAGTTGTCGCGCTCACGCTGCCACTTACCGGTGTAGCCGTTTGTGAGAGCGTTGGCGCCGATGGGGTTCCCGAAGGAATCGTAGCGGTAGGTGCTGGTGACAGTTCCGTTGGCATCGGTTATGGCAGTCGTATCGCCATGGGGATTGTAGAGATCATAGGTCGTGACGGGTGACTGACCGGTGTAGTCAGTCTGGGAGATGAGGCCGTCGGCTCCTCTTTGGTAGGAAGCAGATAATGCGCCGCTTGTATCGGTCTCATAGTCGGTGAGATCGGTTTTGGCGTCGTGGTGGTAATTTGTGGTGTTTGTGCCCTCAGCTCTGGAGATTCTTCTGCCCAGGGCATCGTAGGAGTAATTGATTGTAGATGTTGGTGTCGTAACCTGGGTGAGCTTATCGAGGCCGTTATAAGAATAGCCGGTGGTGCTGGCGCCGTCTGATCTCTGGACGATTGCTCCGTTTGCATCATATGAGTAGCTGGTGGTGGCTCCCTGATAGTTATAGCTCGATGTCAGCTCGTTAGCCTGGTTATATGAATATGTAGTTCTCTTGGCCGGGAAGTAGTAGCTGGCTCCGCCTGCATCGTTACAGGTGGAGTAAACCGTAGTAGAAAAGCTCGTGACCCCGGTTGGTATAAAGTACTTGAGGGTGAAGGGAACATTGGCTCCCTGGTTAATGTTGCCCAGAGCCCTTGGTACGGCTGTAGTCAGATAGACGCCGTTGGTGGCGGTGGCCGCGGTTACCTTGGTCTGATAAGCCGTGCCGGGGCCGTTATCGGTGATGCGGTAGTCGATGGAGAGCTGGCGTGATTGATAATCGTTCCAGTTTGCCCAGTAGATCCTGGTCATGGAGAGGGCAAGGGCAGGGCCGCCGGCTGGTTTGGGCTCGGTGAGCGATAGCCTGTTGCCCGTTTTATCATAGGAGTAGGAGATATTGCCGTAGGCGGCCTGGTTTTCGTTTGTGAGGCGGTTAAGAGAGTCGTAGCTGTAGCTGCTAGTGCCAGCGGCCGCGGTCAGGGAAGTGATATTGGAGTTGGCATCGTAGCTCTGGCTGAATGACTGCAGTGTCTGCCCGTTTCTAACCGCCTGCATGGCCGTGAGACGGTTGCCGGCGTCATGGGTATAGCTGGTGGTGACGCCGTTCTGGTAGCTCTTGATGGCGAGATTCCCAGCAGGATCGAACGAAAGACTCGTTGTGTCTGAGCCTTTGGTGAGTGTCTTCATCTGGTCGCGGGGCGTATATGCGTAGTTAGTGGTGAAGCTCTGGCCGGCGACCAAGTCATCCTGCCGGCTTAGGTTGCCCGCCCCGTCATACGAGTAGCTCTCACTGCCGCCGTTAGCACCAGTGGCCTGGGAGAGGAGTCCCCGGGAGCTATAGCCAAAGGCGGCGGTCTTGCCGGTAGCGTTATCTGAAGCCGCAAGCTGATTCTGGTTGGCGTCATACGTATATGAATAGGTCGCGCCCTGACGGTCGGTGACGCCGGTCAAGTTATAGACTTCGTCGTAGCTGCTCGCGATCGTGCCGGCTCCCGTGGTGTCTGTCTTTACGTGGCCTGATTTGTCATAGGTGTAGCTTCGATCAAGCAGATAGT
>JAJYOG010000014.1 GCA_021785935.1 Actinomycetes bacterium
ATCAGAGGCCGGAAGGCAAAAAGAGGCGCACGGACAATGAAATCAAGCAAAAGACGGAGCAGGCATCAACCAGAATTGCAGACAAATGCCGGTAGCTGATAGATTTACTGAATTGTTAGAGGTTCCCATAAACGACCGATTCGTTCTTCTTTGACATTACCGCATAATTCTGTTGCAAGCGGCTATCAGCTTCGATCTGGGCGCCGCCCCAGTTGGCATGGTTGAAGATAAATGACGGCTTTAGGGTCTCGTAAACATAATCGTTAAGCGCGGCTTGATCCTTCCCCCAGGCCCTGGCTATGGTTTTGTCGCACAAACCTCCCAGGTCATAAATCTTCAGGTCCGAATAATAAAGCTCGCCGCCTATATCCGGAGTAAGTAAAGAACCGTCTTTAATATCCAGGCGGTCGGCGATGCGGTTGAACCAGGGAGCGTAATGCTCGCCAACGTCGTTAAACGAGATTATCGGGTCCTGCCTGAAATCGTTTGTCCGCTCGATGAATGACGGAATCGCGCTCCAGATGAAAATTACGGCCAGGATCAAACCGGCGGCTGCCACGGACAGTTTGTTGGCAAAGAGGCTGGCGATGGCGGCATCAAAGGCAATGAAAGCGAAACAGTAGAAAAAGAAGATTACGCCGGTGGCAAAACGAAGCTCTTTCATCCAGTCGGCTTCAAGCAAAGAGAAAGAGGCGAGGGAGCATAGTAAGAGCAGCGCCAGGGCCAGGTGGTCCTTCAGAAACACCCTTCCCCTGACACCGATGATGACCGCGGCTATCATTGATGCCAGTAAAAAGTAACCCCAGGCGGGCGCCATCCCCCGAAGCAGATCGCCGAGAGTGGCCAGGCCCAGGTTGGCAACGGAAGCAGTCTGCTTGGCATAAAAAGTGTTAGGCAGGATGTCGCCGAAATAGAAATAACGGAAGAGAAGAAACGCGACTAGCGGCCAGGCAAAAAAGGTCCAGTAATTGAACAGATTCTTCATCGCCGGCTTCGCGGGGACGCGCCGCCAGGCAATCTGGGCCAGCAGCAGCAGTGGAAAGGCAAGAAAATAGATAATTCCTTCCGGCCGGCTCATCGCTATGAACGCCGCTATCAGCCCCAGGCCGTAAGTGATTTTGGTCCGGTTTTCATTTCCGGCATGGTTATACTTGACAGTCCAGTAGAATAATTGTGACAGCAACAAGACGAGCAGCGGATTTTCCAGGCCGGATGTGGTCCAGGCAACAAAAGAAACGTTAATTGACAATAGTGACAAGACGATGGCGCTGGCGATGTTGAAGCGCGGTGTAATCAGACGGAAGGTCATATGCGTGGTGATGAAGGTAATGAGGATAAGGATGAAGCTGATGACTTTCGGAGTGACAACCGGGTTAAAGAGCTTCACCAAAAAGAGGGGCGAGAGCAGCGCCACCCAGGTAAAGTTTGAGTAACCTTCAACCGGGGCTGCGCCGGGCTGTGAAACCAGGCCGTTTCCCTGGGCCAGATTGCGGGCGTAGGCGAACGTTATCCCGGCGTCATCGACGATCCAGTTCCGAAACAGCATCGCGTGCATTACAAAGACGATGAACGGCAGGACAATCGCGGCGGCGCTGGCGAGAAATGCCCGCTTGTGTAACAGGTCTCTTGTCATGGGTAAGAATTAGCCCTAAAAGTACAATTCTGATAAACAAACTTGTAGCTGTTACTTGGTGCTGATATTAGTCCGTTTATATCAAAATGTATACGATTGCTGGTGTTCACCTTGCCTTTTCCGTACGGATCGCTACTGGTTGCTGCCAATTTGGATACGACTGCCGGGTGGTCACTGTTGCCATTGTACAAAGGGATGACGCGATTTTGCTCCAGATGGCTAAAACTATCGATCCGGTTTAGGTCTATTCTCTTTTTATACAAATGAACAACACACACGAATAGGAGGACCTGCCTTTGGGGGGGGGGCTTTATGCGATAATAAGCGGCCCGCGCAGGTTCCGGCAGGCAACTCCGCGAAAACGAAAGCGGAGCGGATTCTGGCCGCGGGACTGTCTTTATGTATAATTATTGCGGAAAAATGGTCCGGTGGTCTCTGGGGTAAATCCTTCCTCAAGGGAATCCGCTCACTGAAAGAAAAGCATCATGTGCCGATTAAGCGCGATCACATCCAGCGAATATTTCTCCCCCATGGAGAATGTCATGGCCCTGAACACGATGAAGGAAGGCCACGACGGCTCCGGCCTGGGGCTGGTCCTGCGCAACCTCGGCGGCGACTTCGAATCACTGAAGACGTACCCGATTCTTTCCGGCATCTGCTCGGCGGACGGGCTCGATCTGCTTGACGGTTACATGAGCGGCGAGGGCTTCCGCGAGGTTCATTTCTGGCAGCCGGATATCGATGACAGGGCACCGGAACCGGAGACCGGCCGGCGCGATCATTATTTTGCCAAAGCTTATGAATATCCGGCGGCGATGAAGAACCGTCCGCAGGCGGATAAGGAGGACCTGCTCCTGGAGACGCGGCTGGCGCTGCGCGCCTTGGGTGAGGAAGATGAATCCATCTTCGTATTTTCATTCTTTCCGGATACCGTGACCCTGAAGGAAGTGGGGGACCCGCTGGAACTGGGGCAGTTTTTCCGGCTGGACGATGGTTCGCTGATGGCGAAGATCATCCTCGCGCAGGGCCGCCAGAACACCAACTATGACATTTATCTGTATGCCTGCCATCCGTTCTTCCTGCAGGGTTACTGTACGATGACTAACGGTGAGAACACGGCATTCGTACCGATTATGGAGTTTCTGACCAGCCGTGGTTTTCCTGGTTACATCGGTTATAACTCCGATAGCGAGGTTTTCGATCACATCCTGCATTACACGCAGCGTCAGCTTGGCTATCCGTTGACATATTATAAGGATGTGATAACACCGCTGGAGGAGAAGGAGATCGATACGCGCAAGGACGCGGCGGCACTGAGGTTGATTCGCCGTTCCTTGAGGCCGCTTTGCATCGACGGCCCCAACTGCGTCATTGGTTTTTCACCCGATGGATCGGTCTTCATGGTGCAGGACGCCAAGAAGCTGCGCCCAGGCATTGTCGGCGGCGTCCCGGGCAAGTATGCGCTTATGAGCGAGGAGTGCGGACTCGATGAGGCAGTGCCCAATCGTGACAAAACAGAGGATTTCTCGCCCATGAAGTACGACATGGCGATCATAACGCCCGGCGCCACGGTGCTAAAAAAATGGAACCAGCTATCAGGGACGTACGTTTCCTATGTTTCCTAATAATTTCAGCAATTTCGGGGACACAATACTAAATTCCTCCCGGGGGGAGGGAATTCAAGCACACACAGGAACGGAAATGGACCCAGAGGAACGGAAATGGACCCAGCAACAAGACTAGATCAGAATCACGAACTCTCGCTGAGGGAGTTCCCTTATATAATTAGATGGCGCGACGACCGCTGCACCCGCTGTGGCCGCTGCACCGCTGTCTGCCCGGTTAACGCCATCGAGGCGGCTCCGCACGTGCATCGCCGGGTCTTTTCCGAAGGCGGCACGCCGTTACCGCAGGCCAGCCGTGAGATCGTGCATGTTGTCCGGCAGGTCACGGATATCGAGCGTTATTGCACCGGCTGCGGCACCTGCACTCTGGTCTGCCCCAACGAGGCCATCGAGCCGGAGTACAACCCGCGCAACAAGTTTCTTACCTACAAGAACGTGGGCGGCATGCCCTTCCGACGCGGTGGCCGGCGCAACGATCCGACGCCCTCGACGGTGGACCAACTCAAATTTACCAGGATATCAATGCTCACCGACCCGGCGCTCGACGCGGGCCGCCATGAGTTCAGAATCCGCACTTTATTGGGACGAAACCTGCCGGCTGAATCGTTGCCGCTCAAGCGGCGGGGCGACCGTCTGGTGGTAGGCAAGACTGCGGCGGCCAAGACGCCCGCAGCCAAAACACCAGCCGGCTTGGTGGCCGCCGCCAATCAGGCGGAGCCCGGTTTTATCCCGCCGGTGCGCGAGATTTATCCGATCCGCATCGGTTCCATGAGTGTTGGCGCCCTTTCACCTCATATGTGGGAGGGCCTCGCCATGGGTGTCGCCTACCTCAACGAAGTCGAGGGCATGCCGGTAGTTATGTGCACCGGTGAGGGCGGCATGCCGCCGCGTCTCTTAAAGAGCCGCTTCGCCAAGTATTTCATCCTGCAGATTGCATCCGGCTATTTCGGCTGGGATGAGATCATCCATGCCATCCCCGAAATGACCGAGGATCCCGCCGCTATCGAGATCAAGTACGGCCAGGGCGCCAAGCCCGGCGACGGCGGCCTCTTAATGGCCTACAAGGTGCTGAAGCTGATCGCCCAGATCCGTGGCGTGCCCGAGTTCGTCGACCTGGCCTCGCCGCCGACGCACCAGACCAAGTATTCGATCGAGGAAGCCGTGGCCAAGATGATCCAGTCGATGTCGATGGCCTGGGGCTTCCGTGTGCCGGTCTATCCCAAGATTTCAGGAACCAAGACGGCGATGGCGGTCCTCAATAACCTGGCCCGCAACCCTTACGCCGGCGCGCTCTGTATCGACGGCGAGGACGGCGGTACCGGCGCTGCTTACAACGTATCCATGGACAAGATGGGTCATCCGATCGCATCGAATATAAGAGACTGTTACCTCGATCTGGTGGCGCAGGGCAAGCAGAACGAGCTGCCGCTGATCGCCGCGGGCGGCATGGGCAAGACCGGCAACCTGGCGGCCAACGCCGCCGCTATGATCATGCTGGGTGCCTCGGCCGTGGACATGGGCAAGCACATCATGCAGGCGGCCGCCTGGTGCTTCGGCGACGAATATAACCGCTGCAACCTGTGCAACACCGGCCGCTGCCCGAGAGGCATTACAACTCAGGATCCAAAACTTTACCGCCGGCTCGATCCCGACAAGGTAGCCGAGCGCGTGGTCGAGGTATTTAAGTCGGCAGATGTCGAACTGCGCAAGATTTTCGCTCCGCTGGGCCGCAGCACCGAACTGCCCATCGGCATGTCCGACGCCCTCGGCGTGGCCGACGAGTCGATCGCCGAGCGGCTGAAAATTTCATACGTCTGCTAACAATTTCGGGGACAACAATTTCGGGGACACAATACTAAATTATTTTCACAAGCGGTCTGGAAAACAAGGATGAACAAGTAACTTGATCATCAACGGTAACATCAAAGGCAAGCGCGTCTCTTCCCGGCAACTGGAAGAGCAGGTTCAGACTGCCGTCAAAAAGGGCGAACGGTCACTGACCATCCACGCCAACGGCCAGCATGGTATTGGCGGGCGCATATGGCCGCGGGACAAGAAGGTCAAGATCACCGTCGACGGCCCGGTCGGCCAGCGTATCGGCAGCATGGGCATGATCGGCACCGAGATCATCGTCAAAGGCAGCACCTCCGACGACACCGGCTGGATCAATTGCGGCGCGCGTATCACCGTGCTTGGCGACGTCACCAACGGCGCCCACAACGCAGCCGCCCAGGGCGTGTTATACGTTCAGGGAGGCGGCGGCGCCCGTTGCGACACCATGACCAAGTTCAATCCTCGCTTCGAGCCGCTGCAGACGTGGTATTTCCGCGATGTAGGAGACTCCTTCGCCGAGTTCAAGGCCGGCGGCATCGCCGTCGTCTGTGGCGTCGAGCCGCGCAACCCGGACAATATTCTTGGCTACCGCCCCTGCGTTGGCATGGTCGGCGGCACCATTTATTTCCGCGGTCCCATCCATGGATTCAGCGAGAACGACGTCAAGCAGGTTGAACTCTCCGACGCCGACTGGGACTGGTTGACCAAAAATATTAATCCGTATCTAAAAGCCATTGACCGCACAAAATATCTGAAGGAACTAACCCGCGACCGCGGCGACTGGCAGAAGCTCATCGCCCTGACTCCGGCGGAGAAGGCCGAGCGCAAGGGTGCGCACATGTCCACGGCCGAGTTCCGCGAAACGGTTTGGGAACCCGGCGTTGGCAAGGGCGGCATCTTTGGGGAATATATAGAGCACCAGCAAACGATTCTGCCATACGTAACCACCGGCGAGGACCGGCGCTTCCGCCCGGTGTGGTTCAACGAAAAATATCTGCCGCCGTGCGCCTACGCCTGTCCGTCGGACATTCCGTCACACAAGCGGCTCGAGCTTATCCGCCTCGGCCGCCTGGAAGAGGCGTTGGCCCTGGTACTCGAATATTCGCCTTTCCCGGCGAGCGTTTGCGGCCAGGTCTGCCCGAACCTCTGCATGGATGCCTGCACCCGCGGCCTGCTGATCGACAAGCCTTTGAATATCAAGATGCTTGGGTCCCTGAGCCTCGAGGTACCGACACCGAAGAAGGCCCGCTCCACCGGCAAGAAGGTCGCGGTCATCGGCGGTGGCCCCGGCGGACTTTCCGCTGCCTGGCAGCTGGCGCTCCGCGGCCACGAAGTAGATCTGTATGAAGCCGCGGGCAAGCTGGGCGGCAAGATGGAACTGGCCATCCCGCGCGAGCGCCTGCCTCAGGAAATCCTGGGGAAGGAACTGAGCCGCTTTGCGGAGATTGGCGTCAATGTAAATCTGAATACCAAGGTAAACCGTAAGCTCTTTGACCAGATTTATAAGGATCACGAGGTTGTGATCGTGGCCAGCGGCGCCCACGAGGCCCGCATCATCAAGTTCCCGGGATGGGAGGATGTCATCTCCGGCATTGAATTTTTAAAGGCGATCAACTTCGGCGAGCCCGAGATCGATCTGGACGGCAAGAAGGTCATCGTCATAGGCGCCGGCAACGTCGGCATGGACATCGCCTGCCAGGCCTGGAACCTGGGCGCTAAGAGCGTCACAGCCGTGGACATCCAGCCGCCCGCCAGTTTTGGCAAGGAACGCGAGATGGCCGAGGCCAAGGGCACCACGATTGCCTGGCCAAAGGTCACCGAGCGCTACGACGCTAAAAAGAAAAAGATTTTCTTCAAGGATGGCACCAGCATGGACGCCGACGCGGTTATTATCTCGATCGGCGAAAGCCCGGTGCTCGACTTTCTGCCGGCGGGCATGGACATCGAGCGCGGTTACCTGGTGGTTGGCGACCAGGGACATACCTCGGATCCCAAGGTATTCGCCGTGGGTGATGTCACCCGCCCGGGGCTGATCACCAACGCCATCGGCCAGGGACGGGTTACCGCCGAAGCGGTTCACGTGCAGATGATGGAGATTGACATCGTGCCCGAGATGAAACAGGTCATCCCCTATGACAAGATCAGGAGCGTTTATTACGAAGGCGGCAGGCCGGATATAACCCTGCGCGAAGAGGATGAGATTCTGCCCAGCGAGGCCCCGGGTATCGAGGCCGAGGCTCAGAGCTGCATGTCATGCGGCATGTGCCGTGACTGCGGCATGTGCGAAGCTGTCTGTTACTACGACGCCATCACTCGCGTACAGAAGAACGGCGACTGGGAATACGTGGTCGACCAGGAGAAGTGCATCGGCTGTGGCTTCTGCGCGGGCACCTGTCCGTGTGGGGTTTGGGAGATGGTTGAGAACGTGTGAGGGTAGTTGATCCCTCATGCAACTAAAATGTGCGGAACAGGAACTGGAAATAGCAATAAATGAAATTCTGCGCGGCGCGGTGGCCAATCTGCATCCCGCCAGACTCAAATTTACCTCCGTCATCCAGAACCTGATTTCATTCTTCTGTTATCAACAAAGATGGACCAGGAGTCAAATAAATGCTTGACAAGCAACCAAGAGAGGGGGAATATTGACTGAGAAACCCGCTTCAAGGACGCAGGTTTTATCGAAGAGTTGTAAAGTTGGGGGGCCTTTATACGGATAGGTAAAATACCGTTGAGGAATTAATGATCAAGCGGCTCCATAGTTACAGGTTGCTCCCATTTATGATCATCGCTTGGACCTTTGCCGTGACAGTGGCGCGAGCAATTCGCTTGCCGAATGACTTCGCGGAGGCGCACTGGCTCCTTGACTACCGGTTCGGCTTCATTAAACGCGGTCTGATTGGCTCCATCTGCAGTGTGGCCACATCTCTGCTCGGGATTCCAATGTCCTCCCGTGTCATCCTCATTCTGTCGGAAATCCTCTTTTGCGCTTTTTGTGCCGTGCTCTTGTTTTTGCTATTCCGGCTGCTTCGGCAATACGTCGGGGATAGTGGGACACAACTCATGGCGCTCGTCTTTGCGTCATCCCCGTTTCTGGTGATGAGCGCACACCTTTTCGGATACTTTGACGCGCTGCTCTACCTGACTGCGATAGCAGCAGCAGCCCTGGTCCTCTCGGATCGCCCCTATCCTGCGGCGTTTATCTCGGTGGTAGCCATGCTAACTCACGAAAGCTATCTGCTGATCGGCTTTCCCCTCGTATGTCTTGCAGCTTTCTTGCGACTGCGAAGCAGCGCTGAAAACAACCAGGCCAACCGGGTGAAACACATTGCCGCCCTATTTGTGCCGCTGCTGGTTTTCTTCGGCATCTTAGTATTTCAAACGTTCTTTATTGACCAGCTTGCGCTCCGGCAGCAGCTTACTGATTACCTGGGATCGTTTAACTATATCCCCACGCAATATAGCGAGGTCCCGAAGTGGCAGACGACGGGATTCTTTGAGTTTCTGGGTTATCAGGACAACTTTGGGGGGCACATTCTCGACCCCGTCATCTTGGCTTCAGTCGGACCGTCATTTCTGGCGATCCTGTACTTCATCCATTCTTCATTTCGAGTACGAGCATTCAGATTGCTCTCCGTGGTCACGCTGGCAGTAATTGCTTGTCCATTGCTGTTACATGCTGTGGCCTTTGATACCGCCAGGATCTCAACCTATCCAATAGGCGGAGCGTTTATTGCCGCATGGATCTTTACAAAGACGAATCAGCATCAGGCAACCGACGACCTTTTCGCACTTGTGGCGCTGCCTGCGCTTGTGCTGAATATATTTTTAACCATACACCTTATGGATTGGGAAGTTGAAAGATTTTCCAACATATGGCGCATCCTGCTGTATGCCCCCACTCTTTTGCTCGTGCTTAGCATCATTTCCCGGCGCAACGTACAAAATGTTGTAGCAGGCATCAATTTGGACGAGGTTTCCACCATCGGCGCGAAGGACGGCGAGTAACGGCCGTGGGCAGGGAGAAGATCGTGAAGATACGCGAGCAACTAAACAGGGGGCGTCTCGTTTAACATTACCATGTTTGTCCTGGTTGGGATAAAATGTCCCAGCTGTAACAAGCACCTGGGTTTTATGATCTCGAACGCGGCCAGGAGGAAGTCTCGTAACATTCAGTTCTGTCCTCACAGGCATCGATCTGGATACGCCCCTCCCGGACATTCCCGGGAGCTAAACTAACAGGGGAAGGAAACAAGATGGCTAAAGCAAGCGCACGTCACATCCTGGTTGATAGCGAAGCCCGCTGCCAGGAACTAAAGGAGCAGATTGAGAACGGCGACGACTTCGCCGAGGTTGCCAGACTGTATTCGAGTTGCCCCTCGGGGAAGCGCGGTGGCGAACTCGGTGAATTCAGTCCCGGCCAGATGGTCAGGGAGTTCGACGAGGTAGTATTTAGCGGCGAACTGAACACCGTCCACGGCCCGGTCAAAACGCAGTTCGGCTATCACCTGATCGAGATCACCCGCCGTTCGGACTGAGAAAATCCGGGCAGAACTACCAGCGATGATTACCGCCATGGTCGGCGCATGGATCGGGTGAAGTAAGCGCCCACGAAGTACCATCTTCGCAATAGACAGTTATTACTAGTCTTGGCTTGGGTCTTGCCGCAGCGGCCGGAGCCGGCGCGCTCGCCGAAGATGATTCGTTTGCCGCATAAGCGGTGGATGCGGTCCCAACAGAAACAATTTGGGTCACCGGCGCCGTGATCACTTTCTCGGCCGCAACTACTCTTCTGAATTCCTTGCCATTTGCAAGCATGACATTGTACTGCACTTCCTTAATTCCATTTTTACCTTCCTGTTGTATCTGGGTGACACCGTAATCCAGAGAAGAGTCGTTCTGATTCTGAGTCTCAAAGCCGATCTCTTCCTGTTTGGTCTCCGATTTGGTCTCGATGGCAGGATTAGTCTGCGTGCGGGCGCCAAACTCCAGGTTCAGGCTCTCCGCCGAGGTATCTCCGACGAGGTATCTCCGACGAGGTATCTCCGACGAGACTGCAGCCATTCAGGAAGATAGTGGCCGCGATAGCCAAAACCAGAATGATGAACAATCGATAAATATGTGGACGTGATGAAACCATGAATAAGAAATATGGTTAATGATGAAAATAACTATACCACGATAAAGCAGTTTGGGCTATAGGGTATCTTTGCTTGAAATTCACCTATTGCGGGCATAACCAGGTGGAACAAACGTGCCTCAAATCCCGCAGGCGCTGTGCCCGAACAAGAATGGAGGAGCTATGCCCGATCAGGATCAGGATCAGAAACAGATACAAAAATTAAAGGAAGAGATTGCGGAGGTAAGAAAGACCAAGCCGATGTGCTCCGGTCATTGGGAGAACGAATTCAAACTGATGGAACTGGAAGATGAACTGGCCGAACTGACGGCGGCTCAAAAAGAAAAGGCTGGCAAGTAATCCGAAAATCAGGACTGCTGACTGCGGCAAATCATCGTCACCATGCCGTTGGTGTTCTTGTCCAGCTCGACGGTGAACCCGGCTTCAGTCAGATAATGGGCAATGGTTGCCGGCGGAAGTTTGACCTTCTCGTAGGAGTTCAGCTTCAGATCCCAGCCGTCCGTCCCCCGTTCATAAACGATGTCGGTTACAGTGACCGAAGCGGTGTGGTATTCCAGGAAGCAGGTAAAGATCAAGTCCTCATCGTTTTTCACCGGGATAAACCGCTCGCTCCCCGACAAATCTTCAGTGAGGTCCCTGAACGACAGGATCAACAGGCCGTTTTCAACCAGTTCGCGCCGGCAGTTCTCGATCAGAGACCGGACGTCCGCCAGGCTTTTCAGGTGCGTCAGGGTATCGCCCATACAGACAATCAGCTCGGGATTCCTGCCGGCATAAGCGTCGAAGTCCAGGATGTCGGCCTCGATTGTTTCAATCCCTAAACCGCTCCCCTCACCGCCGCCGCCGGCGTTCGCACCGCCGCCACTCTCACCAATGCTACCGGCCAGCTCATCGAGCATTCGCCGGGAGAAATCGATGGCGACAACGTCAAACCCAACTTGTGCCAGGGGGATAGACTGAAATCCGGAACCGGCGCCCAGATCGATTGCGACTTTGGAAGACCGGGGCTCGATGGCATGACTCCTGAAGAAAGCAGCGTTAGCCACGATGCAGGATTCAGCTCCGCCGAAAATCCACGAATAATATTTCGCCAAGTGGCTCTCATAATGAAATTTTGCGCCGTTGTCCATGTGCGGATAATAATACTTATCTGAATTCAGCGTCCAACCCGCGATGCCGAGCTGATAAAATTATGAAACATGTATGACCCGGATGGAAGGAAGCTCGTGCAGCTGAAAATTAACGGCAAGACATTAGAGCTGACGCAGGGTGACATCACCAGTCAGGAGACCGACGCCATAGTCAATGCCGCCAACTCCGGACTGCGCGGCGGCGCCGGCGTCGACGGCGCCATTCACCGGGCCGGCGGGCCAGAGATCATGAAGGAGAGCAGATTGCTCGGAGGCTGTTCGACCGGGTCGGCGTGCATAACCACCGCCGGGAAGCTGAAGGCGAAATACGTGATCCATGCCGTGGGTCCTGTTTGGCGCGGCGGCGAAAGCGGTGAGCCGCAACTGCTTGCCAGCGCTTACCGAAAGTCGCTCGAGATCGCACTCGAGAAGGGGCTTGGCTCGATTTCGTTTCCTTCAATCAGCACCGGCGCTTACCGCTATCCCCTTGACGATGCGGCTGCGATTGCCATCGCCACGGTCAAGAAGCATCTTGCTGGAGAAACTCCTTTAAAAAACGTGGTTTTTGTACTCTTTAACGAAGCAGCATTCAAAGCCTACCAACGCGCTCTCTCCAGTTAATCCGCGAACCAGGGGCCCTTACGGGTTTCCCTTGCCTCTTTTCTGGAAAGAAAAAAGCATGCGAACTGTTTTCTCCAGACTCAGTGTAGCGATTGTGTCTTTCCTGATTCTCGCCGCTGGCGCCTCTGGCTGCGGCGATACCTCCACGCAGCAGACCACCAATGTACTGCCGGGAATCTGCGGTGACGACGTCGATTTGACCGGAACTGAATACGTCCAGAACAGCAACTTCAAAGAGGGCACGAATAGTTGGCAGAATGTTGAAACCAGCCAGATTGGCACCGACCGGGTCCAGGCCGAAAGCGATAACTCCTGCGGCAGCATTGTTACTTTCACCCGCGAGGGCTCGAATGCGGCTACTGGTCTGACCGGCATCCAGCAACCAGTGACGCTGGAGAAATCTTTCGTCACCAGCCTCAAGCTGCAGATGGTGATGAAGATCGACTACCAGCAGTTGACAGCGGATGGCTTGCTGGGCGGAGAAACACCGGTGTTCGTTACCATCGATTACGAAAATGCGGAGGGCGATCAGTCTTCGTGGAGTCATGGATTCCTGGCTGAAGGCAGTCAGGTGAATTATCCCGGCCGCGACCAGACAATCACACCATCATTCTGGTATCAGTACAATCTGAACGATGTCTTCGGCGTCATACCGGCTGCGACACGAATTACTGCAATCACCGTCGGAGGAAACGGTCAGGACTTTCGCAGCTCACTCGCCCTTGTTTCCCTCAGAGGTAAGAGCTAGCACGGTCCCGAAGTCACGGTCCCGAAGTGTTGCTGGTCCATCCCGGAGGACCTTACTGGACCGGCAAGGACATGGGAGCTTGGTCAATTCCGAAGGGTGAGCACGCCGCGGCCGGTGAAGCCAGACAGAAGATACTGAAGGGTCAGGCAGGCCTCATCGACGAGTCGCGCTTACGATTGGGCAAGAAGCCGTGACCAGCCAAAAAGCCGAGAACGTGGTCATCCTCAGCGCTTAGATTGACCGCTGATAAGCGCGAAAAGCGCGGGTAGCCAGCACGACGCTTATAACCGCAAAGACCGCCAGGTAGCCCACGCGCGACCAAACCAGGCTTAAGTCCGCGTCCGGTTTGAGAACCTCGCGGCCCGCCGTGATTGCCCAGGTCACCGGATTGTAGCTGGTGACGCTCTGCATCCAGCTGGGCATGAGGTCCCGGGCCATGAAAACCGGTGACAGGAACGTCAGCGGCAGCAAAATGAAGTTCACGGCACCGATCACCGACTCCTCCTTGCGCATGACCAGCGCCATACCGTTCGAAAGCGCCGCGAAGGGCGCCGCCAGCAGTATGGCGCAAACAATTAAAAGGATGATCCCATCAATTCCTCCAGGGAAAGAAGCGCCGCGGAGCCATCCCAGAAAAATAATGATCACGGATTGAATCACGATTACGGTCGACGATTGCACCAGCCTGCCGGCGATGATGGCGGGCCGGTTCACCGGGGAAACCAGGAAACGGTCGAGAATGCCCCGGTCGAGATCGTCGACCATGCTCATGCCGTTCCAGCCGGCGGAGAACATTGCGGTCATGATGACAACGCCGGGAGTCAGAAAGGTTATGTACGAATCAGAGCCGAAGCCGGGAAGCTGCACTACTTTCTGAAACAGTGAGCCGAACAGCAGCAGATAAACAATCGGCTGAACCAGGGTGAAAGCCACATACCACGGCTGGCGCGCCAGGTTTCGCAGCTGACGCCAGGTCATGTAGAAGGTATGGGAAATCGCCTGCATCAGCTCTTCCTTTTCTTGTCTTCCTGGTCAGCCTCGCTGTGCGCCCGGCTGAATGAGCGTCCCGCGTGGCGCAGGTAAACGTCGTCGAGCGATGGGCGCGCCACGGTAACCGAGCCCACGGAAATTCCCGCGGACTCGAGAGCCTGAAGAACGATGGGAACCGCTTTTGCGCCCTCATCGGCGCGCGCGTGCAGGGAACTTTCCTCCACGGAGATCTCCCTGATGTTCTCGAGGCCGGCCAGAGCAACTTCAATGCCGCTGTTATCCTGATCTGAATCCAGCTCGATATGCAGGGCGTCACCGCGAAGCTCGCTTTTGAGTTGCTCCGGAGAGCCTTCGGCGACAATTTTTCCCCGGTCGACGATCGCCAGCTTCGCGGCCAGGCGGTCCGCCTCCTCGAGATAGTGAGTAGTCAAGAGGATGGTAAGTTTCTCTTCTCCGGCAAGCCTTGAAATTTCATGCCACATGTCGACGCGCGCTTCGGGGTCGAGCCCAGTGGTCGGTTCATCCAGGAACAGCACCAGCGGTTGATGCACGAGGCCGAGGGCGATATCAAGGCGCCTGACCATACCGCCGGAGTAGCCGTGAACCACCCGGTCCGCCGCATCCTTCAGGCTGAAACGCTCCAGCAGCTGGCTCACGCGCGTCTCCAGTTCGCTGCCTCCCATGCCATAGAGGCGGCCCTGCAGCATCAGGTTTTCCCTGCCAGTTGCCGACCGGTCGCTGCCCGTGTTCTGGGCCACGTAGCCGATATTGCACCGGACCCGGCCCGCCTCATTAAGCACGTTAAAGCCGCCCACATGCGCTTCGCCGCGGTCAGGCCTCGAAAGCGTGGTCAGAATCTTAACGGTCGTGGACTTGCCGGCGCCGTTGGGGCCGAGCAGCCCGAAGATTGCGCCTTCCTCGACGGTGAAGCTCAGTCCGTCCAGGGCCTGCACGCCGCCTGGATAAGATTTATAAAGTTCGCTGGCGATGATCGCATCGGCCATTTTCCATCAACTCCATTGCCACGGGGAATCACTATATTCAGATTCTCGTATGTTACTCATTTAACAATGCAGTGGGAAGTATTTGCGGTTAATTGGTCAGCCGCCCTCGTTATTAGCCAACAGCTCGCCCGTAATTGTGCCAGCTTCGTTTTGACTCCGGTGAATCGGACATAATGATGTCAAGATGTCAGCGACCGCCCTCAGCAACCATTTTCAAAAATTGCGTATCCGCGCGGCTGGCACCGTCATGATCACGATCGCGGCGCCTGTCTTCCTGCTCTCGTTTCTTTTCTCCTGCGCCGGTCAGGGGGCCGTTCAGCTCGATGGCGTCGAGATCCGCGATTATCAGGGTCAGAACCTCTCCTCGGTGGCGACCGATTTCCGTGAGAACTCAATCAAGGGCCCTCAGTATATTGACAGGGATAGCTATCGCCTCGAGATCAACGGAATGGTGGAACGGCCGGAATCGCTCACCTACGATCAGGTTCTCAACCGCCAGCATTACTCGAAGGTATCCGAGCTTAACTGTGTGGAGGGGTGGAGCGTAAACATCTTTTGGGAGGGAGTTCTGGTCCGCGACCTCCTGACCGAAGCCGGGGTCAAGCCCGGCGCCAATACCGTCATCCTGTATGCCGTCGACGGCTACACGACATCCTTTCCCCTCAGCTTCTTTTATGACAGGGACATCATCATGGCCGCCAGGATGAATGATGTCACCATTCCGCCGGAGCGCGGCTTCCCCTTCCATCTGGTCGCGGAAGAAAAATGGGGCTACAAGTGGATCAAATGGATTACGAGGATCGAGCTGTCCGACAACGAGAGTTACAAGGGATACTGGGAGAAACGGGGTTACAACGATAACGGCGACCTCTCCGGACCGAAATACGATTAACTACTGATGGTCACTCTTCTTCTCTTTCATAATCAGGCCAAGATAAACATGGATGACCAGTAATATGGCAAAAGGTATATGCATGTTGTCGTGGATTCGCATGGCGTTTGCCTTACCCAGCAGACCAAGGGTCACCGGTTCGATCTGCTGCCAGTAGATGATTCCAAGGCCTGTGAGCAGGTAAACAGCCAGATAGGCCACCAGGATCCAGTGAAAGGCAAGTTTCACGACTTTGCGTGTCTGCTTTTTCATCTCCTCGTTCCTACCCGGAAAAAAAGTCCTGCAAACAGGACGGGTGGATTTCCCTTCTTTCCCTGCAAATACAGGGAAAAACCTGGTTTGAATATGGCAGGTTTAACTCAGAATCTAAGTGGGCAAATACATAAATGGGGAAAACAGGACTATAAGTGTCTTGTATTAACAGGTCGGCTTAGAGAGGTGTCTAATGGATGTCTTGACGTTAAGCAGGTTACAGTTCGCCATCACCAGCATGTTTCACTTCATCTTCGTACCGCTAACCCTGGGTCTCGTGATTCTGGTTGCTTTCATGGAGACGCAGTATGTGCGGACCCACAACGAGAAGTATCTGAGGATGACCAGGTTTTGGGGCAAGCTTTTCCTGATTAATTTCGCTCTCGGTATCGTTACCGGAATTACCCTTGAATTCCAGTTCGGCATGAACTGGTCGGAGTATTCCAAGTATGTGGGCGACATCTTTGGGGCGCCACTTGCGATCGAGGCAACAGCGGCGTTCTTTTTGGAGTCAACCTTCATTGGCCTCTGGATCTTCGGCTGGAACCGCATCTCGCCCAGGCTGCACGCGATCTGTATCTGGGTAGTGGCGGTGGCGACCAATCTTTCTGCCCTCTGGATCCTGCTGGCAAACGGCTGGATGCAACACCCGGTTGGTTACGTTTTACAGAACGGCCGGGCTGAGATGGTCGACTTCATGGCCATGGTGACCAATCCCTACGGGCTGTTTAAATTCGGCCACACGGTGCTCTCTGGTTACGTTGTGGCCGCGTTCTTTGTCATGGGCATCGCCTCCTGGCATCTTCTGAGGCGGAGCAATACCGATCTGTTTAAGACCTCCTTTAAATATGCCGCCATCTTCGGCTTGGTGGCTGCTTTCGGCCTCGCCCTCATTGGTGATTTCTCGGCGGTGGAAGTGGCCACGGCCCAACCGTCGAAGTTTGCCGCCATGGAGTCCATCTGGAATACGCAAACCGAAGCCGATTACAACCTGTTTGTGATCCCGGATACGACTGCCAAGACCAACTCTGTGGAGACCGCGGGCCTTCCCGACTTCCTCAGTTTCCTGGCGACCGGCGATTTCGAGGGACAGGTTACGGGACTTAACGACATTCCCGCCAATGAGCAGCCGCCTGTCTGGGCTACATTCGTGAGCTTCAGACTGATGGTGGCCCTTGGAATCCTCTTCGCGGTGTTAACTGTGATTGCCACTGTCAAGTCTGTGCGCAACCGGCTGGTGAACAGCCGCAAGTTTCTCTGGATAATGCTTTACGCGTTGCCGCTACCCTATATTGCCACCCAGCTGGGTTGGGTGGTCGCGGAAGTGGGCCGGCAACCCTGGATTGTCTACGGGGTTCTGAAGACGGCGAATGCCGGCTCTCCGGCGGTGTCGCTCGCGCAGGTTACTTCGTCGCTGATTGCCTTCACCGTGGTTTATGGACTGCTGGCCGTGGTTGACGTCTACCTGCTCTTCAAGGTAGCCCGCCGCGGACCTGACGGCGATCTCGATCATATCGTTAAGACACCTACTACCTTACAGGGGGCATGAGATGAATTTCCAAGCGACATGGTTTGTTCTCTGGAGTGTACTCTGGGCGGTTTATTTCACCCTGGACGGTTTTGACCTGGGCGCCGGAATGTTACAGCGGTTCGTCAGCCGCGGTGAGGAAGACCGGCGCACCGTGGTTAATACCGTGGGGCCGGTGTGGAACGGCAACGAGGTATGGCTGCTGACGGCAGGCGGCGCGACCTTCGCTGCGTTTCCTCTGGTCTATGCGTCGATGTTCAGCTTCCTGTACTCGGCGCTGCTGATCCTTCTGTTTGCCCTCATATTCCGCGGTGTATCCTTCGAGTTCCGCGGCAAGCGCGAGAGTCAGACCTGGCGCAATGGCTGGGACTGGGCCCTGATGCTGGGAAGCTTTTTACCAGCGCTCCTGTTCGGCGTCGCTTTCGGCAATATCTTCGAGGGCCTTGCCTTTGATGCCAATGGCTGGCAGGGGTCGCTGCTCGGATTGCTAAATCCATACGGGTTATTGACCGGAGTCCTGTTCGTGCTGCTGTTCATCGAACATGGAGCCCTGTGGCTCGCATTCAAGACAAGTGGAGGCGTTGCCGAGCGCTCGGCCAGGATTGCGGGCGGCGCCTGGTATGCGCTCCTGGCGGTGGCTGTGGCATTTCTCGTGTACACGAACTTCGCCACCCACCTGTATGACAACTACACCAATCAGCCGCTCTGGGTCATAGCTCCGGCAATAGCCGTTGCGGCTCTGCTCGGCGTCAAGTTGCTGGGACGCGCCCGGCGTTATCTCTGGGCTTTTTATTCCTCATGCCTGACAATTATGGCGGTCGTGTTCACCGGGGTGATCGGGCTCTATCCGAACCTGATCCCTTCCAGCCTGGATCCAGCCGCCAACCTGACCGCGTACAATGCATCTTCCAGTGACTACACGCTCAGGATCATGACAGTGGTGGCCCTGGTCTTCGTGCCCATAGTCATCCTCTATCAGCTGTGGGTGTACAGAATATTCCGCACTGAGATCAAGAGCGATGACGCTGTCTATGAGGATGATTCCTACTCGGTGCCGAGGAAGGCTGCCTGAGACTTCTTCTCGTATATATTTGATTTTCTTCCCCGGTATTAGGGTATGCTTATGGGCATCCAATGCTGGGGAAAGGAAATCGTCTGATGAAGTCTTATTATCCGCTTGCCGTCGGCAATACGTGGACTTACAAAACACAGGACGGCCGGAGCTTCACCAACACGGTCACCGACCTGAACGGGGACATCTTCACGATGATGAACTCGATGATGCCGCGGCCGCAATCCGTCCGCAGGGATGGCGACAGCTTCCTGGCCGATAACTTCGAGCCCGGCAATTTCCAGCTTTTTCTGAAAGAAACCCCAGAACCCGGTGAAACCTGGGACGTCACCTTCAGAGCTAACAACATCAACAACATCCTGACTCTTTCAGTCAAGGAAACCGGAATTAGCAAGGAAGTTGAGGGCAAGACTTTCGACGATGTGACGCTGATCGAAGGCGACATGAAAATCAATGTCAACGGCAACATCATGTCCGCAAATTATGTTGTGCAATATTTTTACGCCCGTGGCGTTGGGCTGGTCTTGACGACCTCATCATTCGGTGATTCCGTGGGGCTGGTTTCTTACGAGCTTAAATAATAAGTTGAGTGGCAGGGCATGTTGAGCGGCAGGGCATGTTGAGCGGAAAGCAATTCAATACCGGCAGGGGAGGAGAGAAATGAAATACAAGGGCGTGGGCCGCAGATTTTTAGCGCTACTGATAGATACGATTCTGCTCTCGGTGATCCTGATAATCTTCTCTTCGGTGGTCGGCGCGCGTAGCGGCAATTGCAACGCGTCGTTCTATATCGGCGCCAACACTTCCGTGAACGGCGTCGATAAATTCTATGGCCTCTGCGGAATCCCGGCGCTGGCCTACTTTGTGCTGACTTTCGCTTATTTCGTGGGGTTGGAATGGCTGGTCGCTGGAACGCCGGGCAAGCTGATCACCGGCATCAGAGTAAGAACGCTTGACGGCGGCCGGATCAGCTTTCTCGCTTCGCTTCTAAGAAATCTTCTTCGCATAGTCGACGCGCTGCCGGGTTGTATCCCATACCTGGTTGGGGCCATACTCATATGGAATTCGGATACTAGGCAGAGGCTGGGAGACAGAGTCGCCGGCACCGTCGTGGTATCCGCAGGAAGCCCCAGACCGTCCGGAGATATCGCATCGGTTTCTTAGCCAAAATTTCTTTTCTGATCGCGCAGGCGGCGGAGACCATGGATGCGCAGCCTGAGGAAAGCTTCAATCTGCTGGGCCTGATCTTCTTCCTGCCGTTTCTGGCTTTTTACACAGCCGTCGCCATCATGTTCCTCTCGTTCGCCAAGCGGGCGGTGCGGGTTCTAAGTATCGTAGTTTTCGTTGTCTGTGGTTTCGCGGGTGCGGCGGCGGCGATGGCGGCCTACACGGCGATCTTTTCCCCCAGTGGGGAAGAAACCAACGTCATCGTCGTCCTGGGATTTCTAGCGGTAGGCCTGCTCGCGGGCCTGGCGACAAGTATTGCCGGCGTAGTTCTACTGGGAAAATTATTTCCGGGTTACCGCCATGCCATTGAAGAAAAAGAGGACAGGGACGCATAGCCGCGAGTCGCCTGGAGGCAACTGGTAGGAATTGCCAGGATGAAGGTGTTATTCTACCCCGTATGGATTACGGGCTTTTTCAACGTATCAATGATTTCGCCGGGCAGTCGCAACAGCTAGACGCCGTGATGGTGGATATTTCCAAGTACGGACCTTTGCTACTGGTGCTGCCGCTGCTTTATCTCTGGTTCTTCCGCGGCGCCAAAGGCAAAAAGGCGGCCTTGCTCGCCCTTGCTGGCATGGGGCTGGCGCTCATTTTGGCCCAGATCATCACTATGTTCTTCTTCCGGGATCGCCCGTTCGTGATGCATGAGGTCAATCTGTTGATTGACAAGTCGCCGGACTCGTCATTCCCCTCAGATCACGCAATCTTCTCTTTCTCGATCGCCGCCATGGTGTGGCTCCAGGATAAAAAAGCGGGGTGGGTGTCACTGGCGCTGGCGCTGCTGATCGGGATTTCACGGGTTTTCGTCGGAACCCATTATCCGCTAGATATTCTGGGGGGCGCCTTTCTGGGAATCGGCAGTGCTCTCGTGGTGTGGAATCTACGGGAAAAACTTGATCCGGTGACGACGTTCATCATCTCCATCGCCAGGAAACTTAAGCTGGCCTAACCAGGTTCAGCGGGAGCGGTCAGGGCGAGAGGAAGCTGCCTTCGATGTTTTCGCACATCTCCACGAGTCTCTCGGCCGTGGTCGAAAAGGAGATTGCGCCTTGCGGCAGGAATGGCCGCACGGTCGGATCCAGCGAGCCGGCTACCGCCTTGGGAAGTTCTTTCCCCTTTTCCTTGTAGGGGAGAGTCCAGATGCTCTGGCACCCGGAGGAAAATGGCATGATCACGTTGTCGTTCTCAGCGCGGTCATAGTTTGCCAGCGTATGCAGGGCGGATAGGGAATCGCCGCTGACCCATAAGTTGATGACCTCAGGAGCAGCGCCATTCTGTACCTGATCCAGACGGCTGAAAACAAGATATTTTTCTCTGGCGGCTACCGGCCGCACTCCATTGTAAAAAGCAGTCGCGAGCCCGGCGTCCTTTTTCAGCCGTTCGCGCCCTGCCAGATAAAGGGCCGCGGCAACCGCTGGCACCCCATTAAATCCAAGGTAGTTAGCGGCGCCGACGCAACCCGGCGCAGCCGCTGAGAACGCGGCCTGCTTGCCTTCCTGCACGCGATTCATGAACGAAAAGAGGCAGGTCCAGGTGTACGGGGGCGGCTCGATGCTGTCCGCGGGTGGAGTTGAGTAGAAGCGCCAGCAAGTGGGCGCAAGCAGAAACTCGACATATTTGCCGAGTTCTATGGCCAACTTGTTGATCAATGTTGAGGCTGTTTCAGCTGCCATGGATTCTTCCAGTGATTCATATATATCCGGGAGAGGCTCAGGATAATCTTTTCGCCAGCCAGTTCTTTTTGATCTCCATCGCTCCCGTGGGGCACATCTCGTTACAGCAATAGCATTCAATACAGATATCGCGGTCGATTTCCGGATAGGAATTCATGGTGATCGCGTTCACGGGGCAGCTCTTCGCGCAAATCTGGCACTTGTCGCACAGGGACTCAACACATTCCGGGCGCACCCTCAGAAAGCGGTAACCAATCTTCATAACGGCGGGATGCATGTTGATGCGCCGCCCGCTCGGCTTCTCAAAATCTATTTCCACATTCGCGATCTGTTCACCCAACACTTCGATTCTATCAATATCGCCGTTGCCCAGCCCGCGCGCATCGGCATCCCTGGTGGCAAAGATTTCCAGCGGATCAAAACCGATGACCCTGGAGGCGGCCGCATCCAGGGCAACCGGATCCTTTGAGGCGATGATCAGTCCCAGACTGCGTTTATTGCCGTGCCGCGGACCTTCGCCTTCCATGCCCACGATCGCATCCATGATCGCCAGCCCCGGCCTGAAAACCGAATAGACATCGACCAGGGCGCCGCTGAAACGTTCATAGGTCGCAAGCGCATGAGCTTCCTTGCGGGTACTGGTGGCTACGGCGCCGAACATGTTCTTGACGGCGCCGGTGAACCAGGTGCTGGCGTGCGTTTTAATTTTGGGCAGGTTGACGATGAAGTCGGCTTCGAGCGCCAGCCGCGCGGCATAGATTGATTTCAGGTAGATGCTCCCGGGGACCTCAATTTTTTGGAAACCGTTCTCGATTGCCTCAAACTGCGTCGAGTCGACTCCAAGCTCATCGGCGACGTCCTTGAGGCCGCACATCGTCAGGGCGCGGCAGCGGCCGCCAGCATAAAAATATCCGGGAGAGTCAGCGACTACCGGGACGCCGCCGGCCTCTTTCACGATCTCGATGACAGCTCTGGCGACCGCGGGATGGGTGGTAACGGCATCGCCGGGGTCCGAGGGGGCAAGCAGATTGGCCTTGAGCAGGACCTTGTCGCCGGGCTTGATGATATCCCCGACTCCCCCAATGAGGGCTACAGCCTCGCGCACGGCGCCGCGCACCCGATCCTCGTTGTAGTCAGGGCATCTGGTCAGGGCGACTCTGGTCTTGTTTTGCTCATGCATAAGATGCGCTCCCGGGAGGGACCTGCCGTTTTTTCGGCGCCGGTCCCCCATCAAATCCCGATGTGTTTCCAGACTAAATAATAGGATATCATCAAGCCATGACCGAACGGCATGAAAAAGAAAAGCGGAAAGAAACAGCGAAAGAGGTTTTTGGCCGGCGCTCCGACCGCTACGCAAAGCTGGATGTTTTTTCGGAGGATAAGTATTACCGGCCGCTCCTGGATCTGGCCGGTCCTCGCCCCGGAGACAGGGTTCTGGATCTGGCGACGGGCACCGGTCTCATGGCGGTTTTGATTGCCGGTACCGGCGCCAGTGTCACGGGAGCCGACGTCACGCCTGAAATGCTCGAAAAGGCGCGGGCGCGCGCGGAGGCCACGGGCATCGATAATCTGGATTTCGTCGAGGCCGGCGTGCTGGCGCTGCCATTTCCTGATGAAAGTTTTAATCTCGTAACCTGCAGGCTGGCATTTCATCACTTTCTCGATCCAGCGAAATCGCTCGCGGAGATAAACCGTGTTCTCAAGCCGGGCGGCCGGTTTGTGATGGAAGACGTTTTCGGCTCCGAAGACGAAGATATACGCGCCAGGCGCGAACGGCTGGAGAAGCTCTTCGATTCTTCACATGTCCTGGCTTACTCTCCGGATGAAACCGCGAAGCTGCTGCACGAAGCCGGCTTCACCCTCATTGATGAATTTGAGCCGCATACGAAAGGCCTGCCGGTTGACTTCATGCTGAAGCTTGAGAGAATCGAAGATCCCCAGGACAGGGACGAGTTAATTTCCCTGTTAAAACAGAATCTGGCCGAGGACCTGGGTGGATTTATGGCATCCGAAGTCAATGGCGAGCTGGTGCTCACCTGGCGGACGTTGATTGTCGCCGCGAGCAAGGCCACGATCAGCGTGAAAGAAGGATAGCAGGCATGCCGGAAGACGAAAAATCGCCGGATATAGTCAACGCACCGGAAAACGAAGCGATGCCCCGGTGGCTGGAGTGGGCTCGTGAGATTCAGGGCCTCTGCCAGACAGGGTTGGCATTTGCCAGCACCAATTACGAGATCGAACGCTACCAGCGGCTCAACGAGATTGCCGCCGAGATCGTCGCCGGCCATACTGCTGAATCACCGAAGTTGCTTGCCGGAAATTTTTCCGCCCAGCCGGGTTACGCGACTGCCAAAATCGATGTGCGGGGCGCCGTTGTCCGCGACGGCAAGATCCTTCTGGTCCAGGAACGCCGCGACCAGAAGTGGTGCATGCCCGGCGGCTGGGCCGACGTGGGGGATATCCCGTCGGAGATGGTTGCCCGCGAGGTCTGGGAAGAGAGTGGTTTTGAGGTTGCGCCGCAAAAGGTCATCGCCGTCTACGACGCCAACCGCGGCGGCAGGCCGCTTGAGTTCTTCCACGCCTACAAGATTATTTTCCTCTGCGGCATTACCGGTGGCGAGCCCCGCGCCAGCGACGAGACCATGGACGTCGGTTTTTTCAGCTTTGACGAACTGCCACCGCTTTCCTGGCAGCGCACCAACGAGAAGCATCTGGCCGAGGTGCGCGCTCACATAGGAGATGAATGCCGGCCGGCCGCATTCGACTGACGCGTTGCTCTGCGCGGCGCCTTTAGAGCAGGCGAAAAAGGGCTGATAGCTTGATCACCCTTAACGCCCGTGTTTTCCAATCGCATTTCTTTCGATTTGGTTTTCAGGTTCTACGGGTTAGCGGAACATTTTTTAACCGGACGACCTCTGTCCGCGATGCAGGTATTTGCCTGGACCGGCAATTCATGAGGAACGGCGTCGCGACCGATCAACCCGGCCGCGTCGGAGCGGCAGCGGGCACAGTGCGTCATCTGCGGCAGATACGCCCGCGCCCGGTTGCGAAGGGCTCTCATTTCACAGCCACTGGGCTCCCGGACATCAGCGAACGGTGTTCCCTCAACCGGGTAAACCGGCATGGCGTTGAAAATATTCACGGACAGCTCTTCCATTTTTCTGGCTACGTCGATGATGTGGTGGTCGTTAACACCAGGGATGACCACCGTGTTCACCTTTACCACGAGGCCGGCACGCGTTAGCAGCTGGATTGTTTCCAGTTGACGCTCCAGTAAAATGCTGGCCGCCTCAATGCCTGTGTAAACCCTGCCGCCGAGCCTGATCCAATCATATATCCGGGTTCCGACGCTGGCGTCCACCGCGTTGACGGTGAGGGTGATGTGGCTGACGGTTCTGACTATTTCCCTGAGGAAAGATGTGGCCATAAGGCCATTGGTGGAAAGGCATAGCAGCACATTTGGATATTTTCTTCTTACCAGATCCAACGTCTGGAAAGTGTTATTTGGATTGGCCAGCGGGTCGCCGGGGCCGGCGATGCCGACCACCGAGATGGGGGTATGGCCGGCCATCACTCTGGTCAGATGAGCCAGGGCTTCCGTTGGCCGCAACAGCCGGCCGGTGACGCCGGGCCGGCCCTCATTGGGACAGTCGAACAACCGGTTGCAGTAGTTGCACTGAATATTACAGGCAGGGGCTACGGGCAGGTGCACGCGGCCATACTTGCCGCTAATACTCCGGTTAAAACACGGATGGTCATTAATATCAAAAGTTTTTTGCATCGGACTGCTCCGTTACATGTAGCTGTAGCCGTATCCGAGTTCATCTTGCTCCCGGGCGATCAGCATATTTGTTAATTGGTCCAGCAGGTTCATCGTTCCCCGGTAACCGATATGCAGGAGCCGCTGCCCGCCGATGCGGTCGTGGATGGGATAGCCCACTCTCAATAGAGGGATTCCCAACCTTCGGGCGATATGGTTTCCCTTGCTGCTACCGATCAGCAGCTCGGAACCGGTTTCCCGGGCGCGTTCGCTGATTTCGTCGAAGTCCGTATCTTTCAGGATCAGCGGCTGGATCCCGGCGACCGCGGCGGTCTGGCTGATCCTGCTGATGAACTCCCGGTTGCCATCACCGGTGGCGCAAACTACCGGAGATACTCCAACGTCGATCAGAAAAGAAGTCAGGGCCAGTACGAAATCGGCATCTCCGTAAACCACCGCCTTCTTGCCAAAAAGATACTTGTGAGCGTCGACCATGGCGTCCAGCAAACGGCCGCGCTCTTCCTTGTAACGGGCGGGTACAGGTTGAAGTGTCACCTTTGCGAGAGTCTGGAAGAAGAGGTCGCAGTTCCTGATGCCAATTGGGATGGGCAGGCGTTCTCCGGGGATGTCATGCCGGGACTCCAGCAAGGCCGCGGCTGACTGACTGGCGGGGCTGACAACGTTGAACTCGATTGAACAGGCGGACCGCGCCGTCCGCGCGATAGCTGGCATGCTGGTCCCGCCGGGGGGGATGCGGCGGTAGCCGCCATCGATAACGCCATCCAGGGTCTGAGAAATATCGGGCAAGATTATTCCCGGAGTTTTAAAGTCCTCCATTATCTCCTTCAGGTGCCTGATATCCGCGGCAGAAATGAAGCCGGGAAAAAGATTAATGGCGCCGGTTTTTTCCCGGGGGACAGCGAGGCGCTCCAGAATGGCAATACAGGAATCGCGGAAGCCGTCCATATGGCTACCGCTGTAACTTGGCGTCGAAACCGGGATGATCTCGATTTCGCGCAGTTCCGGTTCTTCCTCGAGCAATTCTGCGATTATCATGCCGATGTTGTCGCCGATGGTTTCCGTCAGGCAGGTGGTCGCCACGCCCAGAACAGCGGGCGCATATTTGGCCACGACATTTCGGATGCCCTGCTTCAGATTCGCAGCCCCGCCGTAGACCGCCTGTGTCTCGCTGAGGGCCGAAGACGCGATATCCACGGGCTCGCGGAAATGTCCAGAGATGTAGCGGCGCATATAGGTGCTGCAACCTTGCGAGCCATGCAGAAGCACCATGGAACCCTCGATACCGCGAAAGGCCAGGCAGGCGCCCAGGGGCCGGCAGAGCTTGCAGGCGTTGGTTGTTGAAACCGAACTCTTAGCCATGACGCACCTCCCTGGTTCCTTCTTCCCGGGCGGCTTCTTCCCGGGCGGCCTTGCTCCAGGCGGTATCCCGCCCGGCGGCTTCGCCCCGGGGAATCCACAGCCACACGGGGCTGGCGATGGAGCTGTGGACCTCCTGGGCAAAGTTCAACATGCCCGTGAAGCCCTCAAGTGGTTTTTTACGCTCGTGATTATGGTCGCAGAAGGCGACTCCCAGTTTGTAGGCGACTGGCCGCTCCTTGACACCGCCGACAAAAATATCGATTTCCAGGGTATCGATCAGTTGCGCCAGCTCCAGAGGGTTTGCATCGTCGATGATCACGGTACCCGGATCGGCCTCGCGCCTGATCTCTTCGTAGTCGTGCTGTTTTCCCGTCTGGGAGCCGACCACAGCCACCGTCATGCCGATCGCCCGGAACGATTTGATCAGGGAAATCGCCTTGAAGGCGCCGCCGACATAAACGGCCGCTTTCTTTCCTGCCAGGCGGCGCCGGTAGAATTCCAGCTTGGGCTCGACTGCCGCCAGCTCTTCACCGATCAGCTCTTCCGTCCTGGCTTTTATTGAAGGGTTCTCGAAGAACGAGGCAATCTGTATCAGGCTGCGGCTCATGTCTTCGGTACCCAGCCAGGAAACCCGGATAAAGGGAATGCCGTATTCGGCCTGCATCATCTTTGCCAGGTGGGTCATGGAGCCGGAGCACTGAACCACGTTCAGGGACGCGGTGTGCGCCCGAGCGACGTCGGCCACGCGCGAGTCGCCGCTGATATTGGCTACGACCCCGATACCCATGCGCCGCAGATAATCGCGGATGATCCAGATCTCGCCCGCCAGGTTGAAATCGCCCAGGATATTGATGGAAAGAGGAACCGGTTCGCCCTCACGGTCTCTGCCTATCAGCTTGAAAAGGGCTTCGCAGGCGGCTTTATAGCCGGCGTTTTTGTTGCCCCGGAAACCTTCAGACTGCACTGGAATCACGGGGATTCCGGTTGCTTCTGCCACACGAGCGCATACCGCTTTGAGGTCATCGCCGATGATGCCCACGATACAGGTGGAATAAACAAAGGCTCCCTGGGGTTCATGCCTGGCGATGAGCTCGAGGAGCGCCGCCTCCAGTTTTTGCTCACCGCCGAAGATTACATCTCTCTCCCGCAGGTCGGTTGAGAAACTTAGCCGGTGCAGCTCGGTTCCCGATGACAGGCTGCCGCGGATATCCCAGGTATAGGCTGAACAGCCGATCGGCCCGTGGATCAGATGCAGGGCGTCGGCAATCGGGTTGATGACAACCCGGGCGCCACAGAAGACGCAGGCGCGTTGACTGACGGCGCCGGCGACGCTGTCAGTGTCACATGAAATGCTGGCGTCATCAATGCCACGGGTAATCGCGGCTCTCTTCGCGCGCTGGGGATTGCCGGTTATCCCTGGCTTTACGTCATCGGCCTTACGGCAGATGTGACCCTCGCGGCCGGAGATTATATCTATGCCCATATGGTTTGGTTCAACTCTGGCCATCTCTTCCTCCTCGCGGTTGCGTCTGACACGGTACGTTTTCGTTTCAATCTTGTGGGTCGTCACCTCCCGGCTGCCTCGCACCGGGCTTCCGTGAGTTCTGTTTTGTCTAAAGTAGCAGTTCGAAGCGCTCGTCCGGTGCGTCGCGGTCGAGGCGGTCGAGCAAGGTGTTGCCGATTCGCTCCACCATCCGGGCGGCGCCGGCGTAGCCCATCACAGGGAAGTGATGCAGGTTGGCCCGGTCGGATATGGGGAAGCCCACGCGTACCAGCGGCACGTCCTCAGCCCTGGCGATGTACTTCACATGGGAATTGCCCAGGAGCAGGTCCACCGGCTGGTTCTTGATCTGTTGATGAAAAGTGAAAAGGTCGCCGCCGTTAATGATGCTGGCGTCCGGGAAGCTTTCACCGAGGATGCCGCGGACCTCATTTTCGAAAGCGGCGCTTTTGGTGCCGGAAAGGATATGTACTGGCTCCATACCCAGTCCCACGACCAGGCTGGTCAGCCCGCTGACGACATCGGGGTCGCCGGCTATGGCTACCCGCTTGCCGTGAAAATGGGGGTGCGCGTCGTGCATCATGTCCACCAGGCGTCCGCGTTCTTCCTCCAGCTCTACCGGAATGGTTCTGCCGGCCGCCTCAGCCAGGTTCATGATGAAGCGGTCGACGTTTTCGATGCCAATCGGTGTCGGTAACAGTACCGCCGGCACGCCGTGATCTTTTTCCAACGCCGCCGCCGCCAGTTCCCCGGATTCCCGGCAGAGGACGAAGGTCGCCATGGAGTTAGCCGTATCTTCCAGCTCGGCGATGGTCGTGCCGCCTCGGGGGTAGAGCCTGCTTTCTCCCGTCAGGGGGGCGTCAAAGACTCCCGTGGTGTCGGGGAAGATAATGGAATCTACCTCCATCAGATTCAGGATCCGCTTGATTTCGCGGATGTCGCCGGGCTCGGCATTGAAACCGGGGATGATATTTACACGTGAGCGGGGCGCGCCGCCGTTGCGCCTGGCGAATCCGTTGACCATGGACTCGACCATACGCGCGTAGCCCAGGATGTGAGTGCCCACGTAACTGGGGGTGCTGGCGGCGATCACCCTGACATCCTCTGGGATTTCACCTTCGCGCTCCATATTTTCGACAATGCTCTTGACGTCGTCGCCGATAGTCTCGGCCACGCAGGTAGTGTGGATGGCTATGACCTCAGGTTTGTAGATGGCGATGATCGTGCGGATCGCCTGCTTGAGATTGCCGCCGCCGCCAAAGACCGCCGTGTCCTCCGAGAAGGAACTGCTGGTCCCCATGACCGGCTCGCGGTAATGGCGGGTCAGTTGTGTCCGCAGGTAGGAAGAGCAGCCCTGGGAGCCGTGGCTGTGGGGCATGCAGTTACGGATACCCGCGGCCGCCGCCGCGGCGCCGATGGGCTGGCAGATGTTGGCGGGGTTGATCTTTAAGGCTTTTCTTTCGAGCAGCTGCCCGGGAGTGGAATCAAGCATCGCAGTCGGCCTCCGTGTTCTTCCAGGGGGGAGTTATAAATTTGATGGTCGGGGTGCTCACGGCCATATCGATATCCCTGGCAAAGGTGAGCGCCCCGTCAAAACCGGTATACGGGCCGCTATAGTCATAGGAATGCAGTTGCCGCGAGGGAACTCCCATCTTCTCGACCACATACTTGTCCTTGATCCCCGAGCAGAAGACATCGGGTTCCAGCTCGCGGATGACGATCTCTGTTTCATGGTGGTTGAGGTCGTCCACGATCATGGCGCCGGATTTCATCTGGGGGATCATGCCCTCATAATCCAGCAGGTGCCCGCCCAGGTCCCGGTTCTTCTCCTCCAGCTCCGTCTCGCTGAGCGGCGGCTTGAAACCGGGCTGCAGCTCGTAATGGATATCCTGCACCACCTTGCTGATGCCTGATTTCTTCATGCCGGCCAGGACCTGGCGGCCCTCGTAATCGTCGCGATGGGCGAATTCATATCCGGCCATGACCACGGTCATGCCCAGCTCCTCCGATAGCAGCTGAAAATGATGGGCGCGGGAGCCGCCCACGAACAGCATGATCTTCTTGCCCTCGAGACGTTGCCGGTAACTTTCGATTTCGGGGGTAATCCGCTCCATCTCTTCTGCGATCACCGCCTCGGTTTTTTCCATCAGTTCTTCGTCGCCAAAGAAGCGGGCCATCTCCCTGAGCGAACGGGCGGTCTCCTCGAGCCCGACATAGTTGACCTTGAGCCAAGGAAGGCCGTAACGGTCGTTGAACATGCGGGTAGCGTAATTGATGGACCGGTGGCACATGAGGATGTTGAGTTTGGCCTGGGGGGCGCGGGCAAGGTCGTGCACCGAGGCGTCACCGGTGTAAGTCGAGACAATGCGGTAACCGATCTGCTCTAGCATTGGCACGATGCTCCAGAGGTCGCCGCCGATGTTGTATTCGCCAAAGATATTGATGTCGAACGGCGTTGGATCCTCGAGTTCCTCTGTGCCGACCACGTGCTCCATCAGCGCGTTGCAGGCGATGTGGTGCCCCACGGACTGGCTGACTCCCTTATAGCCCTCGCAATTGGCGGAGAAGACTTTTACGCCCAGTTCCTCCTCAGCCTGCCTGGAGACGCTGGCGATATCATCGCCGATCAGGCCCACGGGGCAGGTCGCACTTACGATAATCGCCTCTGGCGCCAGGATGTCATGGACTTCGCGGATAGCCTGCATTAGCTTCTTCTCGCCGCCGAAGACGATGTCGCCCTCCTGCATGTCAGTGGTGCAGCAATACTGCAGGAAGCTCTTGCCGCCTTCCGCGGGCCGGGCCAGATTGCGCCGCGTGAGCCACGAGTAATAGGAGCAGCCCACGGGGCCGTGCACCAGGTTGACCGCGTCCTTGATGGGGCCGAGCACGACACCCTTGGCGCCCGCAAAGGCGCATCCCCTGGTCGTGATGATCCCCGGCAGCGTCTTGGCATTGGCGTCGATGACAGGAGTCTCGACGCAACCCTTGACCTGGATATGTTTGGCGCGGTTCTTGCCTACCTTGGCTGGATACGATTCAACGATTTTGTCTTTAAGGTCACAGAGTTTCTGAAGTTGTTTGCCAGGTTCAGCCATATTGATTCTCCTCAGTTCTCAGATCAGAGCCAGTTTGCCGGTTTCCCGCGTCCGCACCCGCACGGCTTCGATTACCGGTGAAACGACAATTTTTCCATCACCGACGTTGCCGGTCTGGTTGACGCGCACGATTAGTTCTACCAACGGGTCAACCTCATCATCCTCCACCACCAGGGTCAGGAGCCGCTTGGGGATGAAGCTGACCAGTGGTTGTGTATCTTCATCCTCGCCCTCAGGCTCCGGCAGGTCATGGCAGAACTCATGCTGCAGGCCGCGCTGCTTGCCCCGGCCCAGCACCTCCTTCACCGTCATGGAGGGATAGCCGGCCTCTACCAGGGCGTCTTTGGTCCTCTGAATCTTGTTGCTTCTAATGATCGCCGTGATCTCTTTCATGATTGCCCCCCCTAGAGGCCCGACTCGCCGGTGCGGATCGTGTAGACGGCGTCCACCGGCGAGATGAAGATCTTGCCGTCGCCGAAGTTGCCGGTGTTGGCCGTCTTCACGATCGTGTCGATCAGCCTTTGAGTGTCGCGGCCGTTGACTACGAACATAAGCATTGTCTTGGGCAGCTCGTCGTACTGGATATCGCCGACCTTGATGCCCTTCTGTTTGCCGCGGCCGTAGACGCTCATTTTGGTCATAGAGACGAAGCCCGCCTCCTCCAGGGCGCAGACGACGCGTTCGATGCCATTGGGCCTAAGGATGGCCCTTACCATTTCCATGGCGATACCTCCATTGATTGTGTTCTCCTGAAAAACGTTATTTGTCCGGGGACACGAATGATCATGTCCCCGGGAAAACCCTGCTAGTCCGGGGACACGAATGATCATGTCCCCGGGAAAACCCTGCTAGTCCGGGGACACGAATGATCATGTCCCCAGGAAAACCCTGCTAGTCCGGGGACACGAATGATCATGTCCCCGGGATATATTAGGCCGCTTCCAGGATGCCGAACTCCATCATCATCTTCTCGAGTTCGTCCTGGGTCATGGTATTGGGGATGACAAACATTTCGTTGCCGTCGATCTTTCCGGCCAGGATGCGGTACTCTTCCGCCTGGGCGCACTCCGGTTCGTAGACGATGACGGTCTTCTTGTTGATCTCCGCCCGCTGCACGACATTGTCCCGGGGGACAAAATGAATCAGTTGGCTGCCCAAGCGGGAGGCGAAGGCGGTCAGCAGTTCAAGCTCCCCGTCAACGTTGCGGCTGTTACAGATGATGCCGGCCAGACGGGCGCCACCGGAGTCGGCGTATTTCTTGATGCCCTTACAGATATTGTTGGCGGCATACATGGCCATGAGTTCGCCGGAAGCCACAATATAGATTTCCTGCGCCTTGCCCTCGCGAATGGGCATGGCGAAACCGCCGCAGACCACGTCGCCGAGCACGTCGTAAAACACATAGTCGAGATCTTCCTCATAGGCGCCCAGGTTCTCCAGCATATTGATTGAGGTAATGATGCCCCTGCCGGCACAGCCGACGCCGGGTTCCGGTCCGCCGGACTCCACGCAGCTGATGCCATGCACGCCGCTCTTCATGACGTCGTCCAGCTCGACGCCTTCCTCACCCTCTTCCCTCAAGGTATCGAGCACGGTCTGCTGGGCCAGGCCACCCAGGAGCATCCGGGTCGAGTCGGCCTTGGGATCGCAGCCGACGACCATGATCTTCTTGCCCATCTCGCCCAGGGCCGAGGTCAGGTTCTGTGTCGTCGTCGACTTGCCGATGCCACCTTTTCCATAAATAGCAACCTGCCGCATTTGCCTCACTCCTTTTCTTGGTGCTGTGGTTGATGGTTGCAGTTTAAAGGGACGTTGCCTCCGCCAATACCGACTGGGGTCCAAACTTGACGCGAAGAGTTTGATACAGAAGTGAACAAACGCTGATCGGGGTATGTTGACCATAAAGCCTAAATATATTATTGTGGCGTCAGGCTGGCGCTCTGCAGTAATATTGGCGCTCGGCGCTGGAGCCTGATGCAAACACTCCCCGGGGGCGGGTTTACATCTTTATGTATAAAGCCTGCTCACGCGGCTTATCCTCCGGGCCATAAATCGCCACGAAATCAACTGTATAAATTAACACGGGCCAATAAACGCTGCCTATTTTTATCCACCGGGACAGCGTTTGGCGGCCGGCCTCCGGATACCATTTCATCAAGGCTGCCGAAACGGGCAAGGAGGTGAATGGTTAGTTGAACTGCAGCCTGTTTATGTTGTATGGAAGCGGCCGGCAGGTGAATGATCGCTTCCCAGGGATTGCTGATTAGGAGGATAAAATGTTGAGAGACAGATTAGTAAAGATTATTCTCATCGTAATGATGATGTCGTTGGTTTTGTTGCTTCTGGGTGGTGTTGCCGCGGCTCAGGCCCAGAGCGCAGCTCCGGCTGATGCGGCCGCGGACGCGCCGACCACGGATCCCAACGGCTCCGCGACCGGTTCGGCTTCAGATCTGACCAATGCCACCACCGGCGAAGATCTTTCGCTCGATAACCTGGCGGCCGAGGTCGGGCACACCAAGATTTCACTTAACTATGTCTGGTTGATGGTTGGCTTCGCGCTGGTCTTCTTCATGCAGGCCGGCTTCGCGCTGCTGGAAACCGGCTTCACCAGGGCCAAGAATGCCGTGCATACGATGTCGATGAACCTTGTAGTCTTCTTCATCGGGGTCATCGGTTTCTACTTTGTCGGCTTCCCGCTTATGTTTGGCGGCCTCGGCCATCTGCCTACGCTGGGAGGCGTCGGCAACCTGGACGGAATGGTCGAAATCGCCAAAGGCTGGGGCATCATCGGCACCCATGGCCTCTTCGGCAATGGTATCTATGATGTAGGAATCCTGGCTCTGTTTCTGTTCGAGCTGGTCTTCATGGACGCGGCGGCTACGATTCCCACAGGCGCCATGGCCGAGAGATTGAAATTCTCTTCGTTTATCATCTTCGGTTTCTTCATGTCCATGTTCCTGTATCCGCTGTTTGGCAACTGGGTCTGGGGCGGGGGCTGGCTGTCGCAACTGGGCAACAACCTCGGCTGGGGCAACGGCTATCTTGACTTCGCCGGTTCCTCGGTTGTGCATGCCATGGGCGGCCTGACGGCGCTCGCCGGCGCCTATGTGCTCGGTCCGCGCATCGGTAAGTTCAACAAGGATGGCAGCCCCAACGCCATTCCAGGTCATCATATTCCGATGGCGGTTCTGGGGACAATGATCCTGGCTTTCGGCTGGATCGGTTTTAACGGCGCCAGCACGCTGGCGGGCGGCGACCTGCGCCTGGCGGTTATTATCACTAACACTTTCCTGTCTTGCGCCGCGGGTGGCCTCGTTGCCCTCTTCCTGATGTGGAAGATCTTCGGTAAGCCGGACATATCCATGTCAGCCAACGGCTGCCTCGCCGGCCTGGTCGCGATCACCGCGCCCTGTGCTTTCGTGGCTCCCTGGGCGGCGCTGGTTATTGGCACAATCGCTGGTGCTCTGGTAGTCGGAGCCGTCTTCTTTGTCGAGCGTGTGCTCAAAGTCGACGATCCCGTCGGCGCCGTGGCGGTACATGGAGCCAACGGCCTCTGGGGCGTCATCGCCCTGGGCATCTTCGCTGACGGCACCTACGGCGCCGGCTTCAACGGCGTCACTGAGAACGTCAAGGGACTGCTTTACGGCGGCACCGGGCAGATGTATGCGCAGCTTCTGGGCGCCGGCACCGTTATAGTGGTGGCGCTGGGTGGCGGTTTCGTCTTCTTCAAGGTGCTAGACGCCATCATGGGAATGAGGGTCACGGCGGAAGAAGAAATCCAGGGCCTCGATCTGCCCCAGATGGGCACCCTGGCCTATCCGGACTTCTCCGGTTCATCGCCGGACTGGATCGCTCCTCATCCTTCAGGATTGGGTGCGCCTCCCGGAAAGGTGGCCGTGTCACCCTCATTGATAGTCGGCGCTGAGGAAGGAGTGAGCCATCCATGAAAAAGATCGAAGCGGTGATCAGGCACATCAAGCTCGATGATGTGAAAACGGCGCTCGACGGCATCGGTGTGCGCGGCATGACGGTGACGGATGTTAAAGGCGCCGGGAAGCAAAAAGGCTACACTGAGACCTGGCGAGGCAGTAAGCTGGATGTCTTCCTCAACCCCAAGCTTCTGTTAAAGATAGTCGTTCCGGATGACATGGCCGGCAAAGTGGTGGAAACGATCAGGGAAAATGCTCGTACCGGTGAAATCGGCGATGGCAAGATATTCGTCTCCACTATTGAGGATGCCATAGCTATCCGGACTGGCGTCACCGGAGATGACGCCCTCTAAGGCAAAATATCTCCCGAACAGATCGATTCGGTTCTGCGGCTAATTCCTGCCCGGATCGATCTGTTCCGCTAAATAGTTCGATTGTTTCTCCTCGTGGGGCCCGGCCGCGAATGCGGCCGGGCCCCATTATCATTCACATCCGGCAGCGCGGATCTCCGCTCCGGGCCTCAAGCTTTTTCCATATGTACAAGAGCGCGAAAATTTCCTGCTCCATACGTCCAATCACCTCTGTATAAACATCAACTTAAAACTTGCTCCTCATGGCTAACGTAGTTTTTTGTCCCTCTGGCTAGACTCACAAATGTACAAGGACAGAAGTACAAGATCACAGGCAACGGATTTGTCCCGGTCACAAAAAAACCGAGCCGGGCAGGCGTTCGTTCAGCAATGAGTATCTGGAGGTGATTTTTATGAAAAAGGTTGAAGCTTTCATCCGCCACGAGAAAGTGGAGGAAGTGCGCGATGCCCTTTCGTCGATCGGCATCGAAGGCATGAGTTTCTCGGAGATCAAGGGGTTTGGCCGCCAGAAGGGTTACACCGAGACTTACCGTGGCGCCAAGGTCACGATTCACCTGCGGCCCAAGGTCAAGGTGGAAATTGTTGTAGATGACAACGCCGTGGACAAGGTTGTTGCCACCCTGGGAGAGGCCGCCCGCACCGGCGACATCGGAGACGGCAAGATATTTGTGACTCCGGTCGAGTTCGCCATGAGGATCAGGACCGGTGAAACCGGCCCGCAGGTACTGTAAAAAAACGGTCCGGCGGGCGGGGAGCTCCCGGATTTGTCGTTCGAGTAAATCTGGAGGGATTCTAGTGAAAATATTTAGACAATTATCAACAAGGCTATCGCGTCACCGCAGGTTCTCGCGGTTCGCGGCCCTCGCCATAGCGGTGATGCTCTTGCTGCTGACGGTGCCGGCGCTGGCGATGGCCCAGGACGGCGCCCCATCAGCGGAGTCGATCGCGGTCGATACCGTCTGGGTGATGCTGGCGACATTTCTGGTCTTCTTTATGCAGGCCGGTTTTTTTACGCTCGAAGTCGGTTTCTCCCGGGCCAAAAACGCTGGACACATCGCCTGGAAGATTCTGGTCAATATGGCCATTTCCGGGTTGGTCTTCTGGGCGGCAGGTTTCGCCATCGCCTTCGGCACCGGTTCGAGTTTTGCTGGTTCCAGCGGCTGGTTCTTAAACGTGACGCCGGATAACACCAGCAGTGTTTTCGCTTCACTCGCTTATAGCAACGTGCCCATCTCCGCCAAGTTCCTGTTTGAGTTTGCCTTCGCCTCCGTATCGTTGGCAATCGTATATGGAGCGCTTCTCGAACGAACCAAGATGGTGGTTTATTTTGTCTTCGGGATCGTTTTCTCCGCGATCATCTATCCTATTGTTGGCCACTGGATCTGGGGTGGAGGCTGGCTGGCGCAGTTCGGCATGCAGGATTTTGCCGGCTCTACGGTAGTTCACCTGGTTGGAGCTACCTCCGCGCTCGTCGGTGCTCTGGCGCTGGGTCCAAGAATCGGCAAGTACGGGAGGGATGGCAAACCCAAACCAATCCCAGGCCACAGCATGCCGCTGGCGCTTCTGGGTGTCGTCATTCTCTGGCTGGGATGGTTTGGATTTAATCCCGGCAGCACCCTGAACGCCATGGATCTTAGCTTCGCCGACATCGCTCTGGTCACCAACATGGCGGCGGTCGCCGGTGTACTTACCGCTATGGCCACCGCCTGGCTGGTGATGGGCAAGCCCGACATCGGCATGACCGCCAATGGCGCTATTGCCGCTCTGGTAGCCATAACCGCCGGCTCCGGTTTTGTCGAGCCCTGGGCGGCCGTTATCATTGGTGGCGTGGCTGGCGCGGTCATGGTGCTGATGGTGCTCTTCATCGACAGGATCAGGATCGACGATCCCATCGGCGCCCTCTCCTGCCACGGCATTTCTGGTATCTGGGGAACGCTTGCCACCGGGCTCTTTGCGACCCCGGCAGCGGCTGAACGCCTCAAGGTTGGCACCGCCGGATTATTTTACGGCGGCGGTTTTCACCAGCTTGGCGTTCAGGCCCTCGGCATCAGTGCGGTGTTCGCCTTTGTGCTCATATGTTCAGGCGCTGTTTTCTACGGTCTCAAGTATACCGTTGGCATCCGTTTGTCACCGGCACAGGAACTGAGCGGTTCGGACTTCGCAGAGCATGGTATGTGGGGCTATCCCGAGCACTTCGTCGGTCCCGACGACGGCACCGATGGTACCGCGCTGGCCGATCGCCTGCGCGGGGTTGCGCAGAAGGATCATGGAACTGGCGCGCCTTCAGCGGCGCCACCGGTCCAGGCTTAAACGACGGCGTTTAGAAAAAGCGTCGCAGCAGACACGAATGAATCAGGGATGACTTAGCGGCCCGCCAGGGCCGCCATTCCTGTTTGTCCTTACGTACAATCTTCATTTCCATCATTATGGCCAGAGGGCCAATCACTGCCGCAACGGTGGTTTGTACAATTGGCCTCATACTTATGGAGCATAATCGCGCCCGAACTTTGTACTAAGAGCACAGGGGAGGGCGCCGAACCACCGAAGGAGCGGCTCATGAACGCCCCCACAGGGCTAACCGATCTAGTCAGCGCTGGAAATGTTTTTTTCCTGTTATGGGGGGCGGTGCTGATCTTTTCCATGCACGCCGGTTTTGCTTTCCTCGAAGCCGGAAGTGTCAGGAAAAAGAATATTGTCAATGCGCTCACCAAGATTCCCACGGACTGGGCCGTTTCTACGATCATTTACTTCCTGATCGGATTTCCGCTTGCCTATGGCATTACCTTTCTCAGTAGCGCCACCAACCTGCTCGGAGACAACTCCGGATTTAACCTGGCCCATTTTTTCTTTCTGCTCTGCTTCGCCGCTGTCATTCCGGCGATCATCAGCGGCGGCGTTGCCGAGCGCATGAAGTTCGGGCCGCAAGTGCTGGCAGGAGCAATTTTTGTAGCCTTGGCCTATCCCCTGTTCGAGGGCCTTGTCTGGGGCCGCTTCAATGTCTTGGGAGCCCCCGATGGCTGGTTGGCAAGCATTTTCGGAGCCGGTTTTCACGATTACGCCGGTTCGGTGGTAGTGCATGCGATGGGCGGCTGGTTGGCGCTTCCCGCCATTCTGCTGCTTGGCCCCAGGATGGGGCGTTATGTAAATGGAGACAGCCGGCCTCTGCAGATTCATAGTGTTCCCTTTGTTGCCCTCGGCAGCTGGCTCCTAATGGTGGGATGGTTTGGTTTCAACGTAGCTTCGGCCGCGGAGCTACCGAAGATTTCCGGACTGGTGGCGGCCAACTCGCTGCTGGCGATGGGCGGCGGCCTGCTAGCGGCGGTGCTGGTCTCCAAACGCGACAGCGTATTTGTCTACAACGGCGCCCTCGCCGGTCTGGTGGCGGTCTGCGCCGGCTCCGACCTCATGCATCCACTGGCGGCGCTTGCCGTAGGCGTGGTCGCGGGCATAATCTTCGTCAAGGGATTTCTCTGGGCCAACGAGAAGCTGCGCATTGATGATGTTCTCGGAGTCTGGCCGCTGCACGGACTCTGCGGCACCTGGGGCGGCATTGCCGCGGGTATATTTGGATATCAGCAGCTTGGCGGCGTCGGCGGCGTCAGTTTCTTCGCACAGCTGGCCGGCACGCTGGCCTGTATTGTGATCGCCCTGGCGATATCCACCGTTACTTACTTTATTCTCAAGAAGACTTATGGCATCCGGCTTTCGCCGCAGGAGGAGCTGCTCGGCTCCGACCTTTCCATCCATGCCGGCAAGGCCTATCCCGAGGAGTTGATCTAAATGGAACTCGCCTCCACCAGGTTCACCATGATCCAGTGTGTCTTTAAAGGCGAAAGGCTCTTCGAGGTGCAAAAGGCCATGGAAGAAATAGACATTGTGGGCATGACTATCTGGGAAGTCAAAGGCCACGGCCGGCAGATGGGCCACATCGAACATTACCGCGGTCTTGAGACCAAGGTTAATCTTCTGCCTAAGCTGATGCTGGAGATAGTCGTTCCCGACGACGAGGTTGAGATCATCGTAAAATCGCTGCTGGAAGCCGCGCGCACGGGAGATATAGGAGATGGCAAGATCTTTCTCCTGCCGGTTGCCGACGTAATTCGCGTTAGAACCGGCGAAAGAGGAGAGAAGGCAATCTAATTTCGGGGTAATTTCGGGGACACAATACTAAATTCCAAAATTTCCTGTATTCCGAAAATTTAGTATTGTGTCCCCGAAATTACCCCGAAATTATACATACGTACAGACAAACCAGCCGTTATTGTATCCACACGGATAATCAATAGCGGTTTCACGCTTTATACAATGGGCCATATTCATTTAAGGCTCTCGATCATATAATCTGCGAACGTACGGTCATATAATCTTCGATCGTGTATTCTATTGCAGACCTATCAACCCCCAAGGAGGATGAAGAGAAGATGGACAAGGAACAGGTAATGAAGATTGTCAAAGAGCAGGACGTAAAATTTATACGTTTCTGGTTCACGGATGTGGTGGGTGCCCTCAAGAGTTTTGCCGTGACGGCAGCTGAGCTTGAGGCCGGTCTCAACAATGGCATGGGTTTTGACGGCTCGTCGATCACTGGTTATCAGGATATTGAAGAGAGCGATATGATCGCCATGCCAGACCCATCGACCTTCAAAATTCTTCCCTGGCGCGGTGAAGAACACAAGGTAGGCCGCATGATCTGCGACGTTCTCAATCCCGACGGTACTCCTTACGAGGGCGATCCCCGCTACCAGCTCAAGCGCGCCCTCAAGCGGGCGGAGGACATGGGCTTCGATCACTTCTATGTCGGGCCCGAACTAGAGTTCTTCTATTTCAAGGATTCCTCGGGAACCGAGATTCTGGACAAGGGCGGTTACTTCGATCTGACACCGCTGGACGTGGCCAGTGACCTGAGGCGCGACACAGTCATGGCCCTTGAGGAGATGGGCATCCACGTCGAGTACAGCCATCACGAGGTCGGCCCCAGTCAGCACGAGATCGACATCAGGTTCGGCGATGCCCTGAAGATCGCCGACGACGCCATGACTTACCGACTGGTCGTCAAGGAGATTGCCGAGCAGTACGGTGTCTATGCTACGTTCATGCCCAAGCCGATCTTTGGCGAGAACGGAAGCGGCATGCACACGCATCAGTCGCTCTTCCGCGGCAATGACAATGCCTTTTTTGACAGTGAGGATAAGTACTTCCTGAGCAAGGAAGCCAAGGGCTACATCGCCGGGCTTTTAAAGCACGCAAGCGAGATGAGCGCGGTCTTCGCCCAATGGGTCAACTCCTACAAGCGCCTGGTGCCGGGCTATGAGGCTCCTGTCTACAAGGCATGGTCACGGCGCAACCGCTCAGCTCTGATCCGGGTGCCTATGTACCACCCCGGCCAGGAAAAGGCCACTCGTTGCGAATTCCGCAGCCCGGACCCTGCCTGCAATCCGTATCTGACTTTCGCGGTAATGCTTCAGGCCGGACTCGAAGGAATTGAGAAGGGGTACGAAATCGAGGATCCAATGGAAATGAACCTCTATGACCTGTCCGACAAGGAGCGCGAAGAGATGGGGATTCAGACGCTGCCCGAGAGCATGGGTGACGCCATCAAGGAAATCGAGAAGAGCGAACTGATGAAGAACGCGCTTGGAGATCATATCTTCTCGCGTTTCATTGAACTTAAGAAGAAGGATTGGAACGATTACCGCGTACAGTTGACGCAGTGGGAAATGGATAATTACCTGTCGATTCTGTAGGGACGATTCCGCGGAGGATTCCGTAACACGATTACGTAAGATGATTCCGCTGACGATTCCGCGGGGATCGTTATAGA
>JAJYOG010000047.1 GCA_021785935.1 Actinomycetes bacterium
TTTTTCCACTTCTTCGGCAATGGACGAGCTGACCGCGGAGTTGCCGATATTGGCGTTGATCTTCACCAGGAAATTGCGGCCGATAATCATCGGCTCCAGTTCCGGGTGATTGATATTGGCGGGGATGATGGCGCGGCCCCGGGCGATTTCATCGCGCACAAATTCCGGGGTAATGGTGTCGGGGATCTGCGCGCCGAAAGACTCGCCGCGATGCGCACGGAACAGCGCCGGATGGCTGGCACGCAGACGATCCAGACCCTGGTTTTCGCGGATGGCGACGAACTCCATTTCGGGGGTGATGATACCGCGCCGCGCATAGTGCATCTGGGAGACATTGCCGCCGTTGGCCGCCCGGCGAATTTCACGGCGATGATGAAAGCGCAGATCCGCCGTGCGAACATCCGCCAGACGGGCACGACCATAGGCGGAACTGGGCTCGGAGCGGCTTTCGATAGCCGTATCCGTCGGCGACCATTGCCAGCGCAGGGCAGGCAAGCCCGCATGAATATCGATGACCACGTCCGGGTCGGTATAGGGACCGCTGCAATCATAGACCGGGATGGCAGGATTGACTTCGACGCTGCCGTCCCGCTGCCGGGAGTCGCTCTGCCGAATCTCCCGCACAGGAATGCGCAACTCCGGGAAACACTCGCCACGGAGGTAACGCTTGCTTGAGCCGGGAATCGGGCCGCAGGTTACCGCTGCGTCCTGCATCGTATTCACCAGATCCGTGGGACGGGTAGCCATAATCATTCCTCCAAAATTTATCCGATTGTTGCGGAACAAAATCAGGGGGCGGGAGAAGGATGCGGACGGGCGTGATGCAGTCGCGCTTCCCTACGCCGGCATAACCCGGATCAGGTTCCGAGGGTACCTCTCAGCCCACGACGTGGACGCCCCTAGCGTTTATAACGATTCACAGAGCAAGGTACGGGAAGCTGAGCGAATCTGTCAAGTTAGTGCACCACCTTACGCCACGAAGGGTAGGACGCGCAAAGCGAATCAGTGCTATCATCGCGCCCGTTATCAGCCCTCGTTTGCCGCCCTTTCGGAGTCGATCTTGCTCAGCACCGCCAACCTCACCATGCAATTCGGGGCCAAGGCCCTTTTTGAAAACGTCTCCGTCGAGTTTGGCAATGGCAACCGCTATGGCCTTATCGGAGCCAATGGCAGTGGCAAGACGACGCTGATGAAGATTCTCGGCGGCGACCTGGAGCCCAGCTCCGGACACGTCAGCCTGAGCAGCGGCGAGCGTCTCGGCAAGCTGCGGCAGGATCAGTTTGCCTTTGAGGACTGTACCGTGCTGGACACGGTGATCATGGGCCACGCCGAACTCTGGCGCGTCAAGCAGGAACGCGATCGCCTTTATGCCCTGCCGGAGATGACCGACGAAGAAGGGATGGCCGTGGCGCATGTGGAGGTGGAGTTTGCCGAGTTGGGCGGCTATGCGGCCGAGTCCCGGGCCGGGGAGTTGCTGAGTGGTGTGGGTATTCCGCTGGAGCAGCACAGCGGCTTGATGTCGGCGGTGTCGCCCGGCTGGAAACTGCGGGTATTGCTGGCGCAGGCGCTTTTTGCCGACCCCGATATTCTGTTGCTGGACGAGCCGACCAATAACCTCGACATCCATACCATCCAGTGGCTGGAAGAACTCATCAGCAACGTCAACAGCACCGTCATCATCATTTCCCATGACCGTCATTTTCTGAATAGCGTCTGTACCCACATGGCTGACCTGGATTATGGCGAGTTACGCATTTATCCCGGCAATTATGATGAATATATGCAGGCTTCAACCCTGGTGCGGGATCAATTACTCGCCGACAATGACAAGAAAAAGGAGAAGATGGCCGAGTTGCAGGGCTTTGTGAGCCGCTTCTCCGCCAATGCCTCCAAGGCCAAACAGGCGACTTCCCGCGCCCGCCAGTTGGAGAAAATCCAGCTTGAAGAAGTGAAGCCTTCCAGTCGGCAAAATCCCTATCTGGTCTTTCATCAGGAGCGCAAACTTTATCGCAATGCCCTGGATGGGAAGGACCTGAGCAAATCCTTTGGCGATCTGCGCCTGTTTCATAAAATGCGTTTACATGTCGAGGCGGGCGAACGGATTGCGATTATCGGCTCCAATGGTCTGGGCAAAACCACCTTGTTGCGTTGCCTGATGGGCGAATTGACCACAGATACCGGCGAAATAAAGTGGGCGGAGAATGCGCGTATCGGTTACTTCGCCCAGGATTATGCCCCGGAATTTGCGGAAGATATGACGCTTTTCGACTGGATGTGCCAGTGGCGCGGTGAGCGCGATGACGACCAGGTGATCCGCGGTGTGCTGGGCCGCCTGCTCTTCGGGCAGGACCAGGTCAATCGTTCGGTCAGGGTGCTCTCCGGTGGCGAAAAGGGCCGGATGCTCTTCGGCAAACTCACCCTGCAGAAACCCAATGTGCTGATTCTCGATGAACCGACCAACCACCTGGATATGGAATCCATCGAGTCTCTCAACTCGGCCCTGGAGAAATACGACGGAACCTTGCTTTTTGTCAGCCATGACCGGGAATTTGTGTCTTCACTGGCCACCCGCATCATCGAATTTACCTCGCGGGGCATTCAGGACTTCAAGGGCACCTATGAGGATTATCTGCGCAGTCAGGGCA
>JAJYOG010000036.1 GCA_021785935.1 Actinomycetes bacterium
TTGTCGAGCGCACGCTTGCCTGGTTGTCGAAATGCCGCGCCATCCTGGTTCGCTATGACAAGAAACCCGAGAACTACAAGGGTCTCATCCAGCTCGCCTGTGCGCTGCTATGGTGCCGACGACTTCACCGCCTCAACTGGGGAGAGCAGTTTTGAGATAGTTACTTAACCCTTGGGGGACTGCTAATCCTTGGGGGATTGCTAACCCTTGGGGGATTGCTAACCCTTGGGGGATTCATTGATAAACAGGCAGCAAGATCCCCTGCAGCGGCGGTCTTGACAGGCGTACGATCGTACGCTAGACTGTCTATCCTCCCATCTCACCATGAAAAATGCCCCAAAACATCTTGATAAGATCGTCACCTTTTACCGGACCCACCGGCGCATGCCCAGCCATGCCGAGATCGCCCAGGCGGCCGGCCTGCGCTCCAAAGGCACCACCTACAAGCTGGTGAACCGGTTGGTGGAGCAGGGTTATGTCGGACGCGACGAGAAAGGCCGGCTCCTGCCGGGACGGCGCTTCAACGCCGTGCCGCAGCTCGGCACGATTGAGGCCGGCTGGCCCTCTCCCGCCGAGGAGGAGCTGCTGGATACGATGAGCCTGGAGGAGTTCCTCATCGGGCGGCCGGACGAGACCTACATGCTCAAGGTGCAGGGCGAGTCGATGATCGACGCCGGCATCATGCCCGGAGATATGGTGCTGGTCGAACGCGGCGTCAAGGAAAAGGACGGTGACATAATCATCGCCGAGGTCGACGGCGAATGGACAATGAAATATTACCGCAAGCGCAGGGGCAAGGTCTGGCTGGAGGCGGCCAACCCGAAGTTCGGCCCGATCACGCCGCGGGGTGAACTGCGCATCGCCGCCATTGTGCGGGCGGTCATCCGCAAGTACTAGATGGCGGACCGCGGCGTACAATAATGGCAGGCCGCAGCGTACAATACGGCAGCGATGAAGCAGCCAGCGGGAACGGCTCCCCTCTCAACATCCGCTCGTTCCCCCGGGCGGTCATCCATATCGACGCCGACGCCTTCTTCGCCTCCTGCGAACAGTCGCGCAACCCGAAGCTGAAGGGGCGGCCGGTAATCACCGGCAAGGAGCGTAATATCGTCGCCTCGATGAGCTACGAAGCCAAGGCCCGGGGCGTCATCCGCGCCATGCGGCTGTCGGAGGTAAAGCGGCTCTGCCCCGATGCCGTTTTTCTGCCGTCGGACTACGAAACCTACAGCCTGCTGTCGAAGCGTTTTTTTTCAATCGTGCGGCGCTATACGCCCGACGTGGAGGAATATGGCATCGACGAGTGCTTTGCTGACATCACCGGCATGCAACGGCCTTTGAGGATGGGCTACAAGCGCATCGCCGCGGCGATGAAGGAAGAGCTCGATCTGGCTTTCGGTTTCACCTTCTCCACCGGTCTGGCTCCCAACAAAACCATCGCCAAGATCGCATCCAAATGGAAGAAGCCATCAGGGCTGACTATTATCCCCGGGCGCGACATCCATGAGTTCCTGCGAGGCATGCCGGTGGAAAAGGTCTGGGGCATCGGGCCGCAAACGACGGCTTATCTGGCCAAGCTGGGCATCACCACAGCGCTCGACTTCGCGCGCCGCGACGAGGAATGGGTTAAAGCGCGTTTCAGCAAGCCCTTTTACGAGACCTGGCAGGAGCTCAACGGCCGCATGGTCATGAGACTCGAAACCAAAGAGAAAGACAGTTATTACACCATCCAGAAGGTAAAGACCTTCACGCCGCCATCGAGCGATCCGGAGTTCGTTTTCGCGCAGCTTTCCAAGAACGTCGAGAATGCGACCATGAAAGCGCGGCGCTACCATCTGGCGGCGCGCGAGGCGGTCTGCTTCCTCAAAACCCAGGATTTTCGCGGCGTCGGCGCCAAGGTGAAGTTTTCACGGCCCACCGCATTTCCCCACGAGGTCATCCATGCGCTCGAACCGGTTTTCGAGCGGCTGTTCAAACCGTCGAAGCTCTACCGGTCAACCGGCGTGGTGCTGCTGAAACTTACGGATGACACCATCGTCCAGCCGGACCTGTTTGGGGTAACAGCGCAGATCGAGCGCCTGACGCGGGTTTACGAGGCAGTCGACGGCGTGCGCATCAAGTACGGCAAGCATACGCTTTTTCTCGGCTCCAGCTGGAGCGCCAACAGGTTCGCCCAGCATCTGGGCGACCGCGGTGACGTGCCGGCGCGCAAGGGTCAGCTGTTCAAGGGCGAAACCAAGCGGCAACGTCTGGGGATACCCATGTTCATGGGCGAGGTTAAATAACGCGCCCGAGTGGGGAATCTAGGTTAACTGAAGGGGGGCGACATGCCGGAAGTGATCGATACCACTAGCATTGCCTACGGTAAACTGCGGCGCTTTAATCTGCTCATGGGTTTCATCCATCTGGCTCAGGGGGCGCTGATGCTGCTGCTCAGCTCGAGCTTCTCCCTCCCCCTCACCACCCTCTACCTCAGATTCGATCCATCGCGGGGCAAGCTGGTGCAAAACTTGCAGGAGCCCTACGCAGTGCGCATCGCACCTCTGGTGGCCGTGTTTCTGCTGCTCTCGGCGCTTGCCCATTTTATTCTGGCCAGCTGGGGCTATGGCTGGTATGTAGACAATCTTAAGCGTCACATAAACAAAGCCCGCTGGTGGGAATATTCACTGAGCTCGTCTTTGATGATCGTGCTGATCGCGATGCTGGTAGGCTTATACGATATGACCAGCCTGCTGCTCATCTTCTGCCTCAACGCCTGCATGATCCTGTTCGGCTACATGATGGAGCTTCACAATCAGACAACGCCGACGACTGACTGGACCGCCTTCCGGTTCGGATGTTTTGCGGGCGCAGTCCCCTGGGCGGCAATCGCCATTTACACGCTTGGAGCCAATCAGTCGCCGGGGTCTTCCGTGCCCAGTTTCGTCTACGCAATCCTGATCTCGCTCTTTATCTTCTTTAACTGCTTCGCGGTTAATATGTATCTGCAGTACAGGCGCGTAGGACCGTGGAGGGATTACCTTTTCGGTGAGAGGATGTACATCGTGCTCAGCCTGGTGGCTAAATCGGCACTTGCCTGGCAAATGTTCTTCGGAACGCTCAGGTCTGTCTGAGGCGATTATAGCTGCGAACATTTGCACAACTTGGAGACGTGAAATAATTTAGTATTGTGTCCCCGAAATTGGTGGGATCAGCTGCGCATGTTGATGTACTGAAGCGGAACGCCGAGGTCTTTTTCCTTAAGCATGGCAATAACTTTCTGCAGATCGTCAATCTTCTTGGCGGTCACGCGCACCTGATCCTCCTGGATTGCCGCCTGCACCTTCATCTTCATTTCCTTGATCATTTTTACGATCTTGCGCGCCGTCTCGATATCGATCCCGGCGATCACCTCCGCCTCCAGCCGAACAGCGTCCCCGGCGGCGCGCTCCGGCTCGCCAAACTTCACGGACTTGGCATCAACGTGGCGCTTAACCAGATTTGAGATCAGTTCGTTCTCGATAGCCTTCATCTTCATTGAATCCTCGGTAAGAATATTGATGCGGTTTTCCTGGCGGTTGAGCTCGACGGTAGTTTTGGAACCACGGAAATCGTAGCGCGTCTGGGTCATCTTGCGGGTGTTGTTGACGGCGTTGTCTACTTCCTGAAGATCGACTTTATTGACAATATCGAATGAGGGCATCGCTGATCATCCTTAAGTAGTTTTTTTCCCGGGGCTTCTTTTCTTTTGGCGGCAATCTCATCTATCAATCTCATCTAACATCCTGAGCATATTGGCATCGCTGATGATTAGTCAAGGGTTCAAGGTATGGCATTACTTACATACTCTTTACGCAGCAATTACATGGTGATTACTTTAGGTACCAATAATATTTATGGAGGTATAAGAACTGCACTAATGCAGGATTGAAATTACTGTCTATTCGGCTTGAGGGAGTGACCGGCAATGCGGCGCTTGATTGCAGCTTTAATGACAGCTTTGTTCCTTGTACCTCTCCTGGTTATAGTCTTTGCCTGTTCGGGCGCTGAAGACAGCGACGGGCAGACAGGCGAACAGGGGCCCATAACCTCTGGCAAGCTAATATTTGGCATCGGCATGCACATCGAGCCCCGCGGCGCTACTCCCAGCGCCATTGTCGGCGGCGCCGCCGCCGGTCACGCGTCATTACGTAACGGTGATTACAACAATCCGCAATTCTTCGCACAGCATGTCGAGGATATCAACACCGTGGCTTCAATCGTGGAAGGCCATCAGGGCAGGCTGACCGTGCAGGCGCAAACACCGTTCACCAGCATCGCTGCCGCCACGGGCAACACCATCCTCGCCGACCTCGCCTCCAATGGGCATGAAATCGGTCTTCACTTTCACGAGGACTCTCACCTCGGCAAAGACTCAGCAGAACTGCCGGCATCAACCTGGTGTGCCGTGATGAAGGAAGAGATTGGCTCCATCCGGCAGGCTGCGGGCGATTCGGTGGATATCCGTTACTGGAGCGGCGGCAACCTCTACCCGGATATAATTGATGCCGCCAGCTGTGCGGGCCTCAGCATAAACAGCGACTGGAAGAATCCGCAGGACCAGAAAACTTCTACTGAACTACTGGGAGTAAACCCCTGGCGGCCGGTCAGCGGAGCTAATGGAAGCGACGTTACAAAGTTCGCCACGCACGATCCCGAAGGGCCGGTGGTCTATCTGCCGGAGGGCATGTACGACCGCGCCAATTTCGCCAGCGCGCGCGGAGCGATGGGCGATCAGGCGTATTTTGACTATCTTAAGGAAGGCCTTATGGCTTCACTCAAGCAGGCAGAAGCCGATCCTTCGCGGGTCAGCGTCTTTCATTTCACGGTTCACCCGGGCGAATTCCGCGGCGATCCCGAGCATCCCTTTGCCGTGATCGACCGGTTCCTCGCGGAAGTCGTGGATCCCCTGGTCGTGTCCGGCAAAATCCAGTGGGGTACGTTCTCACAGATGGCTGATGCTTATAGCGCCTGGGAGCAGGCAAATCCCGGCGTCGATCCGATCAGTGTCAGAACATGAAAAAGACAGTGAACATAAGGATAGTGCTCTGCGCGGCGGCTCTGTCTCTAGCGGCGTTATTGGCGGCGACGACGGCTTGTGACGATTCAGGTTCCCGCGAGGAAAGTTCGAGCGTCGAGGAAAACACCGGTACTGGCGGCGGCACAGTGGAAAATGCCGGCGTGGCCGGCGGCGGCACTGCTGTATCATCTGCAAGTTATTCCAACGCGGGTGCGTTCGGCCTGGAGGGACCAGGCTACATCACCTTTGTCATCAACGTGCACGACACCGTGCATGTGGATGAAAGCGCCGATACCATCCTGCGCCTGATCGGCATCTATGAAAAATATGGCGTTCGCGGCGACTTCTACCTGACGGCGCCGATCGTCAAGGCCTACAGCGAGTCACGCCCGGATGTCATCGAGCGTCTGCAGAGCAGCAATATGACCATCAGCTATCATGTCCGTGCTCCCCACCCCCTGCATTCCGGTTTTGATAAGAGCCTGCGTGGGCTTGACGGCGCGGCGCTGGCCTCGACCCTGCGTGATTACGAAACATACGCCCTCGACCCGGCAACCGGCGATCTGTTCAAGGATCAGCCTGGCGGCTATACCTACGTGGCCCAGGTGTTCGGTCGCAGCCCCGTCTCCGCGCCCACACCCAACAAAGATCCGCAAATCAAGGCAGCCGCCGAGAAGATATACGCCAGTCTCGGCGCCCAAATGACGCTCTTGTACCACGAGGAAGGCACCGACCTCAACAAGCCCTTCGTTTGGGTGAACGGCCTGCTGGTCCGGCCCAGTGATTTTAGTATTACCCGCTGGACGCTGCCAGGAAGCCAGAAAGTTGCGCACGACGAGGAGCCCTTCTGGTGGAACATGCTTAACACCCCCGAAGCCGGTTCCTACAATCCCAGCGCCTACCTGCAACAAAGGCTTGCCGAGTGGAGCGGCAGCGGCGCAGACCGTCCCCCGATCATCACCTCGCTGATCCACGAGAACAACTTCTCACGGAGCGGCCCCGAAGGCTGGAGCGGCCGTTATTTTACCGGCGGCGATGAATCCCGTCCGCTGGAGCCGCCTTTTGACCTCTTTGCGCCCGACAGCTCAACGCTGCGCAGCGATGCCGGGCAGGAGGCGATCTGGTCCGCTTACGAACAGATGGTTGCCTGGGCCAGTCAAAACCTCATGGTTGTCACTTCGCAGGACATTGTTGAGTTGGCGAAGCCATGAAATTTCCAGCGACGCTAAAATTATTCATTCTCATGGCAGCACTATCCACGGGACTGCTGCTTCTGCCGGGCTGCGATAGTGATGAGACCGGCACGGGAGCTACAGACACGGTCGGCGCAGATACGGCAGTTAGTGGCGCCGACGACCCGGGCGCGCATGGCTCCGTCCCGGAAACTACAGGTTCCACAGTCATGCCCCCGAAAGCCGCTGCGCCGTTCGATCCGGCAAAGCTGGGAACAGTGGAGCGGGATGTAACTTACGGTAACGCCGGTGGCGTGCAGCTCAAGATGGATATCTATTATCCCAAACAGATGGCTGAGCCGGTTCCGGCCGTAATGTATGTGCATGGCGGCGGCTGGACAGAAGGCAATAAAGATAACGGCGCCGGCGCTAAAATGATTTCGCCGCTTCAGGATGCGGGCTTTCTGGTGGTTTCGATAGACTACCGTCTGGCGCCCGAGTACAAGTTTCCGGCGCAAATCGAGGACGTAAAGTGTGCTGTTCGCTTCCTGCGGGCAAACGCAACGCAATTTGGCATCGACCCCGGGCGAATTGGCGCCATTGGCGGCAGCGCCGGTGGCCACCTGGTATCGCTTTTAGGAGTCACCGACGAGAACGCCGGGCTGGAGGGCTCAGGAGGCAGCGCCGGCCAGTCCAGCCGGGTACAGGCAGTTGTGGATATGTTCGGCCCGTCTGACCTCAGCCAGGAATTCGGGGGAGGCGCTGCCGGTAACGCGCTTGGCTCGAGCGTTTTTGGCACCAGTGACCGGGGGTCGGACATCCTCAAGCAGGCGAGTCCGGTGACTTATGTCAGCGCGGACGATCCGGCCTTCCTCATCCTCCAGGGAGACCAGGACAACTTGGTCCCGCCCAGCCAGTCGCAGGAGCTCCATGACGTTTTGCAGGCCGCGGGTGTGCCTTCGACCCTGGTGATGGTGAAGAACGCAGGCCATGGTTTTAAGCCTGACGGAGGCGCGATCAGCCCGACGCTGCAGGAGTTAAATAGTATGATCGTGGATTTCTTCAGCCGGGAGCTGAAGTAGCGGCAGCTATCTTCGCGGAGTAGCCACGTTCCCCGGAGCGGCTTTTTCCAGAGTGATTATTTTTCCCTGCCGATGGAAAAAGCCTGTCCCAGGAATTCACCCAGGCCATGGTAGGCGCGGTCGCCGGGGCTGAAAACTACCGGTTTCACTTTGCCGGCATCCGGCTGCCCCTTGTCATCCAAAACCGCTTCATCGACCTTGACGTCCAGGATCTCACCAATGAACTGCGTATGCAGGCCGATTTCGATGGTGTGAAGCACCTTGCATTCGATGATAACGGGGAATTCTTCGATATAGGGGGCGTCAACATGCTCGGCACGGGCGGCGGTGAGGCCCAAAGCCGCAAATTTATCGACATCCCGCCCCGAGACCACGCCGATATGATCGATTTCACGGACATGATTTTCCGAGGGGATGCTGATGGTGAACGCCTGGCGCGCAACCATGTTTCCATAGGTGGAGGTCGCCTGGCGTAGCGAAACGGCCATGCAAGGGGGCCGCGAACAACAGATGCCCGACCAGGCGGCGGTCATGACGTTGGGCTTGCCCTCAGCGTCATATGTGCCTATGGCCCAGGCGGGGACGGGAAATGCAATGGTTTTGGCGCCCAGTGATTTCTTTGCTTGGCTCATGCAGCGGCTCCGTTGATCGATTCAGTAACCGGTTCATGGCCGGTTTCATGCAAGCTTACCGGTATGACGCGCTCTGCTCAAGCCTGCATCGCCGGCCTTGTGCGCCGCGGTCAAGTCTGCAGCGTCTGCCTCACGCCGATAGCCTTAAGTCTGCAGTTTTTTGGCGACGCGCTCCAGGCGGGTCCTGGCCTCATGACCAACTGTGCTGAAAACTTCATCCTGATCCAGACCGAAACCCTTGAGCATGGCCTCAGGATCGCCAACACGAATTATGGAACCGCCGCGATCGTCATCCTCGACTGTAATGTTACAGGGGAGCATAAGTCCGACTTCGCTTTTATGCTCCAGTGCCGTGTAAGCCAGCTTGGGATTGCAGGCGCCCAGGATTGCATACTGGCGGAAGTCAGCGCCAATTTTTTCCTTCAGGGTCGAATGAACATCGATGCGTGTCAGGATGCCGAAACCCTCTTCCTTCAGAGCGGCCGTCAGCTGCTCGATTACCTGCTCGAACGGAAGCTGTGACTGAACTTCGAAACTGATTGTGGAGCTTTCCATTTTTTCTCCCTTTTTTTGATTATCCTGATTATTCCGTGTTCCGGGAACTGTTCGCAACTTATAATTAGACGGTGATGGAAGGGAATGGTTTCAAAAAGCAGGCTTTATGGGTTGGTGTGTGGTGACTGGTGTTTATGAAGAGATTGCTGCGGCGCGGCGCCGAAGGCGCCGCGCCGCAGCTTGTTCATCTAAAACCTGCGCTCTGGATCTATCCGGGAATGCTCACCAGAAGCCATCGCGCTTTTGCCCTAACTGGGTGCGTTCACCTGCAGCCTCGGATAATTGTAGATATAGGTAGTGCCGCCGGATGGCTGCTGAGCGGTTTCGGACCAAGTCGTGTAGAAACTGCTTCCCCGCACAGCGCCGGTGAAGTTGATGGTAAACGACTTGCTTGACCCTTTGCTGATACTCGTAGCCACGCTATAGGGCAGGTCTGTACTAACAGAGATACCGTCGGTATTAGAAACCCCCGGTTAGTCTTACGTTGAAAGCCGTATAGCTCCCAGCGTTACTTATCTTCGTGGGGACATGCAACGTAGCGCCATCCCAGATTGGCGTCCCGTTCAGCGTAAGCGTCAGTTTCGGTTTTGCGGACACGCTCACGGCGAAACTGCCATTCTTGGTTGCACTGTTGCCGGCATTATCGCTGATCTTGGCGCTGATGCCGCGATTTCCGGGCAGGAGGCCGCTAACCGGGCAGCTGACAGACGTGGCCGAATATGAGCAGGTGGTTACCGGCGTACCGTCGAGATATACATATGATGCCATGAAGGAATCGGTGCCAGTACCGACGTTGCCGGCGTTATCATTCACGTTAACCGTGATCGTGTGTGCGCCCTGCGCGAGACCTGTAGCTGGAGGGGCAAAAAAGCGGTAATCTTTTACCTGCTTGCTGGGTTTTTGTAAATAGTTTATGCAATGGGATTTTGCGCATATTACATATTTCTAATAAAAACAGTTCGGTTCGGAGGACAACTGCAACGACAGGCGCCCCCGAAAAAGGGGGCGCCCGGGTTTCTTTCGATTTCTACAAATCACTTCGATCTAGTCGCCGCCAGTGCTCCAGCCAGTGATCTGTAGAGGCAGATAATACGTGTATGTCGTACCACCAGATGATGCCGTCGATGCCGTCACGATGCAGTAGGTATAGAATCCGGTAACTCCGGATGGCACCGTGTAGGTCAGATTTCGCGTACTGCTATTACTGCCGCCGCTGATGCTGCTTGCGAACGTAAATGGCAGGCCCGGCTGCACATACGTCACTCCGTTTGAGTTGGTCACTGCAGTCAGCCGGACATTGTATGCCTTGGTACTGCCCACATTTCTCACTCTGAGCGGAACGGTCAGTTGTGTTCCTGAAAGCTGCATCGTGCCGTTCACCTGCAGTTGCAAGTTCATCTTGTTACTGATGCTGACCGTGAAGCTGGTGCTCGGGATAGCGCCGTACTGGTTGTTGTTGTCGTAGATACGGCCGGTTATCGTGTGCGAGCCAGTTTTCAGACCGCTTCTCGGGCAACTCGCCTGCGTGTTGGAGTACGTGCAGGTGGTTAGCGGGATGTTATCCAGGTATACGTACGACGCGGCGCTGTTCACGGTTCCGGACATCGTGTAGTAGACATTGATTGTCGCATTGTCCGTCGTGATGGTGCCGGTCGGCGTCACCGATGTGACGTTCGGCGGACCGCTGCTCACGTTGACCGTAAAGGTGCCGGTGCCTGTTCCGGCGTTGCTGGCGTTGTCGCTCACGTTCACTGTGATTGTATGCGAGCCGTTGGCGAGGCCAGAGACCGGACAACTGATATTGGTCGCTGTCCTGGTGCATGTTCCGACCGTGCCGCCGGTTACAGTGACGCTCGCGGTCGACGAGTTGATGCCGCTCGTGGCGTCAGAGTAGTTGGCGTAGACCGTAGTCGAGGCGCTGGTGATCGTGCCAGTTGGCGTAATGCCGGTTACGGCCGGGGCCACTGTGTCTACAGTGAAGCTCGCCGAGGCCGAGCCGGTGTTTCCGGCGTTATCGCGGACAGTGACAGCGTAGTTATGTACACCCTGTGCAAGGCCGGTTGCCGGGCAGCTGATTGAGATTGCGGTTGTGGTGCAACCGGTCTGGACCGTGCCGTCCAGGGTCAGCGTCGCGGTCGACGTATTGATGCCGGAACCGGAGTCGCTGAAGCTGCCGTAGACGGTCTGGGTGGCGCTGTTCTTAATGCCGGTCGGCGAGAGGCCGGTTACGGCCGGCGCCACTGTATCAGTAGCCTTGGTGAACGTACCAGTACCTGTGCCGACGTTGCCGGCGTTGTCGTTGACCGTGACCGTAATCGTGTGAGTGCCGTTGGCGAGTGAGCCGGACGGACAACTTACTGAGCCGGCGGCTACACTGCAGCCGGTGAGTGTTGTCGTATCTACCTTGACGGCCACGGTGGCGGTGTTGATGCCGGAGGTAGCGTCAGTGTAGTTGGCGTAAACCGTACTGGTGGCGCCGGCCGTAACCGGCCTCTCGCC
>JAJYOG010000015.1 GCA_021785935.1 Actinomycetes bacterium
GGCTGGGCAGTCTGAGCGATGACAGACGATGCTCAGGCCGCACTCAGCGCATAAGTGCGATACCCATTCCGGCTCCTGCCATTTCATTGGTTTCTCATTCATGCTAATATCCTCTTGGTTTAGGTTTGCGGGGCCGGGCCTAATACCCGGCCCCAGTAAGTTCCCACTGCTATGCTTCCCGTCATCACGTGGTCAGTCGATCACCTCCTCACACTCGGAAAAATATTGCCAGGAAAAATATTGCCACCAGGATGAGGATCACCGGCGGAACCGTCTCAGAATCCAGTAGGCGGTAGAGGATGTCGTCGATGCGGTCAATCATCGATTCCCAACCTTTCGCGATTATCTTCCGATAACCCGAAGCGGATTATTTCGTCATAGGTTTTGGCAACCCACGATTGCCCGCCTTCCTGTCAACCCCAGCCGGTATAATCACACCAGGCTTCGACTGCTGCATAGCGCCCATCCTTCAATTTGAAGACTGCAGCCCAATCGGATTCGTCATTTTCCCCGTTGACTATATGGAGAATTTCTGCCACATCTTCCCTTGAGAAAGGGATATCTGCAATATTCGAGCCTGGTGGAGTCGGTTGTGGTGGTTTGACGGCACCTGAATATTCACTATTGGTTCCGCAGTATTTGAAAACCTCGTCCCAATCAAAATTTTCGAGTCTCGCATCCATCTATATCGCCTCCCGACCAAATAAGGTTGCTGGCCCAAACTCCCTATCTAGCCCCCGGAAAAATCCGTCTGCGGCCTCCCTGAGCGGCTGAAACATGTGGGTAAGATATGCTGCACCGGCCTGGGCATCCTCGCGGGAAATTGGATAGTAATATCCCTCATGGACTGAGCAGATAGGATGGCCCTGTCGGCGGAGATCACGGATCATCTCCTAATACCTCTCTCCCGGACCCCGAACCGCTCAGAGAGTCTAGCCGCAGATACGGCTTTGTCCTGGCCTGCATGGGAGACGCGGAGATGTAGGAGGATGTCCTGGGGGGTGATCATGATTTAGCCTCCCGTTTTAGCGCCCCCGGAACCGTTCTCAGGCTCCGGGGGCCAGGGGGGGGGGATTGCCGCGCTAGGAGTCGCGGCAAAGGGAATGGTCTCAGTCAGATTGCCGCATAGAGGACATCCATAGAGGCTGTCCTCGGGATCAGCGGCAGAATAGGAAATCTCCCGGCATACTCTGCATCGGTGTGCCTGCATGGTACAATTCCTCCTAGTAAGGGCCTCATGGCCTTTGCTCTTGCGGCGGCCCTCGCTTCACTTGGCGGTGAGAGGGCCGCTAATTCTTTGCCAGTTTCGCCGGGAGGTGTAGCTACTGCCGCAGACGGCTCCCGGTGCCCGGTGCGGCTGGACCACTGGCAAACTTTCCCACCGCCCGCGCCTACCTCGCGTCCTACCGGCGGTGGAAAACTTTTTTGTCCTGCTCAGTGAGGCTTAATGGGGAGTTAACGTGGGGTTAACGTGGGGTTAACCTGAAATTAAGCCTTACTCAGCAGGGGTTAAGAACCCCGGGTCATCTTCGTGGCGGAAAAAGAGCGTATAAATGTCAACACCCAATATCACTGATATCCTCTTGCGCATTGTTGGTTCCGGAGTTGTCTTTCCCTTTGCCCAATTACCAACAGTCTGTTCCTGCACACCGACCTCCTCCGCAAGCCTACTATATGGAATCCCCCTCAGCCTCAGCTCTCTTTGTAGCCCTGTTTTGGGGAGTCTTTCTATTAGCATATCCCTTTCACCTCCTTTAACCGATGCCATGTGATAGCCTCCTATGCAGTTCTTATATGTTAATTGCGGCAATCTTAAACCTTATTCTCGGCCATGTCAAGAATTCCTTTATCCACACTTGCATCATTTATCTAGGTAATTTGCATCATTGACCAAATATCCTTAACGCGATATTATTTATTGCCTTGAGCCTGGGGAGGCGGAAAGGGAATGGTTAATGGAAGCTCATGCAATTGAGGTTTATGCCGACATCTCTGAACTAATCGCGGACTATTTATCAACTTGTGCAGCTCGCAATTTAAGCCCGCAGACGATCAGAAAATATCACTTTGCACTTGATCGTTTCCAAAAATTTTACAATGAAGACATAAGGATTATTGACGCAAAATTGCTACGCAGGTATATTCTCCACCTGCGAGAGTCTGGCCTTACACCCCGCAGCGTGCATGATTATTATGTCTGCCTGCGAATTTTCTTCAATCATCTGGTGGGTGAGGGTTATCTCCCAGCCAGTCCAAGCGATTCGACTCCTCCCCCTAGATACCCAAAGCGGCTTCCGAATGTACTCTCGTTAGAACAATCTCAGTCCTTACTTGACACAATTCCCGATTATTCATGGATTGGCCAACGTGACAAAACTGCGGTATTTTTGCTTCTTGGTAGTGGCCTCAGGCTTAGCGAAATGCTGTCGCTGAACATCTTTGATGTCGATTTGACAGCCGGGGAAATCAGGGTCGTAGGGAAAGGTAGCAAAGAGAGAATTGTGCCTATCGATTCTGATGTTTGTCTTATTTTGAAAGGTTGGCAGGGGCTTAGAAATAGGCTTGGTTGTAAAGGGGAGGCCCTTTTTGTCAATCGCTACAAGCAGCGGATGGCAAATAAATTCGGCCTAGATGTCAAGCGGTATGCTAATGACGCTGGCTTCTTTTGTACTCCCCACGTCCTGAGGCACACGTTTGCCACGAATTGGATTCGCAGTGGAGGCGATATTCAGCGGCTCAAGGACATTCTTGGTCACTCGCATATCAGCATGACTGAGAAATATATTCACCTGGCCAGGAAGGATTTCAGGGAGGCGGTAAATAAATATAGCATCACCAAGCAACTCAGGTTTGATAGTCGGCAAATGTCATTAATGGATTGGGGAGAATAAATGAAAGTCTGCAAGCACTGTAAATCAGAGATTAATCAAAAGGCCAAGCGGTGTCCTCAGTGTGGGGGCGACCTCAGGATTTGGCCGGCGCGGCATAAGATCATGACGGGGCTGGGGGCCACCATCGTTTTAATTGTCATCATCGTGGCCGCTTCGGGCAGCAAGTCCGGCAATTCCAACAATGCCAGCGCCCAACAGCCGCCGCAGGTTGTTGACGCCTCTTCACTCGTGAAGGAGTTTGACGCCAACAAAATTGCCGCACAGGACAAGTACAATGGCAAGGTCATTCAGACAACTGGTTTTGTCACGAATATCAGTAGCGCCCTGGATAATTTCTACATCCAGTTCAAGCCAACCAACGATCAATATTACGTTGGCACTTCCTATCAGTGCTATGTCTCTAAAGATGATGCTGCATCGGTGCAGAACGGCCAGCAGGTGACCGTCAAAGGAACTGTGAATGATGTGACTATGACGCTGATTCAGCTTAAAAATTGCAGCGTCGTAAAATAACCGAGAGGTCAAAAAAAGCCCGCCCCCGGTGAGAGGGGCGGGCTTCCTCGAGGAGGCTTCCTTGTGGCCTAGCCGCAAGCTTTTACTGTCTTGGATACATCGTCTGACCACCGGCGCCGCTCCCTCCATTAACATTATTCAGCAGGAAGTTAAGCAGCGGCGTGTCTTTCCAGGTCGTCTCATATGCAGTAATTGTCGCCACGATTGCCAGCAGGACGCCTCTACCGATATCTACATCCTGGAACTGGCCTCCGTAGTAGCTGGTGCCGACGCCGATGATCCCGGCAGTGACGACGGCCACAGCGAACTTGGCCAGCCATGGCCAGCTCGCGCGGATCACGACGGCGACAGCCAGCGGGGTGAAGAATGCGATGATCATCGCCCATAGGTTTGCATTGCTCATTTCCTCTCCTTTCTTTTCCGTCCTCCCGCATGTCCGCGGAGGAATGTTTTCCCGGGCTTGGCCAGTCTTCCGCAGCCGCAGGCGCAGGGTTTGGCTTCCCGATGAGCAGCCGATCTAGCTTTGATCTTCGCGCGGTGTCTGAGGTAATACTTCCTGTGATACTCTTGCCTCTGCTGTGGATCTGCGTATGGCATCTAGCTCACCCCTTGCATGACCATTGACCCTGTTGGCCGGCGGCGAACATCCGGGCGGCGGTATCAATCTGGTCGTATGGGTCGTTGTAATCGCATCTGACGCAGTTGGCATAGAAGGTCGAACTCATAAACTGCATGACGCCATAAGCACCTGATCCTTGCTCGTTGGCAACCATGTTGCCGTGGCTTTCGCAAGTCATTACGGCATAGAGTTCTGATGCATTGCATCCATAAGCGGCGCATGCCTGCTGGATGAATGTCCAGTAATCGCCGCCGCCTTTAGGAACTTCTATCGCCGACTGAGACGCTTGCTCAGACTCTGCTGCCTGCCTCTGAGCCTCCGCCGCCTTCTCTGCGGCTAGCTGGGCCTGCTGAGCAGCCGCCTGACGAGCCTTCTGATCAGCGAGCGCCGCCTCCACGAATCTGATTCCCGCATTAACTTGATATACAGCGGAGGTAGCGGTTCGCCGCAAGAACTCATCTGCGAGCTGCTGTCTATGTCGTTCCGTATTTTCGTGGATTTTGTCATGGGTATAAATTGCCAGAGCAGCAAAAAGGCCGAGAGTGATCCCGGCCATAATGGCTGCTACTTGATATGTCCTCTTTCCATGGTTTCGGATGCTTCCTTCCCGGCCTGCTGGGGCCTGTGGTCGTTAGCATGGCAATTGCACGTCGCCTTTCGTGCTATGGCATCACCTCCAGTATGTAGGAATCGGTCCAGGTCCTCGGCTCATATCGGCTTCCCAGTGATATTGAAGCTCGGGGTCTTCGTGATTCCCGCGGCGGCCGCTGCGGCAACCTGCGCCGCTGAGGGTGTGGAGGCGATTGCTGCTGTGGGATAATACATCTTCACCTGCATTTTCCCGTTCACAGTGGCGCTGTTGACATCTGTATTGAGAGCTACTATTGTGATAAGGACGCCGCCGCCGCAAACACTGGACTGGCTGACGTAATCCAGCTTCTTGAAGACGGCGGAAAAATCGAAATCTGCAAAGCCCGTGGCGAGCGTCGCCGAGCTGGTAACGTTATTAATCATCTTCGTGCGCTGGTAGGTGGTTGACGCTACCGTGAACCCTGTCTGGTCCTCCTGAGTGCCGACGGTATATTTCCCGCCGCCGATCTGGGCGCCAATGGCAGGTGCTGCGGTTGCCTGATTGTTTCCGCACCAGAAGGCATACCAGTCGCCCTGGTGCCAGAATACCACCATGTTGTCAGTCATCACCGAATCGAAGCCGGAGGCCGAGGGATTGAGGCCAATCGCGACGTCCCGGCTGACAACCTTCTGTTCCTTGATAGTGTGAGCATGGATCGTGAACCATATCTTCTGCAATACCCCACCAATCCACGTGCCCTGATTCTTACCCCCGAACAGCGTGCCGTCCCGCATGATGACGCCGGTAGGCATCCCAGTGTCCGAGCCGTTGGTATCATTACCGCCGTACTCCATGAGGATTTCATCGCAGGCCCAGCCGGTGCTTACGAAAGCCGGATTTCGGTAGATTCTTGGTACTGGACAGAGATTATTAGTGCCGTCCATCACGTTGACATACAGGACGAATTCTCCATTTCTATAATCGAGGCCGTTGGGCACGGCCTGATAAGGGGTTGTGCCGAGGGGAAGGGCGGCAGTCGTGATTTTGGTGACGGCCAATGTAACGAGATTGATTGACGCAAGCCCTACTGAGACATGACCAAAGCTCCGGTAATAGCCGTAGGCCACATAGAGGGTATTACCGATTACCTTCCCGGCCCCAAGGAGAGTGGAGAGGGCGTCATATTGACCCGCAGAGCCGCGCGGGATCGCCGGTGTGGAGGTCGGTGTGAGCCAGGACCAGGAAGCAGGATTATGGAGATCGGCATCCCAGTCCGCCCTCATGAGGTACATGTCCCGGCCGCCGGAATAATCTATTTCCCCGACCTGCGGCTTGCGTCCATGCACCATCATCAGCACCCGGTTCCTGGCCGGGTCGGCCACCAGAAAGTCCGGTAAGAGGCGGTCAAAAACGTACTCGGTGACAGTGATGATACCGGTGCCGGTCGTGGTGATGTCGATGACCGCCGCATCGCTCGGGTTCGCCCTGAGCTGGAATGTTTTGTTGACAGTATTTATATTGTTGATATAGTAGACTTGGCCTGTTACTAGCGGTGCAGGCAGGGTTCCGGTCGTGGTAAACTTGACTGCCTGCTTATCTCCGGGGTTACTGGTCCCGGAGTAGGTGAGAACGTCGGTGGTCGTATTAACTCCCGTGGATGTGTCCACGGTTACCACCACACCATCCGGTGGCAGCGGCACTACCGGAGTTGCGCCGAACCGCTCAAACCGGCCACCATCCAGTTGCGGGTTCGGATGGCTGACGGGGTATTCGAGGGCGGCGACTTCGGTGGTGGGGGAGAGTAAGTCAGATGTAATACCCCCCACGCTCGCCGGCTTCCCCACGCCATGTACTTCGGAAAGGTGTTGTTGCATCACGGCCAGATCCAGCGTGGCGTAGTCGTCACCATGATTGCATATGTAAAGGGTGTGGCCTGCCCAGCTACTCACGAGATAATCAGCCATTTTTCCTCCTTAAATTTTTGCCCCGGCCGGGTTCCGGAGACCTGAGAATGATCCAGGCGGCCGCCATCAAGATCATCCGCCACGCGCATGGCACCGGGGCTATCCGGTTGGTTGTTAAAGCAAAAGTCGCCCAGACGGACGGCTTAAGATCTCCTTCTACATCATGGTAGATGAGGCTATTTCATCCCTTGCCCGCGCTTGTAACTGCCTCGCGGGATGAAGGTGTGCATCTCGCCAGCACCGCCGTCATTCCAAAGCAGAAAGACGAAGGCTGTGCCGACGGGCAGGGCGGCCATGAAGGCCCGCTGCTCAGGCGTCAGCTTTGAGGCCGGCCAGGTGTCACCGTGGGCCTCCTTGACCTCACAGTAGGTAGGAATCAGATTGCTCCAATGACGGCCAAGTTTCGGATCGTTCATCCGGAAGCCGATAAAGTCAGGGACCCCGCCCTCAGTGTAGACCGCACGGAACTGACCTGGCTTTCCGAAGACCGGCCCCAGGTTTTTGGCCGGCGATTCCATCTTCTCCATCTCCCAGCCATGCCGCCGGAAATAGTATCGGGCCGCTTCCTCCCCGCCTCGTCCATTGCTCCTCATTGCCAATCCTCCGGCAGGCCACGGATGAAGTAGATGTACCTCACGAGAGAATCTGCTTGACGTCGATCTCGTGCTTGAGGGCAAGATAGGTCGCGCCCCGCATCCGGCAGCGGCCAGCGTCGCCCCAGCTCGCGCCCCATGAGTTGCGGATGCGGAACACGGACTCCTCGGGCCTCTCCTCATCCCATGATTCCAGCGCCTCCACATAGAGCTCATGGCCGCCGGCAAGGCCGGAATCCTGCCAGTCTCCGGAGTCGATGAATCCGCCCTCATCGGGCGTAAACATCGCCTGGTACCAGGGCATCCCCATCATTACACCGCCAGACTGGAGAAGTACTGCCATCCCCCGGAGTGATAGCGCCCAGCGGTAACGGCTGATGAGCCCCGCGCTCTTAAGCGCCCGGCAGACTCCCAGGCCAGTGCTGCCGCTGTCATCGGGCGGGAATAGTCCTCGGATGCCGTCCTTGTGTGTGGCCAGATGGTAGAGCTCGACCGCGAATCCCTCATCATGGGAAGCGTCGCCATCGAGTCTGCCGTCCCCGTAGATGATGTGCTCCTCGTCCAGGTGAATTTCCCGGTAGCGAAGGTCGTAGAGGGCCGCGACGGCGTACGTGCCGGCATTCCCCGTGCAGGAGCCGGTATTCCCCTGGTCCAGGATAGGGATAAGTGGGACGTGTTCGGCTGGCATGATGAGGGTCGTCAGATCCTCAGGCGTGAGGGCGTAGGCCAGCGAGCGGGCATCAAGCTCCATATGGCGCCCGAGGCGCGGGTCTGTTGGGAAATATTGGTGGGTAAGGATGCCCGTGTCCATCGTCATTAGGAAGCCCGCTGCTGAACGGCAATCATGTCGCCTTCGCCGTCGATGTCGTAATAACCATCCTGCGGCACTTTCCAGGTCCACATATTGCCCGGCCCCATCTTGATGGAAGCAACCCCGTCATAGCCGTTTCCGTGGCAACGGTAAATTGTCACCGTCCCGCCAGGTGGTTGAGGTTTACCGGGGGCCGTACCTCCCGGCATCATGATGTAGAGAAGTTCCCCCGCCTTGGCGAAGGTTGAAAACTTCGGGGCGAAATCTGCGGCTGCAATTGGTTGCGGCATGTCGTCCTCCGTGGGTTGTGGTTGATTTCCGGCGGCCAAGCGGCGGAGATCGGGCAACCGGGCATATAGGTTGTCACCCGGACAGGCTGTGGGATAATCGTCGCGGTGCCCGATGATTGAGGCGCGCGGATCGAGGCTCCAACGCCGGCAACGCTGGCCGGCAAGCCAGCCGCCGGCTGCGATCGCCGCATCTGTTGGCACCGCTTGGTTGTAATCGCCGAGGAAACAGATGCCCTCCGCATAATCATTGGAGGTGTAGTCGTGGCCGCCCACCACGCCGTCGCCTCCGTAGCGCCCCTCATAGATATTGCCGAAGGGGTCAATCAGAAAGTGGTAGCCGATGTCTCCCCAGCCGTTTGTGACAGCGTGCTCCTGCCATACCTGGCGGACTGCGGCCGCCAGATCAGAAGCTGAGGGCAGCGGACCAGCTGAGTGATGAAAAACAATCAGGGTCGTGCGGCTACGGTAAGTCGGGGGCCATGTACACTGACCGGCGCCCCACTCCTGCCTGGTGATTATCTGCATTAAAAAACCACCTCCTGGGTGGTGAGATGCGAAGCTTTTTCGGGCGTTTTAACGAATTATCAGAAAGATGATGAGGCTCAGGAAGGCCGCGCCGATTGCCCCCGTAATCCCACTCTCAAGTTTATTTGTCCAGAGGATGGAGGTAGGCACCATATCCTTTAATTTCGTGGCGATCGCATCACTTACCGCAGCCTGTACAGTGGCTACGATGCGGTCATGGTTCGCCTCTGATAGTCGCCGGCAACCCGCACACCGGATCTCAAGTTCGTTCCAGGTCACTGGATCTTCACCTGCCATCGAACCTCCTCTATCTCAATGGATGAGAGACTGATTTTATGAGCGTGTCCAGATAGTCGTTCTCGGCGCCGATCTGCAATACCATCTTGCTTTCGTCCACGCTTCCCTGGGCATCATAGACCTTGAATACCGCTCGGTTATCGTTGGTCTGCTGAGCCGTCGCCGTGCTGAATTCGTAACAGTCCATGAACGGAAGGCAGATATTGTCGCCTGCGCGGATGAAGGCAGTGTGGCGCCTTCCCACAGATGTGTGCTGAGCCATGCAAAAAGGAACCGTAATCGTGCCCTTTGCCAGCGGCGAAGTGCCGTCATGCATGGAAAGAAACACCTGAGCACAGGCCAGTGCATCCGCATCAGCCATCCAACCGTTGCCCGCGGTGAGATCCAGAAAGGCGATTGCGTACGAACCGGGTGTATATTTGTCAGCGGAAGCCTGGCTGGGAATCCCTAAAATATTTATCGTGCCATCAGATTTCTGCCATTTGTAAATGCAGTAATTGTAATAGTCGTAGCTAAGATCGATGGTGGGAAGATCAACTCCCCTAAAATTATTCCGAGTAAGGATCCAATCGATCTTGTTTTGTAGCCGCGGTTTCAGATAGACATAGCAGCCGAGTTCATCCAGTGAGTCCGGGCCCGGGAACATACCGGCTTCGTAATCGACGATCTGTAGTAGGTCGCTGAGAAGTTTTTCACTAGCTTCCCACTCGTGGAAATCAAGTTGGATGGCGGGCAAACCGGTGTCCACGTACCGCTCTGAGTTATTCACCCAAGTAGAATTAAGGCCGTTCGGAGATGCCGGAATCCACGTAGAACCATTCCAGTCGGCGCCGTTGCGAAATACCATGCCTATGAACCAGGCGTCAACAGTAGTTGAAAGCGCAGCATGGGCGACTGGATTCTTCTTGCACTTCCAGGGGAAGTGGCCGATAGCGTTATATTCCAACTGCCCTTGATCCCGGCGCGGCACTTCGTCGGCGAGGCCTTGCCATATCCTGTCTGTACCCAGGAGCACTTCGACTGCTTCATCCTGTTGGACTCGGTAAAAGTCTTTCTGTCCTGGATCTGGTATCACAAACTGAGAGTCGGCGTCACCACCAAGCGAAATGCTGTGCCATTTGATTCCGGTTGCGCCCTGCCGGTTTAGGGCACTCCGCCTACGGATGTTGTCTTTGTGCCGAGAAATGTACGTCGATGAGCGTGTGCTCCGTTGGAGAATGTGAAGAGAAAATTCCACACGTCACGCCTTCCGGAGCAGATCGTACCTCGGCTCGAAATACTGATTCAGAAGCTGCAGGCTGCGAATAGCATCCGGGGTGGTACTGTCATATGCCAAAAAGACGAATGTGTTGTCTCCCGGCTCGGCGACCTCCAGATCTCCCCTCGCGTATTGCTTGAGGCTGTAGGCATTATCATCAGCGCCATCAGTACTACCGTAGACCACGGCGCCGTCGCGCGTGATGGTATCGAAGATGAGGTGTTGTACCGTGCTGGGCAGCGAGATGAAAATCGAGCCGCCGTCGATCCCCAGGAGGGCCAACCAGTCGACTCGGAAAGCATAAGGCGTCGCGCTTGAGCCGGTGACTTCTAAGCCGACGGTTGTAAACAGGTTGGCTGGGACGGCCTCATTGGTAGGTTTATCCAGAGGTACGCTCAAATCTCCTAATTCTTTTATCTGCCAATGGGCCGTATTGGCGGCCACGATCTTGGATTCGCCGTAGAGCACCGAACCGTTCTTGTCCTGCGCGGCCCGGCGGATAGTGACGCCGCCGGGATCAAGGCTCTTGAACCGGGCGAAAACCTTATAGACCCCTGAGCATTTATCAAGTGCGAATTTGGCCGGGAAAAGCTTCGTGGCCGTATTGGCGACGCTGACCTCATAATAATTGCCGTTGAGGCAATCGGCCTGACCGGAAGTGAGCGTTCCCGCATTCCAACCGGTCGCAGCCGTGGGAACATTCACAACGAGCGGGGCACTGGCTACGTTATCAGCTTTCCGGCCTATCCAGATGTGATCAACCGGAGCATCAAGGCTCATGTAAAGCTTGAACGGACAGGGAGCGTTGCCATCGTCGACCGTCAGATTGGCGACATACGGTGCCGGCGCACCTGGAACAAAAAGGACGCAATCATCGAAATATATATCACTACCAGGAGATTGAGATAATCCATCACTCGTCACAGAGATGTCAAAATAGGTAATCGGGTTCACCCAGTTAGGGGCACCAATGGAAATCATGCTAGAGATATTGCAGAATAGATTGGTCCACACCACATCTGGCTTTGGAATCCAACCGTTATAAATCTCGAATACGAAGTCTTCGTAAAAGTAATTGGTGGAATCGTTTCCTATCTTTACGCGGATGTTCGTAAAATCACCGTCGGCCATAGCCCAACAGGAAAAAACACCGGCGGAGAATGCCGAGCAGTCAAGAGAAAATGGATCACTGCGTTTTCCCTCAAGGGTTGCGCCGACTGGAATTAAAATAAAACCAATAGACTTGTTACCAGAATGTGGTGTTCCCGTCCCGATGGGTAGGGCTGGACCGTATATCCCGACTGTTCCCGTCCCGCTGACCTTTGCCCAAGCCTCCTCAGCCTGCTCACCATTTCCCAGGATCTGTGAAAAATTGGTTGCACTAGTAAGCAACCGCTTGGGCCCGCGCGCGAAGGGGTCACAGAGTACATCAACGTTTACGCTCTGGACGCCGCCTTTACGGCTGAGGACGTCGTGAAGGGAGTGCGGGAAGGGAGACTCGTAAGTGTCGAAATAGACGTCTGCGGTTTCCCCGGGATCACCATTATATGTCAGGACATTTGACTTTTTTCTAAGAGCTGCGGCCAGATCATCACGTTGTTGAGCGAGTTGGGCACCATTCAGGTATTCGAGATCCAACGGAACGGTAAGGACCATGAGGTCGAAGTCAGGAGGCAGGAGCCCTAGCTCAAAGAGACGCTTGAGCTCGCCAGCCTGTGTGATTTTTTTGGCCGCGATATCAAGGTCATACCGTACACCCGTTCCGTAGGCCCGATTGTTAAAATCAAACTCGGGGAATTTCAAAGTGATCGGTTTCATTAACGTGGCCTTTGCTGATAGCTGGAAAGGTTGCTCCTGCTCCGGATGCTGGCGTCCCTGTTTGCTTCCTGGATTTCGCTCCGGATGAATCTCTTGAGGAACTCAAGCGCGCCGGCCTCCACGGTAGTCATAGAGGTGAAATTGGTTGCGCCGGCGCTGCCCGGCGCGGCGCTCATGGGGATTACCTGAGGTGCACCTGCCGCGCCAGCGAAAGCAGGTTGCATCGGAGTTCCACTTTGAGGGTTGGCGATTCCAGCAACTGTGTCCATGGCCTTTTGGACCAGGTGGGTATTATTGCCGATGCCGATAGCAAGCCCCTCGACAATGAAACGGCCAAATTTCATCATAACGCGGGAAGGCGAAAAAATGCTCATGATATCTGTAAACTTATCCTTAATCTGGCTCCCAAGACTGCCCATCGCACCTAGAGCATCACCGATCTTGCTTTTAATGCCATCAATTAGCCCTTGGACTATCTGGGTGCCGGCATCCCAAAGCATGTGACCAACGTCGCCGAGTGCCCCTATGATCTGACCTGGCAGGCTGGCAAAGAAGCTGACGACTGATCCGACGGCGCTTGAAACGGCACCCACAATCGCGCCCACTGCTCCGCTTACGGCACCCACAATCGACCAGAAGGCGCTTGAGGCAGCGCTGAGAATCGACCAGAAAGCGGCCGCAGCAACTGCCGCCATGGCGGCCAGGGCGCCTCCGACGATTGCCGGGATCTGCGCTGCGGCACCGGGTAGCCAAGTGATAAATCCAATGATTGCTCCCACGGCCGCGGTGACAAATCCCATGATGACGCCGGGCAGCGAGGCAATGAAACCGGTCACGACCGTGAAGATTCCTATTACGATGCCGGGAATCGCCGAGAGCACGTTCCAGATACCCGTTACAATCGCCCTGGTGGCGGCGACCACCAGGTGGATGCCCCCCTTGATCCCCAGGAGGATGTATTTGATGAGGGTCAGGCCAACCACGATCCCGTAGCCGACCACGTAAATGAGGCCGATCAACATATCCATGAGGCCCCTGCCTAAGGCGTAACCAACCTTATATGGCAACTCCCTAAGGCCGGCCAGGATGGAGCTGATAATCGACTTAGCAAGGCCTGCCAACCTCCCGGGAATCGCCTGGGCGGCGTTTCCTACGGCATTTACAGCGCTACCCATCGCATTCCAGATGGTATCTCCAAGGTTAGAGAACCAGTCGAGGATAGAACCGCCGAGGCCTTCAACGAAATCTACGAATTCACCCCATCTGTCCTTGAGCCAGCCCCAGGCGGCGCCGATCGCAGCAGCGACAGCCTGGTTGACCTCATCGAAATGCGTAAAGTAGTAGATGAGACCGGCGATGACCGCGATGACAGCCACCACGACTGCGGCAACGATCGCGACCGCCGTACCAAAGCTGACACCGAGGGCAATGGCCACCATCTCCACAACCCCTACCAGCGCACTGAAAGCCTCTGCAAGCAGGCCGACGATCGCCGATCCTGAAATGGCATCCCACAAGTAAAGGGCGACGATGGCTAGGGTTTCAAAGGCTCCCGAGATGGCGCCGGCAATCGACCCCAGCACGCCAAAAATAGTCATCAACGTACTGAATGTCTTAATCATCTTGCCGGCGGTCCATATCAATGGCCCGAATGCCGCAACCAGTGAGAAAGCAATCAAGACGGTGTGCTGCATGGTGGGATTCAGGGTCGCGAAACGGTCTGCCAACGTACTGATCATGCCGGCCAGGCTTGAAAATGAATCTGCCACGATCGGCAGGGTGACATTCCCCAACTTGATCAAGGAGGCATCGATTTTTGCTAGCGACTCCTTAAACCTGGCCATGGGTTGCGCCTGTGCCTCATCTATGTTTGCCCCGAAATTTCCGGTAGTATTATTTATCCGGTCCATCGACCCCTTCATGGTGTCGAGGTTCTGAACCAGGGTCATAATTGCCGAGCTTGTGCGGCCGCCGCCGAAGGCTTCTGTGAGTACCGCTGCCTGCTCAGTAGCGGAAAGGCCGGCGGACGTTAGGTGATCCTTAAGATCCTGGACTGCGGCGATGATCCCTTTATTCCGCATGTCCTCTGCAAGCTGGGTGCTGGTCAACCCGATCCTGGCCAGGGCGTCGGCCGCTTTGCCGGTGGGGGCTCCCATCATTGAGAAGGTCATTCTCAGGCGCGTGGCGGCGTCTTCGGCGGGGATCCCAGCGATGGTCATCGTATCCAGCGCGGCGCCCACGTCCTTTAGGGAAAGCCCGAAGTTGGCGGCGGCCGAAAGAATGCCAGTGCCCATGGCGCCGGTTAAATCCTGCATTTTCATGTTGCCGGCGCCGACGATCGCGTTGAGCTGCGACATACCATCAGTCATGTCGCTGACGCCCTTGACCCCGGACGTGACCGTGGCGATCATGGCGTTGGTAACGTCCGTGAGGTCCGCCTGCCCCACCATGGCGCCCTCAGCGGCCACCTTAAGCATGTCCAGGGCCTTGGAACCACTGATGCCGGCAGACTCAATGTGGAACAGGGCATCCGCGAGTTGGTCTGGCGTGGCCGTGACCTGACCGGCCATATCAAGAACAGCAGCGCTCATGTTCCTGACTTCATCAGCCGAGGCCCCGGCTTGAGTCTGCAGCAAGGCCATTTTCTCATCGAATGCGGCAGCGCTCTTCGTGGCGAGCCCCATACCGGCGATAAAGGGGAGCGTGATGCCCTTGGTCATCTTGGAGCCAAGAGTGGAGGCGCGATCTCCGAATTTGGAGATGCGCGATTCAGCCTTATCAAGCGCGGTGATCAGATTGGAAGTGCTGCCAGTGAGTTTGACAGCAAGATTAGCTATGGTGGCCAAACGGACTCCTCATGCCAGAGACGAAGTTGCTCGTAAACCCGCGCCATTTGGCCTTGATCTCCTCGGGAGCGAGTGGCTCTTCAGGTTCAGGCTCAGGGACGTCAGAAAGTATGTCGTGGGGACTGTATTCTTCCTGGTCTTTGCCGCGGTAGGCGTTGGCGAAGATGGAACCGATGACGGCAAAGCTCTCGCGCTCCCTTCCCCACGGCTCCAGGTCGTAGTAGGCCATCCATTCCGTGAGCTCCGGGCTGCTCACGCGCGCCAGAAGTTCACGGACCGTACAGCCCAGGGCCAGGGCTAATCGGAAGTAGAAGATCCGCTCTGGCCGCTCAAGGAGTTTTTTTCCAGTTCCTCTAGATCCTCATCGGTGATCTTGGAGAGGCGCGAGGAGGCCTCATAGACGCGGTCCAGGGCAGCGGATGATTTCTCACCGAGGGCCTGTACATCGGCCTCGCTGAAAATCAGTTTGCCTTTCGTGTCCACGCAACTGTGGGCAACCAGCTTGGCTCGCATATTCTTGAGGTTGGGCGTAGTCTCGGTGCGGACGCGCTTGCCGCGCTTCACCTTTTTCATGGTGATGACGGATTCCTCAAAGGCGTCCCGCTCCTGGCCGGTGAGGGTCTTGACCCGGACGATGCCTCCCCACTCCGGGACGTCGACGTCCTCAACCGGCAGGTCGTCGGCGCCGAGGATCTGCTCGCGTGTCAGATAAGGCATGCCGATAGCGGACTTTGCTTCTTCCATCGTTGTAGCCTCCTGTGAGATTTGTGAGGTCTTACGCGTAGGTGGACAGGGACGTTACCTCGAGGTCAACACTGGCCTTGAGGAGGTCCTTCATCTGAGCCTTCGGGGTGATCTTCTTGACGTAGGCCTTGAAGGTCTCATCCGTGGTGGTAGTGTCCGTGTAGTGGATGCGCCAGTTGCGCTCGATGCGGTTGTTCCGCAGGTAGATGAGGCCAGTCAGCCAGTCGTGAGTCGGATCGGTGAGGTCCAGCAGGATGTCGAAGCTGCAGTCGCCCAGCTTGATGATCGTGGGCTTCTTCTCCTCAGCATGGTTCGGCGACATCTGATTGGTGGCGTCGGCAAACTGCACCTCTGGGACCGGTGGGTTGATATCACCGAGGCCAGCGACAGTTACATACGTGCCAGTGCCGTCATCCAGCTCGAGCAGAGTGCCAAACGCAGCAAAAATGTCAGACATGTTGACTCCTTTCGGGCATTAAAAAACCCGCACTTCGGCGGGTTCTGGGTGCTGATGTGTGGTGACTCGGGTTTAGGGCAGCGTGATTACTGCGAACTTTACTGCGACGTTGCTTGCCTCGCAGTAGATGTAGCCGTCGCTCTGGCGCCAGCCGTCATTCGGGAGCGGGCCCGCCATGATGGCCACGGCGCCGGCGGCGATGGTTTTGGGGCCGATATTGCCACTACGATTGTGCGAATCGTTGGCGGAGGAAACCGTGGCCGTGTATGAATTTACGCCGTCGGTATTCCAGGCGATGACGAGTTCCTTGCCGGTCCACTTAACCTGGTTCTTATTGACTATGTCCGCGGCCACGAAGGGCAGATCGACCGCGGCTATCGGGTAGGGACCGGGGCAGCTGGTTGGGTTGATAGTCGTCCTTGGCATTTACTCTTCACTCCCTTCCTTGGCCTTCGGCTCCTCAGCGGCCTCCGGCTCAGGCTTGGTCTGTTCCTCTTGCGGCGCCGCTTCGGTGCCTGGATATTCACTTTTCATCTCGGCTCTGACGGCCTCAGGCACCCGCGCCATGAGCACGGCCGGAATGCGGTGATACTCTTCAACGTGTTCCTCAATCAGTTCCCGGTTGAGGGTATTGAAATGGCAGGAATTGCATTGGTAATGAGGGTGGTTGGACCACAAGCCAGTGGTGTAGCCCGGATCCTCCCCAGCAACGTTAGAGCCGCCCGCGGGCGGCTCTTTTGGTAACTGCTCTTTTTTCTTTCTCGGCATCCTATGTTACCTCCGAGTGGAAGATTTTATAGTCGTGGGTCGCCCGGAAAAATCCAGGCTCGGGACCGTCGCTGCGCCTGCCGGTGGGTTGGAGGTTCGGCCCCAGGCCATTATCGAAAAGAGAGGCCTTGATGACATAATCGACGCCTCCCACGGTGATGGTCCCACGGTACCCGTGCATTGCCTTATCCAGGGCGTTTATCAGCGCCTCACACTCGTCGAAATCCTCAGAGTAGATGTCAAGTTGATAGCGGGTATCAAAGGGACCGCCGCCGTCTTGCGTGAAGATCCTGACCCGGCTGATGCAGGTATAGATCCCGGCGGGCAGATCGGCGCCCTCGGGGAGACCTCCCGGAAACCAGTTGTCGCCGATCGCGGCAAGCGCCGGATAGGTGGAAACGCGCTGGTAAAGACCTGGGCTGATCATATGTTTGCCGCCGCCTCAATCAGTTTCTTGAATGTTTCGCTCATTGCTGCAACGACCTCTTCGATATGCTCATCAAGTGCCGGGCGCAGGTATGGCTGCGGGACCTGAGTCACAGATTTGACCTTGTGCCACTGGCCGTCCCTGGTCTTGAATACGAGATATGGAGCGTTCTTGGCCTTGATTGTGCCTCCGAACTCAACCTGAGCGGCATATTCCACGTCGGTGCCAATGATAGCAGCCGCGAAGATTGGAGTCACCTCCACGATCTCAACATGGATGGACCGCGACAAGTTGCCGGTCCATCTCGGCACCTTGTCTTTGGCGTACTTCTCTACTACCAGGCCGCCGGCGCGGACACTCACGACCAGCCCGGTGCTGACGGCAGTTTTGATGGCTCTGATTTTTTTGATGGCCTCTTCTTTGCCCATCACCACGACTTTGAAGTCGTTCATCGCACGATCTTAAGCGCTAGGTGCGTAGTCACTCCCGCGCTATCGGGAGAGACCAGGATGATATCGTAATCGGTGCCGTCGATCTGGGCACGCCATTCCTCCTTAATCTGCGGATACGAACCTGCGAGAGAGGCTTCGTAGGGGGCCACCACGTAGGTTCCCTCCGGGGTGCGCACCTCGTTGTTGGCCCGCTTCATCACAGCTGAGGCCAGACGGCAGGGGATGCTGTCAAGACCAGTCACCGCCTGCCAGTCTTTCCGCTGGATAGCGCCGCTCGGGCTCTTTGACTTTACGGGCTCCATGATGATGCAGGCTTTGTCATAGTACTGCCCGATATTGCTGAGAAGCTGGCTGCTTACCACAGACGGTGATTTCACGTGAGCTTCCTTAGAAATTCGTCCTCCAGGCGTTCGCGTTGGGCGAAGTCGCCGGTGGGCCACTCGATCACGTCGAAGGCCTCGGGGTCTTCCTCATACTGCCTCCGGAGTTCCGCGGCCCTGGCCCGGAGCTCGGCCGCAACCTTGCTGCCATCAGCCGTCACATCCAGAATTTTCACGACTCCCACTGCCATGGCGTATTTGCTGGCCAGGGATTCCAGGGCAGCCGCCGCGCCCAGGCGCGCATCGTAATCGATGGCGCTATTTAGGAACATGTCCAGCTCGGCATCGGAGAAGGTGGCGTTATTCGTATCCGTATCGCCGATGAGCAGCCGGACGTAATCCCTTACGCTGGGATTATCTGGACTATAAGTTGCGACCATTTCTCTCCTTTAGAAGACGGGGAGACAGGCCGCGTGGCCCGCCTCCCCGCACCTCAGTACTGACTTACGGGAGTCCCGAGCCATTGGAGGCGACTGTCGGGATGGGGTCCATCTGGCCGCCGCCGAAGCAGAAGCGGACCTTGTGCTGGATGGAGTCGGTGTCGAAGTCTCCGTCAGTCGGGTCGATCTGGCCGCCGCCGCCCACGCGCATGGCGTTCGGAGCCTTCATGAAGATCTCCGGGACGTCGCGGCCGCGCAGGAAGCCAATCTCTAAGGCTGGCCGTGCAAGGTTCGGGTCGGCGAAGAGAGCCCAGGAAGTGCTGCCATTGGCCGCTGTGGCGATGAACGGAATGTACGGATTCCGGTGGACCTTGAGATCCACGGAAAGGCCGTTTCCAGAGACGATGACAGTATTGCCGCCACTCACCATGCGGTACTCAGTGGCGTTCACCAGCTGGTTGGCCTTGATCTCCTGAGCCTTGGTGGCGACCACCAGGTGTACTGCGGCCGTTTCGATCGGTTGGCCGTCGGCGTCCTTCTTCGAGCCCAGAAGGGCGATGGCGTCGTTCAGGTCGTCGATGGTGCCGATCGGCGGGTTGTCGTTCGTGCAGCCGTTGGCTTTGTTGACGATGTTCTTGTTGGCCGCCTTGTACATCGAGGCGTGCGGCCCGTTCGCGTCCATGAAGAGGCTTGCCGCGAAATTCTCCACCGAGCGCCGGCACTGGCGCCCGAACCTGAGCGGGATGTCGTTGAAGGCCCCCAGGTCGTCGTTGACCAGCGTCTCCCAGGAGAAGGGCAGCCGGTTACCGTGCTTCCAGACCTGATACTGATAACGACCTTCCTTGAGGCCTACGGCTGGATACTCCTCCAGCTGGCCAACCGTGGGGAGCAATCCCTGCGCCCCATCCATGGTGAAGCGGCTCACCTTGCGGAAATCCTTCACTTGACGGTTGACGTTCATGTATTCCTGGTATGAAGTGGGCACCTCGGCATAACCGGCCAAAAGCACCCGGTCAATGATGTCACCGAAGAGCAGCGGGAAGTCGCTGGAGGTCATCGCTTCCTCGAAACGGAACCGTGCCCTCCGGTTCCCGTCCAGGGCATCCAGGTAAATCTCATGCAGCGCGTCTACCTTGGATTCGTGAAGTTCGCGGTCTGCCTCGCTGACCCGCTGGTAACCGAACAGGTCACCGAACAGGCGCTCGAAGGAGGCCTCCTCTGCCCGCATGGTTTCGAGCAGGTTCATGAGTTCAGGCATTTTCACTCCTTTTTGAGAATGTGGGCATTAAAAAAGCGCCCATCGGCGCCTTAATGCTGTATTTGATCTCGTTCTTATGCGTGGTGCATGAAGATTACAAGCAGCTGGTTGTTTGTGGTATCCGTCCCGCCGACGTTTGTCATCTTGCCAGCGCCAGCGGTGAATTCGGAAGTCAGCATAGTCGCGGTGGCGATCGAGGCGGCGGAGACGAACTCGAGCACCATCAGGATCTCGTCCGTGGCCACCATGCCTGTCACCACATGATCACCAGCCGCACCGCCAGCGATGAGGGCCGTCTTGATGATACCGCTGGCGATCTTGGGAGCGGTGACCGCGCCGTTTGCCAGCTGATTCGTGCCAATGATGGCGCCAGTGATGTCTGCCGTTCCCGGCCCGAAGGCGTCGACCTGCGCAATCTCAATTGTGGCCGTGGCACCCCCCGCAATGAGCGGGTTGGCGCTCTTCGGGCTCACAGCCGCGAAGCCGAACAGGCGGCCACTCGCCTTCTTTGAGAGTTTGGGAGTGTCGGCGTCGACGTAATAAATCGGGGTGAACCAATCCACTTCACTGTTGCCAGCGTCGTCGATTGCTTTCACCGAGAGGTTGTAAGCACCCCAGAAATCAACCGTTGCGTAACCGTCGGCGTCACGGTCGGTCAGAGCCACGCCCGTCCGGGAGCCAACCAATACCGGATCGCCCGAAACGACTCCGACCGCCACGGGAACGGACATCTTCCGTGCGTATTCAAGCACCTCATTTAATGCCATTTTCTATCCTTTCCCTTAAGGATTTTGAGGGGTTTGGTTTACTTGCGACCTTTTGCGGCTGCCTCGGCGGCTGCCTCGGAGAGGCCCTGGCGCTTGAACCGCTCAACGCGCCGCTTGTGGAGCACGTCGGCGCTCTCCTGGACCTCATGGCTACCCTGGCTCGAGGAACCGCCACTACCGGTCACCTTGCCGGCGCCGGTGATCTGCGCCAGATAGTCTATCTCGGCCTTCACGGTTTCCTTGATCTGGTTCTCGAAGGTATCGCGATCGAGTTTCTCGTCCTTGACGGGAGGATTCTTCGAGAGGGCCTCGGAGATCCGCTTTTTGGTCAGGTCGCTGACCTGGTCGTACTCCTTGGCGGCCAGGACCTCGCTGATCACGTCGCCGGCCTCGCGAAGGATGAGGGCCTCGGTCAGACGCTTGTTCTCGGACTCGAGTTCCTCGTTGCTTTCCTTGAGTTTTCTGGCTTCGTCTTCGTTCATGTCTTTCACCTCGGTTTCGATGGTTGGAAATTCAGTCTCACGGTAGGACTCCATGATCTGGAGCACTTCGCCCCCACGACCCGGCCGCGTCACAAAGTCGACGCTGTCGGCTTTCGCGATTCCCTCAATGATGGGCCCGCGGCGTCCCTCAGCCTCGCCATATTTGATGTTCGTGGCCGAGCCGTTAATGCTGAGGCCGATGTGCGGAGCCAGGTCCTCGAGCAACTGGCGGTGAGTCTCAACCACGCGCGCCTCGGCGTACAGGCCGGCCCCATCGTCTTTGGCCTTGTAGCCAGCGGGTGCGTGATCGAGGAAGTGGGCATCCTCCGTCAGCGTAGCCGCAAGCTTGGTGATATCGCCCTCAGGACGGGCTGCCCGCTCTGCTCTTGTCGCATGGTTCAGGAACATCTGCGTGCCAGCAGGGAATTTGCTGGCTGCCTGCTCGAGGACCTCGCGACTGTAGTAACCAGTCGAGCCCCAGCCGGGAGAGATGATCTTGATTGGCATGGTGCCGTCCTCGCGGATGGCTGCCTCCAGAAGCGGAGTGACCATGTCCTCGGCCAGGCCGGACTCTATCAGCAGCAGCCCGTCGGACTCATCGCCCTCCCCTTCCTTAATGGCATCCGGCATGTCGGCAGGCTTCTTGTCGGGGTAGTACTTTTTCCAGGCGGCGCGGATCTTTGCTTTCACCGCCGGCAGGTCCTTTGCGGGAATATCGGTCTGGTTGATGCGCGCCGAAGCGTTGTCGACATGAGCCTTGTCGAAGATCGGGAACTTCCAGCTGGAGGGCCTCTTCGAATGCGGCACGTAAGCAAAATCGCTGGCGGGGTGTTCTGCGCCACCCACTGAGGCGGTCAGGGTGTCAGCCTCCGATAACGACTCCTGCATCATTCCGGCAGCCTTCATGACTGCCATTAGTGCATCGACGGCAGCTTTCACTTTGGCCAGGTTGGCTTTCGAAAGCACGGCGCCGGCCTCCCGCAATGACTCCTCTGTGCCGGATTCCCCCGTTGGCTTGTAAGTCACAAATACCTCGACCGGCGAGCCGAACGTCGCCTCCGGCCCCCCCGCGGTGTCGCTGACGGTGTAATCGACCTGATAGAGATCACCCTCCTTACGGAAGATCACCCGGTCCGGGTAGACGTCCACCACGTAAGGCCGGGAGACATCGAATGGTGAACTCGATTCGGTTCCCATCTCCTCGTTGAGTTCGTCCTGGAGAAATTCGCGCATCTGGTCGAAAGAGTAGTCGGCCACCGATTCCGAGACGGTTACTGCTTCGCCAACCTCAATGCTGATCGGGATGGTCCTTCTTGCGTTGCGTCTTTTCTTTCTCTTGCTCAAATACTTCAACCTCCTTCCGGGTCAAATTCCTTTAGGCGGCTTGACCGCCAGTTGGTTGTATGGTTCTGCTTTCAGTGACAACACGGATCTCCAGATCACATCGGCAGGCCGGGTGTGCAAGTGGCCGGTCATTGCCTGAATCGAATGTCTCATCTATTGGGATCCAGCCCTGCGCCTCGTTTGCGGCGCAGGTATCATCCACGCGGTCGTCTCCCGCGGTGATCCAGTATTTCTCCATCTCCAGGCCGGCGTCTGCCATCTGCCGCCCCGCCTCGAGGTTGCCCTCGCAGTAGGCGTTGCCTGTCTCGGTCACCGCCACCAGATGGGCGCGTGACTCAATGTGGAGCTGCGGCTGGCCGACCGCGAACTCCGCATAGCGGTTGCTGATGGCCCGAGCCGTCTTGTCGTAACTCCAGCCTTCCTTTGCAGCGCGGGTGATGATGGTCTGGATCCGCGAGCGCGTCGTCTCGTTGATCTTGGTGACCATCTCAGCGCCGTGATCCTGGAGATACCTGATGGCACGTGGATTGGCCAGATCGAAAGAAATGCCAGCCTTAAGCGAACCCAGCGCCTGGGCGCCCCCGGCGACCAGAGCCGCCTCAACCGCCTCATCGATCGGGACCCGGAAAAGCTGGATGGTGCCCTGAGCCGACACGTCAAACAGCGGTTCCCAGTCCGGACCCCCAGGCTCAGAAGCTTCAGACAGGACTGGCCAGGAATCCTTGAGCGCCTTGAAGCGTTTCCGGAAATCCTTTCCCTGCGCCCGGAAGGCTGACCTCATCTTCGTCTCGAGCTTTTTTAAAACGGGCGCCACGTCGCGGGATCTCTGGGCCCGGCCTGCCTCCCGCAGATAATGCGTCACCGCTTCGTGAAGTTCGTCAAGCGGAGAGGGCAGCAGCATATTTTTCGCCGACTGATTCAATAACTTCCCTCAAGTTCCGAAGCGCTACAGTCATGGAGTCACTTTCTGCGGTCGGCGCCGGGGTAGCCTGAGAAGTGGCAGGCTCCTCGCCGGCGTCGTCCGGATACAAGCGCTCGACGATCTCAGCCACGTTGGTCACGCCAGGCAGCGCCGAAAGCATGAGCGTCGAGAGTGTCCGCTTGTCCATCGTGCCTTGCAGCGAATTCGTGCCGAGTGTATTTGCCGTGGCGATTGCACTCACCGTCTCCCCCACGTCATGCTGCAGAATCGGCGGCCAGGTGAAGTTGATATCGCGGCTTATCGGTTCACCGGTATCCTCATCGATCGGCATGACCACATCAAGCTCGCCCCAGTCGTTTTCAGCAACCTCACCTAGGATCGGCCCGTTGATGGCAGAGGCCGCCTGGTCGATTACGAAATCCAGGGTGTCGCTAAAAATCTCTTTCCACAGCGACTGGCGCATGATGAATTTGAGCTCTGTGGGTCTGTCGAGGCTTTTGGCCGTGGCCAAGTTGCCCGTCTGGACATCACCGTAGAAGGTTTCCGGCAGACCGGCGGCTGCGCAGACCATAAGGAGCAGCTGTCTTGCATCTGAGGGTGATGTGGTGGCGCCGGCAGTCCGGATGACTGAGAGTTCTTTCCCGTCAGCGCCCACGAAGATGGAACCGCTCGCCGGCGCCGGCTTGCGCTCAATCATATCGGTGGAAAGCGTCGAATTCAGCTTATCCTTGGCTTTCTGCACTCCCTTTTTGCCGCCCTTGGTCTTAAGCTGCACGGCGAAACGCTTGTAGGCGCGCCAGATTGAGGCGGTATCCTCGAGAAATTCTTTGTAGGCCTTGGCCCAGTCAACCCCCGCATAGACCCACGGCACCCCGAAGTCCCAGTGCTCAAAGCCGCCGTCTTTGACGTGCTGGATGTATACATTCTGGATGACTTCGATGCCGTTGATGTGAGCCGGATGCTGACCGCGGACATTCTGGAAATCAGCGTAATAGGCGGTCCGGATTCGGCCACCCCGCATGCCGCCCGGTTGACTCGGAGTAAAACCAGAGGACATGGCAGGTTCCGCCGGCGCCGGCGCCATCGGATTGAAATACCGCTCCTGCCAGGTGCGCTTATAGTACAAAGGTTCCTTGTCGTCGTCGGGGTTTTTGATAACCTCGACGATCTCCTCGTAGGGGAAGGACCGCGTGCGCACCTTACCCGTGGAGAAATTCACGAAGTGGGCCAGGTAGAGATTGCCCGTGGTGCTAAGTTCCCGCTCCTTATACTCGCGCGCCTGCGTGGAGACGAGTTCTTTCTTGTTGCGCTTCTCATCCAAATAATCCTGAATCACATTATCGATTTCATGATGGGCCGCTTTGATGCTGAGGCCGAGGGCCCAAACGTAGTAGGCCTGCACGTTGATCGAACGCTGGATGAGTGGGTTCTTAAGCGCCATCAGACGGCAGATTCTGACCATGCGGTCGAGGCCGCTACGGCTGAACTCCTGCTCTCCGAAAGCCGCCATCCGCACCCAGCCGATATCCTCAAGCGCCAGTTCGAGCTCGGCCAGACGTTCCCTCAGCTCAAAGTTACCGTCAGCCTCCACGGCCAGATGCTCACGCATCTCTTCGATGGCTTGGCCAGCCTCGGTAAGCTGGCCGCCGGTGATCAGATCAGCGATGGTTTCTGTAAGCGACAATCAGTCCTCACAATATGGGTCAGTTTCTTGCCGGTCATCTTCTGGAAATTCAATGCTCTTAACCGACTTCTGATTAATGGCTGGATCTGCCTTTTCATTCATCGAAAAGACCTCACACGGGAGAGATTGAAACTTCTTCTTCGTGATATATGATGCCGTCCTCATCATCCTCAGCCTCGAAGTCAACCAGCTGCGGGATAAGCGAGAGGGCCACACCGTCGGCGCGGTCGGGGCTGCGGCCTAGCCGTTTCTTGGTCTCCTTCTTGGGCTCGAGGATCATTTGGCCCTTCGAGTTGTGGCCGAAGCGGAAGGCCACAAGTTCCTCGAGCAGCTCCTCGTCTTCTGGATCCAGGTCGATCGCCCGCGGGTTCTTTGGATCGAGCGCCTCGCGGAGGTTCCAGAAGATCTCCGCCCTCAAATTGGCGAAGCGCTCCTCATCGTAAGCGTTCCTGGCCACGTTAATGGCCTGGACGGGATAATTGAGCTCGCGTCCGCGGGCCGCCACGCCAGCGCCGATACCGATCACGTCGACGTTGGCGCAGTTGACATCCTCGTCGTTCATGAGGGCAATCATTTCACCCGTCACCTTCATCGGGTCCAGACCGTGGAGTATCGCCCTGCGGCGAATGACCAGGCTCTTCCTCAGGTAAAGCGTCGAGGAGTCGTCACCTTCCCAGGCTACGTCGACGCCAAGAATGTGCGGCCGGTCAGGCTCCGGCAGGTAAGGGTTGTCCTCGGAGGACTCGCGCCACCGCTCCCATTCCTCCTGGCTGGGCTCCTGACTGCGGCGCTGCGCCGCCTCCACCCATGCCAGCGGTATCAGAGTGTTGGCGCCTTCTTTCGGGAACTCCCCAAGGACGCGCGCTTGGTAGAGAGCGCTGCCGGCACCCCATCTCTTGAGTCGCCCGGCTACCCACTCAGGAGTCACCAGCGCCGGGTATGGATAAGCGCCGTGCTCATCCAGGTAGGCCTTCGCCTTATTCCTCCAGGCTCCCGACTCGATGTCTTCCTGGGTGATGCCGGTCGCCGTGAAGTTCGGCGTATCAAAAGCCGAGACGTGAAACTTGGCCACACCCGGCTCGCGAAACATCCCGGCGAATTCACCGGAAGGATCGGTGGGATTGCCGATGGCAAGCTCCCGGGAATTACCGCCAGACAGTACTCCCTCGATAGCTTCCCACAACTCTGCCGGCAGGCCGGAGGCTTCGTCGATGATTACGAGAATCCATTTGGCATGCATACCCTGGAAATTGTCAGGGACATCTGTGGCGAACCCGAACGCCAGCCAGTCAGAGTCAAGCTTGATTTCCGTCATCAGCGGCTTGAAACCGAGGTCTACCCGCGAGTCCCTGACTGCTGAGCGGATTTCCTTCCAGAGCACCTTTTCTACTTGACGAAACGTAGGTGCAGTGGTGATGACGATGGAATGCGGATGCGCCAGGAGAAACCAAAGGGCCGTCCTGCCGGCGACAAAAGACTTACCAGCACCGTGACAGCTTCTTACTGCCGTCTTGGCATGCGCCTTCACTGAGGCGATGATGGCCTCCTGCTGCTGCCAGAGTCCGTCTCCTAGCACGTTGCGCACAAAAAAACCCGGACTGTCTTTGATCCGGGAGCGGTATTCTTGTCTCAGCTGTGCCTCAGTCTTCACTCTTCATCAGGTCAAGAATGGTCAACTTGCCTGTGATCTCCTGGGGTTTGGGGTCGTCATATCTGGTGATATCCATGATCGTGCGGTAAAGGGTGTTAACCGTCTTGGCTGCGGCAAGCTTTGCGTCAATAGTTGGGTTGTTAAGAATATGCTCGTTATAGTCGTTGTCCTTGCCGCCAAAATTAAATACCAGATGCTCCCCAGTGAAATCTTCTGCCGCTACCTTTTTGGCAATCTCGTGCAGTTCTTTGGCGAACTCCGCCCGGGCCTCCGCACAGTAGGCTTTGCGGGCTTCACGCGCGTTAATTTGATTCGTTTTGCCGAAGGTGTGGTCGATGCTTTTCGCCACCCGGCTTACGGTGTCCTGGCTCCTACCTACCTTCTTGGCTATCTGATTGGAACCGTTTCCAGCCTGGAGCAATCTAATTATTCGGTCTTTCTCTTTCTCTGTTAGCCGTTTAGCCACTTAGGCTTCTCCACTTCTTCATCCTTTAAGCAACTGGCCGATTTACAGCCATCAGGATATTGATCGCAACCATTACAGGGAATGATAATTTGGCACCCGCACCAGAATCTTCCCCCGACATAATGTCCCCTGAAAAACTTCACTTTCCCCGTCTCGCAGAGCTTCACAACGCCTTCCTCAACTTCCCACCCACCGCTTCCCTCTGGTCCCGTTCGCTTGCCCTGATCTCAATCACTGGCGCAAGCCATCTTTCACTCAGCCTGCCAGCAAACGCTGCCAGCACCGCGTACTCTCTCGGCTGCTGGAAATGGATGATGGATGCGATGGAGTTCATCTTGTTCTCCCCGGTTGTCTTCCGGCAAGGAGCGGTATCGGATAGAGGGGCTGGTGCGTGCCTTTGGCGGGTCCACGCAAAAAGGCCGCCGATGGGGCGACCTCCGTCAGTAGGGCATATTCTTGGACTCTGAGGAATTTTTATCACGTTTTCCAAATAATTGTCAAGTTTTTTTGTTTTTAACCTGCTAATTGGCACTTTTATAGTTGGCAGAAAAATGTCACAAAATGATTATTAATCTGTTTTATCCCAGCCCAATTTTGATAACCTTTGGGCTTCCTTGAAGTCGATGTATTCCCGGTCAGCCATAAAACTACCGTAATTACCATACGGGATACCTTCTTCGCCCATCAACTTCATAAAGCTTCTCAGGGATGAATAATCTGGGACATCCGATGCAATAAAAAATTCCAACAGCTTGTGCGCAAGCGGAATTAATGACTCATCACAAAGGCCAACGCCGTGGTAGAAATTTAGATCGAATGCTCCAATGATGCCATCGTCATGAGTCAGGAATTCAAATTCACCAAGTGGAATATCTTCTTCCTTATCCTCTATTTCCAAAAAATAATGGTCTCTCTTTTCCATATTTTTATAAATAGCATATCTAAGCATTTACGCTCTCCCTTCATGTTTTGCCAAGGCGAAATCAAATTCCCCGATGACTCGTTCCACATCGACCTTGTAACGCTCCAGGTTCTTCCGCCGTCGGGCGTTGATACGGTCCATCTGTTTTTCCAGCTTGATCAGTTCGCCGGCAACCCAGGGGTCACCAGGGGATGAGCTCTCAGCCTTGCGTCGTGCCTGCTCTAGGCGAGCCTTAAACGCTGCCGCATCCTCGTGATCATGGATGAGCTCCAGGAGTCTCACGGCCAGTTCCTGATAGTCGTGGGACACCCTGAGTAACCTCTTGGCAAGTTTCACCTCGGGGTCGATAAGATGCCTTGCTTGGCGATCTGACATCCTGCGTGCTTTTGATTTTGGGCTGTTGCCCGTTGTCTTCATTTAGCCTCCTTTTTTGTTGTTCGTACGTGTGAAGATTCAACTTGAGATGTGCGCCGGGTCCCGCGATCCACCACGCAGCGACTCCTGTATCTCTTGGATTTTGGCCGCTGTCTCTGCGGGAGTGAGGGCCTTTTTGCGGGCCTCTTCTTCCTCGGCCATGAGTTGAGCGTCCCGCTCTTTCCGTGCCATTTCTTTCTGCTTATCTACGTCCTCAGGGAGTTCATCCTCCCAGCTGCCGGCGTTAAGCCACGATGCGGGATGAAGCACGAACCGCATCCCTTCCCTGTCCCAGCCTGGGATTCTCTTCATGGCTCGTATGCTATCCAGCATTTGGCCAAGTAGGGCTTCATCGGGAACAGGTTTGATGGCTTGCCAGGCTTTCGCTGCCCGCCGCTTTTTCACGCGGCGAGGATAGGCGCTGTAGAAGCGGAGGAATAGGTCGAATTGACGGACTGAGAGTCCGAGGGTGTCTGTCCCTTTCTTGTCCTCGGACACGTCCGCTGGCTTGTCCGGCGGACAAGTGGTTTTAGAAGGAGAAGGTGAAGGTGAAGGTGAAGGTGAAACGGCGTTTTGCGGCTTTTCTCGCTGTTCTTCGCCGTTGGACAAGTCCTTCTTGAAATAATCATCCCATATGCAGCGTTTTTCTTCTGGTATGTAGGACTGGAATTTATAGAACGAGGACGGGAAGCGGACAATGTGATTTTTTGTATCTATGTCCAAAAGACCATTTTGGGACATGTCCGCCAGTGCTTTTCGGACATCCTCGGCAGTTTTGTCCCGCCGGCCAGGGATGACGATCAGCATCAGTTCTTCAACGTCTGCCGTGATCGTAGCGTTGTCCTCTACATGTGGAATCATCCAGGTATAGAGGAGCGCGGCAAAATCATCAAGCCTGTTGATCTGCCTATCCACTGAAATGGCTGTCGATATGTAGCGACGTCTAGCCATTTATCTCTTTCCGTTGTCGATATATTTAGCCATTCATCTCCTCCGGGAAGTCCTGGGGCCAAGAGCGGTATTGATGAGGCCAGTTGGTCTTCACAAAAACTGGGACGTCCGCAGCTCGCGCGTCTAGGAGAAGTTCCTCTAACCATCCACTTTGAGGCTTCTCCGCTCCCCGATTTGAATTAGCCCCGATGAGGAGCCAGGACAAGAGCGCGATATCCTCAGGGATAATCAGGCCAAGCAGGGGCTCTGCGGAGATGAAATAATGCCGGGCAGACTTTCCACCACCAGAACACAACAGGCTATCCGAGGTGACGTAAAAAGCCCTAAGCGCCCTATCCCATGATGCCTGATCCGTAGCCGTTGCCCCGAGCCATGCATTTGCCGGCCAGTCAAATTCTTGATATCGCTCCGGGTTCTTCGTCAGGAAGATGAAGGTGTGCTGTGGGCAAGCGCGCGCAGTCTCCAGGACGGCCTTAATCCACTCCGTCGGAACCCATTTCCCGAACAGGTCTGCCATTGAGCAGACGAAGATCGTGGCGGGTTTCTTGCGGCCTAGGGGCTCATCGAGACGCTGGGGGTAGAAGGTAGGATGAAACCCGTATGGATAGGTTTTTATTGATAAACTTAAATAATTGAGAGTATAAATTTCCTGTGGTTTGTGGTAGATGCCGGCGCGGCGTTCTGCAATCTTCCGCGCATAACAATAAGTATTTCTGCAAGGATGCAAACAACCAGTGACAGGGTTCCAGGTGAACCCCTGCGAGCCGTCAGGGTTGCGGACCCATTCGATGCGTGTGCGGTTAAGAGCCATCGAGCCTCCCATGTCCATTCAAATCATCAACCCCATCAAAATAGCCACCCTTGGAAAATACATATCATGCTTGGAAATGGCGCATTCCACTTAGCCCCGCAAAATTTTATTCGACCACGCAGGAAGCGGATTTCAGCTTTGCCATAGATCCAATCATGAAACCATTTCGTATCAGTTCGCGCTGGAAGTAAGCAAACAACAGTCGCTCCTCCTTTGCTTTCCTCATATGCCTTTTTGACCCATATGCCTACTTCTCGCCCGTAAGGCGGATTCATAAAAACCGTATGACCTGTCCAAGATTGAGATAGCCCGTCAAGCTCTTTGTCAAAAAAGGTGCAGCATTTCGCATTCTCGATTGTGGCGCAGGGGTCAAGGTCGAAGGAGAACTCACTATCAAGCTCTTCGAAAACTTCCCAGGGGGTTTCCCATTCGCTTGTGTTGCTCGTGAATAAGCCGGCGTTAACGGTCATTTATTTATCCACACCTTTTCCACCATTAAAAAGGAGGTCCGAAAACCTCCTGTTTGTTTGGCGTCCCCACGCCGGTATGCGGTTGTGGCCTGGCTAGTTTGGGTCATTCATCGGCCTCTTTTTGATCGATCGTCTGCACACAATAAAGCTTCGCCATCTTAATCATCTTGATTGCCGCACTATCAAAAATGCTGGCGGTTTCGTCGATTAGTGGTAGGGCTTCTTCCGCCTGTTCCTTAGAAAAGGTGTACTGAAAACCAGAGGCGTTATAAGCATGGCTGGCCAGAAGCTCAAGCAGGCGTTCTTTGATAACGGATGTCATTCTCCTCAAACTCCTCGCAAGCGGGGCTAAAATCGGCCCTTGGAACTTTGGTGTGGATTTTTGGGTGCCAACACTTGCCGCAAGTTTTAACTCGCAGATATTTACAATTACCACACATCAGCTTTGTCTTTTGTTTTTCGGTCAATCGCCTGTGCGCCTGCCTCGGGAGGAACGGCGGTCGTTCTTCAGATATTTGCCTGGCCCCGCCAGCGGTTGCGGTCCCCGCCTGTCTTTGCCGGAGCGCCGGTCTACCACAAGACATTCGCATTGTCTCACATGCTCGGTTGGCTTAAGTAGTTCTTCTAACTTTTTAAGTCGCTCATCCTGTTCTATAAGCCAAGCTCTCAGCCAGTCGTAGCGAGCCTCATAAATACGCAGATCGACCCTCCCCGCTTTCGTTTCCTGCAGTATGTCTGGGTCGGGGAGCATCCAACGATAGTTCACGCCACCCTCACCACCTTGCCAGTCACTTCCTGGATCTCGCGCTTGAAGCGCTCCGCGTCGCTGTTGGCGTCGCTCAGGTGAAGCAGCCATATCTCCTGGACCTGACTGAGGTTGTTGGTGCGAAGCATCTCCTTGGCTGTCTCAAGGCTCATGTGGCTGCCGCGGATCCGCTTCTGCAATGAGCGGTCGACCTCGCCGGCGCGCACGTTTGCGGCCAGGAGGTCCTCCGCGTAGTTGCATTCGAGCATGATGTGAGTCAGGCCGGCGAAGCGGTACTTGATATAGAAACTGTCTGTGGCATAAAGCAGCTTGCGGCCGGCCCTGGCGATTAGGAAGCCCAGGGGCTCGGCCGCGTCGTGCTGGGTCTCGAAGGGCATGACTCCCCAGCCCAAGCCGAGAAGGTTAGCTTCATCATGCTGGACCTGCGGCACCAGGACGCGAGCGCGGTGCCAGTCCTCGAGTCCCAGGGCGCACTGTGTGTCTTCGCTCATGAAGCAGTCGACCCCGGCCTTCATCAATTTCTTGACCGCCTTGCTGTGGTCGGCATGCTCGTGGCTGATGAGGCAGGCGTCCAGCTTTGAGACCTGGAAGTCCAGGCCGCGCTGAATCTCGGGGAAGCGCAGGCCGCATTCCAGAAGGAGTGTGCGGCCCGCGCAGTCGATGCGGTAGCAGTTGCCCGAGGAGCCGGATGCTAGGGGGGTGATGATCATTTAATACCCTGGTCCCCCTGCGGCCCGTGGCTCTTCCTCGGCGCTTTCCGGCTCGTCATCTTCCTCTTCCTCCGGCTCAATATCGATGGTCTCCCCGTTTGCATTCGCGTCGATCTCAGCCTGGGGATCCTCATCATTGTCCGTGCTGATGGCGTTAGCCATCTCGATGCTCATGGGGCCATATTTCGAAATGAGCTGCCGGATGACCGTCTTGAGCGCCATCGCATCGAAGTCGGTCTTCCAGGGCGTCACCTTCGCATTCCAGGAGGGAGAGAACCGCTTGGCGTGCGCCGTGACCTCTGCGGTAGTCATATAGACCGTCTTTTTGAATCCGCTGCCGAGCTCCATGTAACAGAAATAGCCGAGAGGCTTGGCGCTCTTTTTTGGCTCCCCGTTGATCTTCGTCTCACCCGTGAGCGTATTTCGCTCTACCGTCTGTCCCTCATAGATGATGCCAGCGTTGAGGAATTTATATTGGCCGGTCCGCATCGCCAGCTGGAGCAGCCCCTTGTAGCCGATCATGAAAGTCGGCACGTTCTTGAACGGTACGACATAGGCGAAGCCGAGGCCTTTGTTGATAGGGAGCTTTAGCGTGGCGGCCTTAAGCGCCTCCATGATGACGAGGCTGGGGTCGCATTTCTGTAGGGCCGTGTCGCCGTTATAGAGGTCGATCACAGATGCAGTGAAGGGGCCGGCCTCTCTGGCCAGGGCGTTCCGGAATTGCTGCTGTACCGTGTCTGAATTGATCGCGTGCTTGAGACGTTCAATCTGCTGCTTATTGGATTTTGCTAGTCCGTTAGCCATTGACGGCCTCCTTGAGGGATGCTTTGGTTTCGACTCTCAGATCCTTATCAGCTGCACTGACCAAGAGCCGGACGAGCTGGCTGCTAGTTCCCGCGAGCGCGGTCACGGCCTCAGCATTGTCGACGAAGATCGGAGCCGTGAAGCTGTAGTGATCTGAGAGGGTGTTGATGATGTCGAGCCCGACGTTTAGACGGGCTCCATTATTGAGGTCAGAGTAGGGTATGCCCCGGAAGGTGGTTTCACAACACTCCTCAACCGCACCATTAACTAGCCCGTTGAAGAGTTTGAAGCGGGCCAGTTGGAAGCGCTCATTAATTTTGGATTCCAGCATATGAACCTTGGAGCGAATAAACTCCTCAGTGAGGAATAGTTGCTTTTCCAGTTCCTCATATTCAGCCGCCAGCTCCTTCTCACGTGCTTTGAGCTCCTCGATACGCTCCTGACCTTTGGCGCGCTGCTCCGCCTTGGCTTCCTCGCCGGTGAGGCGCTCGATCTCTGCCTTGATCTGGTTGATCTCAGCATCAATCGCGGCCAGGGCCTCCGCGTTGCCGCCCTTGAGTCTTTCAATCTCGGCCTTGAGGGCCTGAATGCAGGCCATGGTCTCAGACCAGTTGGCATCGGCAGAGTAGTCCGGTTCAGCAGTTTCGACTGCGGTTGGCAGGGCGTCTAGATGCTGCTGAATCTCTATCTTCGATTCCTCGGCCTCGGCGATCTCCCTCCAGAGTTGTTCGTTCTTAAGAGCGATATTGCCAGCCTGAGTCCCCAGCTGCTGCCCGTGAGCATTATTGGCCTCCAGGTCCTCAGCCTTCTGACGGTTGAATGTGGCAAGTGCCCTAGCCCGCTTATCCTCGACCTGCTCTGTCGGCAGATTCTGCCCACAGGTAGGGCAGACCGGATTCTCCAGGCTGCAGTCATCATCGAAGATGCGGTCATTGATCTCATGCCATGCCTGGCGGCTGCTCTCCAGCTTCGCCTTAATGGCAGAGAGGGTGATTTCATTCTGCTCGACATCCTGTCCCCGTGAATGAATCAGGCGGTCGGCTTCATCCAGCCTATTCTGCCAGAGACGCCGTTCCTGCTCGGTTTCCTCAGCGCCGGCGCCGATATCTGTACGAATCCTCCGCTCAATCAGTATGAGGTCGCCCTCAGCCTCCCTGAGCTCCTTGGTTTTCTCTGCGACCGCCCCGCCGGCGTCGATGCGTGCCCGCTCACTATGCTTTTCCTGTGCAGTGATGCGGAGTTTCTTGAGTTCGGCTTCTATGTCGGAGGGGCGGCTTTCGATCTCGGGAAGGCCCTGAGTGACTTCATCG